>NZ_WKKI01000074.1 GCF_009674805.1 Metabacillus lacus | reverse complement strand
GGCTCTCGAGGTCATAAGCTGTCTTGGCCAAAAGGTCAAAGAACGACCTTCCGTCCAAGCCATCTTATGCTTGTCGAGCCTAAGCAAGCTGCCTCCGCTTTTCTATTTACCAAGCTCTATCATATTGCACGGGGGGTTCTATTTTTTCTCCCAGTTCATTTGCAGCTGTTCGGGCAAAGTAAGGGTCCCGCAGGAGTTCCCTGGCGACAAAGATGAGATCTGCTCTTTCGTTTCTTAGGATTTCTTCAGCTTGAATTCCTGTGGTGATCAGACCGACTGCACCTGTCGGGATGTTTGCTTCTTTACGGATTTGGTCTGAAAAATTAACTTGATAGCCTGGGTATACTTCAATTCTTGCCGGTGCTACCGCTCCTGAGCTGACATCAATTAAGTCCACGCCCTGTTCCTTCATCCATTGGGCATATTCTACATAATCAGTAGGAGTCATGCCTTCGGGGTTATAATCATGTGCTGAAATTCTGACAAATAAAGGACCGTCCCATACTTCTTTTACAGCGTCTATGATTTCTTTTAGGAAGCGATAGCGGTTTTCCTTGCTTCCGCCATAGCTGTCTGTCCGATGGTTGGAGAGCGGGGATAGAAATTCATTAATTAAGTAACCGTGCGCAGCATGCAGCTCGATAATATCAAAACCTGCTTTTTTTGCACGCTCTGCTCCATCTTTGAATGCCCCAATGGTTTCCTGAATTCTTTCCACCGTCAATTCTGCAGGCGTTTTTGAACGTTCATCAAATGCAAGAGCTGAAGGTGCCACTATCTCGCCGTCCACAGTTGCTTTTCGGCCGGCATGAGCAATTTGAATGGCTGTTTTTGTTCCATAGCTTTTCACGCCGTTCACAATTTTTGAAAGTCCGGGAATGTGTTCATCGCTCCAGATTCCAAGATCTCTGGAAGATATTCTTCCCTGAGGCGTTACAGCTGTCGCCTCCACCATAACCAGTCCGATACCTCCTGCAGCTCTGCTGATATAGTGGGTCAGATGAAAGTCTTCTACCTGTCCGTCTTCATTGTGCGAAGAGTACATGCACATTGGAGACATGACAAGCCTGTTTTTTAATGTCACATCTTTTATTGTATAAGAATCAAATAATTTTGTTTTCAAGTATTTCCCTCCCAATTCTTCATGCAGAAAAATTATATCAATAATGATTTTTTACGTCACATAACATGCTCATACGTGTTGTAATATCTAAAAGATTCTATAAAATAAGATTATATTCTAGGGGGTGCTACGGATGAACAACCATTGGCAGACGAAAGAGCAGCTTACAGATCTTCTTGTGAAGCTTGTCGAGCATGACAGCATAACCGGGACAGCGGGAGAAGTAGCCTTTGCGGAATACCTATTTTATATTTTAAAAGATACGCCTTATTATCAGGAAAATCCTGATCATCTATCTCTTCATCCTCTCCAGGACGGGCGTTATTTTTTAACGGCACTTGTGAAAAAGGCTAAGAAGAAGAACACAGCGATTTTATTGAGCCATTTTGATGTTGTTGACATTATTGATTACGGAGATTTAAAACATCTTGCTTTCAGGCCTCGGGAACTGACCAGTGAATATGCGCTGCGTATGGATATGATACCGGAGTATGTTCAGCAGGACTTAAAAAGCGGAGAATGGCTGTTTGGAAGAGGAACAATGGATATGAAGGCAGGGCTGACGGCCCAAATTTCGATTCTTGAAAGAGCAATGAACGGTGAATTTGATGGAAATGTTATGCTGCTAACCGTTCCTGATGAAGAAGTAAACTCAGCAGGCATGATTAATGCAGTTCCTGTACTTTCCAGATTGAAAGATGAATATGATCTGTCCTATCAGGCATGTATTAACTCTGAGCCAATGTTTTCGCGGTTTCCCAATGATCCTAACTACTACGTTTATACAGGTTCTATCGGAAAGGTACTGGCGGGTTTTTATTGCTTTGGAACGGAAACACATGTAGGAGAACCTTTCTCAGGACTCAATGCCAATTATATGGCTTCTGAAGTGAACAGGTTTATGGAACTGAATGAGGATTATTGTGAAGCTGCGGGCAATGAGGTGAGTCCTCCGCCGACCAACTTAATGCAGAAGGATCTGAAAGAAGAGTACTCTGTTCAAATTCCACATACTGCAGTCAGTTTATTTAACGTTTTTTTGATGAAAAGATCTGCAAAAGAGCTGCACAGCCTTTTAACATCATCGGCAAAGCAGGCTGCAGAAAATATTGAAAAACATTATCGAAGGAAGGCAGAAGCTTTCAGCAGAGTGGTTGCATTTCAGCCTTCTCCTGTTGAAGTGTCAGTCTATTCATATGAAGAACTTTATCAGCTTGCTGTAGATAAAGCGGGCAAATCTGAGGTGGAAAGAAGAATTAACTATTTGATTGCCAATAGAGGGGTGCTTGGCGACAGGGATTTTTCTACCAGAATTGTTTCTGAAGTTGCAGGACTTTGTAAAGAACATTCCCCAATGATCGTAGTGTTTTACAGCCCTCCATTTTATCCGGCTGTTTCCTCAGAGGGAGATGAGCTCATCGAAGAGGCAGTAAAGCAGGTTACAGACTATACGAAAAAAGAATATGGCATTACTTTGAAAAAGCAAAACTATTTTCAAGGTCTGTCTGACTTAAGCTTTTTGCAGCTTTCACCTGAAAGCTCGCCCCTGGATTCATTCGTCGGCAACATGCCGCTGTTCGGCAGGCCTTACAGGCTTCCGCTCCAGGAAATGAAAGAGCTGAACCTTCCTGTGATGAACTTGGGACCAGTGGGAAGAGATGCCCATAAGTGGACGGAGAGGGTACATCTTCCTTATACTTTTTCCATTCTGCCTGATCAGCTTTCCTACACGCTGAAATGGATGTTTGAAAAATAATAGAATCCGTGACAGAAAAAAACTCGCAATCTGCGAGTTTTTTTACTGTACGTCTTTTTCAGGTGTAAATGTGCTGCAGTCTGTATCTCTCAATTCTTCTGCATTACGTTTGTGTGTGATAACGAATATTTGATCAGCTGTACACTTGTTTCCTTGTTTCCAATAGTGGCAGTTATTAACCTCGCATAAGACTTGCTGTGCCATTGTCCAACACTCCTTTTTTGAGTTTTAAATGCCTTTGTTAAGATATACCCGTTTGAGGGGAGTATTAAAGCGAAATGAAGGACTTTAATCTAATTGTAATAAGATGACAAACGAATAAGATTATCATTCTCAGACTCTGAACTTACCTCGCCGGCTGTCCGGCTCTCAATTCTTTTGAGCGTTCTACAGCACTTTTGACACAGGCAACAATTGCTTCTTGAAGCTGATAGTTTTGCAGTGCTTGTATTCCAGCTTCCGTTGTTCCTCCCGGGCTGGTGACTTCCCGCCTGAGATCAGAGGGCTGCTTATTCGTTTGCAGAAGCATTTCCGATGCACCTGCAAGAGTTTGTAGGATCAGGTTTCTGGCCATCTCCTTTTCAAGTCCTACCTCCAGTGCTGCCTGCTCCATTGCCTCCACAATATAATAAATATAAGCAGGTCCGCTTCCGGACAGGCCTGTTACAGCATCAAGCTTTTCTTCTTCTACCAGTGTGACCATTCCGATGGTTTCAAAAATCTGCTTTGCTGCCTGAATATGGTGAAGGGTTGCTTTTGAATTTACAGCCATAGCTGTGGCCGACATTCTGACAGATGCGGATGTATTCGGCATAGCACGGATGACGGCTGCATCTTTCTGCAGCAGGGTGGTGATGGAAGAGATTGTGACTCCTGCAAGTACAGATATGACAAGATGGCGTTCCTCAATAAATTCTCTTATGCTCAACAATGCTTCTTGTGCATCTTTTGGCTTCATGGCAAGAATAATAATATCAGCTGAGTCCAGCAGGGCTTTTTTATGGTCAGTAACCGACACTCCGTATGTTTTTGATAGTTCAAGCAGACGATTTGTATTGCTGCGGTTAGTTACGCCAATTTGCGCCGGCTGGTACAGCCCCCCATTTACAAAACCGGAAATCATTGCTTCAGCCATTGAACCGGCTCCCAAAAATGCAATTTTTTTCATTGACGCTTCCTCCTTGTATGTTAACTGCAATCTTTTCTGATAAAACAAAAAAACCTTTTCATCCCTATTGCTAAGGACGAAAAGGTTTCCGCGGTACCACCCTATTTGAAGCTCTGAACAGCTTCCTGCTTGGTCCCTTATCGCGGGGAAACGGACAGGTTTTCCTGTCAGCTCACAGGGCAGGTTCAGTCGTTAAGAGGGCAGTGGGGCCTTTCAGCCAGGGGCCACACTCTCTGATGCCGTTGCCGACTTACTATTCCTGTTCATAGCTTCTTTATATCATGAACTTTAACGCGTTGAATTGATTCATTTGATTTGTTCCTCATTATGCTATGAGGGACACGCTATTGTCAAGCCTGTTTTTTAAAAGTATTTCAGGTTAATTATTTGAATATAATGACAACTGTAGGGGGAAAGAAGTAAAATACTAATAGATGCTTTTAAAATTGCTGTTTTGTTTGTATTCAAACATAATAAATGGAGGCTTTACGATGAAACTGAGTACCGGTGCTGAATTCATACATACAATCACCATGCCCACGCCTTTTCCCGTAGGAGACGTAAATGCGTACCTCATTAAAGGAGATGTATTAACACTCGTTGATGCCGGACCAAAAACGGAAGAGGCGCTGCTGTCAATGAAAAGCCAGCTTCAGCAAGCAGGCTGCAGGCTTCAGGATATCGAACAGGTTGTTTTGACTCATCATCATCCTGATCATGTGGGGCTGCTGGATTATCTTCCCCATGATGTCTCGGTAATTGGCCATCCATATAATGCAGCCTGGCTGATGCGTGATCAGACATTTTTAGAAAATCAGCACGCTTATTTTTCCCGTTTGTTTGTGGAATTCGGGGTAGATCCCGTTTTTCTGCCGCTTCTCTCACAGCTTCATTCAACCCTTGAATACTCCTGCCACAGGGCTCTTACTTCCGGAGTGATGGAGGGGGACAGTCTGCCTGGATTAAAGGACTGGAAAATACTTGACACACCTGGCCATGCACAGTCTCATATTGTTTTGTACAGAGAAAATGACGGACTGCTGATTGCAGGGGATCTTTTGCTGAGCAAAATTTCACCCAATCCGCTGCTTGAGCCTCCGCAGACTGGAAGCAGCCGCCCTCGTCCGCTGCTGCAGTATATCAGCTCCATTCAAAAGCTGCTTCATATTCCCATTTCCTCTGTCCTGACCGGGCATGGAGAACCGATTCCAGATGCACACACCCATATTCTTCTCAGCCTGAAAAAGCAGGAGGAAAGGGCAAAAGAGGTGCTGGAGCTTCTCAGGCAGAAGCCCCTGACTGCCTTTGAGGTATGCAGGCTGCTGTTTCCAAAAATCTACAAACGGCAATTTTTGCTCACCATGTCAGAAACAGTTGGACAGCTTGACTTTTTAGAAGAACATGGGAAGATTAAAGCTGAGTATAGCGGAGAGACCGTCATGTATGAAGCTGTTAGGAGATGAATCAAGTGAGCAGGCATATACAGGGAAAAAAGATATTGATTACGGGAGCATCAAGCGGAATCGGAAAATCCATCGCTGAACTTGCGGCACAAAAGGGAGCAGACTTATACCTGCTGGCGCGGAGAGAAGAAGCTTTACAGGAGCTGTCCGCTTCCCTGCAGGCCAAGTATGGTATTCACTGCAGCTGGTATACAGCCGATGTCAGCGATACTTCTGTGCTTCAAGGGGTGCTGGACAGAATTCTTGCGGATTCAGGCGGAATTGATATTCTGGTGAATAACGCAGGATTCGGTGTTTTTCGGTCTTTTGAAGAAGCTACCCTGGAGGAAATGGAAAATATGTTTGCTGTAAATGTTTTCGGCCTGGTTGCCTGTACAAAGGGAATGCTTCCCTCTATGCAGAAAAAAGGCAGCGGACATATTATTAACATTGCCTCACAGGCCGGAAAAATTGCAACGCCAAAATCCAGTCTTTATGCGGCTACAAAGCATGCTGTTCTCGGATTTACAAACAGCCTGCGCATGGAGGTAAAAGATGCAGGAATCTATGTTACTGCAGTAAACCCCGGCCCTATTAAAACCGAGTTTTTTGATCACGCGGACAAGAGCGGACAATATGTCAAAAATATAGAGCGTTATATGCTTTTGCCCCAAGAAGTAGCCCAAAAGGTTGTGAATGCCATGCTGACCCCTAAACGGGAGATTAACCTTCCGGGCTGGATGAGTGCAGGAAGTGTGGCATATCAGCTTTTTCCCGGTTTGTTTGAAAGGCTTGCAGGAAGGGCGTTCTCAAAAAAATAACTGTATGCTGCAAAAGCTTGGATGAATTCACCATCCGGGCTTTTTTGTTTTCCTGCCCGCTTGTCACGTACTAGAAGACTGTGTCCTATGACCTCACTTACCCTTCTGCAAGACCGCCGGCGCACTTGTGCCCCCTTTTGCAAGCCCTATGAGGCTATATGGGGAGACAGAATGATTCCCAACGTGAAAGAAAATAAGCGCAGCTCTTCCGGTTAGGTGAAATGCCTCTCTATCACAACAAAGAAAAAATAAGCGTTAGAAATCCGATTAATTTCAAAAGTGGCCGTTTTTTAGAGAAAATAAGGGAATGAATTACGCTTAAGCTGCTGAAGATACGCCATTTTAAGGTTTTTTAGGTGCATAGACGGAAACCCTCCGTTTATTGGAGTCCATTTTCGTTGTTTTTTCTGAATAGGCGGAGTTCCTCCGTTTATATATGTATTGTGGCTTTCACGAGGCACTTTCCCGCCTAACAAAAAGAATGATCCCAACCTTAGCATATTCTAGGCTGAAAAAGTTTCTTTTGATTTTGGCTGATCCTCATCATCCTGCTTCCCCCGCTGCTGATGATGAACGTTTTTTTGTTCGTCATTTTTTATAAAAAACAGCCTTTTTATAAAGGTTTTTTTTAAAAAAGGTTTGCAGATGAGAGGTGCGGGGGAAAAACTACCATTGAAATAGAACGTATATTCGCTTAGTATAGACAGTATAATAGGACTACGAACATATATTCTCGAAAAGGAGAGAGCGGTAAATGGTGGACTATGACATGCTCCCAAAGAAAAAGATTTTGTGCATTGATATGAAGAGCTTCTATGCCAGCTGTGCTGCAGTGCTGATGGGGCTTGACCCCCTGAACTGCTATATAGCAGTGGTCGGGAATACGGAGCGCCAGGGAAGTGTGGTTCTTGCTGCTTCGCCTCTTATGAAAAAAGAATTTGGAATTAAAACAGGTTCCCGTCTGTTTGAAATCCCCAAGGATCCGCGCATCAAAATTGTAAATCCAAAAATGGCAATGTATCTCCGTATATCAACCGAGCTGACCAGGCTGTTTCACCGCTATGTCCCAAAAGAAGCGATCCACACCTACAGTGTTGATGAAAGCTTTATACAGATTGATGGAGCTGAACAAATTTGGGGAGACGCAAAAACGATTGCATCCAAAATAAGAGATGACATGGAAAGAGAATTTCAGCTTCCGTGCGCAATCGGCATCGGTCCTAACATGCTGCTTGCAAAGCTCTGCCTGGATCTTGAAGCAAAAAAAACAGGCATTCAGGAATGGACCTACGAGGATGTTCAGAAGAAGCTTTGGAAGCTCAGCCCGCTCAGCAAAATGTGGGGAATTGGAAGCAGAGTGGAGAAGACCCTGAATAAAATGGGCATTTTCACTGTAGGCCAGCTTGCCAGGCATCCGCTGGAGCTGCTGGAAGCAAAATTCGGGATCATGGGTAATCAGCTTTATTATCATGCATGGGGAGTGGATTTATCGGAAATAGGCGCTCCGATTATGCAGGGGCAGATCAGCTTTGGAAAAAGCCAGATTCTTCTTCGTGACTACCCCGACCCGGAGGAAGTAAAGCATGTGGTGCTTGAAATTTGTGAAGAAGTTGCGAGGCGGGCCCGAAATCAGAAAAAGGCAGGCAGGACTGTCAGCCTTGGAATCGGCTACAGCAAGGATGAATGGGGAGGAGGCTTTCACAGATCAAAAACAATTGAAACGCCGACCAATATCACAATGGATCTGTATGAGGTATGCATGGAGCTGTTCAACCGGTTTTATGAGAAAAAAACAGTGAGAAAAATCTCGGTGTCTCTTTCCAACATTGAGGATGATTTTGAAGCACAGCTGAGCCTTTTTGAACAGAACCGCGAAAAACAGCGGGTGCTTGGCTACGTAATGGATTCCATCCGAAATAAATATGGATCAGACTCGCTTTTAAGAGCTGTCTCCTATACTCCGGCAGGAACGGCAAAGCACCGCGCAACTCTTGTTGGCGGCCATAAAGCATAAGACGGAAGCAGGTGAAGATGATGATTCGTGACCGGGGAAATATTAAATGGACTGCAATGATGCTGCCCGAACATGTAAAGCTCCTTCGCGAATGGCAGGAGTCAGACAGGTATCAGTCCAAGCCGGAGCTTGATGAACAAAAGCTGGAGGAATTTAATGAAGTCATCTGCCTGGCTATGGAAAACAATTCTTATCTTCTCTTTACATACTATAAAAGCGGTGAGTTCCGCCAGGTGAAAGGTCATGTCCATTTTGTTGACGCTCTTTCCGGAACATTGCGGATGATAAAGGAAACCGGAGAAAGGCTGAATGTTCAAATGCAGAGTATTGTCGACGTCCAAATCATAGAATAAGGGCCAAAAAGGCCCTATTTACTAAAAAAGTTTAATTCTAAAAATGCGCTTACAATTTCCTCATTGTCTGTAGCAAGCTCAATTGTGTCACCCGGCTGAAGTGAAAGAGCGAGAACGCCCAGCAGGCTTTTGGCATCAATTGACCAATGCCCCTTTTTAATTAGTATAGTATCCTCAAATTGATTGGCAGCTTGAACAAGTTCACTTGCAGAGTCTGCGAATACCGGCTTTAATACATTTAATCTCACAAAAAATATCCCCCTTAGTCTGGCATAATCTTATTATACTGAAGGCAGGCAGGAAAGAAAACAAGTTTACTGCTTCTCGTCCATGATCACTTCCGCGCGTGCACATGAAGAGAACTTTCCTTTATGGGAAGCATCGCAGTATGGCATCTTTAATGATAGTCCGCAGCGGCAGAGCGTAAAGGCCGGCTTAGCGGGAAATGCGTTTCCGTCCATATCGATAAGCTCCACATCGCCTGTCACCCGCAATCCGCCATTATCCATCACTTTAATTTGTACTTTTGACATATCCATCCTCCTCTCTTTCCATCTATTGTTATGGTAAGGCCAGCCGGCTGAAATTGCAAACAGAGCTTTGAGCAAACCCATTGCTTTTATGGTACAATGTCGTAAAGATGAGGGGGCACCAAGGATGAATATCACCTTTGCGGAAAAAGCAATGGAAAAAATAGATGAAGTACAAAAAACACATCCCGGCTATGTGCTCAAACTGAAATATGACACCGAGGGCTGCGGCTGTGTTGTAAGCGGAGTGCCGGCATTATGGCTCGTAAAAGAACATGAGGAAGCTGACATCAGCATTGTTGAAACAAATTTTGGATCTGTCGGAGTTGAAAAATCAAAAATTGTTTTCATGGATGAACAGTTGACTGTTGATTTTTCCGAGAGTTCTAATACCTTTATGCTGAAATGCCCTTCGCAAATTCTTAACCCGCGTATGACGCTTGTTGTAAAGTGAGGATAGATGGATGGAAAAGTCATTAAAAGCATTAAAAAACAGTGCATTAAACAAAACATGGGTATCATTTCTCCATAATAATCACCCATACAGCCTGCTTCACTGGTCAATCGGAGGGCTGCACGACGAAAAAAAGGATGTGTGGCTCCTGCAGGATGAAGTCACCTTTGAGGCCAGTGAATTTCCAACAATTGATGAGGCCATTGCTTGGATAGAAACCAACATGGACGGCATCAGTGATGTTCTCGGTTGAGAATTTTGGCGATTAGTACAGACAATATGATGGCAATACACGAAAAAGAGCATTTTCCGAATGCTCTTTTTGTGTACCTGAATGTGATGAAGGACAGAAGTATGTGGAAGATCAAGAGAAAAGGCCCTTATCAGGTAGATGAAGGACAAAACTGAGTGAAAGAGCAAAGGAAATGTCCTTCATAAGGGTGATGAAAAAACAAAACTGAATTTTCAGCAGCCTGTTTGTCGGTGCTGCTGCCCGTGCCGGGAGAACTGAAAACATTGGCTTTTTTTCTGTCAATGGCAGGACTTACCGTGATCCTTTTTGTAAGCAATGAAACAAAGGCAAAAAGAGCTAAGTTTTAAAGCGGTTATAGAGGGAAAATAAATATTACTCTATTTCTAACAGAAGGGAATGCAGCCGATGAAAACGTATCATGTCAGCATACAATGTGAAAACGTAGAAGGGCACAAAAATATTGAGGCGATCCTGAAGCAGAAGCTGGAAGGAACGGACCTGAAAATCAAAGAAGTAAAGGAAGAGGACCCAAATCAATACAACGATGTTCTCCCAAGCCAGCCGCAGGGGGTAGAGCCAGATACCTCAACTGCCGGAGCAGGCGGACAGGTTTCTCCCGACTCAGACAAAATCGGGCCAGGGGAAACAGAAAAGAATTATTAGTGAAAGAGCCGCCGAATGATCCGGCGGCTTATTTATATGTGTTGAAAGATTAAGAGATGCTCGCCTTATGCAAGGACGTCGGATAGTCATGCGTTAAACACAGGACGTGGTGCTCGGTAGGGAATACTCCTTTGAAAGCTTACGTTTATTTCATTAATGAAGTGACTTCTTTCTCGTATAAACTTAAAACCTTATTGTTAAAGTTCATTTCATCAGCTGGTGTGTTCTCTTGTATTTCTATATTTTCATAATCAACTTCTTTTATTCCATACTTTTCTGCCACTAGAGGGGATAATTTTTCCCACATAACCCACTTTTCATACTGATCACGATAATAGGTGTGATTTAATTCTTTTAAAGACATCCCTAATGCTTCAGCATAAGCCTTTTGAGTGTCAACTGGAAATTTATCTGGTCCGTTACTGATCCATTCATCAATTTCTTGAGGTGTAACTTTAATGCCATATTCATCCTCAGCATATTTAACCCATGCTTTGTCGAATTCCGCTTGTTCTTTTACTTCTTTTTTGAGATTTTTCAGATCAATTTTGTTCTTTGATTGTTTTAATTCTACAAAAGCCCTTTGCGCCAACTTCTTCTCTAATCCGTCTTCGAACTGCGGGGAAGCAGTTTGTTCGAAATCATTTAGATACTCTTTAAATTCCACCTTTGTAGGTTCAATCGTACTGTTTCCCATTTGTTGATCAAGTTGTTCTTCAGTCATATTGAGTTTGATAACTTTCATAACGCTTGCATTCACGTTAGCTAAATTTAACGCTACAGTGCTGCTGCCAACAAGTATACCTACACCTGCTGCAATGGCTATGCTTTTTCTCTTCATTTGAATTACCTGCCTTTATTAGTTTATGTTTAAAGTCTTCAAGCCAGATAGTAGACTAAGAGTGTAATGAAGCGGAAGACACTTGACTCCTGCAGGAATGGAGGGAAGCCTGAGACCCCGCAGGCAAAGCCGAGGAGGCTCAGCTCCCTCCCTGCGGAAAGCAAGTGTCTGCAGCGCAATGAAACGAGCTTGTTCAAAGTAATAATAATGGCTTTTCATTCTTTAAAATAATGTAGAACGTTCTGCATAAAGTCCTTTCCACCAAAAGTTATCTGCAACATAAACCCAACAGCCACTTTTAGCACATAATATCCTGCAGTAAGTTTTCATGCTTTATAACCTAAAGTTGTCTACATTCGCGTTGAGAGACTGGCAAGATTAATAGTATCGGTAAAGACAATTATTTCTTATCAACAGGGAATCTTAATTAATTTGGCTTACAACTTAGACCGGACCTTGGGGTACATTCAAAACCAAATACAGTACGGTTTCTGTTAACTAATGGATGACCGAAAGGAATTAGTTAGGGAAGTATCTTTGAGGCAAAACCTTTAAGAGAGTTTGAGCTTAAAGAAATGGGTGAAAAACAGAGTAAATCAGTTTTCAGCTTTGATTGAGGGTATAGCCGTACAATTGCCCTCGAGGTCCATAAGACGAGCACTCAAAAAGGCAAAGCACGCCTTTTTGAGATGCTCGTCTTATGCTTGTCAGGGCTGAACGGCGCCTTCCGCTTTTCGATTTGTCCAGCTCCGGCAGCTAGGCCCTCGAGGTCATAAGTCATCTTGATCAAGAGGTCAAAGAACGACCTCATGCCCAAGCTGCCTTATGCTTGTCAGGCCTGAGCAAGCTGCCTGCACTTTTCCTATTGTCCAGCTCCACTGGCCAGCCGCTCGAGGTCATAAGCTGTCTTGGCCATAAGGGCAAAGAGCGCCCTTACGTCCAAGCCATCTTATGCTTGTCGCAGCCCGACACGACGTCGGACAGTCATGCGTTGCCACAGGACGTGGCGCTCTTAGCATGACTTCCTTTAAAACGGCGCCTTCCGCTTTTCTACATTGTCCAGCTCCAGGCGCCAGCCCTTCGAGGTCATAAGCCATCTTGGGCAAGAGGTCAAAGAGCGACCACCTGCCCAAGCTGTCT
>NZ_WKKI01000138.1 GCF_009674805.1 Metabacillus lacus | reverse complement strand
TCTTTCATTCGCCTGGCAGCGTCCTACTCTCACAAGGGGAAGCCCCTAACTACCATCGGCGCCGCAGAGCTTAACTTTCGTGTTCGGTTTCTGGATTCCGATGAATGAGCTTGTAATCTCTTCGTCCATTCGTTCTCTCACCCTTTCATGTACCGAGTGGAATGAAATAGGCGTAGAGATTCCGCTTATTCGGGAAAAACAGCTAAAATCGGCTGAAATAGAAGGAGGAATCAAACATGACCTACTGGTCACCGCCAGGAATGAAAATTGGTTTGATTCTTGTGCCACAAAAGAATTATATTTG
>NZ_WKKI01000137.1 GCF_009674805.1 Metabacillus lacus | reverse complement strand
ACAGTTGCAGAGCTGTTCTTTTTTTGTGTTTTAATACCGGAGGTATCATATATTGTATCTAAGTGCGAGTGGAATATATGAACACTTACGAACCCCCGGGTTTCGAGGAGCGAGAAGATCGAGGACATGAAGTGAAGGAGCCCTTGAAGTGTACGTTCACCGGGTACATGAAAGGGTGAGAGAACGAATGGACGAAGAGATTCGAAGCTCATCGGAAGCCGGATACCGAACACGGAAGTTAAGCTCTGCGGCGCCGATGGTAGTTAGGGGCTTCCCCTTGTGAGAGTAGGACGCTGCCAGGCGAATGAAAGA
>NZ_WKKI01000136.1 GCF_009674805.1 Metabacillus lacus | reverse complement strand
AATAGACGGAAGAATTCCGGTTAAATAGAAAATATGGACAAAATAGCCTGTAATAAACGGAGAAATTCCGTCTAATGCTTCCGGAAGGCTGTAAATAAAGGGTTTTTAAGCGTTTAACCGGAAATCCTTCCCTTATATTGGCCTTAAAGAGCTATATTTTGAACTTAAGCGGAAAACTTCCGCTTATGAATGCTCCGTGAGCTCTTGAGACAGCTGGGGCAGCCGGTCTCTCTGGGGATAGACGGAAGAATTCCGGTTAAATAGAAAATATGGACAAAATAGCCTGTAATAAACGGAGAAATTCCGTCTAATG
>NZ_WKKI01000135.1 GCF_009674805.1 Metabacillus lacus | reverse complement strand
GCGACAAGCATAAGGCAGCTTGGGCATGAGGTCGCTCTTTGACCTCTTGACCAAGATGACTTATGACCTCGAGCCGCTGGCGCCTGGAGCTGGACAATGTAGAAAAGCGGAACCGGCTTGCCAGGCCCGACAAGCATAAGACGAGCATCTCTAAAAGGCGCTCTTTGCCTTTTTGAGATGATTGGCTTATGACCTCGAGGGCCTAGCCGGTGGAGCTGGACACCAAGAAAAGCGGAAGGCTGAGTAAAAGGAAGTCATGCTAAGAGCGCCACGTCCTGTGGCAACGCATGACTGTCCGACGTCGTGTCGGGCTGCGACAAGCATAAGA
>NZ_WKKI01000134.1 GCF_009674805.1 Metabacillus lacus | reverse complement strand
GGCTCTCGAGGTCATAAGCTGTCTTGGCCAAAAGGTCAAAGAACGACCTTCCGTCCAAGCCATCTTATGCTTGTCGAAGGCCGACAGGACGTCGGACAGTCATGCGTTGCCACAGGACGTGGCGCACTTAGCATGACTTCCTTTACTAATGTTGCGCTTTTTTACATTGTCCAGCTCCAGGCGCCAACGGCTCGAGGTCATAAGCCAATCCGGCCTGAAGGTTAAAGAACAACCTTCATACCGGCTCGTCTTATGCTTGTCGCCGCTGAACGTCGCCTTCCGCTTTTCGTTCTTGTCCAGCTCCGGCAGCTAGGCTCTCGAGGTCATAAGCTGTCTTGGCCAAAAGGTCA
>NZ_WKKI01000133.1 GCF_009674805.1 Metabacillus lacus | reverse complement strand
TGGAATCAAGAAAGTTATCCAAATGTAGAGTCCAGAAATAGACGGGTATGAGGTACTCTAAAGCGATGGAGGCAGTCAGAATGGAAAAAATACATCGTGGAGATGGCTTTGCAGTGGTAGAAAAAGATGGAGAATATCAAATATCTTGGGCACAGGGACCATATAATGAGCCAGTTTTTTATCATATTTCTAAACGAAATATGGACAAAGCGTTTAAATCAGCTCAAGACGCTCATGAAGTAATACTTTACGCAGAGACAGGTCAATGGCCTTCAGGTGTGGAGGAAGAGGCAGAAATAAATAAGGCTTTTGTACAAAAATCTCCAGAATTACTCTTGAAAATTCCAGAAAACCA
>NZ_WKKI01000132.1 GCF_009674805.1 Metabacillus lacus | reverse complement strand
AAGTCGTAACAAGGTAGCCGTATCGGAAGGTGCGGCTGGATCACCTCCTTTCTAAGGAATATATACGAGACGTGACGTTTCTGCTTTGTTTAGTTTTGAGAGATCATTCTCTCATATATATTGCAACCTTACGGTTGTAATCATAGAGACAAATTAGCAGCGAGTAGTTCGAGGAAGCAAAGCCTTGGAGGAAACGGAGCTTAGTGATTCTAAGTGAGTACCGGAAAGGCAAAGCTGACGAAGAAATGCGAAGCTGATCATTTGTCGGATGTTCTTTGAAAACTGGATAACGATTAAGCAAGATATTCACTGAGTTTTAACGCTTAGTTTATGTGATTCTCTTTTTAATTTTTAAGAGGAAAAGAAGCTTGG
>NZ_WKKI01000131.1 GCF_009674805.1 Metabacillus lacus | reverse complement strand
GCTTCTGCGTCTGCATTTGCATCTGAATCTGCATCGGCTTCTGCATCCGCGTTTGCATCGGCTTCGGCATCCGCTTCTGCGTCTGCATTTGCATCTGAATCTGCATCGGCTTCTGCATCGGCTTCTGCATCTGCATTTGCATCAGAATCTGCATCGGCGTCAGCTTCTGCGTCTGCATCGGCTTCGGCATCGGCTTCGGCGTCTGCATTTGCATCTGAATCTGCATCGGCTTCGGCATCCGCGTTTGCATCCGCTTCTGCGTCGGCTTCGGCATCTGCATTTGCATCTGAATCTGCATCGGCTTCTGCGTCTGCATTTGCATCAGAATCTGCATCGGCTTCTGCATCGGCGTTTGCATCCGCTTCGGCATCCGCTTC
>NZ_WKKI01000130.1 GCF_009674805.1 Metabacillus lacus | reverse complement strand
TCTTTAAACTTTTCCTTCGCAATTGGGTCGTTTTTCTGGCCACCAGGCAATCGAAACCTTCTCCCACATAGTCATTTACACTAATAAATGTTTTCCTAGCATGTCTCTCCTCTGGCGTTTCAGAAATTCCTCCCATGACTCCACATCCTCCTATCAAAAATAATGCTGCAAAAATTATTGAAGTTAAATACTCTTTATTAATTCTTGGCACAACTAAATTATCCATGAGTTCCCCCTATTGTCTTTCTATGTCCCAGATTATTAAAGAATTATCTTTGTCACCTATACTTGTGTGTTTATTTATTTTGTTATCATTTAAAGTGATTGTATAACTTCCTCTAGGAAAACCTTCTCTTGTTTCAATGTCTGAAATGAT
>NZ_WKKI01000129.1 GCF_009674805.1 Metabacillus lacus | reverse complement strand
AAGTCGTAACAAGGTAGCCGTATCGGAAGGTGCGGCTGGATCACCTCCTTTCTAAGGAATATTTACGAGACGTGACGTTTCTGCTTTGTTTAGTTTTGAGAGAACTGCTCTCAATTTTATACCCTGTGAGATGGGCCTATAGCTCAGCTGGTTAGAGCGCACGCCTGATAAGCGTGAGGTCGATGGTTCGAGTCCATTTAGGCCCACCATCTCTTTTTTATGTTCGGGGCCTTAGCTCAGCTGGGAGAGCGCCTGCCTTGCACGCAGGAGGTCAGCGGTTCGATCCCGCTAGGCTCCACCATGTTCTTTGAAAACTGGATAACGAGTAAGCAAGATATTCACTGAGTTTTAACGCTTAGTTTATGTGATTCTCTTTTTAATTTTTAAGAGGAAAAGAAGCTTGG
>NZ_WKKI01000128.1 GCF_009674805.1 Metabacillus lacus | reverse complement strand
GCTCTTTAGGATTTACAGTTCCAACCACCATGTCATCTGCGCCCATTGTAATGTAATGGAGGAAGCTAGACATGCTTTTCTCTTCTTTAAACTGCACATATCGGCTCTGCATGCCATTCCACGTATCTACTGTTCCATCCACTAAACCCCCAGAGAGGTAGTCTGCAAAGTCATACCATGAGTCTGTGCTCTTTTCCGACCTTGTCTTCATTCCATCCCATACTGATCCTGTTATTTCCTTAAAGCTATGTAAAGATTTCATAATTGGATTATCAGAAACTTTTTTCTCTTCTGTTTCAGCGGCAGACACAGTTGGAGCCTTTACCGATAATGGCAAACCCGCAAAACCGACGGTCAGTAATCTTATTTTAGACAGATCCACTTGATAGGTGATCGTTTTGTTCCACCAG
>NZ_WKKI01000127.1 GCF_009674805.1 Metabacillus lacus | reverse complement strand
CTGTTGGCAATGATGATGGAAGAAGAACTTAAAGTGCTTGATGAATATTTTAAAGAGTTAACAGAGAACTATCCTGTTGTTGGAATCCGACAAGAAGCAATGAATAAGGTTAAAAAAACAGGCTATACGACTCCGCATTACTTTTTTCAATTTTCACTCCTAGGGGAAAAGAGAGAAATTATCAACGCCCTTTACTTGAATAATCAAGAGATTAGCAAAACAGAGCTAAAAGAACATTTTGATTTCACGGAATACGGTCCCGAAAGTTTTGCTTTTGCTATTAATCTATTTATGAAAGAGCCTGGTGTAGAACCAGATGAGGAGATATTTCAACAAATCATTTCAGACATTGAAACAAGAGAAGGTTTTCCTAGAGGAAGTTATACAATCACTTTAAATGATAACAAAATAAA
>NZ_WKKI01000126.1 GCF_009674805.1 Metabacillus lacus | reverse complement strand
GGCCCTCGAGGTCATAAGCCAATCATCTCAAAAAGGCAAAGAGCGCCTTTTAGAGATGCTCGTCTTATGCTTGTCGGAGCCCGACACGACGTCGGACAGTCATGCGTTGCCACAGGACGTGGCGCTCTTAGCATGACTTCCTTTACGCCCGTTCCGCTTTTCTACATTGTCCAGCTCCAGGCGCCAACGGCTCGAGGTCATAAGCCATCTTGGTCAAGAGGTTAAAGAGTGACCTCATACCCAAGCTGTCTTATGCTTGTCGCCGTTGAGCGGGCGCCTTCCGCTTTTCTGCATTGTCCAGCTCCGGCAGCTAGGCCCTCGAGGTCATAAGCTGTCTTGGCCAAAAGGTCAAAGAGCGACCTTCCGTCCAAGCCATCTTATGCTTGTCAGGGCTGAGCGGGCGCCTTCCGCTTTTCGGTTTGTCCAGCTCCAG
>NZ_WKKI01000125.1 GCF_009674805.1 Metabacillus lacus | reverse complement strand
CAGCTCTGCAACTGTTCTTTCATTCGCCTGGCAGCGTCCTACTCTCACAAGGGGAAGCCCCTAACTACCATCGGCGCCGCAGAGCTTAACTTCCGTGTTCGGTATCCGGCTTCCGATGAGCTTCGAATCTCTTCGTCCATTCGTTCTCTCACCCTTTCATGTACCCGGTGAACGTACACTTCAAGGGCTCCTTCACTTCATGTCCTCGATCTTCTCGCTCCTCGAAACCCGGGGGTTCGTAAGTGTTCATATATTCCACTCGCACTTAGATACAATATATGATACCTCCGGTATTAAAACACAAAAAAAGAACAGCTCTGCAACTGTCCTTTCTTTCATTCGCCTGGCAGCGTCCTACTCTCACAAGGGGAAGCCCCTAACTACCATCGGCGCTGAAGAGCTTAACTTCCGTGTTCGGTATGGGAACGGGTGTGACCTCTTCGCTATCGCCACCAGACTGTATAAAGTTTGAGAAAAA
>NZ_WKKI01000124.1 GCF_009674805.1 Metabacillus lacus | reverse complement strand
TTTTATTCCACCGGCTGATGGTAGTTAGGGGCTTATTTTAAAAAGGATCTTACTCTAACTATTCTTTCCTGATTTGCTAAGTTCTCACCTAGTTAAGTTAGACCATAATTCTGCAGGTAATTAAAAATAACTGTAAAGTATGCTGCTCGCAGCTCCAAAATATTCTGTAAAGCTGGATCAGAATTACGAGGATTAACTGCTTAAGATACAATATATCTAAAACATAAATTAAATTACAAAAAAGTGTTGACGGACCAAATTAGGCATGTTAAGATAGGTATCTACCTCAGATGAGGTGCTGATTACAAAAAAGAAATTAAAAAAGTGATTGACATTATCGTTAACAACATGTTATGATAATAAAGTTGCTGTAAATGATCTTTGAAAACTAAACAAAGCAGAACGTCAACGTTAAATCTAGTTTTAAATTTTTACTATGAGCAAGTCAAACAATCTTATTGGAGAGTTTGATCCTGGCTCAGGACGAACGCTGGCGGCGTGCCTA
>NZ_WKKI01000123.1 GCF_009674805.1 Metabacillus lacus | reverse complement strand
AAACATATAATATCTTGCGCGTTATCCAGTTTTGAGGGAACATGTTTTTTCTCAAACTTTATACAGTCTGGTGGCGATAGCGAAGAGGTCACACCCGTTCCCATACCGAACACGGAAGTTAAGCTCTTCAGCGCCGATGGTAGTTAGGGGCTTCCCCTTGTGAGAGTAGGACGCTGCCAGGCGAATGAAAGAACAGTTGCAGAGCTGTTCTTTTTTTGTGTTTTAATACCGGAGGTATCATAGATTGTATCTAAGTGCGAGTGGAATATATGAACACTTACGAACCCCCGGGTTTCGAGGAGCGAGAAGATTCAGGACATGAAGTGAAAGAGCTCTGAAGTGTGTTCCCACTGGGTGATGGCCCACATAAACGGAGATATTCCACTATCATTGCATATGTATCCACAGGCCAAAAGATCAATTTAATTACCCTCTATTAATTGAAATTATAGGGGGATTTTTTATGGACGAATGCAAAAAAATCTCCTAAACTAGAAGCTAAACCCACGTTATCCGTGACTTCTAATAAAGGA
>NZ_WKKI01000121.1 GCF_009674805.1 Metabacillus lacus | reverse complement strand
GACTGCCTCCATCGCTTTAGAGTACCTCATACCCGTCTATTTCTGGACTCTACATTTGGATAACTTTCTTGATTCCAAAGACCATGTCAAGCTCCTGTTTTCATATCGTGGGACAACGTACCTGTCCCTGCGTCCCATGCTTCCCTCCCTTCATCCCAAAAGGTATAATCTTTTTAATGTTTCTTTAAAATTAGAATCTATTTCTGCTTGAATGATATCCATAAGATTATAAAATCGGCTCAGTTTTATAGAAAAATTATATAGAACAACCCCAGCTCTATTCATTTCCCTTGATTTAGCTATATAAATTTTAGAGTGACTTTCACCATAAAACAGGACATTATACGTGTCCTTTAAGCCTTTTTCTAAAACTATTTTATCTGGATTAAGTTCGAAGAAAGAATAATACTGTTCATCTGAATAGATTTCGAAAATCTTTTGAATAGCCTTAAATGTTGTAGCGCTTTTAATATCATTTATAACATTTTCATCACATATTCTTTCTTCTAACTTACTTTTCGAAAAAATATATAAAGCCATTGTTGATTGATATTCATCTGAAAATGATTCTACTTTATATTCTATTCCTCTATCAACTTCATAAAGATCATAATGATG
>NZ_WKKI01000120.1 GCF_009674805.1 Metabacillus lacus | reverse complement strand
GTGGAGGAAGAGGCAGAAATAAATAAGGCTTTTGTACAAAAATCTCCAGAATTACTCTTGAAAATTCCAGAAAACCAAGAATTATTTACGAAGTCTGAACTGGATGAACTGTTGCCTATAGCTAAGCAAGCGCTCATGGAATCAGAAGATTAACTTCTTGATATATTGTAGTTTAATAGATGGGGAAAGGTTTAAGTATTAATGGAAATTCATTAGAACGTATAAGCCT
Organism: Metabacillus lacus; assembly: GCF_009674805.1. Lineage (GTDB taxonomy): Bacteria > Bacillota > Bacilli > Bacillales > Bacillaceae > Metabacillus_C > Metabacillus_C lacus. The sequence continues at coordinate 400 of NZ_WKKI01000120.1, read as the reverse complement.
CTCCAGCTGCCTACGATACAGACTGCACTAAGTGAGGCAAAGAAGAATGAAGCATTTGCTTCTGTGCTTTCAGATGGATATTACCGTCAATCGGTTCTTAACCAAACGAGTGACGAACAGATACCGTTCGGCCAGAGTGAACTGAGATTTCAAGAGTATATGAAAGGTGTTTCATTTGACGATCAGCTCCGAGTGGGAATGGGCAGGTTTGCCAATTCACAGTTAGGCCGCACCTTGCTGCACTACCGTCTGGACTCAAGGTTTCAATTTCTTTATTCGTTTGCGACAAAGGAAAATCTCAGGGCGGTTGGAGCTTTGGAATACTGGTGGAACAAAACGATCACCTATCAAGTGGATCTGTCTAAAATAAGATTACTGACCGTCGGTTTTGCGGGTTTGC
>NZ_WKKI01000119.1 GCF_009674805.1 Metabacillus lacus | reverse complement strand
GACTGCCTCCATCGCTTTAGAGTACCTCATACCCGTCTATTTCTGGACTCTACATTTGGATAACTTTCTTGATTCCATAGACCATGTCAAGCTCCTGTTTTCATATCGTGGGACAACGTACCTGTCCCTGCGTCCCTTAGCACTACGATCTTTGTCATTCTCGTTATTTTTTAGCCATTCCATGTTATACTACCCCTGCCATGTAAAATGTTCATCTCGCCGAATTATCGTTCACTGCTACTATTCTCGTAATTCTCCTAACCATCATGAGTTTTTGATTCTAAAGTCATATTGCTTTAACCACAAATATTTAAAGTAAAAAACCTTGAATGGCATAAAGCCAATCAAGGTTAGTTTGTTTACAAATACAAATAAGGTTTCTCCTCAATAAGTTTACGTAAAACGATTTGCTTCTCAGGATCTAATTTTTCAAAAAGTTCTGTGAATCTCTTGATAGAGTTTTCAGTTTTTAGCCAATGCAATGCTGCTAAAGCAAAATGGGCATTATTATATAATCCTATTACTTTAGGTTCTTCCTCCATCAGCCTAGATAGATTAATTAATTTTTCGATAGCAGTATCATCATGCATTTGCATACGTTGATTGATATTCATCTGAAAATGATTCTACTTTATATTCTATTCCTCTATCAACTTCATAAAGATCATAATGATG
>NZ_WKKI01000118.1 GCF_009674805.1 Metabacillus lacus | reverse complement strand
AAAGAAAATAATATCCAATTTTTGGATAACTGGGTTCAATTACAACCCCCTAGACTTTTTGGCTCTGAACGAAGAAGCTTGGATGGTAAAACTATACTTAAATTACATATAGAGTAAACTCAGTATACCCTTGTGGATATTTTTACAATGCTAGTGGAGCATTTCCGCTTAAGCCGCGGATTGGGGTGAATATTACCTCAAATAGACGGAAGAATTCCGTCTATCCTCTTCAAAAAGGGCAAATTGAGGGGTTTTGGACAGCTTAACCGGAATTCTTCCGCTTATATTGCCTTAAAAGGGCTTCATTTTGAGTTTAACCGGAATTCTTCCGTTTATCTTGAATTGACAGGGATGCTGATGAAGGAATAAACGGAGCATTTCCGCTTAAGCAGCGGAATGAGGTGAAAATCACATCAAATAGACGGAAGAATTCCGTCTATCCTCTTTAAAAAGTGCAAATTGAGGGGTTTTGGACAGCTTAACCGGAATTCTTCCGCTTATATTGCCTTAAAAGGGCTTCATTTTGAGTTTAACCGGAATTTTTCCGTTTATCTCGCCCTCTAAAAGCCTTCACTTTGAGTTTAACCGGAATTTATACGAAAATTGAGGATTGTGCTGTCTTAAAAAGCAAAAAAAAGCCCCCCAAGGTTTGAATTTGGATTTTTTAAAATGGGTTTATGCAGCTAGCTGGCTTGTATTCGATCCAACTGGATG
>NZ_WKKI01000116.1 GCF_009674805.1 Metabacillus lacus | reverse complement strand
GGGCTTCCCCTTGTGAGAGTAGGACGCTGCCAGGCGAATGAAAGAACAGTTGCAGAGCTGTTCTTTTTTTGTGTTTTTACCGGAGGTGCTGGGTTGTATTTTTAAAAGTGCGAGTGAGGATTTTTGAATATTTGAAGACCTAGGGGTTCGAGGGAGGACATGAAGTGAAGGAGCTCTTGAAGTGTACGTTCCCACTGGGTGAGGACCCACATAAACGGAGATATTCCGGTTAAATGAAAAAGAAGGCGCGAATTTCAGGCAATATAAGGGAAGCTTTTCCGGTTATGTTGCTAAAAGTCGTTTATTTCCAGCGCTTTTAGCCGATTAGGCGGAATTCCTACTTCTATTTCAGCCGATTTTCGCTGTTTTTTTCCGAATAAGCGGAATCTCTACGCCTATTTCATTCCACTCGGTACATGAAAGGGAGAGAGAACGACTAGACGAAGAGATTACAAGCTCATTGGAAGCCGGAAACCGAACACGGAAGTTAAGCTCTGCGGCGCCGATGGTAGTTAGGGGGTTCCCCTTGTGAGAGTAGGACGCTGCCAGGGAAATGAAAGAAAGGACAGTTGCAGAGCTGTTCTTTTTTTGTGTTTTTTTATACCGGAGATGCTGGGTTGTATTTTTAAAAGTGCGAGTGAGGATTTTTGAATATTTGAAGACCCGGGGGTTCGAGGGAGGACATGAAGTGAAGGAGCTCTTGAAGTGTACGTTCCCACTGGGTGAGGACCCACATAAACGGAGATATTCCGGTTAAATGAAAAAGAAGGCGAATTTCAGGCAATATAAGGGAAGCTTTTCCGGTTATGTTGCTAAAAGTCGTTTATTTCCAGCGCT
>NZ_WKKI01000115.1 GCF_009674805.1 Metabacillus lacus | reverse complement strand
TCGTACCAACGGTATTATAAAAAGCAAAACAAAGCCCCTAAATTTAAGGGCAAAAAGAACAAGGTGCAGTCCTATATCACGAAGCAAACCAACGGAAATATCGCTGTTTTTGATAAACACATCAAGTTGCCTAAACTTGGTCTGGTTCCATTCGCTAAAAGTCGTGAGGTAGATGGACGTATCATCAATGCGACGATCCGACGTAACCCAAGTGGAAAGTATTTTGTATCTGTCTTAGTGGAAACAGAAGTAGTTGAACTGCCAAAAACAAACTCCAGTACAGGCGTTGATTTAGGGCTAAAAGATTTCGCCATCCTTGCGGATGGAACAAAATACAGAAATAACCGTTATTTTAAGTCGTTAGAACAAAAGTTAGTGAAAGCCCAACATGTTCTATCAAGACGAGTCATCGGCTCTAGTAATTGGAATAAACAACGAAAAAAGGTTGCTCGTATCCATGAAAAAATCGAAAACAAACGAACAGACTTCTTACATAAGACCTCTACCGACATCATCAAAAACCACGATGTGATCGGGATTGAGAGTCTACAAGTGTCGAACATGCTGAAAGATAAGAAAACAGCTCAAGCTATCGCCGATGTGTCATGGTATCAATTCAAGACCATGTTAATGTACAAGGCTGAATGGTACGGTAAGACCGTAGTGGAAGTGAGTAAAACCTTCCCTAGCTCTCAACTTTGTTCGAGTTGTGGCTATAAAAACAAAGACGTTAAAGATCGAGGCTTAAGAGAATGGAAATGCCCTAAGTGTCAGACATTCCATGATCGCGATATTAACGCAGGATTAAATCTTAAAAACGAAGCTGTAAGGCTTCTAACCGTCGGTGCAACGGGATAGCCTAATCCATAACTAGCGGTTACGCTGGTGTTCTTAGGAATCCCC
>NZ_WKKI01000114.1 GCF_009674805.1 Metabacillus lacus | reverse complement strand
CTTACACAAAGAAAAAGGAACCGTTTATAAAAACAATTATAAAAAAAGCTACGAAGGATATTCATATTAAATAAAAAATAGCTTATTAAAGTAACGGGTGAGTTGATCCAGGAGGGATAGAGGCACCTTTTTGTTGATTTCCTTATTGAACAAACGGGGCTGGATAGTTGAATAGATATATTATTATAAATTCGGACAAAAACTTAAAACGTCGATTATTCAATGGTATTTTATATACATCTAATTAGATAGACATCGAATTTTTTGGTTATATTTTAGAGATATATCTAGGCTAAAACAATTACCAACTTTACAAAGAGGGAACTGTTTGAATGATAAATTAAAAAAGGTTATAAAATTAATGGATTAGAGAATTTTGCTAATGGACAGGTATATATTGATGATGCAAATAAAACAGCTTTAATTGGAATTTTTGTTTTAGTGGGAGAACCTCAAAACCATAGATACCATAGTTTATTTACAGAAATCTTTAAAAGCAGAAAAAAGAGAATAAGCGAATTGCATCCTGAACAACAATTTCTTCTGTTTGTGAACATATTTACTTTCTTACAAATATTGAGTATTCTATTTGGTTTTCAAACTTATCGACGCAATGTTATTAATATCACAATCCCATTTTGGCAGTATCCTTTTCTTATTTAGCTCAGAGGCATGCATTCCTGTCATAAAGTTAAGTTTGTTAACAAATGTACTTAAGTAAACGGAGTATTTCCGCTTACTTTAAAAAATTCATGAAAAAAGACTGAAATAGCCGGAGGTATTCCACTAGCATTGTAAAAATATCCACAAGGGTATACCGAGTTTACTCTATATGTAATTTAAGTATAATTTTACCATCCAAACTTCTTCGTTCAGAGCCAAAAAGTCTAGGGGGTTGTAATTGAACCCAGTTATCCAAAAATTGGATATTATTTTCTTT
>NZ_WKKI01000113.1 GCF_009674805.1 Metabacillus lacus | reverse complement strand
ATGGTCGGGAAGACAGGATTCGAACCTGCGACCCCATGGTCCCAAACCATGTGCTCTACCAAGCTGAGCTACTCCCCGTAAATAATGGCGCGCCCGACAGGAGTCGAACCCATAACCTTCTGATCCGTAGTCAGACGCTCTATCCAATTGAGCTACGGGCGCATATTTCATATAATGGTGCCGAGGGCCGGGCTCGAACCGGCACGGTAGTCACCTACCGCAGGATTTTAAGTCCTGTGTGTCTGCCAATTCCACCACCCCGGCAAGCAGACAACTCTATACATATAAATGGAGCGGAAGACGGGATTCGAACCCGCGACCCCCACCTTGGCAAGGTGGTATTCTACCACTGAACTACTTCCGCATGATATTGGTGCGGGTGAAGGGACTCGAACCCCCACGTCAAAGACACTAGATCCTAAGTCTAGCGCGTCTGCCAATTCCGCCACACCCGCAATATCAATATAAATGGTGAGCCATGAAGGACTCGAACCTTCGACCCTCTGATTAAAAGTCAGATGCTCTACCAACTGAGCTAATGGCTCTAAACTCACTGCTTGCAATATTTCATTTGGTAAAAATGGTGCCGGCGAGAGGACTTGAACCCCCAACCTACTGATTACAAGTCAGTTGCTCTACCAATTGAGCTACACCGGCATGGTGGAGGATGACGGGCTCGAACCGCCGACCCCCTGCTTGTAAGGCAGGTGCTCTCCCAGCTGAGCTAATCCTCCATAGCACTTTCGTGCTTCGCCTGGCAGCGTCCTACTCTCACAAGGGGAAGCCCCTAACTACCATCGGCGCTGAAGAGCTTAACTTCCGTGTTCGGTATGGGAACGGGTGTGACCTCTTCGCTATCGCCACCAGACTATTTGTCACAAGGACAAAGATTATTATATAAAGTTATTGTTGAAAAAGCAACAACTTTTTTTGAGAAAAAACATGTT
>NZ_WKKI01000112.1 GCF_009674805.1 Metabacillus lacus | reverse complement strand
AAGTCATGCTAAGAGCGCCACGTCCTGTGGCAACGCATGACTGTCCGACGTCGTGTCGGGCTGCGACAAGCATAAGATGGCATATGTGAGCACTGCACATAAGAAAATTTAACGAAAAAACGCAATGCTTCGTTTTACAGGAAACGAAACACTGCGTTGTCATTAGGTTAAAATCTTATGTATGGAGCGGGTGATGGGAATCGAACCCACGACATCAGCTTGGAAGGCTGAGGTTTTACCATTAAACTACACCCGCAAGTGAAGTTCATCAGGTACTTTTATATAATACACACTTACGGAAAAGATGTCAACAAGAAGTGAGAAATTTGTCGAATGACTTAGAAAAGCGGAAGGCAGCTTGCTTAGGCTCGACAAGCATAAGGCAGCTTGGACAGAAGGTCGCTCTTTGACCTTTTGGCCAAGATGACTTATGACCTCGAGAGCCTAGCTGCCGGAGCTGGACAATGTAGAAAAGCGGAACCGGCTTGCCAGGCCCGACAAGCATAAGACGAGCATCTCTAAAAAGCGCTCTTTGCCTTTTTGAGATGATTGGCTTATGACCTCGAGGGCCTAGCCGGAGCTGCTGGACACCAAGAAAAGCGGAAGGCGCCCGCTCAGCCCTGACAAGCATAAGACGAGCCGGAATGAAGGTTGTTATTTAACCTTCAGGCCGGATTGGCTTATGACCTCGAAGGGCTGGCGCCTGGAGCTGGACACCAAGAAAAGCGGAAGGCGCCCGCTCAGCCCTGACAAGCATAAGACGAGCCGGAATGAAGGTTGTTATTTAACCTTCAGGCCGGATTGGCTTATGACCTCGAAGGGCTGGCGCCTGGAGCTGGACAAACCGAAAAGCGGAAGGCGCCCGTTAAGCGGCGACAAGCATAAGGCAGCTTGGGCATGAGGTCGCTCTTTGACCTCTTGACCAAGATGACTTATGACCTCGAGCCGC
>NZ_WKKI01000111.1 GCF_009674805.1 Metabacillus lacus | reverse complement strand
TCGATGAAAAAAGAGAAATTACAAAGAATAAAAAAGCTTGTGGAAGAAACATATAGTACCTTTCTCCACAAGCTGAGAGCCCCCAAAGTGGGCTCTTTTTCTTTTGATTCAATAATCTTTAAATAATTTATAAAGACTATCTTTAATAGAATCTAAAGATTCATTTGCTTTCATCCTCTCATCATAATCATCTTTCCATATAAAATAGTCAGATAAACCAACTCGAGGTTGATTTATATTTTTATATATTTCTGTTAATTGTAAATATAGTTGATTTAGGTCATTTTTTTCTTCAGGTTGGTTATAAATATATTCATCAATTAATTTTAAACCATTTTCTAATTGATTAATAATATAATTTACTTCGTTATCACTCTCTTTATTCAAAATTGTCATTAATTGTTTATATAGTTCTTTTGTCTGCAGTATATCTTTTTTCATATATACCCCTCTTTGGCTATTTTATTGGACTTGAAGATATAACTTCTACACCTCTTATTTTCCAAGGTTCAGGAACAAATATTTGATTTCCTCCCCCTAAATAAATACCTCCTTGATAACCTGCTGGACCTTCATAGATAAAGGTACCCTTAGGTATTTTAATTGCATATACTGTATCTAATGGTGAAGAACCTGTTAAAACACCAGTGTTAGGATCAATCCACTGAGCCTTAACTGCAGAATCAATACGGCCTTCAATTCTCGTGCCTGGCTCTCTGGTGAAATACTGACCTAGTGCATTTTTTCCACCACCGGCTTTTCCAGAACGATAAAGAACTGTATCATTTTCAAGTTTTATTACATTATACATTCCACTTCTAAATGTTCCAGCAGCACTAGGATTAATATCAATTAAAGGACCAGGATTTTCAACCATATTATAAGCATACTTACCTTTACCCGTACCCTTAGTACTCTTATCCCCCTCAACCACATCAAACTTTTGCTCACTAACCGGTTTTACACTCACATTCCTCTCCACTGACCCTTGCCCGCCAG
>NZ_WKKI01000110.1 GCF_009674805.1 Metabacillus lacus | reverse complement strand
ATTGTACACAATGCAGTGGGGGCAAAGCATGGAATTATGGTGTTTGTGGAATCTCCTAATGAGCCTAGATTTCATACGTTTGCGATGATGCCTGTTGATGCTAAGGAGGGAAAGATATTTCCTGAGGATATTTGGACTGTGGAGATGGAAGTAGAGCAAGCTTTATTTGGTGGTTTACTAGCAATGATTATGGAGGAAGAGTTTGCAGCACTTGATGAATATTTTGAGGAATTTACAAATAACCATCCAGTGGTGGGTCTGCGTAAAGAAGCTATTAATAATGTGAAAAAAACTGGATACACCACACCTTATTATTTTTTACAGCCTTCTTTGTTACAAGAAGAGCTAATTCTTATTAACAGTCTATATTTGCAAAACGCAGATATAACCAAGGAAGAATTAAGAAATCATTTTGATAAACTTGCTTATGAAGAGGATAAATTATCATTTGTTATTAATTTGTATATGAAAGAACCAGATGTTGAACCAGATGAAGAAATAATCCAATTATTAGTAGACGATATAATTAATTTAGAAGAATTTCCCCGGGGGAAATACACTTTTTTTCTACATGATCATGATATTAGTAAACTTTCAGGTATGGGGAGTAAAGAAAATTCACTTCGAGAAGGTCAGCTTGAACATATTATTAAGGACTAGGGGGAGTAAAAATGAATAATATATCTATTCCATCTGTTAATAAAAATAGGAATTTCGATTTTGAACTAGTCCAACTTGGAGGCTTAATGCATATTTAAAGTATGATGAAGGAGCCATAGTAATCATCCATGTATGAAACACCAGTTTTTTACTGTTTTCAATTAAAATTGGGTATGGAGATAGAATACAAGTTGTATTTAGGTAGAAATGCTTGGGAGGCTACAATCATGAGATGGAATATAATTAATTTTTCAATCTTATTAATAGCGTTATTTACGATAGGAGGATGCGGGGCAAAGGGAAAAACGTCTGAAACGCCGGAGGAGAGGCATGCAAGGGAAGCGTATGTGAGTGTAAATGACTATGTGGGA
>NZ_WKKI01000109.1 GCF_009674805.1 Metabacillus lacus | reverse complement strand
GTGACACAGTAGGCCGTCATCGCAAAGAAAATCTGATTCCAAATTCCTTGGGGTTTCGTACTTTGTAGTTTAACTAGGCGTAGATGTTGTTTCATCCACTTGAAAAACAGTTCAATGATCCAACGGTGCCGGTACAATTCGGTTACTTCTTCTGCTTTCAAATCCCAACGATTGGTGACGACACGGTATTCTTTCCCCTCTTCATCCGTGAATTCAACAAGACGAAGAGGCTGTTCCATAGATCTGAATTTACTCCCCATGACGACTAAAGCGTCTAGCTTAACCTTACTGCCATTGGGAACTTCATAAGATTTTTTAATGTTCGTCTTATGCTTAGCCTGGATACGCATGGCGAATGGAATTTGGTTTTCCACCCAATAGTCCATTTTTTTGTAATCCACATAGCCGCGGTCCATCACATGGGTGGCATGGGGATCCGTCACGAGCTCAAGCATGACTTCACGATCATCCACATTACCTGTAGAAGGAATAACCTTGTCGGGGTAAGCTGTACCGGGATCCGTTATCACAATCCGAGTATGCAGCTTCACGCAATTACTATGCTTGGTAAAATACGTCCATTTTCCAAGTGTAGGTCCAAGAAGAAGAGAAGAAGAATCTACGAGATGAAGACGACCCAGAGAAGGGATTCCTTTTCTGTTACTCGTCAGCTTATTCAATTGGGCAACAGCGGCAAGAAATAACTGCCGTGGTAGGATGGAAGGCAACGCATTAACTCGACGACATAGTTGAGAAGCACTAATACTAGTAAGGCCAAACAGTTCCTCTGTACCTTCCATGGCACGAATACGCTCTTCTGTTTCCTCGTAGGATTTCCAATTTCCCAATTGCATGGCAACACAAATTCTCATTAAATTAGCAGTGGTCAGTTTTTTTACGCCGTTGTCCAAGAACGAACACTTAAAAGTTTCAAACGGTAAAAAAGAAAGGCATTTACTAAATACGGTCTGATTTGATATAATATCACCCATGAAAGTCTCCTTTATTAGAAGTCACGGATAACGTGGGTTTAGCTTCTAGTTTAGGAGATTTTTTTGCATTCGTCCATAAAAAAT
>NZ_WKKI01000108.1 GCF_009674805.1 Metabacillus lacus | reverse complement strand
AAACATATAATATCTTGCGCGTTATCCAGTTTTGAGGGAACATGTTTTTCTCAAACTTTATACAGTCTGGTGGCGATAGCGAAGAGGTCACACCCGTTCCCATACCGAACACGGAAGTTAAGCTCTTCAGCGCCGATGGTAGTTAGGGGCTTCCCCTTGTGAGAGTAGGACGCTGCCAGGCGAATGAAAGAAAGGACAGTTGCAGAGCTGTTCTTTTTTTGTGTTTTTTTATACCGGAGGTGCTGGGTTGTAATGTTTTTGAGTGCGAGTGAGGACTTTTGAATATTTGAAAACCCGGGGGTTCGAGGGAGGACATGAAGTGAAGGAGCCCTTGAAGTGAACGTTCTCCCTGGGGGATGGCCCACATAAACGGAGATATTCCGGTTAGATGAAAAAGAAGGCGAATTTCAGGCGATATAAGGGAAGCTTTTCCGGTTATGTTGCTAAAAGTCGTCTAGTTTCAGCGCTTTTAGCTGATTAGGCGGAATTTCTACTCCTATTTCAGCCGATTTTAGCTGTTTTTCCCCAATAAGCGGAATCTCTACGTCTATTTCATTCCATCAGGTACATGAATGGACGAAGAGATTACAAGCTCATCGGAAGCCGGATACCGAACACGGAAGTTAAGCTCTGCGGCGCCGATGGTAGTTAGGGGCTTCCCCTTGTGAGAGTAGGACGCTGCCAGGCGAATGAAAGAACAGTTGCAGAGCTGTTCTTTTTTTGTGTTTTTTTATACCGGAGGTGCTGGGTTGTAATGTTTTTGAGTGCGAGTGAGGACTTTTGAATATTTGAAAACCCGGGGGTTCGAGGGGGGACATGAAGTGAAGGAGCCCTTGAAGTGAACGTTCTCCCTGGGGGATGGCCCACATAAACGGAAATATTCCGGTTAGATGAAAAAGAAGGTGAATTTAATGCAATATAAGGGAAGCTTTTCCGGTTATGTTGCTAAAAGTCATCTATTTTCAGCGCTTTTAGCCGATTAGACGGAATTTATACGAAAATTGAGGATTGTGCTGTCTTAAAAAGCAAAAAAAGGCCCCCCAAGGTTTGAATTTGGATTTTTTAAAATGGGTTTATGCAGCTAGCTGGCTTGTATTCGATCCAACTGGATG
>NZ_WKKI01000107.1 GCF_009674805.1 Metabacillus lacus | reverse complement strand
ATAAAGCATTTTTCCGGAGAGGGAGAGTCTGTTTAGACGCACCTTCTCTTTGTATTCTTCCCACACATGGCGGGTTATGACCTTTTGTTTATTCTTTGACCTGGTGCACTCCTGCAGGAGTGGACATTCTGAACACTTTTTAGAATCTGACTTATATTCCCGATACCCTTCCCTAGTTGTTGTGCGATAAACTAACTCCTGGCCATTGGGACAAACATAGATATCCTGTTCTTTGTGATAGGTGAATTTCCATTTTGGGAAGAGTCCTTTTGTGGGCTGAAATCTCCGATGGGCGATGACACCAAAAATACTTCTGTCGTGAAGTCCTTTACAAATGGGATTCGTTAAATAACCTGAGTCGAGTGCAACAGCTTCTACTTTAAAGCCAAAACGGAATATTTGCCGATCCAATCGAGAAAGGTAAGGGACAGAGTCATGAACATTTCCAGGAGTAACATAGGCATCAGTGATGATATTAAACTTCATATCCGTTGTCCGATGGTCGAGATAACAAAACATTTCCTGCTTGTTCTCTCGGGACATGAAGCCACAATCTGGATCGGTTGTGCTTTTTCGAATTTCCTTGGTCTCTGTCACCTCCTCTCTACTTTTTAGAACTTTTTTCCGTGGTTTGTTCGATCTTCTTCAATGGCTTTATTGAGTTCTTCTATATATTCCCGGGTCTCAACTTCTACTTCTACACGAGTAAACTTGTGTTTATTTGCATTCGCTTTGAGGTGAGTGGAGTCAGTAAATAACACTTTTCCACCGACCATCTTGTGATTGATAGCTTGCAGAACAATTTCATCAAAGATTTCTTGAAAGATGTTTGTACCCTTAAAGCGAGTTCGCCTGTTCCAACTGATAGTTGAGTGGTCTGGAACCGGGTCATTCAGCTTCAAGCCAAGGAACCACCGGTACGCCACATTCATCTGTACTTCTCGTTCTAATTGTCGTTCTGAACGGATGCCATAAAAGTAACCAATAAACATCATCTTAAATAGCAAAATTGGGTCCGAAGGACGACCATTATTCTCGGAATAGAAGGGACGGACTTTCTCACCGATAAAAGAAAAATCAATGTACTTATCAACCTTTCTCAGAAGATGATCCTCAGGGACCAAGTCTTCAATAAAAACAAATTCCGCTTCATTTTGTGATTCTCTTTTTGGTTTAAACATCCCATTCACCATCCTAGA
>NZ_WKKI01000106.1 GCF_009674805.1 Metabacillus lacus | reverse complement strand
TGATGCTAGACTAAAAAGTAGACACAGATTGTTATAATATATATATCAACTATAACGAGGTGTGTCGGTATGGCAAAAGGCAAGCGGTACGAGGAAGAATTTAAAATTGAAACCGTAAAGTACATCAACGAACACAACAAATCAGTAGCTCAGACAGCTAGAGAGGTTGGTGTGAATGAGAACACCTTACATGGCTGGATCAAAAAGTACGGCAAGCAGCCAGAAGTTAAGAGCCTGCAAACCTTCTCTTCGGCAGATGCTGAACTAAGGGCGCTCAAGAAGGAAATGCGCGACCTGCAGGAGGAGAATAACATCTTAAAAAAGGCGATGCACTACTTCGCGAAAGACCCTCGGTAAAATATGAATTCGTTCATAAGAATTGCTCCCAATTCCGAGTGGAGAAGATGTGCAAAGTTCTGGGAGTTTCCAAAAGCGGCTACTTCAAATGGTTAAACCGGCCAAAAAGCGACAGGCAGACACAAAACGAGAAACTAACTCAACAGATCCTTCAGACTCATTTAGAATTCAAGCAACGGTACGGCAGTGTCAAGATAGCAAAAACCCTGAATAAACGCGGTGTAAAGGTAAGTGAGCGTACGGTTTCACGCATTATGACCAAAAAAAATGGAGGTCCTGTACCGTCAAGAAATACAAGGCAACTACGAACTCAAAGCACCAGCATCCAGTAAGTGAAAACGTCTTGGATCGTCAATTTAAAGCAAGTAAGCCAAACCAGTTATGGGTAACGGATATCACCTATATTCCGACCAATGAGGGTTGGTTGTATTTGGCGACCGTAATGGACTTGTATTCTCGTAAAATAGTAGGCTGGGCAATGGATAAGACCATGACAAAGGAGCTGGTCCTCTCAGCGCTGAGGATGGCGTACAAGCGTCAAAAGCCAGGGAAAGGCGTCGTTCACCACTCTGACCGGGGAGTTCAATATGCCTCCTTAGAATATCAGGCATTATTAAAAAAGTACGATATGGTGGGGAGCATGAGCCGAAAAGGGAACTGTTATGACAACGCTTGTATCGAGTCCTTTCACGGCATTCTTAAACGTGAGCTCGTTTATCAGACCAAGTATATTACTAGAGAAGATGCCAAGAAATCATTGTTTGAGTACATTGAGTTTTTCTACAATTCCAAGAGGATTCATTCGACTTTGGACTATCATACGCCAAATGAATTTGAACAAATGAACGGCAATCCTGGGGCCTAATTTTACCATGATAAGAAGTTTAAA
>NZ_WKKI01000105.1 GCF_009674805.1 Metabacillus lacus | reverse complement strand
AGTCAAGTCCTTAATATTGTGTAAAATTCCTTACAAGTGTTTTCAACAGTTAAATGGTTATATGAATTATCCCCTTACATTTTTTGAGCGAAACTTCCATGGTTTTATTCCTTCATAGACAGGGTGGGCTGTCAAAGGCTCCTCACTTTGACAGCTCATTCTGGCTATGAAACAATCCATCATGGAAGTTCTCTCAAATAGTAAAGGCTATCTGGATAGGGACTTTCTTTTTGCATAAACAGTTTGTTGATAATGAAGTAAGACTGCTCCTACTAATCGAAAAGCTGACTGTGTGTTTGGAAAAATTCGTATTACTTTTTCTCTTCTACGTACCTCTTGATTTAACCGTTCTAAAGAATTCGTACTTCTAATATGTGGTCGGATGGCTAGTGGGTGTTCCATATATTGAATCGTATCTTCAAAACCTTCATCCAGAACTTTTAAGGCAGCTGCGTACCTAGAGTTTTCGGCAAACCTGCTCATGAGTTCCTCTTTGAAATTTCTCATATCCTCTATAGTTACAGCTTCAAAAATACGCTTAATCATCGTCCTAATTTCTCCTGTATCTTTCTTAGGGAGTTTCTGGATAATATTACGTTTAAAGTGTACATTACACCTCTGCCAGCTAGTACCGATGAACTCCCGTAGAATAGCTTTTTGTAGACCTTGATGAGCGTCTGAAATCACGAGTTTGGGAGACTGAAGTCCACGAGATTTAAGTTGTTGGAAAAAGCGACACCAGCTTTCATAGTTCTCCACATGATCCACTTGAAGGCCAAGAATCTCACGCGTGTTGTTATCCGTTAGGGCTGTCGCGATATAGACCGCTTTGGAAACCACTCGATGATGTTCCCGCACCTTAATATACATAGCGTCCACAAAGATAAAAGGATAGTAGGAACCATTTAGGGGCCTCTTGGCCCAGTCATTAACGATAGGATCAAGCTTCTGAGTAAGGGTAGATACAAACGACTTTGAAACGTTTTCCCCGCAAAGCTGTTCCACAATATGGGTAACTTTACGAGTGGAAACACCGTTAATCACCATTTCTATCATAGAGAGGACAAAGGCTTGATCACATCGTGCGTATTTCTCAAAAACGGAAGGAGAGAACTCGCCATTTCGAGTGCGTGGTACTTTAAGCTTTAGCTTCCCGATACTCATCGTAAAGTCACGTTCATAATAGCCATTACGATAATCCAGGCGTTCCGTATTCCGTTCATAAGCAGCAGCTTGTAGGTATTCATCTCTTTCTTTTTCCATGTATTCATTTAGCACAAGAACAATAGCCGATCGAACTACCGCTTCAATATTGGAGTTTATAACAGCTTCTTTTAAAACGTCTAAATCTAGGTTAAACTGTAATTGAGTCATTCTTATTCCTCTTCTCATTGTTTATCGTCGTTGAAAACAGTGTTGACAAGAAGGAACAAAATGACTCTTTCTTTTTACACAATTATATGGACTTAATC
>NZ_WKKI01000104.1 GCF_009674805.1 Metabacillus lacus | reverse complement strand
ATTGTACACAATGCAGTGGGGGCAAAGCATGGAATTATGGTGTTTGTGGAATCTCCTAATGAGCCTAGATTTCATACATTTGCGATGATGCCGGTCAATGCAAATGAAGGGGAAATATTCCCTGAGGATATTTGGACTGTAGAACATGAAGTAGAACGAGCTCTTTTTGGTGGACTGTTGGCAATGATGATGGAAGAAGAACTTAAAGAGCTTGATGAGTACTTTCAGGAGTTAACAGAGAACTATCCTGTTGTCGGAATCCGACAAGAAGCAGTGAATAATGTAAAAAAAACAGGTTATACAACTTCATTTTACTTTATTTCGCATTTGTTTGTTAAGAAAGAGTACCAACCGATTAACGAGCTTTACTTTAATAAACCGAAGATTAGTAAGAAGGGCTTAAAAGAACAATTTAATGTAAGGGAGTACGAACCTGAAAGTTTCAGATTTGCTATTAATTTATATATGAAAGAACCTAATGTAGAGCCAGATGAAGAGATATTACAACAAATCGTTACAGATATTGAAACTAGAGAGGGATTTCCTAGAGGAAGCTATGAGATTGCGTTGAATGATAACAAAATAAATAAATACACAGGTATAGGGGATAAAGATAACACATTGTTAATTCGAAATATAGTAAGACAATAGGAGGAGACTCATGGATAATTTGGTTGTGCCAAAAATTAATAAAGATAGTACTACGGATCAAGAACTTGTTGAATTGGCCGGTCTTCATGCTTATATATGCTAAGAGATAGACACACGATAAAATAGATGCAAATTTTAAATTACAATAGGGGCCATTATCAAAACAAATAAATACTAAAATAAACTAGGAAAAAAGTTTGGAATAATTTCGAAATTCCTATGCACCTAAAGGCCTGTTTTAGGATTTTTGGATATTAATGTATATAAAATACTCCAATTATTTTCTGTTTTCCGCTAAACTAATGATTAGAGAGTAGAGAGTTCTGACTATTTCAAGTCAGATATTAATCAGGAGGATATAAAGATGAGATCCCATTTTTATTTAACTTCAATAATTTTTGCAGCATTATTTTTGATAGGAGGATGTGGAGTCATGGGAGGAATTTCTGAAACGCCGGAGGAGAGGCATGCAAGGGAAGCGTATGTGAGTGTAAATGACTATGTGGGAGAAGGGTACGATCTGCCTGGTGGCCAGAAAAATGACCCAATTGCGAAGGAAAAGTTTAAAGAAATCGCAGCGGCTACAGAGCAATTTTTTCTTGATAAATATAAAACAGAAGTGATTGTACATAATGCAGTGGGGGCAAAGCATGGAATTATGGTGTTTGTGGAATCTCCTAATGAGCCTAGATTTCATACATTTGCGATGATGCCGGTCAATGCAAAGGAAGAGAAAATATTCCCCGAAGATATTTGGACGGTAGAAAATGAAGTAGAACGAGCCCTGTTTGGTGGACTGTTGGCAATGATGATGGAAGAAGAACTTAAAGTGCTTGATGAATATTTTAAAGAGTTAACAGAGAACTATCCTGT
>NZ_WKKI01000103.1 GCF_009674805.1 Metabacillus lacus | reverse complement strand
GCCCCCCAAGGTTTGAATTTGGATTTTTTAAAATGGGTTTATGCAGCTAGCTGGCTTGTATTCGATCCAACTGGATGACATAACCCATTCTCTCTATTTGTTTTTTTAATTGATCCACGGTTCTTTCCTTCTTATCCTGTATATAATGACTGCCTAATTCTTGGTATCCAACTTTATCAGATAAGATGCGGTAAATGATACGTAGGAAGAGATGAGCCGTTGCCATGGCTGCCTTCTTTTCCCCTCGCCGCCTTTTCACTCGATGAAAGAACGATGTAATCCTGCAATCTTTTTTTGCATTTATCGCCCATGCGGATTGGCAAAGCATGGATTTGAGCTGTTTATTTCCCTGTCGGGATTTTGACTTTTTTTTAACACCTGCGCTTTCGTTATTACCTGGACATATTCCGGCCCAAGAAGCTAAATGGGCTTCTGTTTCGAAAAGGTCCATGTCGGGTCCGACTTCTGCAAGAATGCTCGCCGCGGCATCCAAATCAATCCCAGGAATCGAATCCAAGAGTTCAACTTCTTTTTGATATGGCTTAAGCAGTTCCTGAATGGATTGTTCAAGCTGCTCTACCTGTTCTTCTAAAAATAGGATACTGTTCATGTGCATGCGGATCATTTCTCTATGATGCACTCGCACTTTTCCATTTAAAGCATCTAAAATTTGGGGAACCTTTCTCTTCAGTTTTGTTTTAACCAAAGATCTGATTTGTTCCTCATCCAGCACTTCGCCATCCATGAGTTTTTCGAGAAGAGCCCGTCCGGAAACCCCGAAAAGGTCAGAGATGAACGTGGTCAGTTTGATGTTGGCATCCTGTAATGTTTTGTGAATACGGTTCTTCTCCGATGTAATCATGTGTATAAGTTTTTGGCGATAACGTGTCCGGTCCCGCAGATCCCGAATGTCCTGGGGAGGAACCATGCTTGCTTGAATGAGGCCGCAGCGATGAAGTTGAGCGATCCATTGAGCATCCTTTATGTCCGTCTTGCGTCCCGGCATATTTTTAATATGCGCTGGGTTCGCGAGCGTAAGCTTGCAGGATGACTCAAGGATGTTCCATACCGATTTCCAATAAACTCCGGTACTTTCCATGGCAACTTCGGTACACTGGTTTTCAGCCAGCCAATCCTGGAGTTGAAGCAGCTCCCGGGTCGTTGTACCAAAATTCTTAATTAGCGGCTTGGGTTTACGGTCCAATGGACTGTTTAGAATACAAGCAGTAATCGACTCCTGATGAACATCCAAACCAGCACAACATTTACGAATTGCATCCATACATATTCCTCTTTCCAATAATAAACTAACAGATCATGCACTTTTAAGTAGATGTAGTTTTATACACGTGCTCATGGCAACAATCGGCGGTACTCTTTAGTGCAATAGGACGGATTCCTCCTCGGGTTTATAAACACCAGTATTCCGACGTCCTTTGATCCGTTAATAGTCAGTCTGGACAGAAAAATGCAAATATAATTCTTTTGTGGCACAAGAATCAAACCAATTTTCATTCCTGGCGGTGACCAGTAGGTCATGTTTGATTC
>NZ_WKKI01000101.1 GCF_009674805.1 Metabacillus lacus | reverse complement strand
GAAGATCGTATAACAAAGAAGGGGTTTTTGTTATAGTATCCCGAAGATCGTATAACAAAGAAGGGGTTTTTGTTATAGTATCCTGAAGATCGTATAACAAAGCGGGGGTTTTTGTTATACTATCTTGGATATTTGCCGAGATCGTATAACAAAGTATGGCGTTTTGTTATAGTATCCCGATGATCGTATAACAAAGCAGGGGTTTTTGTTATAGTATCTTGGATATTTGCCCAGATAGTATAACAAAGTACAGCGTTTTGTTATACTATCCCGAAGATCGTATAACAAAGCAGGCAGTATACTATAGCAACCTGCATATAACAAAGAAGGTGAGCCAGTTACAAAAAAGTCATTTAAAGTAAAGAAATAAAATCCTTAAAGTTTGCCACGTCATTACAGAAGCAGCCATAAAGAACAATATCTTAAGATTTTAGAAATCTCCGGTATACCTATACCTTGCTTATTGTTTTAAAATTCCAACCTATATTTTCATATAAAATTTTTTATCTAATTCAATAATTTTACCTACGAAAAATTGGATTTCATACACTTTCATTCTATGGAAAGCCCCTTTTGCGAACATATGTCAACCATATTTACTAGTAATGATAACCCACTTTTGAAGTATTAGGTTATAATGTAATAATTGGAAGGGGGTGTGTAAGAAATGCAGATGCAAGAGTCTTTAAGGAATATTTCAAAATGGGGTGCATTCTTAGGATATTTGTTTATTATCTTAGGTGGTTTGTATGCATTGGTAGGATTATTCCTTTTTATTGTAGGAGCTATACCTGGCATTATATCTATCTTTTTAGGCATTTACATTCTTCGTTCAGCAAGACAAGCAAAAGATTTACTGCAAGAGTATGAAGAAAAAGCTTTGGCAGAACTTATGTTGAACTATGCTAAGTTTTTGCGTCTATTGGGAATCTTAATGGCAATTGGGCTTATTATAAATCTAATTGCAATTGGATTTTGGATGTTTATTTTAATTACTGGTTTTAATACCTATTATTAAACACTCACCGCTTATCACTCCCATGAGCTGATGAAGCGGGAGATTCCTAAGAACACCAGCCTGCCGGCTAGTTATTGATTAGGCGAGCCCTGCCGCCTCGGCGATTAGAAGTCTTAACGCTTCATTTCTAAGATTGATGGCTGCGTTAAATCTTGATCCTCAGGCTTACTTTCGTGTTCAGTATCCGGCTTCCGATGAGCTTGTAATCTCTTCGTCCATTCGTTCTCCCACCCTTTCTTGTACCTGGTGGGATGAAATAGACGTAGAGATTCCGCTTATTCGGAAAAAACAGCCAAAATCGGCTGAAATAGGAGTAGGAATTCCGCCTAATCGGCTAAAAGTGGCGGAAACAAACGACTTTTAGCAACATAACCGGAAAAGCTTCCCTTATATTACTTGAAATTCGCCTTCTTTTTCATTTAACCGGAATATCTCCGTTTATGTGGGCCATCCCCCAGGGAGAACGTTCACTTCAAGGGCTCCTTCACTTCATGTCCTGAATCTTCTCGCTACTCGAAACTCCCGGGTTTTCAAATATTCTAAAGTCCTCACTTGCACTCAAAAACATTACAACCCAACACCTCCCGCATGAAAAAAACACAAAAAAAGAACAGCTCTGCAACTGT
>NZ_WKKI01000100.1 GCF_009674805.1 Metabacillus lacus | reverse complement strand
TCACTAATTGCAGACTGTATCGTAGGCAGCTGGAGCTGAAACCACTCTGGTGTTTTAGATTGAGAAGATTTTCTCTGACCGGCTTTCATTAACCTTTCAATCTCTGCCATTGACGACTCTATGTCATAATGGCAATCTCCGCAATTAAAGCGCGCTGTTATGAGGTCAATGCCTAGCATGGAGTCTAGTTAAAAGTCTAGTAAACTCATTAACTCTTTTAATTCTCTTTCCACCTTGCCTATTTCCTGCTTTCCAGACAAAATGTGGCAAACAATGCTTTTCTATAACTAAGGTTGCCGGCATTTTCATTCAATAATTGACAACTGAATAGGAGGATGAGCCATGCTTTAAATCGAGCAGTAAGTATGGCCGTTATATTTAAATGTCACTGCACCCAACTCGTAAATTTTCTAACCATCCTGAGTTTTTGATTCAAAACTCATCTTGTTTTTAAGAATAAAGTTTTTAAACTTAAAAAACCTTGAAAGGCATATAGCCAATCAAGGTTTATAATAATTCAAATGTTCTTAGGATTTTTAATTAAAAGTATCTAATTGTAATCATACTTGAACCTGAACGTGGATCATAATTAGATGATATTTCTCCCCAAGCAAACTTACTAGAGGAAGATCCAATCAATTTTTCAAGCATTACGTCATGCTCTTTTTTTCTTTGTAGTTCATGTTCATTACTCCATTTATCCCATGAGTTTTCTTGATTCTTTATTTTGCTCATATTTACAAGGAAAATTTCTTTATTATCATTAAACATTAACGTTACATTCATCATATTTCCATTATAATTTATAGGCTGTAATGTGTACCTTGGGAACTCATTGATAACTTCCTCTTTTACATATGAATATAAGTCAGAAAGCTTAAATTCTTGTAATTTTAAAGAGGGGGATATAGAAGAAACACTTCCTTCAAAGTCAATAATACCATTTCTTATTTTATTCATTTTATCACCTATTTTTTAGGACAACTGATTTGACTGGGTTTAAAGAACTCTCAAAGTCCTTAATAAAATATTGGTCAAATCCGCCTTTCCCATATTGTGGATTTGCTAATGCTTTTGAGTAGCCTGCAGTAATGTCTTGAGTTAATTCATATTGTGTCATTCCAGGTCTAAATTGACTAAAGTTACCCTTACCTACCTGGAGGCCTTCAAATATTTTTGTTGCATCATTCCCAGCCGATTTAATCATCTTTTCTGTTGTATAGAAACTACTTTGCCCTGGTGCTCCACCCCAAACTTTAGTACCTTTCTTAATTGTCACGTTTGTCCAGTCATCAATACCTGGATATGCACCACTGCCTTGCCATGTCCTAGCTAAATCTGCAGCAGATTCACCCGTACCCTTAGTACTCTTATTCCCCTCAACCACATCAAACTTTTGCTCACTAACCGGTTTTACACTTACATTCCTCTCCACTGACCCTTGCCCGCCGGAATCAACTTTCAGTCCCTTTTTCACCTGCCCCATCGGCATGCGGGCTGCAGTTCCCGCCAAGGCTCCACCAGCTAAAAATGTAAATACACCGAAACTATCCAGCAAATGCTCCGCTGAGTATGGCTCTTTAGGATTTACAGTTCCAACCACCATGTCATCTGCGCCCATTGTAATGTAATGGAGGAAGCTAGACATGCTT
>NZ_WKKI01000099.1 GCF_009674805.1 Metabacillus lacus | reverse complement strand
GAGACCACTGAAAAAGTAACCTTATTTATCACCTGTTAAGCATAATTTTTGTGGATTTAACAAAAAAGTACAAGAAAATGGAAAAAGAGTTAAAGAAACACCTTTGCTAGAGGATAGAATTGCTGCTATCCTCTTTAAATTTACCGCTAATGCAGTTAACTTGGCTTGTAAGGTCATGCTTTTTAGACCGTACCCTCTGGCACGACCTAACCCGTGGAAATTCTTCATCTCGCCATTTTTCCATTCCTGGCAAGCTCTTTTCCGATATTCTTCTTTAAATTCATCCTTTTTTTGTTCTTGGCTGTATCCATAAAATTCTGGGGTGTTGATGCCAACCTCCATCACTTTACCCACAGTTTTTCCTGAAATACATATGTCCCGTATGGGACAGTTTCGGCATTGTTCTTTTTCAAAGTAATAGCGGTAAGATTCTTTGTTTTTACCTTTCTTATGATATTTTCTTACTGTATTATTTCCCTGAACACAGAACCATTCATCCGAATCTTTATTGTAACTGAATATTTCCTCATCAATCTTGTAAGCCATCTCACTTACAGGTATGTAGGCCTTGGCTTCAGATTCTTTAATCTTGTCGAGTATCGGCTTTCTAAAATATGCTTTATCTCCAAATACTTTCTCTATCCTTACGCCACTTTTCTTTGTTAACTCCAATAATTCATCAAACTTGCTGCCATCCACATAAGCTCCATTATCTACATGAACTGCAGTGATAATTCGATCTTCCGTTGTCATTATAAATTCTGTTTTATACCCGAAGAAATGAGCAGTCTTACTTTTATGTCCAACTCTTGCATCTTGATCAACAATGGAACGCACACCTTTTTGTTCCATGAATTTAGGATCTGAAAGGATAGTTTTCACATTCTTTAATAGTTTTTCTACTTTTGGAGTACTTTCTAATGAAATTGTTTCTTCAACTTTTTGAATGGTTTCTTCAAGATAGGATTTCATGACTACTTTCGCTATTTTATGATCCTCTATCTCTCTGTAATTAGGAATCTCTTGATTTATTTCCTCCGGAACTTCCTCGCATTCATTTTCCAGGGTTTTTAATATCTTTTTAGCCAGTCGCTTCATGACTCTTTCAGCTGTACACTTAAAGGTATTAGCTTGTGTATGAGTCGTATCAATACTTAAACCAGAACCTTCAAGAATTCCTTTTTCAACACATTGTCTAATCACTTCTATAATAACTTCATCAACCGTCAGGTTGTCTTCTAATTTATTTTTTCGGAATTTCGCTAAAAGGCTTGGGTGAGGAAGATCATCTTCTGGGTTAACTCCTAGAAAATACATATATGCAAGATTTAAGGAAGAATCTAAAATTACTTGTACATCTGAAAGATTATAAAGGTGTTGGAGTACTAACAGTTTCACCATAAGCTCTGGCTCTTTGGCAGGTCTCCCATAGTACTTGCAGTAGGTTTGTTCAAGTGCTGCATTGATGAAACTGAAGTCTACTTCATCCCTGAGTACTTTAAGTGTATGGTTATCGGGGATTTTATTGTATAATACGGAGAAGAGGCTTAACTGCATATCTTGGTCTTTAAGCATAAAAGAAAACCTTCCTTTTTGGTTAATTTGTTGTCTTGGTCGATTACAATTATACCAAATCAAGGAGGGTTTTCTTTTATTTTTTAACTTTTACAATTTTTAGGAGATGTATTTCAGTGGTCTC
>NZ_WKKI01000098.1 GCF_009674805.1 Metabacillus lacus | reverse complement strand
GTTGATTGATATTCATCTGAAAATGATTCTACTTTATATTCTATTCCTCTATCAACTTCATAAAGATCATAATGATGATTTTCAAAAATCAGTTGAACAGTAGTTTCAGGATAGTTTTCTTCCCCTGCTGGTGCAACACTAATCCTACCTTTTTCCCTCTTCATCACTTTGAATTCGGATTTAATTAGGTTATGTATATCGTTTAAGTCCATTTTTCATACTCCTTTTGAAAAAAACCCCGCTAGTGGCACTTCCTTGGAAAACTTAAAACATCATAAATTACATCTCTCACTTGTCCTCCTCCCGCTGATCCTTTAGTGGCATTTAATTAGGCATCCGCATGCCCCCACTACAACTATAAATTCTTCAATCATTTCATAACCATATACCTAAATAGTTGTATCAATTTCAAACTTGGAAGCCTACACCCAGGAAAGAACCTTGAATGGCATATAAGCCCTACATTTCAATTACTACAATTTTTTATACTCTTGTACCACAGCTAGTAATTTATCAGCAATTTCTGAATGTATATCCCAGGAATCCACTATTTGTCTAGCAAAAGTCGGGTAAAACTTTATTGGAGATAATACTCTGTTCATTATAATTAATTCATGACTAATAGACTCTAGTTGCAATACAGATGGTACCTCATTCATACCTGGCAAACCTTTTTTTCTAGCTTCAATTTCTAGAGATAAGTCCTCAAGAACATCTTCTATTAAACTAATCACTTTATTATGCTGTTTTTCTGCTGTTCGATTATTTTTGTTCTGTTTATTATTCACCCTTGATTTGCTCCTCCTACATAATGGAATCCATTGTAATTCAGTAAATGATGTGCCCTGAGTACTCTTTTTCCCCTCGTCTAATTTAGAATTTCACTCACTAACTGGTAATTCACTCTTCTCTTCTAGTTACAGTCAAATTTGGGTTCTTTCCCGATAATGCAAAACCGAGGGTGAGTAATCTGATAGCATCTTCTACCTCTGCTGCATTATTATTTCTAATGAAAATCAAGTATGATGCCGGTAACTTTTGTCTCCAAAATTTTAATTTGGACGAGTGCTTCGGATATACACCGCTAATAGGTTTAGGTGGATCAGAAAAAGTAGAGAATTCAAGTAAAGTTAAACTGAAGAAACATATTCTTATTACGACTGAACTTTATGGGACCAGTTTAGTGAATCCCCCAGGTTCAATCACGCAAGCATTTATCAGCTCTTAATCTATCAATAAAATCATGTAATGCTTCTTACTCGTCAGCATAGGTATCCTTGTGAATTTGTAATCTTGATAGCCCTTTCATCTGTTACATAAACAATCCATTTATTATTCTCATGCCTCAACACAACTTCATTTTCTCTATTATCCCTTACTTCAATCATATTATAATCTTGTAATTTCTCCACATTTATAATTCTTATAGCCTCTTTTTTATTCATGATTTATTCTCCTATTTAATTCTGCCGCATTTCTTTTATGTGAAACAGGACTTTCAGAGCACACGTCCACGATCATTGACAAAGCATGCGAAATGTTGATCTATACAATATCAATTCCGACTAAAATACTTTCGGTGACTTGATTCATTTTCTAATTGCATTTAAACCCCATGTTGGAGTCTTCCCTTAGTTAACTAGGTTAGATGTCAATTCGATGCACGAATTGACACCCCGTATTATACCAAGAGGATACTTTTTTCAAAATTCCAAAAATACCTTACCCGGAATGCGCCGATATCATATAAGCGACATTCCTTAAGGAAAGAGCCAAAAAAAACAGCTGCATGATTTACTAGTAAGTCAACAACTGCTTATTTTCTATGAAATTGAATTTATATCTGCGAGAAGTTTTTGGGACAATGTACCTGTCCCTCCGTCCCTA
>NZ_WKKI01000097.1 GCF_009674805.1 Metabacillus lacus | reverse complement strand
AATCGAGTAGGAGGGGGTGACTAACCCCCGACCTCTCACACCACCGTACGTACCGTTCGGTATACGGCGGTTCAATTAGGTGTGACGCAGAAATTCATATCTTTGATAAAGACTTTTGAGCCCTCGATTACTCCAGTAAGAGTTATCGAGGGTTTTGTGTAGGATTGGACTTGAGGCTATTCTCCAAAATTTCTTTCTGGAGTTTCCCCATTCATATGCTTTATGGTCTGGAACGCCTAGGCTTTTGAGTTTTCTTACTCTTGTCTTCGGGTTCTTCCATTGTTTCCATTCAATCATACGGAGTCTTCTTCTAATCCACTCATCAAATTCTTTGAACTTACTTGGTGTGTCAGCTAATGCAAAATATCCACACCAACCCGTTATATATTGATTCAGTTTCTCAATTCTAACTTCCATAGGGATTGGTTTGGAACGGGAGGTTAGTTCCCGTATTTTAGCTTTGAGCCTTTTAATACTTTCATTTGCTATTCGAACCTTCGGTTTCTTATTGAATGTAAAGCTAAAGCCAAGGAACTTTCGTTTCCAAGGACGATCTACTGCTGATTTTCCTCGATTTACTTTGAGCTTTAATTTCTGCTCTATGAAACGAGTAATCGAGTCCATTACACGTTCTCCGGCTTTCTTCGATTTCATGTAAATATTACAATCATCGGCATATCGGACAAACTTGTGACCTCTCCTTTCTAACTCTTTATCAAGTTTATCCAAAAGGATATTCGAAAGAAGAGGACTCAGGGGACCTCCTTGTGGTGTTCCTTCTTCTGCATCGTAGACTACACCATTTATCATGATTCCTGCTTGGAGGTATTTCCGTATTAGCTTCAAGACCAATCGGTCTTGGATTCTGTTTGCCAATATCCCCATCAACTTATCATGATTCACTTTGTCAAAGAATTTCTCCAAGTCCATGTCAATCACCCATCTATATCCATCACTTATATATCCCCTTGCTTTACGAACAGCGTCATGGCCTCTTCGATTTGGTCGAAACCCGTAACTATGTTCTGAGAAGGTTGGGTCAAAAAGCGGGGTTAGAACTTGGGCGACAGCTTGTTGGATGAACCGGTCTGTCACGGTTGGTATTCCTAGTAACCTTACGCCACCGTTAGGTTTCGGGATTTCGACTCGACGGACTGGGTTAGGTTGATAGGTACCTTCCCTTAAAGAGTCACAAAGAGTGCCCCAGTTCTCATAGAGATGTCTTCGTAGGGATTTTACGGACATTCCATCTATGCCGTGACTCCCTTTGTTCCTCTCTACACGTTTAAGTGCTTCTATTAAGTTTTCTCGTGACAGAATCAGATCCATTAACATTGTGATATTTCCTTTCGACGTGAACGTAGAAATCTAATTATGTTATTCCTGCTCCACCCTCTTGAAGTCCCCAGTAGATTCACCACTTCCTCCTTCAAGAAAGTCCTTTCGGATTGTCTGCTTCTACACAGGAATTGTATGCCTAGTTCTCGTTCTTCCTAATTGTTCAGTCCTTCCCTTACCGTCTCGAGTGGGTAAGGTACTATGACCTCTGCTGACTTCTGGTTGTTCAGCTATCTATTTCTAGAGAGGTTACCAAGTGTACTTGGCGTTCCAACCAGACCTCCCCGGGTAAGAGTACAGTCTTTCCCTCCATCTATCTGCTCCATTTACTGTGTACCACCTTCGGCAGTAAGGACTTTGTTTTGTTATGCAAACTCATCCAATGGTACCTAGCCTTATATGGAGTTCGTGTTCCTCAGACCGGAGGTTTGCCGCTCGCTTCCTTCAGATTCCGCGTCACCACGGACACCCTTGCGTTAAGCTAACCACTACTACCGCCTTCATGGCTCGGGACTTGCACCCTATAGACTGCACCCATGCCGGGCGCACATA
>NZ_WKKI01000096.1 GCF_009674805.1 Metabacillus lacus | reverse complement strand
TTTCTTGTACTTTTTTGTTAAATCCACAAAAATTATGCTTAACAGGTGATAAATAAGGTTACTTTTTCAGTGGTCTCGGACGGGTACCTCGTCCCGCTCCTGGAATTACTAGAACGAAAAAAGCCTCTCATAAACGCTCAGCGTTTATGAGAGGCTTTTTTGTGTTTGAAGGGGGAGTGAAGGGAGTTTTCTAGCTGTGCACTATCAGGAATAAACTCTGAAACTTAAAGGATGTAGTGAAGATTATTCGGTTGTTTGTAATAGATCCAGCTTGTTGTCAAGTTGTTTCTATGAAAGTGGGTCTATGGATGATGGGAGAATTGGTGAACACCCGGTGGGACAAGGGACCCGTCCCTGCGTCCCCCGTCCCTGCGTCCCACCTTGTCGGCTAAGCGAGGAGTGACAGGCATATTTTTATTGAGCTTTATGATGAAACGGACACTTGCCCTGTATTGGTTCCGCATCATCTCCAATGAAAAATTGCTTCCATTCATTGTGAGTAGGATCTCCATAGTGGGAGATGTCGGGGTGGGTAGGCAGGTTGTCCCATTTTTCTACTCGTTCCCTTACTTTTTCACGGGACATGATTCCGCCCTTTTCTGTTCCTTCAAGTCCTTCAAAGATTTTCCTAGGTTGAAAACCAAGGATCAGGCTGTTTCCTAAATCACGTGTTTTTCGCTGTTTGTACGCAGGGGCATTCCCAAATACAAAGATGGGTTCTCCGCCAAAATGAAAGTCCCATAAGTAGTGATCAGGATCTTTAGGTTTGTCGTCTGGCCATTTTTGTTTATCGTTTTCATGCAAGTTTTGTAAAATACCCCAAAATCTTTTGCGGTAATGTTCCAGGTCATCCTTTTCTTCTTCAGGTTCTACAAAGACAAAAAGGCCATGCCGAACATATGGAGGCTTTTTGAAAAGAGTTAAAAATTCCTCAACAGCTTTAGGCAGGTTAGAATAATCATCCTGCGTGATATATGCGTAGCGCAGTTCACCCTTCATCTCCGCTTTCATCCCAAAATAACAGGGAAATGTTTTATCCGTTACGATTTGACGAAAGGTGTTATACTCGCGTATGACCCATTCAGGAACAATTTCTGGATTGGTCATATCATCTTTAGTTAATAGTGCTTTTTTTGTTGCCTCCATGTTATTTCTCCTTTTCGTAGTCATTTCTTACTAGTTACCCAAAGAGTATATAGCTTCAAACAACTGGAGAAAGTTAATATACAGTGCCTGTCACTCCCAAGTTTTGGTTTGCTTTTGTTAGAATAGAAGAAGTGAAGGCACCTTGTTTATAAAGGAACTAGAACCTTCTGGAGGGAATTGCCTTTCCTTATTTGTTTATCCTATCGAACGTTACAGGGACTGTAACATAAGTAAATTAGATACTTGCAATGCCTTTTACACAAAAAGAGGTGAATCAATGGAAACCGTATATTTTGCAGGAGGATGCCTGTGGGGCGTTCAGGCTTTTATCAAAACGTTGTCTGGTGTGACATTTACGGAAGCTGGAAGAGCGAATGGTACAAGCAGTTCGCTTGAAGGTGAGTATGATGGCTATGCCGAATGTGTTAAAACAGTATTTGACCCAGAGATTGTCTCAATGGACGATTTAATGAAGTATTTCTTTGAAATCATTGACCCGTATAGTGTGAACCGGCAAGGAGATGATGTTGGCGAGAAGTACAGAACGGGTGTGTATAGTGAAGAACATAAGCATTTAAAAGAGGCGAGGGCGTTTATTAATGAGAGAAAGGATGCTGCACGCATCGTGGTTGAAGTGCGGCCTCTTACGAATTATGTACGAAGCGCAGAAGAGCATCAGGACCGGTTAGATAAGTGTCCGGATGATTATTGCCATATTCCAAAGGCGTTATTAAATAAATACAGGGTTTGATAATGGGTCTAATGCTTCGAGGGAAGCACTAGAAACGTCCCCAAGCTTCCTCAGAAAATAGGAAAGGACGAACAGAAGATGGAAGTAACTGAAAATAGTGTAGTTGATTTTATTGAAGGTGTGGAAAGTGAGAAGAAGAAGGCAGATGCCTTGATACTACGTCAAGAATATAGACACAGATTTTTCTACCGTGCTTTTGCTTGGTGGCCTTCATAAAAAAAATTTAAATTCAGAGCGGTTTAAACTTCTTATCATGGTAAAATTAGGCCCCAGGATTGCCGTTCATTTGTTCAAATTCATTTGGCGTATGATAGT
>NZ_WKKI01000095.1 GCF_009674805.1 Metabacillus lacus | reverse complement strand
AGAAGGATAAATTTTGTCTGCCGGAAAAATATGAAAAAAACACCCGTTTTTTTGAGGGAAAAAAGTGAGTGTTTACAGTCTGACCGCCATAATCGGCTTGTGTTTAATGTAACAACATAATCCACCTCATGGTGGGCGAGATACTCCAATATATCCTGAAAGCCTAATCTGTCCACTTCTAACGCTTCTTCATCCACCTTAGCCCCACTGATACCTTTGTCCTTAAACAAGCGTAAAAGCGTGTATCCATGAGTCTAACAGTAAGTCCTGATTTCATCTTCTTGATAAGCAAGACTGTATCCATCTCTTGCTTGTCCTTGTGTCGATACTCGAATATACCCGATAACTTTCATGGTATTTTCCCCCTCAGTTACGCTAATCGAGATTAACGTAACGCTTAGACGCTATATTTGATATAAATTCATTGTATGCGGCTTTAACGATACAATCAACCCCTTTACCGATACAAGTTTATGATGTATTGTAAAAGGTAACATGAATAAGAGGAAGGGAAGTACCATGCCTATTACTATCAAGCTAAAGGAAATCCTTAAAGAACGTGACCTTTCACAACGTGAATTGGCACGAATGACAGGGCTTCGCCCTAATACAATAAACCATCTTTGTTCAGACAACGTAGATAGGGTATATCTATCAACATTAGAAACAGTATGCAAAGTGTTAGACATCGACATTCAGGAGTTAATCGAGGTGGAGTAGTCCTCTTGTACTAGTAATCGTTCTATGTACGTCAAAGTTGCGAAAAAATTTATCAGGCAAGGAGAAAGCGAAGGTAAAGTATTTGGGGATGCGAATGGTAGTATCTGATGATTTTTAGGTTATTTACACGAAGTGAAATTCATGAAATAGGGCATACATTTTTAAGGTGTTGTACGTACTAAAAATTTGTAAATACATCATAGAGGGCTTATATGGGTTATCTCTTTCTTGTAGGTAAAATGCGGTTTATTCGGCACTAGGTAGCCCCACCAAAAAGAAACCTTGAGAGGCATAAACCAAATCAAGGTTTCTGGATATAATACTTAAGCAACTTATCATCATTTCATTTTTTTAGATGCATTAGTTAGAAATGCATTTAACTTATCACTCATATTTAAAGTAACATTTTCTAAATTATTTCCTTCGACATTTATTCTTTTAAAGTTCATTATAAAACTTTTAAAAGAGTCAGATACTAAAAATATATTTTCTCCATTCATATCGTGAAACCAAATATAAATTTTATTTTGTGTGTCATCTTTTATTCCAATGCAAACTAAATCTCCTCCTGGTAAATCTGCAATAGGAATTAAATCAGCTGGTAATAAATCTTTATAAAAGTTTATCTTGTCCTCAATATTATTTTCATCGTTATATAATCCATAAAATGAGTCTATTTCAAATTGGGTTAGCTTAATTTTATTTGATAAACCTTCTGGAGGAATAAAGTGATAATCTTCCTTGATATAATCATTACCATAATGTTGCAGATAAAATGAATAATCTTGAGGAAATTTTATATTATATTTTCTTTCTAGATTTTTTATATGGTCTTCATTCCAACTATTATTAATCTCTTTTACATCGAAATCAATTATTGTTTCTAACTTTTTTTAAAATTGTTCCACTTTTTAATACCCTCCTCGTAAATCTGATGCCGAACCAATATTCGGAATATTTCCATGCAAATCAGTTGGTATTAATTCTATTACTGTACTTGACTTATGGTGTGGTGTAACACCCGCTTGTTTTAATAATTTCTTTGCAGCATTTTTTGATGGCAAATTATATTGGTGCTGTATTTGTTCATACACTAATGAAAAGTCATCTGGTGTACCTGTTAATTTTCCTTTCTTAAATACTATATCACCCTCTGACCAAGGTGAAAAGTTAGGTCTACCATTAATAAATTCTACACCCTCACCATTCGTTATTTTTTTAACTTCAGGTTTATCAGAATACCATTTCCCATTACCAGGTTCTCCTTCCCATTTACCATTTGTTCTTGGTAACCTTGTTTTGGGATTATCTATACCCTTAGTACTCTTATCCCCCTCATCCACATCAAACTTTTGCTCACTAACCGGTTTTACACTTACATTCCTCTCCACTGACCCTTGCCCGCCAGACTCAACTTTAAGCCCCTTTTTCACCTGCCCCATCGGCATGCGGGCTGCAGTTCCTGCCAAGGCTCCACCAGCTAAAAATGTAAATACACCGAAACTATCCAGCAAATGCTCCGCTGAGTAAAGCTCTTTAGGATTTACAGTTCCAACCACCATGTCATCTGCGCCCATTGTAATGTAATGGAGGAAGCTAGACATGCTT
>NZ_WKKI01000094.1 GCF_009674805.1 Metabacillus lacus | reverse complement strand
AAGCAAGATATTCACTGAGTTTTAACGCTTAGTTTATGTGATTCTCTTTTTAATTTTTAAGAGGAAAAGAAGCTTGGAGAAATCCAAAGCGGAATTTTCCAAATGGTTAAGTTAGAAAGGGCGCACGGTGGATGCCTTGGCACTAGGAGCCGATGAAGGACGGTACTAACACCGATATGCTTCGGGGAGCTGTAAGTAAGCTTTGATCCGGAGATTTCCGAATGGGGAAACCCACTGTTTGTAATGGGACAGTATTCATACTTGAATTCATAGAGTATGAAAGGCAGACCCGGGGAACTGAAACATCTAAGTACCCGGAGGAAGAGAAAGCAAACGCGATTCCCTGAGTAGCGGCGAGCGAAACGGGAACAGCCCAAACCAGGAGGCTTGCCTCCTGGGGTTGTAGGACACTCTATACGGAGTTACAAAGGAACGGAGTAAATGAAGAGGTCTGGAAAGGCCCGTCAAAGAAGGTAACAACCCTGTAGTTGAAACTTCGTTCCCTCCAGAGTGGATCCTGAGTACGGCGGAACACGTGAAATTCCGTCGGAAGCAGGGAGGACCATCTCCCAAGGCTAAATACTCCCTAGTGACCGATAGTGAACCAGTACCGTGAGGGAAAGGTGAAAAGCACCCCGGAAGGGGAGTGAAAGAGATCCTGAAACCGTGTGCCTACAAGTAGTCAGAGCCCGTTAATGGGTGATGGCGTGCCTTTTGTAGAATGAACCGGCGAGTTACGATCCCGTGCAAGGTTAAGTCGATGAGACGGAGCCGCAGCGAAAGCGAGTCTGAATAGGGCGAATAAGTACGTGGTCGTAGACCCGAAACCAGGTGATCTACCCATGTCCAGGGTGAAGTTCAGGTAACACTGAATGGAGGCCCGAACCCACGCACGTTGAAAAGTGCGGGGATGAGGTGTGGGTAGCGGAGAAATTCCAATCGAACCTGGAGATAGCTGGTTCTCTCCGAAATAGCTTTAGGGCTAGCCTCATGCGTAAGAGTCTTGGAGGTAGAGCACTGATTGGACTAGGGGCCCCCATCGGGTTACCGAATTCAGTCAAACTCCGAATGCCAAAGACTTATCCATGGGAGTCAGACTGCGAGTGATAAGATCCGTAGTCAAGAGGGAAACAGCCCAGACCACCAGCTAAGGTCCCAAAGTATACGTTAAGTGGAAAAGGATGTGGAGTTGCTTAGACAACCAGGATGTTGGCTTAGAAGCAGCCACCATTTAAAGAGTGCGTAATAGCTCACTGGTCGAGTGACTCTGCGCCGAAAATGTACCGGGGCTAAACGTATCACCGAAGCTGTGGAATGTTCTTACGAACATTGGTAGGAGAGCGTTCTAAGGGCTGAGAAGCCAGACCGTAAGGACTGGTGGAGCGCTTAGAAGTGAGAATGCCGGTATGAGTAGCGAAAGAGGGGTGAGAATCCCCTCCACCGAATGTCTAAGGTTTCCTGAGGTAGGCTCGTCCGCTCAGGGTTAGTCGGGACCTAAGCCGAGGCCGAAAGGCGTAGGCGATGGATAACAGGTTGATATTCCTGTACCACCTCCTTACCATTTGAGCAATGGGGGGACGCAGGAGGATAGGGCAAGCGCGCTGCTGGATATGCGCGTCCAAGCAGTTAGGCTGACAAGCAGGCAAATCCGCTTGTCATAAGGCTGAGCTGTGATGGCGAGGGAAATATAGTACCGAAGTTCCTGATTCCACACTGCCAAGAAAAGCCTCTAGCGAGGTAAGAGGTGCCCGTACCGCAAACCGACACAGGTAGACGAGGAGAGAATCCTAAGGTGAGCGAGCGAACTCTCGTTAAGGAACTCGGCAAAATGACCCCGTAACTTCGGGAGAAGGGGTGCTTTTTAGGGTTAATAGCCCGGAAAAGCCGCAGTGAATAGGCCCAGGCGACTGTTTAGCAAAAACACAGGTCTCTGCGAAGCCGCAAGGCGAAGTATAGGGGCTGACGCCTGCCCGGTGCTGGAAGGTTAAGGGGAGAGGTTAGCGCAAGCGAAGCTTTGAACTGAAGCCCCAGTAAACGGCGGCCGTAACTATAACGGTCCTAAGGTAGCGAAATTCCTTGTCGGGTAAGTTCCGACCCGCACGAAAGGCGTAACGATCTGGGCACTGTCTCAACGAGAGACTCGGTGAAATTATAGTACCTGTGAAGATGCAGGTTACCCGCGACAGGACGGAAAGACCCCGTGGAGCTTTACTGTAGCCTGATATTGAATTTTGGTACAGCTTGTACAGGATAGGTAGGAGCCTTGGAAGCCGGAGCGCCAGCTTCGGTGGAGGCATTGGTGGGATACTACCCTGGCTGTATTGAAATTCTAACCCGCAGCCCTTATCGGGCTGGGAGACAGTGTCAGGTGGGCAGTTTGACTGGGGCGGTCGCCTCCTAAAATGTAACGGAGGCGCCCAAAGGTTCCCTCAGAATGGTTGGAAATCATTCGCAGAGTGTAAAGGCACAAGGGAGCTTGACTGCGAGACCTACAAGTCGAGCAGGGACGAAAGTCGGGCTTAGTGATCCGGTGGTTCCGCATGGAAGGGCCATCGCTCAACGGATAAAAGCTACCCCGGGGATAACAGGCTTATCTCCCCCAAGAGTCCACATCGACGGGGAGGTTTGGCACCTCGATGTCGGCTCATCGCATCCTGGGGCTGTAGTCGGTCCCAAGGGTTGGGCTGTTCGCCCATTAAAGCGGTACGCGAGCTGGGTTCAGAACGTCGTGAGACAGTTCGGTCCCTATCCGTCGTGGGCGCAGGAAATTTGAGAGGAGCTGTCCTTAGTACGAGAGGACCGGGATGGACGCACCGCTGGTGTACCAGTTGTTCTGCCAAGAGCATCGCTGGGTAGCTATGTGCGGAAGGGATAAGTGCTGAAAGCATCTAAGCATGAAGCCCCCCTCAAGATGAGATTTCCCATCACTTTATGTGAGTAAGATCCCTGAAAGATGATCAGGTTGATAGGTTCGAGGTGGAAGCGTGGTGACATGTGGAGCTGACGAATACTAATCGATCGAGGACTTAACCTATATATGATATAGGCATAAAC
>NZ_WKKI01000093.1 GCF_009674805.1 Metabacillus lacus | reverse complement strand
TGTAAACGAGCACATTATTTCAGATTGGATTATTCATATTAATCCGGCAGAATATCTGGAACACTGTGCTCATTTTTGCACATTATTTCGGAATTTGGCAAAACCTGTTCAAATTTTTTCAGATTTAAAGACAAAAGGAAAACCCCTAATAAGGGGCTACTGCTTTGATGTAATCCTCTTTTCTTATCCTTACCTTGTAAATCTCATCCTCGTCTAGGATGAAATATGATTCATTACCAAGGCGTACAAACCAAGCATGATTCTTCCCGATTAAAGCAGGAATGTACTGATTTCCAATTCTCAGTTCAAATGCATAACCTTGTTCAATCCAGTAGGGCTGCTGCCCAATCCACACTTTCCAATCTTCTTCACCACGATCAAAAACCATAATTCCCCGCGCCTTCATAACCCCATATCCTCTATTGCCATTCTTACGACTTCCTCATCAATCTGTTCTTTCTTCATCTGGAATCCGAACAACAGGCTGTTGACTGTGAGGGTATTGATGACTCTTGGCCATCCTTGAGATCGTGTAGCGATTGTTTCGATTGCCGGTTCTGTGAAGATCGGCATCTTCGATCCAGCTAGTTTCATATGGTGTTCTAAATAAAATGTAACCTCTTCCCTGGATAAAGGCTGAATTTCATATTTCATGATGACCCTTTGGGAAAGGGGCCGATGATGATTCAACGCTAGCCTAGACTTCAAATGTGGCAATCCTGCCATCACCAGGATGAAGGGATTCGAGGAATCCATCTGGAAATTGAAAAGAATAGCTAAATCCTGCAGGAACGCATCCTTTGCCATGTGCATCTCATCCAATATGAAAACCGGGGTGATTTTCCGGTCTACTGCCATTCGTTCGATTCCCTGTTGTATTTGCCTGAAGAGGTCTACTTTGCGGAACTTCGGTTCCTCTCCAAGACCATAAGCCAGACCACGGTAAAAATCCATCACCCCGCCAGTTGAAAGGGGAAAATAGACGACATGGTACAATGCCGGATTCAATGACTCCCTGAAAGACCGCAAGGTGAAAGTCTTCCCAACTCCCGGGTCTCCAATCAGAAGGCCCATTCCCTTGGATTTCTGAAGGTATTGCAGCGCCCCCAGTGCTCCTTGATAGTCTTTTGAGCCGTAGGCATCCTTCGGATTGATGTCTTTGGAAAATGGGGCCTTTGCCAGTGAGTAAAATGATTTATACATGCTCTTTTCCTCCCTGTTCCTCATTCTCTGCGGCCAGGGTGAAAGGGGATGGCGTCCGTTTGGCATGAGCGTTGTCCTTCATGGAAACTAGGTTGGCTTCCGCCACTTTCTTTCCATCTTCAAAGATATAAACGCCCTCTTCATCTAGACGTACATCGATATTCAGTCCGATAAACCGGGCCGGGACCTCATACAATTGCTTGTTCAATGTAATGGTTCCATCCGCTTTCACTTTTCTCTGTTCGCGTTTAAGAAAGATGGAATCAAGAATGGAGGGATCCTCCAAATAGGTTATGGTGTCCAACTGAGACTGGAAGACTTGATGGGGTGTTAATCCGTCAAGGGATGCATGGACACGGCGATGGTAATCTTCCTCAAGCCAGCGCCAGAACCTATCATTTAGCTCATCCAGCGACGATGCCGGTTCTGCCTGCAATAAAGGATAAAATCGTGTTTGGACCGTCTTGAAGAAGCGTTCAATTTTGCCTTTGCTCCTGGGATCGTACGGACGCGTGTGGGCAAGCGTGATTCCAAGCTGGGCACAGGCAAACTGCAATGTTTCAGACCTGTAAATTTTTCCGTTGTCGCCATATATGATAGTGGGCTTGCCTCTTCTAATTAGAGCTTCCTTTGTCACAACCCTCAGTCCATCAAACTTCTCTGACGAGAAGAATTGGGCGTAAGGGATGAGCCTGGAACAATCATCGATATAGGCAATCAAGAAGGTTTTTTTCCTTTTTCCATCCACTGGCACGTAAGGGCCATGCGACAGATCCGCCTGCCATAAGGTATTTACCTTGTCATGGGCGAACCGCTTCCTTTCAGGCATGGCTTCCGGACCTTTTCCTGTAAGGTTGTGTTTTTTCAATAAACGATTTATAGTAGAATACGATATTTGACTTTTGTTTATCTCTCCATTGGCAATCAGTTGTTCGTAAAAGACGCTGACTGGCATATGGGGAGATTTTTTTCGTATCTCAAGGATTTGGTCCTGGTCATCAGGGGATAATCTACGGGAATTCCCCTTGTCCGCTCGCTTTTTCGGGAGCAGCCCTTCAAACCCATGCCTCCTGTAATGCAGGAACCACTCCTGTACTGTCTTTCCGGCAACCTTCCTTTCCCCATAATAAGGGACAGAGTGGAATTTGCCTTCCACTTCCTTCAGATATTCCTTTATATCCACTTGGCCATTCAGGATTGGAGCGATCAGCCCGTACCGGAATAACGCCACTTGTTCTCTTTCTCTTTCATTCACTGGAATGTTCCTCCTTCTCAATTCAGAAGGACGGCCGGCCATCCCAATAGTTATTCTACTTTCCAGGCATTTATTTGGCGATGCAATTGTTTTGTGGGACGGCCGATATTTTTTTCTGTAACGAAATATGATAGAATTACTTTGCCATGAAATACGTTGATAAATGACCCTTTGACCTTCGTAAGAAGGTGGATTCGCCAAAATCTCGGATCATTTTCAAATATTTTGTGGCTCTTTCTTTTTTATCCTCCAACGCCCCTAAATGATGTCCTAAGTCCGCAAAGAAGCTATGAATCCAATTCATTGACCTTAAGAAGCGTTTGAAGTGGAAGTCAGCGAGCTGCCTGCTTATTTCCCTGTTTCCCTTTGAGTCCTGAAGCCTGTCCTCTACTATCAAAAGTACAGAGGTGAGGGAACTCTGGTAATGCGGGATGATGAAATCAGGAAGTACAGAGAATGCCTTCTTACAGCTCTTGCATTTAAGCCTGCATATCACAATTCTCCATTCGTCCCCAGTTTCGGCAATGATGACATTCCTTTCAAAGAATCCATGTCGGTGTAGAAGCCCCTTTGATCCACAGTCTGGACATTCAAGAATGACCGGAAAGTCGTTCTCTTTTCCTCTTTCTTTATAGGTGCTGATACTAACGTTAAAATTATGGATAATACACATAAAAAAATCCCTCCGGCCAAATGTGCAAAATAATAGCCACATTATATCAGAAGGATAAATTTTGTCTGCCGGAAAAATATGAAAAAAACACCCGTTTTTTTGAGGGAAAAAAGTGAGTGTTTACA
>NZ_WKKI01000092.1 GCF_009674805.1 Metabacillus lacus | reverse complement strand
TAAGGCTTCTAACCGTCGGTGCAACGGGATAGCCTAATCCATAACTAGCGGTTACGCTGGTGTTCTTAGGAATCCCCCACTTCAAACAGCTCGCAAGAGCAGTTAAGTGGCGGGTAGTTCAATGTTGGACCAACACTACTTATTTTAAATATGTTCACAGCCACGCTTGGAAGCTATATTGCTAACTTTTTTGATATGAGCTTCAGAATAGCTCCATTAAATGAAACAAGGCGAACATGGATTGACAATTGGACAATCTTTTACTGGGCATGGTGGATTTCTTGGGCGCCGTTTGTAGGAATTTTCATTGCAAGGATATCTAAAGGACGTACCATAAAAGAATTTATGCTTGGTGTACTTTTTGTCCCGGCACTTGTATGCTTTATCTTTTTTTCTGTATTCGGTGTTTCTGCCTTACATTTAGAGCAAAATGGAATGGCTCTCATTTCAGAATACTCTCTGGAAACAACAACGTTTGGTGTCCTTCAGCATTATCCCTTAGGTCAATTGATGTCCATATTAACTATTGTCGTAGTAGCTATCTTTTTCATTACATCTGCAGATTCAGCTACATTTGTCCTTGGAATGCTGAGTACAAACGGCTCTATTAACCCTTCCAAATCAGTAAAGATTACTTGGGGTCTTGCCATGTCAGCAATGGCAGCAGTTATTGTTTACTTCGGAGGCACACAGGGACTGCAGAATATGTTAATCATTGCAGCACTACCGTTTTCTATTGTCATGATCTTAATGGCAGTCTCGTTTTTTAAGGCAGCAAGACTTGAGATGAAAGAAGTTAGTAAGAAAGCTTGAAGCAAGCAAGAAAGAATGATTAGAGAAATAATAAGTAAGATTAGGGTATGTCAAAGTGCAGGTTTAGCCCTTTTGACATACCTTTTTTGCTTTTCTACTTCTTTCTATTTCAATTTTACTGTGAATAATGTTCATTGCCACTACCGATAACGATTCGTAAGTATTTTTACCCTGCCTATAAGTACTATCTTTATTTTTTCATTTTCCAAAGCTGGTTTAATTTTCCTTGACAACATGGTTTAATGAATGATACGATTCAAAACGTATTAATTACGATTTAGAATAGGAGAGTTAAAAGAATGAATACATTTATAAAACTAGTAAGTGTGCTGAGTATTTGTTTCTTGTTAATGGCTTGTCAGGATCAAAATTCAACAAAAGAAGCAGCTACTCCTAAACAATCTTCCGAAAAGAGCGCAGCTGAAGAAGAAACTGACAGTTCTTCTGAAAACAAAGAACAGCAATCAGAAGATCATGCGGATGAAAGTGAACACAATCATGATCATGATCACGATCACGATGAAGAAGCAGAAAAAATTTACAGCGGTTATTTCGAAGACAGTCAGGTAAAGGATCGCCCACTTTCAGATTGGCAAGGAGACTGGCAATCTGTTTACCCATTCCTGCAAGATGGCACACTTGACGAGGTATTTGCTCATAAAGCAAAAACAAAAGGTGACATGACAGCGGAAGAATATAAGGAATATTATGAAGTAGGGTATCGCACAGATGTTAACCGTATCGTCATTAAGGAGAATACCGTATCGTTTTTCAAAAATGAAGAAGAGATTTCAGGTGAATATAACTATGATGGGTATGAGATTTTAACATATCCTAAAGGAAACAGGGGAGTAAGATTCATCTTTAAGCTAGTTGAGGAATCTGAAGGAGCCCCTTCATACATCCAATTCAGTGACCATGGTATCTTTCCGAATAAAGCTGATCACTATCACCTGTATTGGGGAGACGACCGTGAAGCATTATTAGATGAAATTACACACTGGCCTACTTACTATCCATCAGACATGGATGGCCATGATATTGCTCATGAGATGATTGCCCATTAAAAATTGGGAAGGTAGTTTTTTAATACTCTCGATAAAAAACTTTCTTTCTTACTATGAGTGCATAAGACTAGTTGTTTTATGCACTCTTTTTTTGCTCAACAAAGATTTTTAACAGTTTTTCACTTTTAAAGATATGTATACAAATTAAACCCTAAGTATAATGCCATACCCCAAATAATGATTGCAGAAATTTGATTCATTCTCCTTAATAACATTCCGCTGTTTCCAAGTTTTCCAACCTTCCGACCTGATATAGCTAAAAAGAAAAACCAGATCCATGAAACTACAATACATGCGATGGTAAAAATCAGTTTGTCATAACCCGTATAAGCAAGAGAACTCGTTCCAATTACACCAATCGTATCAAGAATTGCATGTGGATTAAGTAACGATACGGAAGCAGCAAATGTGATTTGTCGCCTCGCGGAAAAGCGCTGTTGATTTTCGATATGGTTGCTGGCTGACGGATTGCTCCTCCATAACACAAAACCCATATAGGTTAAAAAAAGAAAACCACATATAAACAGCAGAATTGTTAACCACTCAACATTTAATACAACGATTGATACTCCTGTTACAGCCAAAAGAATTAGAGCTGTATCACAAACCCCTGCTGTGATAACAGCGGGACAAGCATGTAGAAACCTCTTATGTACAGCCCCTTGGTTGAAAATAAATACATTTTGAACACCCAAAGGTAAGATGAGACCAAACGCCAGTAAGATTCCGTGAATAAGAGCCTGCATGTTTTCACCCCCAATACAATCTCTAGGATACCGAATGTTTCTCTATGTGTCTTCAACCATTCATCCGTCGACAAAACTTGGGAATGACTGTGACAGCTTATTGATGCTTGTATTTATTTAATAACGTTTTCGGAAGATGGCAATAATCTTCCGGACACTTATCTAACCGATCCTGATGTTCTTCTGCGCTTCTTACATAATTAGTAAGAGGCCGCACTTCAACCACAATGCGGGCAGCATCATTTCTCTTAATTATAAATGCTCTTGCCTCTTCTAAATGCTTACGTTCTTCACTGTAAACACCAGTTCTGTATTTTTCGCCAACATCTTCTCCTTGTTGATTCATACTATATGGATTGATGATCTCAAAAAAATACGTCATCAATTCCCCCATGGAGACAATCTCTGGATCAAATACTGTTTTCACACATTCTGCATAGCCATCATACTCACCTTGGAGCGAACTCCCGGCTCCATTTGCCCTTCCTGCCTCGGTAAGCGACACACCTGGTAAAGTTTTGATAAATGCCTGAACACCCCAAAGACACCCTCCTGCAAAGTATACGACTTCCATTATCTCACCTCTCTTAAATTGAAGCTTCATTATGAGTAATTTCAAATACTTGATATTGTGGGACGTCTCCAAAAGGAAGAGTCTTAATGTTCTGAACTATATAAGGGTATTATATTTGTTTCATTATGGCTAAGCAATACTGTCAACACATGGTCCCTCATCGCCCTTATGAAGGACATTTCGACTGCTGTTTCACCCAGTTTTGTCCTTCATCAACCTCATGAAGGACATTTCGACTGCTGTTTCACTCGTTTTTGTCCTTCATCGCTCTTATGAAGGACATTTCGACTGCTGTTTCACTCGTTTTTGTCCTTCATTAACCTTATGAAGGACCATTTCGACTGTTGTTTCACCCAGTTTTGTCCTTCATCACCCCTATGAAGGACATTTTGACTGCTGTTTCACCCAGTTTTGTCCTTCAT
>NZ_WKKI01000091.1 GCF_009674805.1 Metabacillus lacus | reverse complement strand
AATTGAACCGCCGTATACCGAACGGTACGTACGGTGGTGTGAGAGGTCGGGGGTTAGTCACCCCCTCCTACTCGATTGTTGTTTGTATTGCAGAATCGATTAGGATGGTACTAATACCAAACCCATGAATAACATCAAGTTAATGTTTTATAAAAAAGGATGCTGGTTAAACTAACCAAGATAAAATACTAGGGGGTACAAATTTGGAGAACCATAGTACTAATACAAAAATAACTTCATCGGAGCTTGCGAACCTCTGGATGCAGTATGTGAATGATAGCCTGGCACGATGTGTCTTTCGCCATTTTCTTTATCATATAGAGGATAAAAGTGTTCAGGAAGTTGTTCAATATGCCCTTGAAATAGCTGAAGGCCACTTGGTGAAGTGTGAGCAATTCCTTACAAAAGAAGGTTATCCAAAGCCAATGGGTTTTACTGATCAAGATGTTACAGTAGAAGCTCCCCGGCTATTCACAGATACATTTATAATTGTTTATGTACAGATTATGGCTGTCCACGGTATGACTCGATATGCAGGAGCATTGGGGAATATACTAGATGAAGAACAGAGGAAATACTTTAGACACGTTTTGATTGAGACAATGGAACTCTATGATAAAGCAACTACGGTTCTTTTAGATAAAGGGATTATTAGCAAACCACCTACTTTTAACAATCACCAAAAAGTGGAGTATTTAACCAAACAAAATTTTTTAACAGGATGGTTTGGTAGACGCAGGCCAATTAGTGCAGTGGAAGTTAGTGGGACATTCCTTAACTTACAAAAAACAATGGTTAAAATTGTATTGGAATTGGGATTCGGACAGGTTGCCCAATCAAAGAAAGTACAAAAGTATATGGAGAGGGGCAGGCAGCTTTGTCGTAAACATTTCGAAATTCTTTCATTGATGTTGAATGAAGATAATTTGCACATTCCAAGAACATTTGAAACAGAGGTTACTGATTCCACACTTTCTCCATTTTCAGATAAACTTATGCTATTTCATGTTGCAACCCTCCTATCATCTGCCGTTGGATATTATGGAGAAGCATTAGCTTTGAGCCAACGCAGGGATTTAGGAGTCAGCTATTCAACCATGATTGCTGATATAGAAGTAATAGCAGAGGATGGAATGAATCTTTTGATAGATAATGGATGGATGGAACAGCCGCCACTTGCTACTGATCATGAAGGCTTGGCAAGAAATTAATCCGATTCACTGGAGAAAAGAAAATAGGGTAATGGAGAGTATTTTCTGGATCACTATGCATACAGGCAAAGTAAATATGCCAAAAGTCTTCCGAAAAGGTTTGGTTTAAAAGAGGGAATTTCCTCATACTACTGAAGGGCTGCCACCGGGCAGCAGCTGATACAGATGGACTTCGAATGAATTCTCAGTAAAAAACCGCATTTCAATTGTTAAGCTGTACAACAATTGAGGTGCGGTTTTCTAAATGGTCTGCTAAATGAATGGAAATCACATTGTTATCTCGATATTATACTTTTAGTCTGCAGCAGGGTAGCTCTGATAGTTATTAGCTTCCAAGAGATCGACAAGTTCAATGTCTTTATTATTTTCCCTAAAGTAGCGGTATGTGAAGTCATTTTCGAACAGAACAGCGTACTGCCCGTTTCTATCCTTTACAAGGAGGCTTCGCGAATCAAAAACGCGTTTTTCAAACTTCTCACTTTGGATCCAGCGGGGAATTCGGTCTCCTAAAGACACAAATTCTATCTCCACATTATACTCGGCTCCGAGCCTGTATTCCAGCACTTCAAATTGCAGCTGTCCTACTGCTCCTAGTATGATATCATTGGTGGAGTCCTGCCTGAATAACTGGATTGCACCCTCTTGAACAAGCTGTTCAATCCCTTTTTTAAATTGCTTAGATTTCATGACGTTTTTGACCCGTACTTTTCTAAACAATTCAGGTGGAAACTGAGGAAGCTCATTATAGTAGTAAGCATCTTTTCCTTCTAACAATGTATCCCCGATTTGATAAATGTTGGGGTCATAGATACCTATAATATCGCCTGGATAAGCCTGGTCCACTGTTTCACGGTCCCCGGCCATAAACGACTGAGACTGAGTCAGCTTAATGCTTTTGTTTGTTCTGCTGACATTCACGGTCATACCGCGTTGGAACGTTCCAGAACAAATTCTTAAAAACGCAATTCTGTCTCTATGGGCAGGATTCATATTGGCCTGAATCTTAAAAATGTAACCAGAAAATTCTTCGTTTTCAGGAGGTACGAAACCTTCATTTGTTTTTCGCGGCTGAGGCTGCACTGCAAACTGTAAAAAGGAGTCAAA
Source organism: Metabacillus lacus (assembly GCF_009674805.1). Lineage (GTDB taxonomy): Bacteria > Bacillota > Bacilli > Bacillales > Bacillaceae > Metabacillus_C > Metabacillus_C lacus. The sequence continues at coordinate 1,405 of NZ_WKKI01000091.1, read as the reverse complement.
AAATGTTTGGACACCAAAATTAGCAAGGGCACTTCCGAAGAATACTGGCGTAAGCTCACCCTTATGCACCCTGTTTACATCAAAAGAATTTCCTGCTTCTTCTAGAAGTTCGATTTCATTCAAGGTATCAAGGTAGGTCTGATGGGTAGAAATATCAGTTCCGTTCAGCTGATCCAAGGGGATAATTTCTTCTTCTTCATTACCATTATATTTTACAAACGTATTTGTATATCGGTCATGCAGGCCAAGAAATCTCTTCCCCATTCCTACCGGCCAGTTCATCGGATACGATTCAATCCCGAGTACTTCTTCAATTTCAGCTAAAAGGGCAAGAGGTTCCTTTCCTTCGCGATCGAGTTTGTTGATAAATGTAAAGATAGGAATTCCTCTCATGCGGCAAACCTTAAAAAGTTTAATTGTTTGCGGCTCTACACCTTTAACAGAGTCAATGATCATGACAACACTGTCCACAGCAGTCAGAGTTCTGTAAGTATCTTCACTGAAATCCTCATGTCCCGGTGTATCTAAAATGTTAATGTGAAACTCATTGTATGGAAAACTCATTACGCTGGAAGTAACGGAAATTCCACGTTTTTTTTCGATCTCCATCCAGTCCGAAGCAGCGTACTTGCCTGACTTTTTCCCTTTAACTGTTCCTGCTGACCGAATTACCTGGCCAAATAGAAGCAATTTTTCAGTAAGGGTCGTTTTTCCGGCATCCGGATGAGAAATTATTGCAAAAGTTCTTCGTTTATTGATTTCATTTAATAGTGTCATCTCTGTACCTCTTTATTCTCATTATCGTTTGGAATATACCATATATCCCGCTAAGAAACAATTTATTTCAAATGAAGTGAAGTGTGACCAGAATAAAAATTTCCTCTCACAGCTATAATCAGGGACAGAATGACTGTAGGAAAATTACCGTGCGCTGCGCAGATTATAATAAAAACCACTAAGCTGCAACCCTATATTTTTTTCTATATATAAAAATAAATGGGCAAAAGCACAAACCATACAAGCATATGCCCACATATCCTATGGATGTAAACTAAACTACACTAAATCATTTATTGGAGGGAATTCTATGTACGGATATGGCGGTTACGGCGGTTACGGCTGCGGAGTTGGCGGATACGGTGTTGGAAGTACGTTTGTATTGATCGTAGTATTATTTATTCTTCTTATTATTGTTGGAGCAGCTTTCGTTCACTAAGAAAAAGGTCCGTTACGGACCTCAGGCTGTCGAGAAACTCTCGACAGTCTTTTATTTTTTTCTTTTACTTTCCCAATTCACCGCGTTAATTTGGTATAATATAGGTAATAACTCTAGGATGGTGAATGGGATGTTTAAACCAAAAAGAGAATCACAAAATGAAGCGGAATTTGTTTTTATTGAAGACTT
>NZ_WKKI01000090.1 GCF_009674805.1 Metabacillus lacus | reverse complement strand
TAAGGCTTCTAACCGTCGGTGCAACGGGATAGCCTAATCCATAACTAGCGGTTACGCTGGTGTTCTTAGGAATCCCCAACTTCAAACAGCTCGTAAGAGCCAGTTAAGTGGCGGGTAGTTCAATAAAGGGTACATTATGATGCAAATGGTGCTATTGTTTCTGCCCCAAACGTTTAGATAGCTTTATTAGAAACAGGAGAAGAAAGATTCATCATCGTAAGGGGTTCACCGTACTCCATGGAGGTATCAATGAACTCTTCCAATAACTTATACGATTCTGTAACAATTTTAACAAGATAGCTGTACTCTCCGGTTAATCTATGGCATTCAACAACCAAAGGATTTTCCTTGCAGAATCCTCTAAAAGCTTTACACCGATGTGTTTTTATTAAAATGAATGCTGAAACCGGTTTATCAATTTTCACATTGTCAATTTCAGCTTTATACCCCTTGATAATTCCTTGATCTTCCATCTTCCTGACTCTTTCTGTGACTGCAGGAACGGATAAAGAAACATTTCTCCCCAGCTCTGTCATTGAAACTCTTCCATCTGCTTGTAATATATTTAGAATTTGGCGGTTAATTGGGTCCATAAGATATCACCTTTATTTTTTTATTTGAATTTCTACAAATACTTTATCTTTTTAAGTATAACAGCTAACTTCCATAAGAAAAGTATGTCTTAAGTGTTTTTATTAAACTAAAATGAAGGTAATTCAAATGCTGGAGGTTACTATATGGGTTTAGAAATGAAAACAATATGTGAGAAATGCGAAGGTGAATTAAAGGGAAGGGCTTATATATGTGTTCATGAATGTACTTTTTGCGAGGACTGCACCATTGAAATGTCAGAGGTTTGTCCTAATTGTTCAGGAGAACTTGTCAGAAGGCCTGAAGAAGCTGGTTATTGCCCTATCAGTAATGTATCTGCTAGCCAATGACTTTTCAAAGCAGCCACCTAGACTGCTTTAAGTTGAAATGTACTTTCAGAAGAAAAAAACAGGAAGACACTAAAAATAGCCAGGAAAGAATGTACATTGATTAAAAAGGAAAACACCTATCTGTCACTCTGTAACATGTCGCTTCATTTTTTTCACCCTTTTAGCTTGCTCTGCTGAAGAAGCTAATTATCATGTCAGATTTCACTCAAGTTTAAATTGTGCATTTCCCTGGAGAAGTTTGCCATGCCTCATCTGCTCTCCCTGTAGTTTGTTCTGCCCCTTATCGGGGAATAGCATAACTACATATAAAGGAGAGGATAACGATGGCACTAAGCGATAAGCAAACTCAAGGATTAAAGCAGCAATTGCTCGAAATGAAAAAAGAGATAGAGGACAAACCCAAAGATCCTTTATTCGATACTTCCATGAGCGACTCCGTTGGAGAGCTTTCGAATGGAATTGATAATCACCCTGCTGATTTAGGCAGTGAAGTGTATGACAGGGAGCGCCAGCAAACGTTGGAAAATGTGGATGAAAACGTGCTTGGAGAAATCAAAGAGGCATTGGACAGAATGGAAGAAGGAACATATGGCAAGTGTATCGACACCGGAGAAGATATTCCATATGAAAGACTGGAAGCATTGCCATATGCAAAGAGAACCATTCAAGCTCAGACGGAGCGGGATCAAGACAGAAATCTATTGGGATCTGAAGAGACTCAGCATGAAATGAACATGCGTGATTTGGCTGATGGGGAAACTGTCGGAGGAGATAACTCCCTCACGACAGAGAGCCTCCGCCGTGAGCATGATGCTTTCTAGATATATTTTTCAGAAAGGCACCCAGTTGTGGGTGCCTTTTTTGTGCGGCTTAATAAATCTGATCGAGCGGAGACTAATTAACAAAGTACTGATGTAGAATTCATTTCTTTGTTGACTATAACGTAACGTAATACTGTAGTATAACTTTTGAGGTGATCACCTATGTTTTATCAAGTAAAAGAAGTTGCTGAGTATGCCGGTATCAGTGTAAGAACACTGCATCATTATGACGAGATTGGCTTGTTGAAGCCTTCAAGTGTAACAGAAGCAGGCTACCGTCAATATACAGAAGAAAATTTGGAGAGATTGCAGCAGATACTATTTTTAAAAGAGGTTGGTTTCTCGCTTAAAGATATTACTGAAATTATTGACGCCCCGGGATTTAATAGGAGAACAGCATTGAAAAGTCATAAGAGGGTGCTCATGGAGAAAAAGAAGCGATTGGAGCAGATGATTAACACAATTGAAGACACAATCGCAGCTATGGAAGGAGGAGAGAAAGTGCAAGGAGAAAACTTATTTAAAGGATTGTCCTTAAAAGAAGTGAAGGACATTCAGGAGAAATATCAAGAAGAAGTAAAAGAGAAATACAATTCAGCAGTTATAGAAGACAGCTTGAGAAGAACATCGTCGTACTCTCATGAACAATGGACCGGCATTCTGGAGAAGTCAGAGGCAATATGGCGCGCCCTTGCTGATAGGATGGATCAGAAACCTTCAGCTCCTGAAGTGCAGCAGCTGATCGGAAAGTGGAGAGAACTCATTACAACGTATTACTACGATTGTACGCTTGAGATTTTTCGAGGATTGGGTGAAATTTACGCAGCGGATGAACGGTTTATAAAAAACATTGACCGATATGGAAATGGTCTTGCCAAGTTCATGAGCGAAGCCATTCATGTATATTGTGATCAACTTGAAAATGCCTAACTGAAAGGAGGAAAGAGATATGGAAGCTTATCCAATGCCTTTATTCGTAAAACTTGAAGTACAAAATATGACATACTCGCTCAACTGGTACAAGGAAGTTCTTCAATTCACCAGTGTATTTGAACTAGCTGATCAGCAAGGAAATAGTGTAATGGCTCATATACGTGGAGAGAAATATCAAGATATCATGCTGCTATCAAGCGGCGGCAAAAGCAATGAAGGAAAGAAAGGCCAAGGGGTGACCCTCAATGTTGCTGCAAAAGAAATTGAGCCCTTTTACAAGAGAGCAGCTCAATTCTCCCCAGCTAATGTGGTCGAGGGACCGGTAAATCGCCCATGGAATGCCAGAGAGTTGGTTTTACAAGATCCTGATGGATACCTTATTACACTCTCTATGGTCATTGATCAGAGTAGAGCTTTTGATGATGTGATGGGGTAATTTTTTGACTTAATTGGAAGTCTCCTCCTGCGTTATGGGGCGAGGCTTCTTTTTTTTAGCATACATTTATTACATAATTTTTAAATATGTATCGAATTTAAGTTTGTCAGCAATTAAGATTAATACGAGTCCCCAACCTCGCTTTAGGATCAGAGAGGAAGTTTGATCTTCCCCCACCGGTATTTTCATCCTCATTTTCATTACAGAACACAACATTCTTTCATGATTCCTCAATTTCTTTCAATGTATCTTTATAACTGAAAAGCTCTGATTCTATATGTCGAAAAGTTGTTTTTTTGATTTTAGTAGTCGCTGTCATTTCTGAGCCCGCATCAAACACAACGACAAAAAGTTATCAAGGGAACTACTATGATACTTGCCTAATAATGAAAATGAGACAGTTAGAATTACCTACATCAGTATTTTTATCTTTATCCGACAGAAGACTCCCTCTTCAAGCGCGTGATGAGATTTAGCTCAGCGATAAGGGGGAGATGAATGGAGGTTGGCGATAGCCAAAACACTCACTGTTATGGTAAAATCAGAACGTTCGTTCCTATAAAGCGAGGTGAAATCATGTTAGTTAAAAAGGCGTTTAAGTTTCGTATCTTCCCTAATCAAAAACAAATGGAGTTAATCAATAAGACG
>NZ_WKKI01000089.1 GCF_009674805.1 Metabacillus lacus | reverse complement strand
AAAAATGAGCACAGTGTTCCAGATATTCTGCCGGATTAATATGAATAATCCAATCTGAAATAATGTGCTCGTTTACAACTTACTTCCGTGTCAGTTTCATCATCATATTCCCAATACATGGCTGTTCTTAAAAAAATCTTATTATCACTCATAACTTCAAAATCATAATTTAAATACTTACGAATCAGGTCATCATAAAACCCCACCGAAACCCATTCATTTGTAACATTTACAATATACTTAGGTTTCTCATCCTCTAATAATACCGCCGTGTATGGTTCTTGTTTTTGATGATATGTGTATGCAGTACGGTCATCAAGTATGTTCCAAGGCTTCTTTTTGATGTCCGACCATTCGTCACAATATAAATTTTTATAGTCAATTATACACCTTCCCCTTAATATCCCTAATAATAATCCTGTTTTTGTTGCCTCATCAAGAATTGTTTGCGGAATTGGTTTATTTTGAACAGGTATTTCTAATATTAATTCACCTTTAAGTCGCCCTCCTTTGAGAGCATTAGGATTAAAAGTACCATATGATATTTTAGAACCCGAAGAATATTTTTTGTGATTTCATTTAAGTAACTCTTAGCTGTCTTTTCTTGCACTTCACTAAGTTGAGAGAATTTTCTCGATACTATTTCCTTGTTGGGTGCATATGAGTCAACTACGTACTTTTTTCCCCTACTTCTTTTGCTTCCAACTCTACCTCATTATAAGGGTAACGGGGACGATTTATCTTATTAAAATTATTATCTGCTTTTAACGCTCTTTAAGCCAATCTGGTACAGATTTCTTTTTAGGTGTAACATCACCCGTACCCTTAGTACTCTTACTAGCCCCATCACCATCAAACTTCACATTCACATTAGGCTTCAAATCTTTCAAAACCGTATTTTCAATAGATGTGTTATAAGGAATATCATTCATTCTTTCAGGCAATCCCGAAACTGCCAGTTGCCTGGCGGTTTGAACTTCAGGTATTGTCTCTTCGTCAATCGTACTCGACTGCTTGCTGCCTTCTACCTGCTTATCCACACCTTTTGTTCCAACAACAGGTACTGTTTCAGTTTTTGACAGATTTGATTTGTTTATTGGTTCATGAACATTAGTTTTACTCTTATCATTCTTACTTGCTTTAACCGGACCCACTGGACCCTTATTACCACCATCCCAAGCGAACTTCACAGTCAAACCGCTTCTCAAATCGCTCAAAAAGGTGTTTGAGTTAAATGTATTGTATGGGATCTCTTATAACCATATGCAGGCACTCCCGCCAGTGCAGGCTGCATCACGGTTTGGGTTTGACTTTCAGATTTCTCTACCTTTAAATTTGGCAGCTTCACGCTTGTGGCCACCTTGTCCACACCTTTTGTTCCAACGACAGAGACAGCAATATTTGTCAGTGCATATGAGAACCATTCCGCCCGGCTTTTCGCGTCTCCGTTCACGACATCCCTTTCCTAAGTTTCTGAGACGCCATCCCACATGATTTTGACTGTATCAACTGGATGGAGGATGGAGTGGATTGTGCAATAATAAAGTAGTACTAGAATGTGATTATTTTGATACAGATGCATTAAAAGATTTTAAGAAAACAATGGGGGCTTTAATTAAGTAAGGGGGCTACAATACATTTGTTTCAAGATGATAGAGAGGTTCAGATTGATTATATTAGTAACCTTATCAGTTCGTATGAACAAATTGCCGAAGATAGAGAAAAGCTAGATGATAGAATTTTAGGTGATGATTAAAAAAGAGTAGAGTGTTAAAACATGCTAGAAGCATTCAGATTTGATATCCCGTATCATACTAAGACGGCTCTTTTTTGTTCAAGTCCCGAAAATCCTTTTAACTGGAGATATGGGTTATCACTTTCTTGAAAGGTACAATGCTGTTAATTCGGCAATAAGTAGCCCCGTTAAAAAGAAACCTTGAGAGGCATAAGCCAATCAAGGTTTAGAAAGAGGGGGAGAAAATATAAAAAGAATTGCAATGACAATCATGACGTGTTTCATGATGATAGGTTGTGCTCCTGAACAGAATATGAATAAAGAGCAATCAAGTGGGGAGGAGGAATCATGGGCTTATGAGTTTGTAAAATATAATGGAGCCAATTACGAGGTCACGAGTACAGAGGCGACAGAAGATGTTAAGGGAGTTCAATTCTATTTGTAAGTTCTTCACTGTCAAACTTCTTTTATTCTTCAACGTCCTCATATAAATAAGTTGATCGAAATTGGGTGCATGCTTCCAGCCAGGCACTTCAGTCATTTCCGGATAATCACCGATTGAACTTCAGTTTTCTCTACCTTTAAATTCGATAACTTTTGTCTGGGGTTTTTCCAGATTCTGAAATAAAGTGCAAAAATGAGCACATTGTTTCGGATGTTCTGCGGGATTAACATAAATAATCCCATCTGGAATAATGTGCTCGTTTACATGGTTAAGTCTATAACACATACCCGAATATCACTGAACTGGTCCCATAAATTCAGTAATAACAAGAATATGTTCCTTCAATTTTACTTTCTTTAGGTTCTCAACTTTTTCTGCTCCACCTAAACCTAGTAAAGGTGTATATCCCAAGCATTCATCATGCTCTGGTTCTTTATATTTTTCTATAGCTTCTGGATAAGGAAGCCAATCTAATGCCTTCTGTCTAAACGCCTCTTCCTCTAAGAATCTAAGAAACAAAGAATATTTAGAAGCTACCACTTTTGTTTTACCTTTTCGATAGTTAATCATGACAATATAGGACTCTTGGTTTTCATCCTTTTCAAAAACTATAATATCACCCATGGATGTACTGAAAATAGGTATTGTTCCTTTGCTTCTCAAATAAGTGTCATTTACTAAAGAGCTAAATTCATCTGGGTTAATTATTCTTAGATACCCATTCATAAATGTACCATACCCACGTGTTTTCCATGCGTCAATCAAAGCTTCTGGAAGTATATTTTTATATGTATTAATGGTATGCTCTTCTACTTCACTTACCTTCTTGAAATCGTTGAATAAGCTCAATTTACAAACCTCCTCTTTAAATAGGTGGCGACACATCGTCTTCTGTTCGCAGCTCAAAACGGAGCAAGAATCATTGATGACCGTTCTTGCATGAAGAATAGCCGTTAGAAGAGTATGTACTTTGATGAAAAACTTGATTGTTGGATTGTTGATTGGGAAAATCAAAGAGATTACAAACTGAGGTGTGGAGAATGTTTCAATCTAAACCTTGGTTATGGCAAGGTGTTGTCATGCCGCCTTGAGCTTGGTAGAGACTGGTACATAAACACCGGCAGTCATGAAGTCCAATTTTATTTGAAGCAAAATGAAACCTATGAAGTAGATTTATAGATGTTTTGGGGAGGACTGAAAAGCCTCCCTTCTTACCTTTAAGCGGCAATAAATCCGTCAAGTTTAGGACAAAATGAGCCGTCAGTTTTAGGACATTATAGAGCGTCATTAACACTCTACATTACACAAATACACTTACGGATTCTTATTATATATTGAATTTGAATTCTTGGCCTAGCGTGAGAGTGGCTAGGCCTATTTATATTCCGCCGCCAACCATATGAGAGAAGAATGAGCATAACTGAATTAGAGAAAGAAGTCGGCAACCATTCCTGTAATACTGTTTAAATACATCCATATACTGACGGATATAATGTCCTTAAGTCCCCTGAAGAAGGGAAAAGACGCCTTCCACAAGATTTTGAAGCAATCTTATTCAAAAGGTATGAGACCGCCATACTAAAAATGAAAACCACTGAGTGAGCGTGTGAGTATTATAAAACTACATGGTGGGTTTTCTTTATTACCGAGCGCTTTTTTGATGATCAAAACAAAAGATTTTTCCGTTAGATTTTTTATTTGATAAGCAATATGCCATAACTTTATCTGAAACAGATCTATTACAAATTGAACAAGTAGAACGAGGACTAGTGCTTTCCACTGTTGTATTCTTATTTAATGCACGCTTATGCTCTGCTCTAACAGCTGGATCGGTAATATTTGCGTTCGATAAAGCATGGTAGATTGTTGAGATATCATCTTCAGTTAGGAGAGGTTCTTTGTGATGAATCCTCAATATCGAGATCTTCCGATGAATGAACTCTGACAACTCGATATCATACACTATAATTTCATTGGATGATATTTTACGGTAATCTAAGCCTACTTTAAATGTGCAGCGTTTTGTAAAAGATACCATGGAGATAAATAAGTCATGGTACTTTTTATCAATAATAGATGTTAATGCTTTTATATGCCCGTAGTTTTGTACAAAAGTGTAAACGAGCACATTATTTCAGATTGGATTATTCATATTAATCCGGCAGAATATCTGGAACACTGTGCTCATTTTT
>NZ_WKKI01000088.1 GCF_009674805.1 Metabacillus lacus | reverse complement strand
TGGAAGCGTGGTGACATGTGGAGCTGACGAATACTAATCGATCGAGGACTTAACCTATATATGATATAGGCATAAACAAGCGAAAACATATAATATCTTGCGCGTTATCCAGTTTTGAGAGAACATGTTTTTTCTCAAAAAAAGTTGTTGCTTTTTCAACAATAACTTTATATAATAATCTTTGTCCTTGTGACAAATAGTCTGGTGGCGATAGCGAAGAGGTCACACCCGTTCCCATACCGAACACGGAAGTTAAGCTCTTCAGCGCCGATGGTAGTTAGGGGCTTCCCCTTGTGAGAGTAGGACGCTGCCAGGCGAATGAAAGAACAGTTGCAGAGCTGTTCTTTTTTTGTGTTTTTTTATACCGGAGGTGCGGGGTTGTATTTTTAAAAGTGCGAGTTAGGATTTTTGAATATTTGAAGACCCGGGGGTTCGAGGGAGGACATGAAGTGAAGGAGCCCTTGAAGTGTACGTTCCCACTGGGTGATGGCCCACATAAACGGAGATATTCCGGTTAAATGAAAAATGAGGCGAATTTCAGGTAATATAAGGGAAGATTTTCCGGTTATGTTGCTAAAAGGCGTCTGTTTCCAACGCTTTTAGCCGATTAGGCGGAATTCCTACTCCTATTTAAGCCGATTTTCGCTGTTTTTTCCGAATAAGCGGAATCTCTACGCTTATTTCATTCCACTCGGTACATGAAAGGGCGAGAAAATGACTGGATGAAAAGATTACAAGCTCTTTAATCTGAAACCTGATACCGAACCTACGGTATCGATTTATTAGGGGCTTCCCCTTGTGAAAGTAGGAAGGACGCTGCTGAATTATGATGCAGATGGAAATATAAAATTCATTACGGGTGTATTGATAATTGAATCCTTCTATTATGTTGAACCTAATAGTAGGGACCACCATGATATAATGTATTTTTCAAAAACAAACCTAAATTACCGTGGAAAGTTTACATAACTATGAACTATCCTATAAATTGGAGGAATAGATTTGCTCTTAAATTATCATATTTCATTACCAAATGGGTTAGAAATTTACGAGTTTATAAAAGATTTTAAATATATATCGTCAATTGACTCGAAATATAAAAAAGGAACTACGTATCACTATCAGACAGCTGAAGTTTGTGGTTATTATATTGATATATATGTTAGTAAAGAAGATTTTGAAGAACTTAAATATGAGGTGTTCAATCAGTTTTCAGTCGATCTTTCAGAATATTGTTTCATGAATTATCAACACTATCATATTGAGAGATATGCTGAGAAAAATTATGATATTCTTCATAGTGCAATAGCATATCATGTTGATGACCATGTTTGGGGAGTATATTATCAGGATGGAATATTATCGAATATACAACATCCAATATTAGAAGGAACGCTACCGGATGAGGGGATATTCCTTTACAATTTAATAATGGAACCTAATGATGATAGTAATACAGTTATGGAAAAACTAGAGTCTCAATTTGATAATTGGTTAATTGAACAAAAGAATGATATTAGATGATTCAGCAATAACGAGTTCTTAATTAAGGCTCTGTTAAGTTCTAATGTTAATTAATAAATAAAATTAATGGGAAACCCAATCCATAAGGGTTTCTCATTCTTATAAAAACCCCCGATAAATATGAATAAAAAATTTAATAAGAAACAATTAAGAAAGGGTTGAAAAATCTGGAAAAACTTTTAAACTGAAAGTAACTCCATCCTTTATTTCTTCTGCATCATCATCTTCTTTCTTTATCTACTGTATTATTAACTCTTCTATCTTTCTTCAATGAAAATCACATTTTTTCTTCATTTAAATACACACTTCGATTAAGGCTTTTTGAAAATTAAATCTATCTGAAGGAGATGACGCTTCTATGGGAGTGAGATTGACTCTATTGACCGTTTTGATGAAGAGTACCCAGAAATATGTTGCGAAAAATGAGATAACTGGTTAAGGAAGAGGAGCTAGTTCTCTAAGATAAGGAGCGGATCGTATAGAGGATGGAGAGTTTACGTTACAGGAGGAAAGCAGTTATGGAATTTGAAAAAGATTACCAGGCCTTTATGAAATTTCATTTGCAGGCAAGAACAGGTGAACGGCTGCGGCGCTTGGAAGAAGGTCACAATCAGGCTGAATTGTTGTTTTTGGAGCAAGTATGGTGGCCAATATTTCAGCATTTTCGGCATCTCCATCCGGAATATGAGGTTCATGATTTTAAAGATGCTAATAGGTATTTAGATTTCGCGTATGTTCGTCACCCAATACGGATTTGCTTTGAGGTCGACGGATATGGTCCTCACTTAAAGAATGTAAGCAGATGGCAATTTTCAGATAGCCTGGAACGTCAGAACCAATTGGTGATTGATGGCTGGGCTGTAATCCGTTTTTCTTACGATCAAGTAAAAGAGAAACCGCGTCTATGTCAGCAGATTGTACAACAAGTGATTGGCCGCTGGCTGGGTGATGAACTGGATCAGACCACCCTTTCCATAGTCGAAAAGGAAGTGCTTCGGCTGGCAATTCGAAAAGAGGAACCCATTTCTCCTAAAGAAATTGAGAAGTACCTGAAGCTAAGCGACAAGACGGTAAAAAAAGTACTTAGTCAACTAGTCCAAAAAAAGATGCTCCTACCTGCATCCGGGGTCGTGAGGATCCGCAGTTATCGGCCGGGAACTGAGGGGAAGCATCCGGTCTAATCATAAACGGAGTAATTTCCCTAATGGTGTAATTATTGAAAAAAACAGCTTAAATTAACGGAGAGATTCCGACTAATCTGATAAAAAGTGTGTAAATAGCTCATTTTTCTTCGGATAACCGGAAACTGTTCCCTTATTCAGCCCCCAAAAGCACTATTTTGCATTTAACAGAAAAATGTCCGCTTATTTCTGCCATTACCTCTCTAGTTACTCAATTTTCCGTTACTTCACTATCCTTTACAATCACCATTTCCATAATAGATCACCCTCTACACTAAAAATCTGCTGTTCCACCAAATTCCCCTCAATAATTGATAGGCATAATCTGTAATAAATTGTTATAATATGTCTCATGGAGCAGTGTTGGCTACTGTATATTGACTGAGATTAAAGGGGGCAGGAGAATGGCAGAATTTAATGAAAATCCGTTAATGAAAAATGAGGAAAAGAAACCGAAAGTCAAGGTAGAAAGAAAAGAAGGAGAACCAACGGCTGCTTTCAAAGGAGCAAGCTGGGCAGCTCTAGTGGTGGGTGTATCTGCTTATTTGATTGGTCTGTTCAATGCTGAAATGGAATTGAATGAGAAGGGCTATTATTTTGCTGTACTGGTCTTCGGACTGTACGCAGCTGTCTCTCTGCAAAAGGCAGTAAGGGACAAGGAAGAAGATATCCCCGTGTCGGGTATTTATTACGGACTCAGCTGGTTTGCTGTAATTGTAGCCATTTCCTTAATGGCAATTGGACTTTATAATGCCGGCAGTATTGTCTTGAGTGAAAAAGGATTTTATGGAATGGCATTCGTTCTAAGCCTATTTGCTTCCATCACCATTCAGAAAAATATTCGGGATACACAGGTTGCCAGGGAAAGAAATTGAAAAAGGGGGACAGTACTGTTGCAGTACTGTCCTTTGTCATGTGGGGTATCCTCAATGGGATACCCTTCTTTTTATTGCATGAAAAACCCACCGTACTTGGTTATAAATATCAAGGACAGAAGCATGAAAGATTTAGCGTATCTGTTTCTTGAAGTTATAAAGCTCCCCATAAGAGGTATAGTTATCTTTACAGTATAAAGGTTTATGGAGGTAACAGGATGCGTGTCAGCGGGTTAGGTTTAGTCATTTTAGCAGCAATACTATGGGGTGTATCCGGAGGACTGGGCGGTTTCTTGATGGATAGGGGCTGGGATCCGCTGGTCATCTCTTTATATAGAGGAACTGTAGGTTTACTATGTATTCTTATATGGGGCTTGTTTAAGCCCGCCCGGTGGAATAAGCCTCTGTTACTATGGTCTATTGTAGCGGGCATTGGAGTAGCAGGGAATTTTATTTTCTACTTTGTTAGTATATCGGAGGCGAGTATTGCGGTAGCAGCAACATTGATGTATACTGCCCCCATTTTTGTTCTCCTTATATCTTTTATATTCCGGCTTGAACAGGCTTCGCTATCTAAATGGCTGGCTATTGGTTTTGTCATGTTTGGAGTAGTATTGCTCACGGAGGTTTATAGTATTGGCTCTGAAGGTATCACAATGCTTGGACTTGCTGCAGGTATAGGCGCTGGATTATCTTATGCATTATTCATTTTTGGATTTAAATATGCATCTCGCCACGGCCAGCCGCAAGGAATTTTAACGATTGCATTCCTTGCTTTTACTTTCATAACTGTGTTTTTTACTGATCTCAATGAAGCAGCCTCCGTCTTTTCCTCCCCTGACTTCATGTGGATGATTCTTCTGGGGATTTTCGGAGCAGGCTTGTCATTCTTCTTTTATGTAGTTGGTTTAAAACGAACTTCACCAACGTCAGCTTCAATTATTGCAATGGTGGAACCAGTCACTGCATCCCTTTTGGGGTTGATTGTTCTGAATGAACTGCTTACTGGAGCACAGCTTGGAGGTATGGCAATCATCTTGCTGACAGTGACCATCTTAAGTGTAAAGCAGAGTTGAAAAAATAATACTAAATTGCTGATAATGAAAAATTCGAGCACCCAGTTATCTAATATGTAAATGAATATTGTTAGGCTTGCTTATCTTCAGTTAGGCGGCTTCACTATTCAAAAACTTCACTTCCTGCTGAACAATAACTGCTTAATCTTTATTATTCTCACTGCTTATAATTAAATTGCCTAAAAGTGTTGACGAACTAAAATAGGCATGTTAAGATAGGTATCTACCTCAAGAGAGGTGCTGTTACAAAAAATGAATTAAAAAAAGTAGTTGACATTATTACTGACAACATGTTATGATAATAAAGTTGCTACAAAATGATCTTTGAAAACTAAACAAAGCAGAACGTCAACGTTAAATGTTTTAAATTTTTACTATGAGCAAGTCAAACAATCTTATTGGAGAGTTTGATCCTGGCTCAGGACGAACGCTGGCGGCGTGCCTA
>NZ_WKKI01000087.1 GCF_009674805.1 Metabacillus lacus | reverse complement strand
CATCCAGTTGGATCGAATACAAGCCAGCTAGCTGCATAAACCCATTTTAAAAAATCCAAATTCAAACCTTGGGGGGCCTTTTTTTGCTTTTTAAGACAGCACAATCCTCAATTTTCGTATAAATTCCGTCTATGGGCTTTAAAAGGCTTGATCTTGATAACTTTTAAGACAATAACCGGAAATTTTACCTTTAAATCGCCCAAAAAAGGTTGAGAATGACTGTTAAGCGGAAATCTTCCGCTTAACTAGCTGCCAGTAGTCAGTTCAAACCTTGGAAACCTTTGACTGTACCGTTTTCCTTTTATTCATACTTTCTTTAAAAAACAGGCAATATTCACCAGCAAAATGGAGATAGTAAAGGGGGAAATGATCACGGTAGGAGAGGAATTCGCATATGCCTTTGCAGATGACAGAAAACGAACTAACACTGGCACTGATTCAAAGCTTAAAAGAAAACCGAGTTGAAACCTTTCAGGAAATTACGGAAGAGCTGCAGCCTTATGACCTGGCGCTTCAATACAGGCATCTCCCCAATAAACATAAAAATAAGTTTCTTACCTTTGTTACATTGGATCAGTTGACAGATATGATTCAGGAGCTTGACCGTGAAACTCAAACAGAGGTGCTGGGCAAGCTGGGAATAGAAAAAACGTCAAAGGTCATGGATTTGATGGAGAACGATGATCTTGCCACTCTTCTTGCTGATTTGGACAAGGGACAGATGGAAGAATACCTTGCAGAAATGAAACAGGAAGAATCACAGATCGTTCAGGGATTGATGAATTATCCGCCTGAAACTGCAGGCAGAATTATGAATAACAGATATGTATGGATTCCTCTGGAGTTTACGGTCAGGGAAGCGGTAGATAAATTGAAGGAATTCGCTGAGATAGCGGAATATATTAATTATTTGTATGTAATTGATCACAATCGTAAGTTGGTTGGGGTCGTTTCGTATAAAGATCTGCTTCTTGGAAATGACCAGGATCTGGTTAGTAACCTCATGTACAGCAGAGTTGTAAAAGTGGACGCCATGACAGATCAGGAAGAAGCAGCCAACCTGATACGCCGCTATAATTTTGTTTCCATCCCGGTTGTTGAAAAAGATTCAACGCTCATCGGTGTGATAACGGTTGATGATATGATCGATGTTGTCATCAGTGAAGCGAATGAGGATATCCAAAAGCTCTCAGCAGCAGGAAAGTCCATTGACTTTCAAACAAGACCTGTAACTGCCTCTGCACGCAGGCTTCCATGGCTGATCCTGCTGCTGTTTATCGGGCTGATTTCAGGCAGCATTATTGATGGATTTTCGGAAACGCTTGAACAAGTTGTAGCACTTGCCTTTTTCATGCCCATGATTGCCGGAATGACAGGAAATACCGGCACTCAGTCACTGGCAGTTGTGGTCAGGGGGCTTGCATCAGAAGATCTTGGTCCAAAGCAGGTTGTCAACCTGCTGCTGCGTGAATTGTTTGTCGGCATCATCATTGGTATTGCATGCGGTGTATTAATCTCGCTGATTGCGTATGTATGGCAGGGAAGCATGATACTTGGGTTTGTAGTAGGAAGTTCTCTCCTGATCACATTAATCATCGGTACACTCGCAGGAACCATCATCCCCCTAATTTTGTATAAATTTAAGGTGGATCCTGCTGTAGCATCAGGTCCGCTGATTACAACGATCAATGATATTCTTTCACTGCTGATTTATTTTGGTGTTGCAACGGCTTTCATTACAAGGTTAATGTGACTCTGCTTGACAAGAAAGAACGGGAAAGGTATAAATAAAATATCTTTAAAGTTCAGATGAACCTATAACGGCGCTCTCTAACGGGAGTGCTATTTTCTTGGGGCAATATACAGGGGGCATACAACATGAGCATCTTAGAAGCAATTCTTTTTGGTATCGTACAAGGAATTTCAGAATTTCTGCCTATTTCAAGTACGGCTCACATCATCATAACTCAATTTATTCTCGGCTATCAATTTCCCGGTTTGGCTTTTGAAATATGGCTGCACTTTGCCTCCATTTTGGCAGTTGTCATTTACTTCTATAAAGATTTGTGGAATTTGATAAAGGGGTTTTTCTTATTCTTGGGAGGCCGGCGCAGCAAGGAAAACAGAATTGCTTATTATTTTGGGTTATACATTATTGCTGCGACCCTTATTACTGGATTTCTCGGCATTCTTCTTGAAGGAATTGTGAGCGAAACAATGAAAACACCAGCATTTATCAGCATTACGCTTTCCATTACAGGTATCATGATTATCATCACAGAGCGCTTTCGGAAATATGGTGACAGAAGAGAGGAGGAGATGAGCTTTAAGGATGCTGCAGTGGTGGGAATTGGACAGGCGATCGCTGTACTGCCGGGAATATCCCGATCAGGGGCCACGCTTATTCCCGCCCTATGGCTCGGCTTAAACAGGGAAACCGCTGTTAAATTCTCATTCTTTCTGGTTATCCCTGTCATTTTAGGCTCAACTTTACTGCAGTTTTCAAGTGCAGATGCCAACCTGATTGCAAGCATTGGCATTCTTCCGCTGCTGGTTTCTTTTGTGACCACGTTCATTTTTTCACTGATCGGAATCATTTGGCTGATCAAGCTGCTGCAAAAGAGCAAGCTATCCTATTTTGCACTTTATTGCTTTGTGCTGGCTGCAGCTGTTTATCTTTACGCTTGAATACATGATAGCTACTATTTCAACATTGGAGACCCGCCGGCTGGCGGGTTTTTCCTTTTATCAAATAAGATAGTTTTTGTTCCTGCCATTTTCACTGCTCATAGAAGTGACTTTTCTCCTTATAAAGCACTTACTTTAGGTATGGGGTAGATAAATAGAATGATTTTCCATGTTTTCATCTTTCAATTGTGGAGCGGCTTACTCCGAAGGCATTATAATGAATAGTATGAAAACTTGAGAACATGGAGGATGTTAAATATGAAGAAAAGAATCCTGACGCTTACTTTGTCAGCAGTCCTAGCAAGTACTGGTTTTGCTGTTTCCGGAGCAGGAGCAGTAGGGAACGGACCTGATGTTAATTCAAAACAAACTGTACAAACCGCTATGCTGACAACTTATGAAGAAATGGCTGATTTTCTAAAGAAAGAAGCAAAAAAACAGAATGCTTTGGAATTGGAAATAATTGGTCAAACCGTAAAGGGAAGAGACTTGTTTTTAGCTAAATACATATCCAACCCTGCAAATCCTACTATCCTTTATTTAACACAGCAGCATGGAAACGAGGCTATGGCAACTGAAGGGGCGCTTGATTACATACGTCATTTAGGAAGCGGCAGCAAGAAAACAAAAGAACTATTAGAAAATGTAAATATCCTGATACTTCCTATGTTAAATGCAGATGGTGCAATGGGAGATGTGAACTTTCCGCTGGATAACTATATGGCGAGCGGAAGGCATTTAACCAGATTCAATGCGGAAAGACTTGACTTAAATCGTGATCATGTAAATAAAGCAGCACCAGAAACAAAAGCTTTACACCTAAATGTCCTTGGAAAATACAATATTGATTATATGATAGATTTCCACCATCAGGGAACGCAGGAGGATTACTTCGGGAAGTTAACTTCGGGTTCTGTTCTGACACCTCAGCATCCATCTGTAGATTCGGAGGTTGTGCTTGGTTCGAGAAAGCTGGCATCTGTTTTACTAAATGACATTAACTCAAAAGGATGGGGATTTGTACTAAAATATGATGAACCAAGTGCAAATGTAAACGTGGCATCCAATGCAATGGCCCTTCAATACGGCATTTCCGTGATTCTTTTTGAAATGAGGGGAATGGCGGATCACTCCTATGAGCCTTATGTGCTTGGGCAGAAGTCGAATGGATATTTAATAAAGCAAGCTTACACAGCAATAGACGCGACATCAAAAGCGATAGCTGATGGATCCATTATAACGGCGGATCCTTCTGTATACGATAACCTGCCGGAACAGCATTACAGTTACGATTAACAAAAAGCCCCAGACAGTCTGGGGCTTTTAGGTTACACATAAACTGTTTATTTCTGTATAATAAAAATCGCTTACATTTAATGTAAACTAGCTGTGTTTCTTAGGTGGCAATCCAAGCTACCATGAAATCATTTTTTCTTAAGGGGGAGGGAAAATTGATAAAAATAGTACAAGCAGAGCCGGTACATGCAGAGAGCATTGTTCAGGTTTGTATCGAAGCTAACAGGCATACATATCAAAATCTGTACTCAGAGGAAACTTTAAAAAGAATTATTGGGGAATTTTATTATTTTGATCGGATAATGGACGAAATCCTCAATACCGGAAGAGAATGGAATGGCTGGCTGGCAGCTCTTGATGGGGAAGCGGTGGTAGGAGCAATAGGGGGCGGGCTGATTGATGATAGAAATGCCGAGATTTTTGTTCTATACCTGAATCCTTTCAGAAGAGGAGAAGGAATAGGCACACTGCTTCTTTATGCATATACAGAGCTGCAGCGAAAATGGGGTGCAGAGAATCAGTGGGTTTCTGTAGCAGAAGGAAATGAAAAGGGAATCCCTTTTTATGAGGCCAGAGGCTTTCAATTTGTTGAACAGCAAAAAGCATATTCTTCCCTGGAAGAAGAAAACTACACTTCGCTAAGATACCGGCGAAATATCGCAGAGGTATAAGCCGCCTGCTGATGCCAGGCGGCTTTCTCCAACATGATACATGAACGAAAAATATAGGCGGACAATTTCCGATTACATGAAATCTTGAGCTCATTTAAGCCAAAATAAGCGGAACTTTTCCAATTAAGTGAATCAAAATCCTTTATTTTGAGCTTTTCAAGTTCATAGACGGAATTCCTGAGTCTATTGAGGGCTATTTTGGGAGTTTTCTACACTTAAGGGAAAATTCCACGCTTATTTTAAGGCAACTCATGAACTCCCTCTGTAAAAAATTGTACAGCACCTCATAGGTCTAATTTCCTCCAATTAGTTTACGAAGTTGATATACACTTCCTCATCATACTCAATGTCGAGATTGGGCGGTACCTTTAAGTAAATCAATTGTCTGGGCATAATGACTGAGTCCCTGGGCATAGAAGGCCCTTCAGCTTGCTTCACCAGATAAGACGGCCTGTATATGGATAGATTGTAATTCATGGGAACAGGAGCTACACTTAGTGTGTTTTTCTGAAAAAGGATTTGTAATGGAGTCATTTCTTGGGACATGTCAAACCCCTCAAGAATAAAAGCTGTGCTGTATATAGAAACTTCTATACGATTCGCTTGATCTCCCTTTTTATCTACATACACCATCGGAAAATAATCTGCAGATACTTTGAAGCTGAAGGGCTGTCCCGGCTGCAGCTTCAGCTGTTCCCTTTTCAAAAGCCGTTCTGAATCTATGTTTTCTAGCTCTCCTTTGATTGAACTACCCGCCACTTAACTGCTCTTGCGAGCTGTTTGAAGTGGGGGATTCCTAAGAACACCAGCGTAACCGCTAGTTATGGATTAGGCTATCCCGTTGCACCGACGGTTAGAAGCCTTA
>NZ_WKKI01000086.1 GCF_009674805.1 Metabacillus lacus | reverse complement strand
CGTCTTATTGATTAACTCCATTTGTTTTTGATTAGGGAAGATACGAAACTTAAAAGCCTTTTTAACTAACATGATTTCACCGCTTTATAGGAACGCAGGTTCTAATTTTACCATGACAGTGAGTGTTTTGGCTATCGTCAACCGCCATTCATCTCCCCCTTATCGCTGAGCTAAAGCTCATCACCCGCTTGAAGAGGGAGTCTTCTGTCGGATAAAGATAAAAAAAGCCCGAGGGGAGCTTCCCTCAGGCATCGTCCGTTCGGCTTTAGGAATAGGAGGAGGTGTTGCTATTCCTTAGAGCCAGCCTCTTCTGCAGCGGCCATGGTGTTTTTTGTTTCTGTCGTCAGCGTCAGCAAGGTCATTGATGATGCAGCGTCTTACAGCGCGGCAGAATTCTTCTGCATCGATAGAAGCTTTTACGTGGACAGGAACATCGCTGATGCCAGCAACTTTTCTGCCTTTGCGGTCAGAAGCACCTGCAACAGAATCTCTATCATAATAGTAACCCATATCTGTCAACTCCTCTCTCTTCTGTATTGTTATTACACTGTATTCTATGAAGAAGTTAATAGAAAGGTGAGGGCTATTCTATCATTTTTAAAAGTTTAAAAAGTTGTGCTGTGTGCTGCTTCAAGTACTTCCTAGAACATCAGAAAAATAAAGAAAACCTGAGGAAACATCAACTCAGGTTAAAGTTTTAGTTTCTTCTTTGGAGAGGCTAAACTTTACAACCAGCCTCTTCTGCAGTGGCCGTGGCGCTTTCTATCATCAGCATCAGCAAGATCATTAATGATGCAGCGTCTTACAGCGCGGCAGAATTCCTCCGCATCAATAGAAGCTTTCACGTGTACAGGAACATCACTGATACCAGCAACTTTTCTGCCTTTGCGGTCAGAAGCACCCGCAACAAAGTCCCTATCATAATAGTAGCTCATACTTATCTTCCCCTCTCAATTTCCAATTTGTTATTACATGATAAAATATGAAAATCCTTTGAAATAGTGAGGGCGAATATATGATTTTCTATACAAAAAGTGAAAAATGGTATAAATTAGGTGTTATGTTGTCATTTTTCTGATGCTATCATCCAGAAGCCTAAAATATATAGAATAAAAGGAGAGATACTATGTCTGCTATAACCATTCAAAGAGCAGCGTTACAGGATGCAGAAGCTCTAACAATTTTAAAGAGAGAAACGTTCAATAAAGAAGCAGAGAGATGGCTTCCGGAAGTTGGTATAGAGGATTACAATATCCAGCCGCCTGGATATGATTCTCTTTCTATGATGAAGTATATGATCAGCCATCTTCATTTTTTTCAAATTCTCTCAGATGAGAAAACAGTCGGCGGGCTGGCTGTCACCCTCTCTGGAAAATACCGTGGTAGAATTGACCGTATCTTTGTCATTCCTGAGGAACAGGGCAAGGGCATAGGAGGAAAAGCAATCGATTTACTGGAAGAGTTATATCCCCAAGTCATATCGTGGGACTTGGAAACCTCTAGCAGACAAACAGCCAACCATCATTTTTATGAAAAAAAAGGGTTTGTAAGAGTGTTTGAAACGGAGGATGAGTTCTCCTACAGCAAACAAAAACCTGTAAAGGACATGCAGGCATCTGAATTTGAAGCTAGAGATTTAGAAGGTTCCTCCTTTTACTCTGTGAATCTGCAGAATTCCGATGTCAGCAACAGCAATGTTAGTTCTGTTCATTTCAGCAACAGCAATATGACAAATTCAAAATTTCAAAATATCAATTTCAGAAATACTCTGTTTGCAGATCTGAATCTTTCAAACAGCAAATTTGCTTTTGTCACAATGGGCGGGATGAGCTTTGAACACAGTGAACTGGGAGAAAGCGGTCCAGTTACCTTTACTGCCTGCAATATGCAGGGCAGCCGGTTTCTTTCCTGCAATATGAAGGATGTTGAAATAAAAACAGATCAATTGAGCGGGATGACGTTGAATGGTGTTCTCGTGGAAAAAATGCTTAGTGCTTATCTCAGCCAAAAAGAATCTTAACTATTTAGCGGGTTAGCCATTGCTAGTAAAAGAATACATAATATAACGAAGGAACAGAGGACCGATAGTTGAAAATACAAACTACCATTTATCATAATAGAGAAATATCCTACTGCATCCGCTCTGCAGCCTTATCAGACGGAGAGGCTTTGTCAGCTCTTCGCCTCAGGATTGATGGCGAAACAGAATACTTTGACAGGGAAAGAGGGGAAGGCTATCTTAGCCGGGAAGACTTCGAGAACATCATCGCAGCAGATTCTGAGAGCAGCCGAAACTTGTTTCTCGTTGCAGTGGTGAATGGAAAACTTGTCGGATATTCAAGGTGCCAAGGCTCTGCATTCAAACGCCTGTCTCATAAAGTGGAATTTGGAGTAGGTGTACTGAAAGAATACTGGAATGTTGGGATTGGAAGAAAGCTGCTGCAGCAATCTGTAGAATGGGCAGACAGAAATGGTATTAAGAAAATTGAATTAAGTGTATTGGAAACCAATGAAAAAGCCATTGGGCTTTATCAAAGAATGGGTTTTACTATTGAAGGAACGCTAAAAGCAGATAAACTGCTTTCAGACGGTAAATACTACTCCACCATTCTGATGGGCCGAGTAAACGGGGAGCAGCAGTGAGGTTCATTGCTTTTCAAAAAAATAGTCATTAAAGTACAGTAAAAATCCTGTACCGTCAAATTCTCTGGCAGCAGGATCATGTGATTGTATCACTACATCATAGCTGACTCCCTCTGTTATCTTCAGGGGGAGTTTCATTTTTTCTTCTTTGTTCCATGCATCCGGAAACTTTTCGTAAATGGATTCAATCACGAAGATGTTAGAAAGTTGAATTCCAGGAATAGAGATTTCTTCTAAATATTGTGTCTTTAAAGTTGAATCCCCTACATTCAGAGTGAAGCTGATGTAATAAGGTTCCCTTTCTAAATAGCTCGTCACTTCCGGTACCTGTACTGCAGGCTCCCGCTCCAGATAGAAAAATAGAACGGCTGCGCCTAACAATGCAGTAACAGCAAGCAAAGAAAAATACTGAATCTTTCTTTTGTTCATAGCTTCCTCCTGTTATTTGTCTTTACATAAAAATATTGGGAAGTTGCATTGGGTATGAGAATTTTTTAAAAAAACCGCAGATTGTATCTGCGGCATTGATCACATATTGTCTATGAGTGTAGCCACAAGAAATGTCCCTAAAATGACAAACACCAAAAATAATTTGTTAACTTCCCTGTTTCTGCTGCCTAACAGCTTCTTCACAACCTCATACAAAACTCTGCAAAGAATAACCACTACGAAGAAAAAAGGAATTGCCCATAGAAGATTGATGTCGGGAAGAGGGGGAAGCAATAACCTGATTCCCATAATTACGGCTGCCAGTACAATGAGTGTACTAACGTCAGTGGGATCTTTTTTAAACACCCATCTAAAAAAATTCTTTATATTAGCCATTTCTGCTCCTTGATGTTGTTTTCTTTTATTTTACTGAAAAACTGCTGCAGAAGGAAGAGGGAAAGACAGCCGCCGGGCTGTCTTTTTACTTACAGGCTTACTTTTTATTCTTCCCAAAACAAATCATCGAGCGTTTTTGATAGTGCTTTGCAAATGGAAATGCACAGATTTAGTGATGGATTGTATTTTCCAAGCTCAATCAGGCCGATTGTCTGGCGAGAAACGCCAATCATGTTTGCCAGTTCTTCTTGTGAAAGATCTTTTTCAATGCGCGCAAGCTTCAGTTTCATATTTTTCATATCATCACCGTTTTAGTTCGTCTTCTTCTGCTTTTTCACTCAGTCGTTTTGCTGAGAGGTGAGGAATCATTAAGAAAGCTATGAAAAATGGAATATAGATGATCAGGGAGATAAAAAAAACCAAGAAAAAGTATGAAAGTGCTTGGGAGGTGGTGTCAGCATAGGATAAGGCGCTGTGAAAGCCAAAAAACAAGCTTATTCCTATCCCAGTAAGTGTACCCCCAAGCAGATTCTTTTTCACCGCCGGCATTTTGCTGTTATTGTCATGCATTTCTACCTCAGCAGAATAAATCCCCATCCGTGCCGAACGGTACAAATAATAAACAGCCTGCGACAGGAGAATGATTAATTCTGTAGCAATCACATTTACCTGCACACCTATGGTGAAATATTTGTACACAATGGATGCCAATGTAATCACCATAATCAGTATATAAATTTCTCTGTAGATTTTGTTTTGTGCTTGATACACTCTCTCATCAACAATCTTGCTTTTCATTTTAACTCCACCTTTCTTTATCTATTAATTCCATTATATAATATGTTAATCTTTTTGCAATATATATATGTCAAAATGGTGTAAATATTTTTCTTTCATCTTTTTATAAGGAAACTTCGGCAGTGATCAAAAACATGATAGGTATGAAGCTGCCAAAAAAACGTCGCTAGGAGAACAGAGGTATGATATACTATTTGTGGATTAGCACCAGATACTAAAAACAGGTATAAGCGGAGGTAATCAAATGTTGGACTTGCTAAAGCTGCAAGATAAAAATGTTGTTGTCATGGGTGTGGCCAATGAGCGAAGCATAGCTTGGGGAGTTGCCCGTTCTTTATTTCAGGCAGGCGCAAATGTTATTTTTACATATAGAAAAGAACGCTCTTTTAAGAAGCTGACAAAGCTGTTGGAAGACAATGATTTGCAGGCAAGTATGATCTTGGAGTGCGACATCAACAGTGATGAAAGTATAAAGAATGCCTTTACAAAAATAGGGGAAGAGTGCGGAACCATATATGGGGTTGTCCATTCTATCGCTTTTGCCCACGCTGAGGATCTCAAAGGAGAATTTATAAATACTTCAAGAGAAGGCTATGCTTTTGCGCAGGATACAAGTGCTTATTCTCTTATCGCGGTGGCTAGAGAGGCAAAGCCGTACATGAATGAGGGCGGTTCTATCATCAGCATGACATATCTCGGTGCAGAACGCGTAGTACCGGGATATAATGTGATGGGCCTTGCAAAAGCTTCCTTGGAAGCTGCAGTAAAATATCTCGCCCTGGAGCTTGGCGGCCAAAATATCAGGGTGAATGCTGTTTCTGCAGGCGCTATCCGGACGCTTGCTGCAAAAGGAGTGCCTTCCTTTAATCAGATTCTCCATGATATAGAGGAAAAAGCCCCTCTCAAGCGTAATGTTACACAAGAAGAAGTCGGCGATTTGACAATGGCTTTGATCAGCCGCCTGTCCAGGGGTGTGACTGGCGAAATTGTTTATGTTGACTCAGGATACAATATTTTAGGATGAGAGAGGGAGCAGCCGCAGCTGCTCCCTTTTTGTATGTATGCTTTGGTGTGAGTGATTGCCTGCTGGTTCAGTTTATATGCACTTGAGAAATTTTTCTGGTAATGCATCTATCATCTACCACAATACACGGAAGAATTCCGCTTATTTGAAAAAATGCACGAAAAAAGTTTGAAATAGCCGGAGGTATTCCGGCTAATGGCTTAAAACAGCCAGAAATCAAGGGGTTTCGGCTGTTTAACAGTCAAGTCCTTAATATTGTGTAAAATTCCTTACAAGTGTTTTCAACAGTTAAATGGTTATATGAATTATCCCCTTA
>NZ_WKKI01000085.1 GCF_009674805.1 Metabacillus lacus | reverse complement strand
GATTATAAGGGAAGGAATTCCGGTTAAGCTTGTAAAAATGGCCAATTATAAGCCTTTTTGAGAAGATAGCCGGAATCCTTCCGGCTATTTTAGCTGTTTGCGAGGCTATTTGCCAATTAAGCGGAGTTCCTCCGTCTATTGGGGGCCTTCGATCCTCCCCCGTACCAACTGCAGAGAAACTAACGGAGCTATTCCGCTTATATGCGGATGGAGAACGCCCAGGGGAGAAAAATAACCGGACGTTTTCCGGTTAAGTTCCAGATTGGGCATTCTTTAGGGATTATAAGGGAAGGAATTCCGGTTAAGCTTGTAAAAATGGCCAATTATAAGCCTTTTTGAGAAGATAGCCGGAATCCTTCCGGCTATTTTGGCTGTTTGCGAGGCTATTTGCCAATTAAGCGGAGTTCCTCCGTCTATCGGGGCCATATTTCCTTAATCGACTATATTTGAGCCTGACCGATCCGGCCCCGGCAGTAAGGTGCCCAGCCGGCCCCGGCAGCAAAGCAGCTCTCACCCCACACGCTTCCCAACTATCACCAAATCCCGCTCCACTCCATCCAGCTCTGCCACATTAGGGAGCTCTGCCCACTTGGCAAATCCGAATTTTTCGAATAAGCGCAAGCTTGGCATATTGTGGCCAAATACATATCCCAGCATTGTCTTGATGTTCAGATTGTGACAGGCATCAATGGCGGCAGTCAGCAGCTCAGGGCCAATTCCCTGACCGCGGTAGGCCGAGTCCACGTAAATGCTGACTTCCGCCGTGTATTGATAGGCAGGACGGCCATAGAAGGACTCAAAGCTGACCCAGCCGCAAATGTCTCCGTCATACTCCATAACCCACAAGGGGCGCTTGTCCGTATGCGCCAGGAACCAGCTTCGTCTGCTCTCGAGATCAACGGGCTCAAGATCAGCAGTTACCATCCGCGAAGGTATGGTAGAGTTATATATTTCAATAATTCTTGGCAAGTCTGCCTCAACGGCAATGCGTATGTGTTTGTTCATGATTTTCCTCCGAGATTTTCAAGTGTGTGCATCAGCTTTGAGATCTTACTTTTACTATCGGCAAAATAAGTGACTTTCATCATATAGTAAGACACAAGAACGCCGATTGTATCTTTGACAAAGTCAATCACCGTTGCGGAGCGGTAGGGTACAAACGCCTGATGAATTTCATCGCTCAATCCGTAAAGTATGGAAATAACAGCGGCAGCAACGCTCATGCTGCTGTTCCACTTTCCGTTCACCGCGAATGCAAAGGCAATCAGCCAGTATAAAATGGCAAATTCAATCAGGTGCAGAGACTCCTTTAACAATGAGTCAAATGAAAAAGGCGTGTTGACGATTGCATCCGCCGGAAGGCTTGACAGAATAAAGATAAAAACAGCGTACAAAAATGGCAAAGCGGTAATTCCATACCGCAGGAAACGAACTTTCATGCTGGTAACTCCTTATGTAGTCATACTGTGCATAATCTGAGAAGAATGGCACAAACTAATTACAAAAATTTTTTGCAGGGTTGTGTATATATTTTCTGAATTGTGTTCAGAATGATTGCTGAGGTGATGAAAGATGAGAGAGGAAGAAAAAAAGCGTATTTCTCCTAATTCAAAATTACAGCAATTCTTTAGAAAACGCTGGGTATTCCCGGCAGTCTACCTTGTGAGCGCAGCAGTCATTCTTACAGCAGTTCTTTGGTATCAGTCAGTAGGGAACAATGTAACTGAAGATTTAGCGAAAAAAGGTGACACAGCCGGTCAAAAGGATAACCCGGCAGTAGAAGTTGGCAAAGCTGTTGAAAACTTTGCTATGCCTGCTCTTGATGCAGAAGCAGTCACTGTGGTGAAAAAATTCTATGAATTTGATGCATCCGCAGAAGACCAAGAAGCAGCACTTGTTTCCTATAATAACACGTTCCGCCAGAATCAAGGAATCGATATTTCCAAAAAGGACGGCAAGGACTTTGATGTTGTTGCATCCCTTAGCGGAACTGTTGTAAAGGCACAAAAAGATCCGATTCTCGGCAACGTTGTTGAAATTGAGCACGAAGCTGGACTGGTCACTGTGTACCAATCACTTGCTGATGTAAAAGTACAAGCTGGCGACAAAGTAGAACAAAAACAAATTATCGGTAAAGCCGGAAAAAATCTTTATAACGAAGAAGACGGCATCCATGTACACTTTGAAGTTCGTGTCGATGGCAAAGCGGTTAACCCAGGCAAGCTTTTGGACAAACCTGTAAGTGCAGCTGCTGAAAACGTGAAAGAAACTGAAGCTGCAGAACAAACAGAGAAATCCAGCGAAGAAGCTGCTGACGAAAATGCTAATGAAGAGCAATCTTCAGAAGAAGATGCAGAGCAGGATGAAAACCAGCCTGAAGCTGCAAAAGATCCTTCAAACGCTTAACAGCTGAAACCCGGTCCCTTAATGGGGGGCGGGTTTTTTTGTGTGTGGAAACTATATATGGCTTGAGCATGAATAACAAAGCAGTACTGTTTCTCCTAAAATTCCGGCAAATTATATAACAATCGTTTAGACATTTTTATTTTCAATAACAGACCCTGACCCCTTAACGTAACCCTCCCGCTAAAACATCCAACCTCTCTATTTTTTCTTAATATAGTTTCAGAAAAAAACCTTGCAGTGGAAAAATTATACTGTTAGAATATTCTTACAAGTTGGTATCTGGTATTAATATAAAGGGGTAGTATGTTAATGCGACAAAATGGTATCGCTTACAATTTACGAAAGGAGCTGCTGCTGTGATTGCATTGTTCTGTTTTATCATCATCATTGGTGCCAGTATAGTATTGGCGCTTAGAAAAAAACGTCCTCAATTTCTGCTCATTCCATTTGCATCCCTGCTTCTTTACTTCACGATTGAAATTGCTCTCGTCCCTGCACCATTTCTTGATACGATCAAATTTATCATTAGCTTGTCTTAACTTTTTCCGGAGGTGTTACGGTGAAAAAAAGAATTGATAAAAAAACAGCTGACGCGTATTTCAGAGAGCGGACCCGCAATATTATTATTTATCTTTGTATTGGATTTCTTTGTTCATTTGGTGTTGTCCTTTTCGCTGAGCCGTTGAGCGGCCTTTCTATAAACGGTTTTCCGTTTCATTATTTTATGGGTGCACAGGGTGCTGTGCTCATTTTCATCATTTTATTATTTGTGAATGCAAAAGTTAGTGATGCTGTTGATCGAAAATACGGGATTGATGAGGCTGTGAATGAGCAGCTGAGTTCAGGGAAAACGCTCGATCATTGAAAAGTGGAAAAGGCTTAAAGGGGGAGTTTTGGGAGAATGGACACTCAATTTTTAGTTTCATTAACGATCATCCTGCTGACGTTTGCACTTTATATTGGAATTGCAATATACAATAAGGCAAAGGAAACTTCAGAGTTTTATGTGGCGGGCAGGGGAGTTCCGCCAATCTTTAATGGTATGGCAATTGGAGCTGACTGGATGAGTGCCGCCTCATTCATTGGATTGGCAGGAACAATCATGCTGCTTGGCTATGATGGACTGGCCTACATAATGGGATGGACGGGTGGCTATTTGCTTCTGACATTTCTACTGGCGCCTCAGCTGCGGAAGTATGGAAGATACACGGTGCCTGAGTTTATCGGGGATCGGTACCGCAGCCATCCTGCACGGATTATTGCCGCAATTTGTACAATCATTATCAGTTTTACCTATTCGATCGGGCAGCTTTCAGGTTCCGGAGTGGTAATTGGGCGCCTGTTTGAAATAGATGCGAAGGTCGGGACAATGATTGGCGTAGTGCTGATTGCTTTTTATGCAGCTTTTGGAGGCATGAAGGGCATCACGTGGACGCAGGTTGCGCAGTATATAGTGTTAATTGTGGCTTATTTAATTCCGGTCATTTTTATGTCTCTGCAAATTACCGGAAATCCGGCGCCATGGCTTTCTTACGGAAAAATCGTTGGAGAGATGGGCGAGCTGGATCGGCAGCTGGGAATATCGGAGTACTTTGCACCATTTACCAACGGAACCAAATGGCAGTTCCTCGCCCTCTTGTTTACGTTAATGGCGGGAACAGCGGGGCTTCCGCACGTCATCGTCCGGTTTTATACCGTTTCGACCATGAAAGCTGCGCGCTGGTCAGGAGCATGGGCACTGTTATTTATCGGTTTATTGTACCTTTCTGCTCCTGCTTATGCCGCATTCTCTCGCTTCATCCTAATTCGAAATGTTGTGGGACAGCCTCTTGACGCTCTTCCGGCATGGACGGAAACCTGGGTAAAAACAGGCAAGCTTCAGCTGGCAGATGCCAATGGAGACGGAATATTGCAATGGAGTGAAATGATTATTGCCAATGACATTATTGTCATGGCAACTCCGGAAATCGCCAATCTTGGTTTGTTTGTCATCGGCCTTGTTGCCGCAGGAGCAATGGCAGCGGCGCTTTCCACTGCAGGGGGATTAATGATTTCAATCTCTTCTTCATTTGCCCACGACATTTATTATCGTGTGCTTCACCCTGATGCTACTGAGAAAAGAAGGCTGAGTGTTGCGCGCTGGTCGATTGTCCTTGCAACACTGCTGGCAGGTCTGATCGCCCTGAACCCGCCTGGGGCCATCACTCAAATCGTTGCCTGGGCATTCGCTCTTGCATCGGGCACCTTCTTCCCGGCATTGCTGCTGGGTATATGGTGGAAACGATCTAACGCACAGGGAGTAATCGCCGGCATGCTGGTCGGTCTGACTGTCACACTCGCTTACATCTTTGCAGCCAAATACGGAGGGTTTACCATCGCAGGAATCATTGATACGGGGGCCGGAGTCTTTGGAGCAGCGGCAGCCATCATTGCCAACGTAGCGGTATCCCTGGCAACAAAAGCACCATCCACAGATGCGCAGGAGGAAGTCCTGAATCTCCGTTACCCAGAGCAAATGACCTACAAAGACGGTGAAGTGTGGATTGATAAATAACATTGGGAATGTTCCTGTATGAGTAATGAAAATTTTGATATAAAGAAAGTAACAAGCTGGAGGTATCTGGCTTGTTTTTTTCTGGATGCAGATGAAATCGATTAAATATAGGACTTGTCAGCTCGCGGTGATAGGGACAAAGGAAGGGACGAAGGGACAGGTACATTGTCCCAATAATGAAGACAGCCAACTCATAAGAATGGAGCAAGGTACGGCGAGCACATTCTATGATTATGACAAGGCAGGCAATTTAACCAATCAAATTAGAAATACTGGTACGAGTTTGAACCTAATACAGCATATGACAAAGATGGAAACATTATTTCAATGTCAAGGGGTTCAGTAAACGAATCTTTTTCATACGATTATGCAGGTAGACTTGAATCTTGGAATAATAATGGAAGAGTGACAACATACAAATATGATAAATCGGGGAACTTATTAAACCCAAAAGGTAAAAGTATAACATTTAATGAAAGTAATGAGATTGAAGGATTCTTGTATAGTGTTTCTGGTCAACTAATACAAGATGATACTAAGAAGTACCAATGGGATTTAGAAGGTAATCTTGTAAAGATAACTGACTTAAATGGATCAATTATAGCAACTTATACCTACGATCCGAATGGTTTACGTAAGTCTAAAACGATTGGGACAGCAACCTATCGTTATTATTATGATGGGCTGGATTTAACAAGAATAACGGACAATTATAATAATACTTTATGGACATTCACATGGGCATACAACAAACCTTTAAGTGTTACTAATAGAGAGGGAAAAGTATTTTATTATCTTACGAACTATCGTGGTGATATCATTGGTATAGAAGATTCTCTCGGCAATGCAGTAGCGACTTTTAACTATGATCCTTTTGGAAATGTAGTAAGTTTAAGTGAAAATGCAGAAGTTAGTGGGCAGCCTCTCGGTTATGCAGGTTATATTTACGACCGAGAAACAAAAATGTATTATTTGAAAGCTCGATACTATGATACTTCAACAGCAGCCTTTATATCACGTGACCCAGTTAAAGGGTATTTGTCTGAACCTTCAACTCAAAATAGTTATATCTATGCCATAAATAACCCAGTTAGTTTTATTGAC
>NZ_WKKI01000084.1 GCF_009674805.1 Metabacillus lacus | reverse complement strand
AATTATACCAAATCAAGGAGGGTTTTCTTTTATTTTTTAACTTTTACAATTTTTAGGAGATGTATTTCAGTGGTCTCGGACGGGTACCTTGTCCCACGCTTTACCCCGCATTATCCCCCAACTTTCACATATACCCCCTTCTCAGCCTTTTCCTTCGCTTCCCTTCCAAGTCTTTTGACTCTAGAAGAAAGCTGAGATGACGGAATAGGTTTACCCATCACCACAACGTCGGGATCTATCAGCCGGACTTTTGTCTTTCTATGTATGTGAAAGTGTTGTTCATCCTCCGTAAGTGCAGGGTTAGAATATAGCTGATTCAGCAGCTGCAATACTTCTGGATGATTGGTCCCCCGAAGGTGCTGTAAGAGCTCTGCATCTTCCTTGAGTAAATCCGCTGAAGCAATCAATCCTGAATCCCAGGCGGCCTTTAACGTCTTGGCCAGCGTATCATAAGCATAAATATTTAACGGATTCAAAAAGAAGCCAATGACTTCCTGATAGAAAACTTCCGTAAACCACTCCGCAGCCTCTACACTCCGGACGCAGATTACCCCTTCAACTATCTGCAATTCATCCATAAAAATTTTGGCGTCCCTCTGTGAAATACCTCCATAACGCAGCTGATCTCTTAGTGTGTAGTCTAATCTATCAGCACAAAGTGCCGGCAGCTCCTGTTCCAGCAGGCTCCATTTCTTTAGATCACCAAGTATAAGCTGCGAAGAGTATCCATACCGTTTCAAAATCTCGGGTATTTCAGAACGCAAGATCACTTCTTCGAAAATATCCTCATGATAATCTTCAGCCTCAAGACCAAACGCCATATCTACGACGTGTGAAAAAGCTGTATGCGACACATCATGAAGCAAACCCGCTATTTGTTCTTCCAGTGTGCCTCCCAGTTTTCTAATTAAAAGCATTGTCCCAATGGAATGCTCATATCTTGTCACATTCCATAATCTGTTTACCTGAAAGCTTGCACCCCCCTGGTAAATGCCTTTCAATCTGTGAAGAGGGGCGGATGCAATCAAGCTTCCCAATACATCGTCTAACTCAAAACCCCCATACAATTCGTCCTTTACATGCATCGTCTCTTCTCCTTTCACTATGACGAGAAAATGTCCCTTTTCCCTAAAAAAACCTCTCAAGCAAGGCTTGAAAGGCTCGGTGTGGGCGGGACGAGGGAACCGTCCCTGCGTCCCACTTATTTCTTGGTAGAGTCGTCATCTGTATCTTTAACAATTCTCATGATGTTTTCCAACAATCTTACCATGTCTTCTTTTTCATTAGATTGGGTTGGGTTTGCCGGGACTTCCGCTTTTACCTCCGGCTCTTCTTTTGTTGAGTCCACTCTTCGGTCATCCATGAGATAAGCCGGTATCAGCTGGCCGTCGGGAGTGACATACTTTTTGTTCATTCTTCTTGTATCCTTATCAAAGAAACTGTACACAATCGGAATAACAAGCAGTGTCAGCAGGGTACTGGTGATCAGCCCGCCAATTACCGCAATTCCCATCGGCTGGTTTACCTCAGTTCCTTCACCAAGACCAAGTGAGAGCGGAAGCAATCCGAGAATGGTGGTAAGAGC
Organism: Metabacillus lacus; assembly: GCF_009674805.1. Taxonomy (GTDB): domain Bacteria; phylum Bacillota; class Bacilli; order Bacillales; family Bacillaceae; genus Metabacillus_C; species Metabacillus_C lacus. Next base: position 4,941 of record NZ_WKKI01000084.1, on the reverse strand, counting down.
CGTCATAAAGATTGGCCTCATCCTTACCTTCACAGCTTCAACAAGAGCATCATATGTTTTGTAGCCTTGCTCTTTGCGCTGATTCACATAGTCCACAAGAACAATCGCGTTGTTCACGACAATTCCCGCCAGAACAATTATTCCTATTACAACTGGAAGGCTGAGCGGCGTATTCGTGAACATAAGCGCCAATGCCACTCCAACGATCATAAGTGGAACGGTAAACATGATTACGAACGGATATTTAAAAGATTCGAACTGAGCAGCCATCACAATATAGATAAAGACGATTGCCAAAACAAAAGCAAGCACCATATCGTCCAAAGAAGACTCCAGCAGCTCTCTGTCTCCGCCAAAAACAATTTCAGTTTCCTCAGGCAGATCAAGATCTTCTATCTCTTTATCCACTTCTCTGGAAATATCACCAAGATTGGTGGAATTTCTATATTTGGCAGTAAACTGAACAGCGCTTTGTTTATCTATTCTTTGCACAGAAGATGGACTGCCTCCGATTTCAATATCGGTCACTGCACCTAGATTTGTAAATGTCCCGTCAGGCTTTTTGATCAAAAGCCCTTCCAGTGCCTCTATACTTTCCGTCACTGAATCATCGTAGCTGACATTAACAGGATACACTTCATTGTTCTCAGCGTTTGTCATCTGAATAGCTGTAGAACCTCTAGTTACATTATTCACTACCATGGCAATTTGAGCTGGGGCAAGGCCCTGCTCTAATGCATTTTCCCTGTTTACCGTAATTTGAATTTCATCAACAGTGTCATCCAGATCTGATGTTACTTCAGTAATATCACTCATGCCAGACAATGCTTCTTCAATTTTTTCTACACTTTCAGCGAGTCTGTCTTCCTCAGAATCCCTGACATTGAAAGACAGCGTATTCGGGGCTGAACCAGCGGTAGACTGAAGATTAAAGGACAGCTCGGCTGTATTATTCACCGAAGCAGCAGTGCGCTCCATATTCCTTTTTACATTGTCTACAAAATCAAAGGTTGACACAGTCCTATTCTCAGCATCGTTAAGCTTAATATAAATCTCAGCTTCATTGGTGCTTCCTGTGCCTCTAAAAGTTTCTTGCTGAGTGGAACCGATTAAGCTGACATACAAGTCAACATCATTTTCCTCGGAAAGATCTCCTTCAAGTGCTTCAACAACTTTTCTAGTCTCTTCAAGCGAAGAGCCGCTTTCAAGCTCAACGTTTAATGTAAAGAAGCCTTCATCCGTATTCGGAAGGAACACAGCTCCCACTCTGGAAAGTCCATACAAACTTCCCGCAAAAACGATGACTGTCAGCAAAAGTACAAGCGCGCGGCGGCCAAGTGCCCAGCGAATTCCGGAATCAACAGATTTCATGAACCTTGATTCCTGACGCTCTGCTTCCATATCTTTTCTTGGCTTCAAAAGCAGCTTGCTTGCAAGCATCGGCACTACAGTTAATGCCACAAATAAAGAGGCGAACAAACTGAATGCAATCGTTAATGCAAACTCTGTAAAGAGCTCTCCGATCAATCCTGTAATAAAGATAACCGGCAGAAACACTGCTACTGTCGTGAGCGTGGAGGCTGTAATTGCAGGACCTACCTCTCTCGCCCCGTCATATGCAGCCTTTTTAGGATCTTTGCCCATCGATAAGTGGCGGTAAATGTTTTCAATAACAACAATTGCATTGTCAACAAGCATACCAATCCCAAGGGCCAGACCACCCAGTGTCATAATATTTAATGTGAAATTCGAGAAGTACATGAGTACAAACGTGACGATAACAGAATAAGGAATCGCAATTCCAATAATCAGCGGGCTTTTAAAACTCCTTAAAAACAGGAACAGTACAACCATTGCGAACAAACCGCCCAGAAGGAGGGTGTTCATCATGTTTCCAATAGCACGCTGTATATAATCTCCCTGATCAAAAATAATGTTTGACTCAATGTCTTCATATTTATCCTGCTCAAGAAGCTCATTCAGGCTATCTTGAAAATCACGTGATACATCAGCAGTATTTGCATCAGACTGCTGCAGTACGCTTAAAAGAATCGCAGACTCCTGATTCGCTCTGGTAATGGTTTGCGTTTCTTCCGGCTGCACTGCAATTGACCCAATATCACCAAGAGTCACATTATTTCCGTTAGCAGGATTTCTTGTAATCACCAAGTTCTGCAGTGTTTCTACTGAATCTATTGTACTCAAAACTCTTGTTGTTAATTGTTTGCCATCCGAGACAATCGTATCTCCAGGCAGAGAAACAGAATTAGCCCCAATCGCATCTACCACTTCAGATTGGCTGAGCTGAAACTCCTCCAGTCTCTCCTGGTCCAGCTGCACACGTACTTCCTCTGTAGTTAAACCAGATAAGTTAACGCTGGCCACTCCACGGATTCTAGTCAGTTCCTGCTCTAAATCCTCGGAAAGCTCCTGCAATGTTGCAGCATCAATACTGGAGGATAAAGACAATTGAATAATTGGAAACTGTGATGGATCAAATTTTAAAAATCTTGGATTTCCTGCATCATCTGGAAGAGGAGTGTCATTCAGCCTCTCCAAAATCTCAGATTGTACATCATCCAGCTTTGTGGTCCACGAAAACTGCATGAGCACCAGGCTGGCCCCCTCCTGTGAGGTTGAGGTAATTTGATCAATGCCTTCGAGCGTTGACAGTGATTCCTCCAGCGGTTTTGACACTCTCTCAACCACTTCATTCGGACCTGCTCCTGAGTAGTTTGTTACAACTACCCCGATTGGAGGATTGATTTCAGGTATTAACTTTAATGGAATATTCATAAAGGAGACTACGCCCAGTATAATCACTAACATCATCGTAACAAAGGTAAAAACCGGTCTCCTAATGGAAAATTTGCTAATTCTCATTGTTTGCTCCTTCCGCTTTTGACTCCTCGGTCATCTGTATATGTAAGATCGTAGGAATACCTTACTCCATTAATGACTGCTCGGTCAGTTCATAACTTTAAATATAGAGCAGTTTATGCCGTTTTTCAAGTAATAGAATGCTTGCCACAATATTGTAACAAATATGTGTAGAAATATGTCGGTGGAGAGATGCTAAAAACTAAACTAACAAGCGCAGCTTTTTCCAAAAGCTTATATGGGATACTACTCATCCTCTTCTATGCCGGATTTTTTATCCTCACTCCGCGATATGCGCTCTGTTTTTGCTTTTGCCGCTTTGCAAACGGTGCTGCTCGGTTTATCTATTTATTTAAAGAGAAGGTATTTCAAATAACAATCAATCCTCTGGTTTGTCAGAATCATTACCATGATGAACAGCCAGATACAGGCACTCATTTGGCAAGTCGCTGGATTTCAAAAATGTTGTTGCTATGCTAAAGCTTCATGTTTGTATTTATTAAAAAAACAGGACTTCCATAAAAGGGAAGTCCCGTAGATTATACTTACGCTATTGATGTTCCGTGTATTTTAGTGAGTTGAGTATATGAAAAGTAATTTTACTATTGTCATTTTTCCTATTTATCATTACTGAACTATATGATTTACCCGGATGAAATTAAATTAGATACATAGCTAATACCTCAACAGCAAATGATGTATAATAGACTTGAAGTTTTAAATATGAAAGGATGTCAATTATGCCCTTATAAAGCTCGTACTGAATCAACTGAACTACTTACTCTGAAATTTCTAAATGCGCGAATGAGGCTGTCTGATAAAGACAGGCAACTCTATTTGAATCTTAGAAAGGGTTATGAAGGTGAAAAATTATTCGACTCGATGACAGAAAAGATCCAATCTGAATGCTTCATTTTAAATGATTTGCTACTAAAACAACATAACACCACGTTCCAAATTGATTCACTTATTATTTTTCAGGAAGCTGTTTATCTTTTTGAAGTGAAAAATTTTGAAGGTGATTATTATTATGTATCAGATAGATTATATGCTGCCCCTAATTCTGAAATTTCTAATCCACTAAACCAATTGAACAGAAGTGAATCTCTGTTGCGGCAGTTACTCCAAAACCTGCATTGTAGTATACCAATTTATGCTAGTGTCGTTTTTATCAACCCCGAATTCACGTTATATCAAACCCCTCTAAACAAACCATTTATTTTCCCAACTGAATTAAATCGTTATATAAAAAAACTAAACATGATACCTTCACAATTAAATGAAAAGCACAAAATACTCGCAAACAAGTTAATTTCCCTGCACTTGAAAGACTCTCCTTTTGCACAATTACCACTCTATAACTATGAACAGCTGCAAAAAGGCATCACTTGCGGAAAATGTGCCTCTCTGTCAACGATGATTGATGGGAGGATGTGCATATGCAGGGAATGTGAACACATAGAAGCGGCTGCAAATGCCGTTATGAGAAGTGTGAATGAATTTAAGTTTCTTTTCCCTGATGAAAAAATAACAACAAACATCATTCACAACTGGTGTAAAGTGGTACAGTCTAAAAAAAGAATAAAGCGAATTCTAGAAAAAAATTTCAAAATTGTTGGGGTCCATCAGTGGTCTTATTATGAATGAATTTTAGAGGTTTTGTCCTTCATCGTCCGTATGAAGGGCTTTTTTGTTGCTCTTTCCACATTGTTTTGCCTTTCATCGAGGTTATGTAGGACATTTCCGTTGCTTTTCCTCTAACTTTTGTCCTTCATCGCCCTTATGAAGGACATTTTCGATGATTTTTCACACACTTTTGTCCTTCATTACCCTTATGAAGGACATTTTCGATGATTTTCTACTCAGTTTTGTCCTTCATCACCCTAATGAAGGACATTTCTGATGATTTTCCTCTCACTTTTGTCCTTCATCGCCCTTATGAAGGACATTTTGCTGGCTTTTTCACTCACTTTTGTCCTTCATCGATTAAGTCCATATAATTGTGTAAAAAGAAAGAGTCATTTTGTTCCTTCTTGTCAACACTGTTTTCAACGACGATAA
>NZ_WKKI01000083.1 GCF_009674805.1 Metabacillus lacus | reverse complement strand
AAATCTTCAATAAAAACAAATTCCGCTTCATTTTGTGATTCTCTTTTTGGTTTAAACATCCCATTCACCATCCTAGAGTTATTACCTATATTATACCAAATTAACGCGGTGAATTGGGAAAGTAAAAGAAAAAAATAAAAGACTGTCGAGAGTTTCTCGACAGCCTGAGAGCCCACTTTGGGGGCTCTTTTTCTTTTGATTCTAACATGGCGCCAATTATAATGAAACAAGGAACAAAATATCCCGATTTCGAGTCCAACAAGAGTTGAGACAAGTTGGAGATATCCTTAAGGTGACCGTCAAACGCTGTGGTAAAAGTAGCAGATGACATTACCGAAACGGCAAGATTCATGGACAAGACTGTGACATCAGCGAAAAACTTGATAAGATCCAAACAAGAACTAGCCGCAGACGGCATTGGCATAATAAAGAGCCAAGCCGCAACAACCACAGCATCGAAAACGGAGTCAGTGGACTGGCAAGGTGGATGAAAAACAGTGTCGGCAAAGGAGATGGGGTAGCCGCAAGTGGGAGTAGATTGGATGATGCAGCTGCTAAGGGTACGGGTAAAGGTGTACCGGATATTAATCCTAAATATGCTACAGCAATTGATAACAAGGTAACTATTAAGGAACAAGTGGTACTACCATCCTGGTTAAAAAAAACATATACAGATGGCCAATATAGAACGGTTATTACGGATGAAAATATTATGGTATACCGTACTTTCGGTGGTAAGGCAGGAATAGATGGTGCTTTCGCTACTACGGTACCTGCCTCAAACAGAATAACAAGCAAAATTGATTCTGCTCTTTTGCCAGAATGGAAGAATAGTAGACAGTATGAGGCAGTTATTGAACTACCTAAAGGTACAGAATTAAATATTGGTAAAGTAGAGCAACAAATGACTCAAACGGAAACGATTTTTAAAGGAGGAGGGGATCAAATTTTGCTGCCACAGAATTGGCCAAATGAATGGATAAAAGAAATTAGGGAAGTCCCAAGCAGATAAGGAGGGGGAAAGGAAATGTCAAAAGATGAAAAGCGAGATAGGTTACTTATACAGTTAAGAAAGGTACTAGCTCTTTTAAAGGAACAGTATGTAACACAACCAACACCCATGCTCGAAATGATTATTTCACGTTATCAACATGCTAATGATATTTTGGAGAACAGTAATATTGAAGACCTGAAAAAAGACATGTTCAGGATTAGTGGTTCAGTCAGGGCATATTTGGAATCGTATAGTGATTATATGAATCCAATGCTTGGTGAAATGGATAAAGCCGAAAATATGCTAAAAGAATTTTTTATTTGAAAAATAGGTTACCTAGTACAGAATAAACTCGATTATGGTCACATCCCACTAGGATTGACCTTTTTTTATTGGTTTAGGTAACCCCTGGTTTGCCGGGGGGGTAAATAGAGCTTCTAATGTGTTATTAGAGTAGAAGCAGGGAAAGCCGTCAATTAGACGTCTGGGATGGACTCGTGTTCATGGTGACAAGCCCAAAGGAATTCATTGAGGGCACAATTCATGCGATTTGTCATCCGGTTGAAACAGGGAAACTGGTATGGGAGGCGATCTCGACCTCATGGGAACGTTATGTCGTAAAAGGAGATGCGAAAAGCCAAGCAGAATGGTTTTCGTATGCAGGGACGACGATAGGGTTATCCTTCGTCGGAACAAAAGGGGTAGATAAGCTAGTCAAGAGCGCGAAGCTACCGAATGTCCAAGTCCCAATCAACACCCCAGAGGCGCAACCCCCACTGCAGCCAGCATTATCTGGCGTGCCAGGGAATGTGAACGGACTCCCATACAATGTGATGGACTCGCAGGCGTTTTATGGAGAATTGCGGCGTAGTGTGGTTGTGAGGTTTGATGGGGATGGTGGTAATAAGGGTACGGTTAAAGGTGAAAAAATCAGTCCTTCAGAAATTACAAAAAGTTGGCAAGGCCAAGGTGCATATCCTGGAATTGATAGATATAGAGATATTTCCTTAAATAAAGGAACAATAATCTACAGGGGAGAGCCCTTCGGATCTGAATACTTTACTACAGGGAGGGCTATTCAACGATCTGGTAATGATGCAACAACTTTGTTTGAAGGCTTGCAAGTACAAAAGCATCCCAAGTTTGGATATAGGCCTGGAATGACTGCATATGTTGTAGATGATGATATTGCTGTAGCATTCGGTATCACGGAAGCAAACCCCGATTATGGTCCTGGAAATTTACCGCAGATGTTTGTACCTGATGCAAACGTATTAATTGAGCAAGGTATTCTTAAACCAATTCATTCTCAGCGACTTACAAACTTTAAATAAGAGGTGGAAAATGATGATTGATGAAAATTTTGGTTCTATAATATTGGAAGATGGAAAAATAGTTTTAAATTCAAATATGTCTCCTGGTATATTTATGGCTACTTCTTTATACAAGGGAGGCAGTGTGGAACCTAACTATTTGTTAAAAGACACACATGAAATAAATGGTAAAGAATTTCTGATAACATTATATTTTAATAATGAGAAACTTAAAAAGATCCATTTATCGGAAGCAATTAAAGGACTATCTTGGGATAATTGGTCTGAAGAAGTTGAGATTAACAAGAAAAAAAGTCATGACCAGTGGCTGTTATCTGTTTTAGGAAATGAACCTTATAATTATTCTTGGGGGAACATAGAATCTATCTTTGATAAGAAAGGCTGCGTTAGTTCAATTATTCTTAGGTATATTTAAAGTGTTTCATTAAAAGAAAGTTGATTAAGCTGCATGTAATTCGCATCCGTCCGCCTACTTAGTTTTGAGGAAAGCAACCTAAATAAAAATTGAGTTTTGCTGCATTATAGTGAAAGAGAAAATAAAACAGGGATAAAACTATTATATAATGAACATATGGAATGTAAGTATTTTTACAAGCAACTAGCAGAAAATGCTAAATTAAAGTTTGCTAACCTTGATTGGCCAAGCGCCTATCAAGGTTTTTTTGTGATAGACTACTCAGTTTCATTCTAATTCTCAATTGCTTTATCTTAGTTTTCCACCAGTTTCTATGTTTTTAAGAAACTTTGATATACATATAATGATAACTATGTTGAGAGGTTACTCCACTACATTAACTCCTTTTACTATTTGAATCGCAGACGAGAATGACAAAATTCCTTATGCTAAGGTGGGAAAGATACGGATATATAAGATAGTGAAAGAAAGAAAGAAAGGCGAAGTCCAATTTTATTTGAAGCAAAATGAAACCTATGAAGTAGAATTATAGATGTTTTGGGGAGGACTGAAAAGCCTCCCTTCTTACCTTTAAGCGGCAATAAATCCGTCAAGTTTAGGACAAAATGAGCCGTCAGTTTCAGGACATTATAGAGCGTCATTAACAATATGTTAATCTCCAAAAAATGCAAATTACTACTACAGCCTCCATGGGTTGAAGAAATTGACCAAAAAGTATGCTTGGAAATGAAGGACAAGAATGGATTGTTTATAACAGTGAGTGTGGCAAAAGGATATATATCAGACGGTTTGCTGCAGAAGATGAAGCTTGTCAAGATATTTTAAAGCGACATGTAGGTTAGTTGTACACAAAGAAAAATTAATTGACCTATGTCCCTGAATGTTTCTTTGTGGAGGAGCTACCTGGTGCTGAATAACTAGCATGAGGTTGATCTAGAGCTCCCTTGGGGTTGTTTCACTCCGCACTTACTTAATTGCAATTTGTAATAATCTGATTATTGGATCCACTCCCATTGAATCTCTAATTCTTTAGTTCGAGCTCTTGTTTCACTTCGAGGAGATATTTGCTCTTTTCTTTTTTTAATTGTCCATCATAGACATAAATTATCATAACATTATTAATCACATGAAGTTCACTAGCTTTTATCTTCATAGCAGCTGTATTTTCATTGAACTCCTTGACAGCTTCATTTGCTTTTGTATTACTTTCGTAGTTGTAAAAATAATACTTGTCCATCCCGCTCTGATAGGTGTCAGGCTTCTTTTTAACAAGTTCTTGAACAAAAATCGAATTATCATTGTTAATTGAATCAAGGGCAATTCCTTTACCTTCTAACGCGTTGACAATTTCTTGATTACTAAGCATATCTTTGTTACTTTGATCCTTCGATAACTCGTTACTACCACCAGTTACAGTACCTTTTGCCTGTCCACAACCCGTTAGAACAAGGATAATACTGAAAACGATTAATAAGTTTTTCATCTCTCCATCCTTCCATGTTCCAAAAATATGTTCTTAGACCATATTATAACTTAATAATTTCTTTTTTAAATCGGTCCTTTTTCTCCTTGTTATGATTATTTAGCCCCATATCAGTTGGATCAGTATTATCTATATTATATTTTCCTAAGTTGTTAAATATTAATGAATATTTCCCGTAGGCATTCTTTTTTAGAAATATAATATATTTGCTTCCTTCCTTTAGTTCGGAATATTCTTCTAATACAACTTTAACTTTTATTTTGTTAGAATCTTGCATTAATCCTACAGGTTCAACAAATTCAATAATATTATTCTTGTTAAATACTTCACTAGAAGGACTTTTAATCACTCTATCAACTTTAAAATTAGTCAATGTATAAGCGTCTTCTGTTGAATTATCTAACTCATTTATTACTTCAACATGCTTTCTTTTAGAAAAATCTTCTGTAGGTGAACCTAATAAAATTAGTTCTGTATCTTCTACAAGTTCATTTACATCTTTATAAACCTTGTACTTCCCATCTACTGAAATTGTTTTATAATCTTTTTCATCACTAACTTTTACATTTTCCTTTTTAAATTCATTTATAGAATAATTTTGCACTAAAATAATTGAACTCATTACAACTGTTAAAGCTGGTAAGATAATTTTTTTTATGTTGGTCAATTTCATATTTTTCTCTCCTTAATTTCCCCATTTTTTTCTTAATTCACCTTTGTCATACTCCCTTGGAGTAATCCAATACTGGCTACCCCTTGCAGTCATAACAGATGTAACAGTATAATTATCTGGTGTATGCTCTAACTTAAGACTATGTCCAAGTTCATGCAAAGCAACATTGGTTCGTTCATCTATTGACAAATCATCAAGATCCATTTGATTGTCATAAACCCAAACATCTACATATGTCCAATTAGATTCTAGATTTTGGATGGTTCCATTTTGATTCCTAGGAAATATCTTACCCCATAGACCTGATGTACTCGTAGAACCCACATGATATTTGTCGGCATACACGTGAGTACTATCATTAAATCTCACATTCGAAGACACACCTGTCCAGCCATTTCTCGCTAAGTCGTAGGTAGCTGCATATCCCCCGCTACGAACAGAAGCAGAATATACATAATTGGTATATCCACCCCAGTATTTTGTGCCCCCCCAAAAATCGGCAAAATTTTCTTTAGGACCATAGCTCCAAAAAGATAGTCCAAGGACAAAAACAATAAATCCTTTTCTAGCATGTTTCAAAACAATCACCCTTCCATTTTTTTGGTAATACACTTCCTGAATATACCATGTATAAAACTATTTGAAAACACTTTTATAAAAAAATTTTTATAAAAAACTATATTTAAATTTTAAAAGGTATTTATACAAAATAGCTTTTATTAATTATTAATATTTTTATAGGAAGAAAACTACCATATTTAATGTTATTTAATTTTTTATGTTTTAGTTAATTTGAATTCTAAAATGAAAATTAAATTTTTGGATTTTTTTGGTGGAGGTAAAACTTTATACAAAATAAAATGCGGTTAATAGCTTGAACATCTTCTTGGTAATAGAAAAAATTTAACTTGCCGTTTGAAACCATAAAGCATTGAAGTCTATCTAAATATGTAAAAACCCCGCTAAACTAGCGGGGCAAAGGGTTATGTGAGAATATCTTCAATTTTAGCCAGTATATCCTCTGAAAGCTCGATATCGACTGCTTTTACGTTTTCTTCGACTTGAGATGGTTTCGAAGCACCGATCAGGGCACTGGAAACATTCTGTTGGCGGAGAATCCATGCCAGAGCCAGCTGTGAAATCTTGACGTCCATTTCATCGGCGATTTTTTGAAGCTGTTCAACCTTATTCAGATTCTCTTCCGTCAGCTTTTCCTGAATGAAGCGGTTGATTTTCGGATCAGATGCACGTGTACCTTCAGGGATGCTTCCTCCACGAGAATATTTACCTGTTAACACTCCTTCAGCAAGCGGCGAGAAGACAATTTGTCCAATTCCGTTTGCCTGGCTCAGTGGAATGATTTCGCTTTCGATGTAGCGGTTCAGCATATTGTATACCGGCTGATTGACCACGATCCGGTCTAGCAGGTATTTATCTGATGTATGCAAAGCCTCCTGAATTTGCTGCGCTGTCCACTCACTTACTCCGACATATAAAACCTTGCCCTGACGAACCAGGTCATCTATCGCTCTTAATGTTTCATCAATCGGGGTTTCTTTATCATATCGGTGGCAATAGTATAGGTCTACATAATCAAGTCCCAGACGTTGAAGGCTTGCGTGAAGCTGTTCTGTGATATGTTTGCGCGACAAGCCGGAATCGTTGACGCCTTCTCCCATGACTCCAAACACTTTTGTTGCAAGCACATAGGATTCACGCGGATACTTTCGCAGCGCCTCTCCGACAACCTTTTCCGCTTCTCCACGGTTATAAACATTTGCCGTATCGAACGAATTGATTCCTAATTCATACGCCTTATCAATCGTTGCGATGGCTGTTTCCTTTTCGGTCGTATTGCCATATGTAAGCCAGCTTCCCAAACTGATTTCACTTACCTTTAAACCGGTTCTGCCAAGTCTGCGGTATTTCATACAATCATTTCCCCTTCACCTGAAATATTTCGAGTACAGAAATAGTATAAAATTTTCTGAACAAAATGGGAAGTAAAAAGCGAAAAGCGATATGATTTGGCTTGATTTATTCCAGGGTTAACGGAATTTCCTTAACCCCTCTGACAATCATGCCCGGTCTCCACTCCAGCTCTTCATTCTCAACAGCCAGCTTCATGTCGGGAAAACGCTGGATCAGAGTGTTAGGGACGGAGGGACAGGTACATTGTCCCAAAAACTTCTCGCAGATATAAATTCAATTTCATAGAAAATAAGCAGTT
>NZ_WKKI01000082.1 GCF_009674805.1 Metabacillus lacus | reverse complement strand
ATCTCTAAAAGGCGCTCTTTGCCTTTTTGAGATGATTGGCTTATGACCTCGAAGGCCTAGCCGGCGGAGCTGGACAAAACCGAAAAGCGGAGCCGGCTTGCTCAGGCCTGACAAGCATAAGACGAGCATCTCTAAAAGGCGCTCTTTGCCTTTTTGAGATGATTGGCTTATGACCTCGAGCCGCTGGCGCCTGAAGCTGGACAATGTAGAAAAGCGCAACCAGCGTAAGAAGTCATCATGCTAAGTGCGCCACGTCCTGTGGCAACGCATGACTGTCCGACGTCCTGTCGGCCTTCGACAAGCATAAGATGGCTTGGACCGCAGAAAAACGTTTGGAAAGAAAAAAATCCTTTGTTCTGAGAACAAAGGATTTTTTTGTATCTTATTTTGTTTCGCGGTGTACAGTTACCTTTTTCAAGCGCGGGCTGTATTTGCGGAGTTCTATGCGATCCGGGTTGTTTCGCTTATTTTTTGTAGTAATATAATTTCTATCTCCTGATTCTGTACATTGCAATGTAATGTTTACTCTCACGGTTCATTCCTCCAATGGTCAAATAAAGCGTAATAATTACGATTTAATTATATACTATTTGTTTTTCACACTCTTGTCAACCAAAAAAAGAATCTTAGCCAATCTGGCTTTCTATATGGAGTATTGGGAAAAATCTGCTGCAACAAATGTATTTTCAAAAAGATCTCTGGCCTCTTTCAAAAGAATGTCAGCTTCATTTCCCTGGTATCTGGCACTGATATGAGTCAGAATGAGTTTTTTTACATTTGCTCTTACTGCAATTTTCGCAGCCTGAGAAGTTGTCGAATGATAATACTCATAAGCGAGCGCTTCATCTGCAACGCCAAAGGTAGCCTCGTGAACAAGCACATCTGCATCTGCGGCCAGTTCTTCCGATTTCCTGCAAATACGTGTGTCACCAAGAATGGTTACAATTTTCCCCTGCTTTTCTGGACCTAAAAAATCTCTGCCGTTTAGAATGCGCCCGTCTTCCAAAATAACTGTTTCTCCTTCTTTCAGCTTTTTATAAAGCGGTCCAGGCTTCACCCCTATGCTTTGAAGGTCATCAACAAGAAGCGGACCTGCCGTATCTTTTTCTCTGATTCTGTAGCCGTAACTCGGTATGCCGTGTTCAAGCAGTTTAGCCTCTACAGTAAACTGGCTGTCTTCAAAAATAAGCCCTTCTTCTATTTCATGTATGTTAATCGGGTAATTCACATAAGTCCTGCTTAATCTTAGTGACGACTCAATATATTCAGCTATCCCTTTTGGTCCATATATCTCCAGCTTTTCTTCCCCGGCCTGAAAAGATCTGCTTCCCAAAAGCCCCGGCAGGCCGTAGATATGATCCCCATGCATATGAGTGATGAAAATTTTCTCAATTTTCCTCGGTTTAATCGTCGTATGCAGAATTTGATGCTGTGTTGCTTCACCACAATCAAAAAGCCATACCGCTCCCCTCTCCTCTAGCAGCCTCAGTGCTATGGAAGTAACATTTCGGGTCTTTGCCGGCATTCCTGCCCCTGTTCCAAGAAATTGTATATCCACATTCATAATTCCTCTCTAATCTTTTGTGTAACTAGAATACCATGAAGCTGACACATAGAAAAATCCCCCGGCATTCTTTACACGTTGGAATGAACTGCTGCATATAAGCAAATCCTATGAAAAAGTGCATGATAACCAGTTCCTCCGCAGCTCTATAAAAATGCTGTTATTCTTCTTGCCGGCTGTATTGAAAATTAATTTTCAACCGCTGATGTTACCGTCGTCAGCAATTCATACTTAAAATACTTTCCAAACTGCTGGAAGCACTAAGAAATTAGTCTTAATTGTTTGCTTTACGAGTGGTTAACCTTTAAAATTAAGTATTTGTAAAGGGTACTTAATTTTAATAAAAATGCTGTCTGCAAAGTGAGGTACTTTCATTGAATAGTGAACTAAATCCAAAAGCAGTTATTGTGATATTTGGAGCAACTGGTGATTTGGCGAAAAGAAAGCTTTTCCCTTCTATATTCAGGCTCTACCGCAACAAAAAAATAGCAGAAGAGTTTGCTGTCGTCGGGGTGGGAAGAAGATCCTGGAGCGATGATGAGTTCCGCAGCAATGTAAAATCATCCATCAGCTCTTTTCAATCTGACTCGGCAGAAGCAGACGAATTTGCTTCACATTTTCATTATCACTCTTTTGATGTTACCAATCCGGAGTCCTATCTGGAGTTAAAGGGCCTCTTGGATGATCTCGATGGTTCATATAATATTCCTGGAAATAGGATCTTCTATCTGGCTATGGCACCGGAATTCTTCGGAACAATCGCAAAACAGCTGAAAACTCAGGGATTGACTGCTGTACAAGGATGGAGCCGTCTAGTCATTGAGAAGCCGTTTGGCCGCGATCTTCCAAGTGCAAATGAATTGAACGATGAGATTCGCGAGGCATTTTCCGAGGACCAAATTTATCGTATTGACCATTACCTTGGAAAAGAGATGGTTCAGAATATTGAAGTGATACGCTTTGCCAATGCCCTGTTTGAACCACTGTGGAACAACCGGTTTATTTCCAACATTCAGGTTACTTCCAGCGAAGTGCTCGGGGTTGAGGACCGCGGAAGATATTATGAAAGTTCGGGCGCCTTAAGAGATATGGTGCAGAATCATATGATGCAGATGGTTGCACTTCTTGCAATGGAGCCGCCAATCAAGCTGACTACCGATGAAATACGAAGTGAAAAGGTAAAAGTACTAAGAGCGATGCGCCCCATTGAAGGTGAGCGGGTAGAAGACTACTTTGTGCGCGGCCAGTACGATCAAGGTCTGATTGACGGAAAACAGCTTCCTGGATACAGAGAAGAAAACAATGTAGATCAGGAATCTAACACAGAAACCTATGCAGCCGGCAAAATTATGATAGATAATTTCCGTTGGGCAGGGGTGCCGTTTTACATAAGAACGGGTAAAAGAATGGAAACAAAGTCAACAAAAATTGTAGTGGAATTTAAAGACATTCCAATGAACCTTTACTACAACAGCCAGGAAAAGGAAAACAAGCATCCGAACCTTCTGGTGATTCATATTCAGCCTGATGAAGGAATTACACTGCACCTTAACGCTAAAAAAACAGAGGGCGGTGCTTATACCAAGCCGATCAGACTGGGCTTCTGGAACAATAGTGTGGATACCTTCAATACGCCTGAGGCATATGAAAAGCTGATTGATGATTGTATGCGGGGAGATGCTACCAACTTTACTCATTGGGATGAAGTAGCCCTATCCTGGAGCTTTGTTGATAAAATCTCAAAGATCTGGGAAAAGGAAAAAGCAGTGTTCCCGAATTACGCTTCCGGATCCATGGGTCCAAGAGAGGCAGATGAACTGCTCGAAAAAGACGGTTTCCACTGGTGGCCGGTAACAGAACTAATTTCTGAACAGGGAGAGTGAAGATGATGAAAGTATATGATGTATCAGCTCCAATTTTTGAAGGAATGCCTGTTTACAAGAACAAACCTGAAAAGCAGCCTAAGCTGTCTACAGAAACAAACGGATATGTGACCGAAACAAGAATTGAAATGGATCTTCATACTGGAACGCATGTAGACTCCCCTCTTCATATGATTGTGAACGGGGAAACGATGGAATCCATTTCAATTGATGATCTTGTGGGAAAAGCAAAGCTGTTTGACCTGACAGATGTAGAAAATGCCATTACAAAAAGCGATATTGAAGGATTGGGCATTGAGCAAGGAGATTTTGTTTTATTCAAAACAAAAAACTCTTTTGACGGTGAATTCAATTTTGAATTTATCTTTGTGGCGGAAGATGCAGCAGCTTACCTGGCTGAAAAAGGTGTAAAGGGCGTTGGAATCGATGCACTTGGCATTGAACGCAGCCAGGAAGGCCATCCTACTCACAAAATGTTATTCGAAAGCAACGTGATCATTATTGAAGGACTTCGTCTAAGCGATATAAAAGAAGGAGAATATTTAATGATCGCTGCTCCTATTAAAATTTTGGGGAAAGACGCAGCTCCTGCAAGAGTGCTTCTCTTGGATGAAGTAAGCTTCTAAGAGGTATAGAAAACCAAAAAATGCTGCTGATTAGCAAATCAGCAGCGTTTTTTTATACAGCGAATGCGTGATAACCACCGCAAAACCTACCCTGCAATAAAAAAACACACGAAGATTTTTCATCATCTCCGTGTGTTTTTTGTTCTAAAGGAACCTGGGAGCATATTTGTCCCTATTCCATCCATTCAGTGTGGAAGATACCTTCTTTGTCAATGCGCTGATAAGTATGTGCACCAAAATAGTCACGCTGAGCCTGAATGAGGTTGGCCGGCAATGTCTCCGTCCGGTAGCTGTCATAATAAGCAAGTGCAGCGGAGAAGCAAGGTACAGGCACTCCACGCTCAATTGCAACGCCAAGAATGCGGCGCAGAGCTCCTTGATAGCCTTCTACTATATCTTTAAAATAAGGATCAAGCAGAAGGTTTTTCAATTCAGGATCACGGTCGTACGCTTCTTTAATTTTTTGAAGAAATGCAGCGCGGATGATGCAGCCGCCTCTGAAAATCATGGCGATATCTCCGTATTTAAGATCCCAGCCATACTCTTCTGACGCTGCTCTCATTTGCGCAAAGCCTTGTGCATATGAACAGATTTTGCTCATATAAAGCGCTTTGCGAACTGCCTCGATCAATTCTTTCTTATCTCCATCAAAGCCTGTCATCTCAGGACCTGACAAAACTTTGCTTGCTATTGTTCTTTCATCTTTCATAGCGGAAATAAATCTGGCAAAAACAGATTCGGTAATGATCGGCAGCGGCACGCCCAAATCAAGCGCATCTTTGCTTGTCCATTTTCCTGTTCCCTTTTGGCCGGCTGTATCCAAAATAACATCAACAAGCGGCTTGCCTGTTTCATCATCTTTCTTCGTAAAGATATCTGCAGTAATTTCAATCAGGTAGCTGTCAAGCTCTCCCTTGTTCCATTCTGCAAATACTTCATGAAGCTCTTCTGCCGATAAGCCAAGAACATTTTTTAAAATGAAATATGCTTCTGATATCAGCTGCATATCTCCATACTCGATGCCATTGTGGACCATTTTCACATAATGTCCGGCACCATCGGGACCGATATAGGTTGTACACGCAACTCCATCAACTTTTGCTGCGATTGCTTCAAGAATCGGCTTCACAAGTTCATGTGCCTCTTTTTGTCCCCCCGGCATAATGGAAGGTCCTTTCAAAGCCCCTTCTTCACCGCCTGAAACACCGGTTCCGATGAAATGAATACCGCTCTCTGCCAGCAGCTGATTGCGGCGCTGCGTATCTTTGAAGTATGTATTTCCTCCATCAATAAGGATATCGCCTTTATCCAGATGAGGAAGCAATGTCTCGATTGTTGCATCAGTGGGACCGCCTGCTTTGACCATAAGAAGAATTTTCCTTGGCTTTTCAAGGGATTCTACAAATTCTTCAATGCTGTAAGCACCAACAACATTTTTCCCTTCACTCTCTTTTAAAAATTCCTCTGTCTTATCTGAAGAACGGTTATATACTGAGATAGAATATCCCCGGCTTTCAATGTTAAGGGCAAGGTTTTTACCCATAACCGCCAAACCGACGACTCCGATTTGCTGTTTTGACATATTGTTACGTCCCTCTTTCTTTAATTCTGTTTTTTATACAACACTGAAAATACCATAACCATAAGACTTTTATCAAGTTAAAGGCACTATGGTGATTGCAGAAAATCCTTATTAAAACTCGTACCCTTCTTATTATCATCTTCTGCAGAAGCTTTCATTCCCCTCTGCAGGGCACTGCTTCCATACTTCTCATGAATGCCGCGGATTGTATTGAACAACGGCTCTTTATCAGCGTCTTTTTCATATGAAAATAAGTCAAGCTGTTTTACAGCTTCCTTCTTCTCTACCAGCTCCTGCCCTGTGATACCAAGAAGCCTGACAGCTTCCTGATTCCAATGCTTATCAAAAAGTTCTTTTGCTGTATCGTACAAATCCTTTTCCGAAGAAACCGGGTTTTCCATCAACTTGCTTCTAGTCACAGTTTTTCTGTCATGATAGCGGATTGTGATAAACACCTTGGAAGCAAGAACTTCTTTCCTATGCAGTCTTTGGCTGACAGAACGGGCAAGATTTCTGAGCACTTCATAAAGCTTTGACTCTTCAGTAACATCCTTAGGCAGCGTACTTGAATTGCCAACGCTTTTAAATTCAAAAATGGCTTCGGGATCTACAGGGCGGTTATCAATGCCGTTTGCCCTATTCTTTAGCCGCTCGCCGTTAATTCCAAGCAGCTTTTTCAGCTGAACCTCATTTCCCGAGGCAAGCTCGGCAATTGTGTGAATAGAAATAGACTTCAGCTTTTCGGCGGTTTTCTCGCCAATTCCGTGCATTTCTTCCACAGGCAGAGGCCAAAGAACCTTCTCAATTTCTCGCAGCCTTAAAATAGTGATGCCTAGCGGCTTCTTCATATCAGAAGCCATCTTGGCCAAAAATTTATTAGGAGCAATCCCGATGCTGCATGGAAGCAGGAGCTCCTCCTGAAGCCTGTTTTGAATATCCTTCGCTATTTCAATCGGTGAAAGCTTCACATTGCTTTCGGTGATGTCCATATAGCCCTCATCAATAGAAACAGGCTCTACTAAAGAGGTGTACTCACGAAGAAGATCAAACATGGCTGAAGAAGCTTTCCGGTATCTCTCGAAATTGGGACCCTTAATAATCAACTGAGGGCAAAGCTTTTTTGCCTGCCATAAAGGCATGGTGGTCTTCACACCAAACGCTCTCGCTTCGTAACTGCAGGTCACGATAATGCCTTTTCTCTCCTCCACATTCCCTGCAATGGCAAGCGGCTTTCCTCTAAGCTCAGGCTCGTATGCCATTTCAACGGAAGCATAAAAGCTGTTCATATCCACATGCAAAATCACTCTGCCCATTCCATCACTTCCCGTAAAATCTCATGTGTTTATTGTAACACAGAAAAGCGGAGGCAGCTTGCTCAGGCCTGACAAGCATAAGATGGCTTGGACGGAAGGTCGTTCTTTGACCTTTTGGCCAAGACAGCTTATGACCTCGAAGGCCTAGCTGCCGGAGCTGGACAAACAGAAAAGCGGAACCGGCTTGCCAGGCCTGACAAGCATAAGACGAGCATCTCTAAAAGGCGCTCTTTGCCTTTTTGAGATGATTGGCTTATGACCTCGAGGGCCTAGCCGGTGGAGCTGGACAAACAGAAAAGCGGAACCGGCTTGCCAGGCCTGACAAGCATAAGATGGCTTGGACGGAAGGTCGTTCTTTGACCTTTTGGCCAAGACAGCTTATGACCTCGAGGGCCTAGCCGGTGGAGCTGGACAAAC
>NZ_WKKI01000081.1 GCF_009674805.1 Metabacillus lacus | reverse complement strand
TCATTTTTCTGGCCACCAGGCAGATCGTACCCTTCTCCCACATAGTCATTTACACTCACATACGCTTCCCTTGCATGTCTCTCCTCCGGCGTTTCAGACGTTTTTCCCTTTGCCCCGCATCCTCCAATTGTCAATAACGCTATTAATAAGATTGAAAGATTAATCATATTCCATCTCATGATAGTAGCCTCCCAAGCATTTCTACCTAAATACAACTTGTATTCTATCTCCATACCCAATTTTAATTAAAAACAGTAAAAAACTAGTATTTCATACATGAATGATTTGTATCCATAAATGATTCTCCAAATCTTCAAGTATACTCGTACTCATAACTCAAATAAGCATGTTGGCTATCAAATTAAACAAGCTCTGTATCCGTAGTCCAATATCTATCTTAATTTTGGTATAGGTAAACTAAACGTAACCTGTAAAGATTAGGCCTAACTCAAGAAGGATTTCTATGATACATCTTAATTTGATTTCCTGGAACACGGTTATCCATTTCGACTGATATAATTGGTAATCTTGGAAGAATCAACGTCATCGACAACTATATCCGATGGCAACAATGCCGGATTAATCGTAACAGACTTCACTTGCGGATTCTGCACTGCCTCGCTATTGGACAACGCGCCGCCTAACGAGTTGCCACACACATAAGAAATCTCATGTCCGCTCTTCGCCAGCTCCGCCTGCATACTTTGGAAATAAGCATTTGCCTCCTGCAGCTGTGGAGGTGTCACCCCATTCAAAAGTTTTACATTCGTCTTCAAATCCTGCATCCCATACTCGGCATGTGCATCTGTGCCAACAAAAGCCATAATAAACTCGCCTGTTTTTTCATTTTTCAGAGTCAAAGCATCGAGGCCGGTGGGGTGGTCCTAGTTGGTGTCAACTACCCTAAAGATCGCATCTCCAATTTCTACTCTGGCTGAATTCTCATGACCTCTATATGCATGTAGACCTGCCAGAACCACAAGTTCGGAATCAGTAATCGTATCTTTTTGAATTGGTGGTATGATTATATTCCCCACTAAAACTCATCTCCTCTCCTCTTAATCTCGAATAATCGGTACTATATTACCCTCATTCATCGTGTTATCTTTATGTCCTATTCCGGTTTTTTTATTTATATTGTTATCATGCAATGATACTGTGTTAGCTCCTCTAGGTAAGGAGGAATTATTACTAAGATCGTTCAAAAGTTGCTCGAAAATTTCTTCATTTGGTTCCAGTCCTGGTTCACTCATAAACAGGTTAATCCCGAAAGCTAATTTTTCAGCATTATATTCATGCTTATCAAAGTGTTTTCTTAATTCCTCTATAGTAATTTTAGGATTTTCTAAATATAGTGCATTAATCTTTTCCATCTCTTCTCTTAAAGAGAGAGGCTGAATAAAATAATACGAAGTTGTATAGCCTGTCTTTTTTACATTGTTAATTGCTTCCTGTTGTAAACCAGTAACAGGGTGTTTCTTAGTAAATTCCTCAAAATATTGGTCCAACGCTGCAAATTCATCTTCCATAATCATTGCTAATAAACCTCCGAAAAGGGATTGTTCAACTTGCCCAGATTCGGTCCATATTTTGTCAGGATATATCTTGTTCTCTTTTGAATTCACGGGCATCAAGGCATACGTATTAAACTTAGGTTCGTGTGGCGATTCCACAAATATCATAATTCCGTCTATTGCACCTACTGCATTATGTACAATCACTTCTGTTTTATATTTATCAAGAAAAAATTGCTCTGTAGCCGCTGCGATTTCTTCAAACTTTTCCTTCGCAATTGGGTCATTTTTCTGGCCACCAGGCAGATCGTACCCTTCTCCCACATAGTCATTTACACTCACATACGCTTCCCTTGCATGCCTCTCCTCCGGCGTTTCAGACGTTTTTCCCTTTGCCCCGCATCCTCCAATTGTCAATAACGCTATTAATAAGATTGAAAGATTAATCATATTCCATCTCATGATTGTAGCCTCCCAAGCATTTCTACTTAAATACAACTTGTATTCTATCTCCATACCCAATTTTAACTGAAAACAGTAAAAAACTGGTGTTTTCATACATGGTTGATTTGAATCCATAATTACAACAATAGTAGTTTATTTAAATAATCCTGTATAATTATTTTTCATACTTCTGATTCTCCAAATCTTCAAGTATACTCGTACTCATAACTCAAATAAGCATGTTGGCTATCAAATTAAACAAGCTCTGTATCCGTAGATCCGTAGTCCAATATCTATCTTAATTTTGGTATAGGTAAACTGAACGTAACCTGTAAAGATTAGGCCTAACTCAAGAAGGATTTCTATGATACATCTCAATTTGATTTCCTGGAACACGGTTATCCATTTTTCCAGCGCTTAAACTTGAATCAAGAATGTCATATTGACTGAAGTAATTGGTAATCATGGAAGAATCAACGTCATCGACAACTATATCCGGTGGCAACAATGCTGGATTAATCGTAACAGACTTCACTTGCGGATTCTGCACTGCCACGCTATTGGCCAACGCGCCGCCTAACGAGTTGCCACACACAAATAAGAAATCTCATGTCCGCTCTTCGCAAGCTCCGCCTGCATCCTTTGGAAATAAGCATTTGCCTCCTGCAGTTGTGGAGGTGTCACCCCATTTAAAAGTTTTACATTCGTCTTCAAATCCTGCATCTGCATCCCATACTCGGCATGTGCATCTGTGCCAACAAAAGCCATAATAAACTCGCCTGTGTTGACATTTTCTAACGTTAAAGCATCAAGGCCGGTGGGGTTGTAGTTGGTGCAAACCTCCAAGTTAAACAAGTGCTGGATCGCTAGTGAAATACTGAATGTATAACTAATTCACTTATAATCCCCCCTTATTTACGAATAATTTGTACTATGTTCCCTTCAATCAATGAATTATCTTTATCTCCAATACCGGTTAATTTACTTATATTATTGTCATGTAATGCAACTGAGTAGGCACCTCTTGGAAGGCCTTCTACTTTTTTAATATCATTAATAATTTTTTGAATAATACTCTCATCAGGTTCTATACTGTGGTCTTCCATAAATAATTCTATGGAAATCGTTAACTTTTCCGCATTATAATTATCTATATCAAACTGGTTTTTTAATTCCTCTTTACTAATCAGTGGATTATCTAAATACAGTCGATTAATGCGTTCCAAATCCTCCCTCAACGAGAGGGCCTGAATAAAATAGAAAGGTGTTGTATAACCTGATTTAGTAACAGTACTGACAGCTTCAGGCCTCATCCCAATGACTGGATAGTTCTCAACTAATTCTTCAATATATTGGTCAAGTGCCGCAAACTCTTCCTCCATAATCATTGCTAATAAACCACCAAACAGAGCTTGCTCTACCTGCATCTCCACCGTCCAAATATCTTCTATAAATATCTTCCCTTCCTTAGCATCAACAGGCATCATCGCAAACGTATGAAATCTAGGCTCATTAGGAGATTCCACAAACACCATGATCCCATGCTTTGCACCCACTGCGTTATGTACAATCACTTCTGTTTTATATTTATCAAGAAAAAATTGCTCTGTAGCCGATGCGATTTCTTCAAACTTTTCTTTCGCGATTGGGTCATTTCTCTGGCCATCAGGCAATCGATACCCTTCTCCCACATAGTCATTTACACTAACAAATGTTTCCCTAGCATGCCTTTCCTCCGGCGTTTCAGAAATTCCTCCCATGACTCCACATCCTCCTAAAACAAAAAGAGTTATTATAATATTCACCTTCAATATATAGAGAGATCTCATTTCAACAGCCTCCAGAACAATATCTTGCTCGAAAATTTTCAGTACTCTGTTATTTAGTTTAGCGGATAAAAGTAAATAATTGGAGATATTTATGTAGAATTATGTTATTACATTGGAAAAACAGGCCTTTTGATAGAGGTACTTAACAGAAGAATACTTTTTTAAGAGTAAGAAATTCAGAGAAGATGTTAGGTAATCATGTCAATCTAGCGTTTCCGCTTTTGTTTTTCAATAATATCGGAAGAATATAAAACCTAATTTTTTAAAAGACTTGTCGACTCTATAACCCGTTCTTCTTATATTCAATTACCTCCCTTCACTCCCCGTGTTCCTTTAAAGTCCTGACCTCTTCGGCATCCTCACAATCCAACTCTAATTGGTAAACATTATTTTCCAGTAGTGTCAGACACTTTTTACACTTGCTACTGAAATAGATATATTATATATTTTATTAAGTTAAATATTTTAACTTATTAAAGTTTTAGAATGGAGGGATTCATATAAGACAGCAAGCCAGTTATGTAAAAGAGGCGCTTTTATTTTTAGAAGGAGTTAACTCCCATTTGGCAAGACTGCATTCTTCTATCCTCACGAAGTATGAGATTACTTCCAAGCAATTCATGGTGCTCAGATCCGTTCATAAACTTCAGCCAGTCAGAGTTCAGTCGGTAGCGGAGTTATATCAGCTTTCGATGAGTTCAGTCAGCCAACTAGTGAGTAAGCTCGAGAAAGATGGGTATATTGTTCGGACCGTTAATACTGAAGACCGGAGAGAAATTTTTCTTACACTTGGAACAAAAGGGGAGGAGTATTTTGCAGAGCACAACAAGGTTGATGAAATGATAATTGAAAAATACTACTCACAATTAACTGTTGAGCAAACCAGACATTTGCGGGATATTGCCAGGCAGCTGCACTCAATTGTGGTTGAAGAAGGAGAGTCTCCTTAACAAATGCAGGAAATGATCGTAGAATTATTTAAGTCCTATATGCACATTGCTCTTGTGCTTAGTATCATCATCAATATTGTCATTAGTATTCTTGGATTAGTGCCCAGTGTTTTTTTAACTGCAGCTAATTTAGCTGTATTTGGTTTGTGGGAAGGAATAGCTGTTTCTTTTGCAGGAGAGTCTTTAGGGGCTGCTATTGCATTTATCCTATATAGAAAAGGTTTTCGAAGACTAAAAAATATGCGTGGATTCTCACATCCAAAAGTACAGAAATTGTTGAAGGCAGATGGCAAAGAAGCGTTCCTATTCATTATCGCCCTTAGAATTCTCCCATTTATGCCATCTGGCCTTGTTACGTTTGCTGCCTCAATTGGAAGTGTAACTTTTTTAACTTTTTTTATCGCCAGCACTCTCGGCAAAATTCCAGCTATTCTGATTGAAAGTCTCTCTGTATACCAGATCATAAATATGGAATGGGAGTGGAAGATCATTTCAATTCTTACTGCGTCTATTGTAATAATCTATGTCTCCAAGAAAATAGGTATGAGTGAAAGTACAATACTGAAAAGAGATAAACTATAATATACAATTCCACGGGTTGGGGGAATTAAGTCTTGAGCACGGCCCTCTTCACTCCCCGTATTCATTTAAAGGCCTGACCTCCTCAGTTTCCTCACAAAACTTACCCCTCTTCTCCGGATTTGTTCCATGGTAATATTTGAGAAGAATGTCGGTCCTCATAAAAACGGGCACAGCCAGTCTGGGATCTTTATAGAGATGAAAGCTGCTCCAGGGGTAATGTTTGGGAGACTTGACTATTTTGGCTTCCACTGGATTAAGATGGATATAGCGGCTGACTTCAAACATACCCTCCTTTCCTTGTATTAGCTTGCTAAAGTAGCGTTTCTCATAAACGTGCCCTGACAGCTTATATTTAGAATTATAATAATTCGCGTAACGCTTGTTAATGAGGGCAAAAAGGTTGGATAAGGAAGTTTTACTTGAGCGGATTTGAAGGTGGTAATGATTTGTCATCAGGCAATACGAGGTGATTTCAAATTTATGCTTTTCATGGAGCTGCTGAAGGATATGGAGAAAGGCTTCAAAATCGGTCGCGTTGCGATACAGAGGATCGCGCCGGTTCCCCCGGCATACAACATGATAAAATTGCTCGGGAATCCAAACTCTCTTACAACGAGGCATTACGTCTCCCTCCCAACGTAATGAAATGTAGTATCGCCTGCCAAGTCGTAAATCCCCCAGATCATTTTAATCTGTACGCGGCTGCTCCCAGTCCGCTCTCCTCTAACCACCGACTCCGTCTCATGAAAATAGCTCGCCAGCCACTTCGAGCAAAAGCTGAAAACCACAACAAACATAGTAAAACCTCCAAAACTATTTTTTTGATCTAACAAAATGAAAAAAGATTGTTTACAGAACCATTGAGAGAAAAAAAGCAGAAGAAAAACATTGGAGGATGGAAACTGCTAAATAAGGGAGTAAAAAACCAAAAGAATGAAAGCTGGAGAAGCATCAGGGGCATATCGGTGCGAGATGATGGTTACTAGACGAAATGCGAAGGCAACTGCAACTTTAACATTCAACAAAAGATCAGAAAATCCTTCACAAAATAAAGATAAGTCACATTCACTCCCCGTACAAAGTTTTTGCCACAAAAGGAGCAGGTGACCATTTTTAATATGTGAGTATTTTTTAAGGAAGCGCAGCTATAATCAGGAAATCCCGTTCCTACTTTATGTAAAAATAAAGCAGCACGCGAAACTTCGGTGTGCTGCTATCACCGTTTTCCTTCTCCCCCGTGGAACCAGCCGTGAAACAAGATTTTTCGGGTGGTGCCTGGCACTGTTCGCCTTTTCCTCCGTGAAACAAGCTGTGAAACGAGATTTTTCGGGTGGTGCCTGGCACTGTTCGCTTCTTTCTCCCGTGAAACAAGCCGTGAAACGAGATTTTTCGGGTGGTGCCTGGCACTGTTCGCCATGTTAATAATTTTTCAGTTTCATAAGTTAAAACCCCTATTTTTTTAAAATCTTTGATGTTGATTATTAAGTGAAATAGAAGGAAACCTCATAATAAGAGTTTCGTTCTATTGACTTTAGACTTTTTCACTTTAAGAAACATTTTTTAGCCAAGTAATAATTCGAAGTAACTGAAATGGTTCAAACCAAGTAACTACAAACATCATAAGAAAGAAGGAAATAAGTGATATGAATTTTAATGTTCCTTTTTCCTTTTTAGCAATTGCTATAAAACTTAATACAACCCCGACTAATAAAGAAATAAAACTAATAAGGACTATCATTTCAAAATAGCCATCAATTATCCAATTTAAGCCGATTAATATTAACCCTATAAATATCAAGGCTATTGATAATACACTAAATTTTTTCACAATTCCACCTCCAAATATAATATTACCATTTTATGGAGTGAAGGATAGTTATTTTTTGACACATGAGTACGAACAATTACACGATAATATAAGATAAACGTAAGCTCTCATATGTATCGGTCATTATAACAAGAATGACGATAGGAGAAACTCATTAACATTGTGTTTAATGCTTTCGTTACTGTGACTATAAACAAAAAAACAAGCGAGGTACTCCCACCTCCCGAAAAATTGTTTTTTTATATTAAGACTTCGGACAGGTTTCTAATATTGACAGTCACTCCACGAACTATATAGTTCACAAAGGAAACAAGTGGCCATATAATGAGAGTATTTTCTAAGGAAGCTCAGCTATATTTAAGAAATTTCGTTCCCATAATATGTTAGAATTAATACAGCACTTATCCTGTCAGCAGTGGAGTTGATTCTATGTTTACCTTAACTAAAAGGGTTTTCCTATATACAATCATCAATGTGTTTCTCTTTGCATTCATCTACTTTGCTTGTATTGAGCCCATGATTTACAGCGCAAGTACTGTAAACACTCACTTTTTTCCCTCAAAAAAACGGGTGTTTTTTTCATATTTTTCCGGCAGACAAAATTTATCCTTCT
>NZ_WKKI01000080.1 GCF_009674805.1 Metabacillus lacus | reverse complement strand
TCCTTTATTAGAAGTCACGGATAACGTGGGTTTAGCTTCTAGTTTAGGAGATTTTTTTGCATTCGTCCATAAAAAATCCCCCTATAATTTCAATTAATAGAGGGTAATTAAATTGATCTTTTGGCCTGTGGATACATATGCAATGATAGTGGAGTTCCTCCGTTTATAGATGTGTGGTGTCTTTTACATGGGGCTCCCCCATCCAAAATAAGCGTAAGATTTCCGGTTAAAACCAAAATAAGCCGATTTTTAGAGCAAATAAGGGAATGAATTCCGCTTAAGCTCATAAAAATCACCCATTTTCATGCTATTTGAGGCGCATAGGCGGAATGTCTCCGTTTATTTAAGCCCACTTTCATTGTTTTTTCTGAATAGGCGGAGTTCCTCCGGTTATATATGTGTGGTGATTTTCACAAGAGGCTCCCCCATCCAAAATAAGCGTAAGATTTCCGGTTAAAACCAAAATAAGCCGATTTTTAGAGCAAATAAGGGAACGAATTCCGCTTATGCTGCTGAAAATACTCCATTTTAAGGTTTTTTAGGCGCATAGGCGGAATGTCTCCGTTTATTTAAGTCCACTTTCATTGTTTTTTCTGAATAGGCGGAGTTCCTCCGGTTATATATGTGTGGTGTCTTTACATGGGGCCTCCCCATCCAAAATAAGCGTAAGATTTCCGGTAAAAACCATTACAGGCCGTTTTTTAGAGAAAATAAGGGAATGAATTCCGCTTAAGCTCATAAAAATCACCCATTTTCATGCTATTTGAGTCCCATAGAAGGAATCTCTCCGTTTATTTCAGTCTTTTTTTAGGCTATTTTTTAAATAAGCGGAAATCTTACGTCTATTCCTTACTCAAGATGCTTAACCGGAACCCTCAGCGTGTATTAAGTTATATCCTGCAACTGCAGATCTGTCCGCTTCAATCGTTACATCACCAGAAATGATTTATCGCTTGATTGCATCAACAATCAACGATGGAAACACAAGCGTAGTAGAATTCCTGGGATCATACTTTTTTGATCTGAAAATGACCCCGTCTCGCCCGTCCCACTTCTTAGCATGAAAATTTCCCTCTTCATCACAATACTCCAGTAAATTCACCTCAAAACCAGCCATTTCAAACATATTGGTGAGTGTTTGATAATTGTGAACAATCTTGTGGCTGTAAGCAGGATGATCCAGAGGCCCCGGTCCCCCAACTTTAACAGTATTCTGGTAATCTTCATTTTTAAAGTATCCATCAGGAACGGCACAGCGAATGTACCCATTATGTTTAAGATATTTAAAACAAATCTTAGCCCCTTCAACGCCTTCTTGAAAGGTTAAATGTTCCCATACATGCTCTGCTAAAATAGCAGTTACAGAGTTGCTCTCAAACCTGTTTTTCCAGCCCCTTTCCCCTAATAAATTCAATTCTTCCTCCTGAGTGTGAACCCAGCCAGGATTATTATTGTATTCACCAGCACCTATTACTACTTTTATATCACTTAGAATTTCACTCAACATTTTCACCCCGCAATAGATATTTTACTGCAAGACCTTAGCAGAACATTATCGTATTATCCTATAAATAGTAATTACATCAAATTTTTGTAATTTTTCTATTAAGTCAAAGAGCATTTAACCAAAAAGTATGTATCGTTCATAGACTTTTTATTGTACAGTAGAGAAGAACTGGAAAATTGTAGCTAGGGTTCCTCTATTAAGGTAGGTCAGTGACCAAGGGCTACATCTTTTACAATATGTAAAAGGCACCTATTGACATAAAAGGTCCGAGGGGAAAGGTTCAGCGTATTTGTTATACGTTGAAATCTTTTCTTCGGGTCTTTTTATTATTTTATGGGAGGTTTATCAGATGACAAGAATTGATGACTTAAAAGCTGGGGTTGCAGTTATTATTCTGAACGAGGCAAAGCAAGTGTTGTTACAGAAAAGGTCAGATGTAGGAAAGTGGGGTATTCCTTCAGGACATATAGAGATAGGCGAAACTGTGGCTGAGGCAGCTATCAGAGAAGTAAAGGAGGAAACTAATTTAGATATTGAAATTAAGAAGCTGATTGGTGTTTATTCTGATCCTCATTCACAGGTGTTCTCATATCCAAATGGCAAGATAGTCCATTTTATAACTAATTGTTTTCTTGCAGACATTACTGGGGGTGAATTGCGATGCAATTCTTCTGAGTCGCTAGAAATTAAGTTTTTTGAACAACACAACTTACCGAAAGACTTACTAAGAATGCATCCTCAATGGTTAACAGATGCACTTGCTGATAAAGATTTGGCATTTATTCGTTAGGGTCAATTCCTATGATTTCACTAAAGGCTGAGTTGAAAAAGAAAAACAAAAGGGAACTCATTAATTTGAGTTCGCTTTGTTGATAGCGCTAGAAACTGATAAAGCTACATAATAATTTAATGATCAGTCTTTCCTCGATACAAAGGCAGAGTAATCAGGGTTTACAGAAAGTAAATCCCCTAAAATTCCGAGCTGGAGATCAATAGTAGACAGTACACTTGTACCAACCCAACTTCCTGGTAAAAATTCAGGGGGTAACATAGGATCCCTTTCTAATAAATCATCCTTTAATTCCATAAGTGCTAAATAGTGAGTAAAAACAGATAAAATATCTCGTTGAGGATCGTTAATTAATTGATTTAGCTCAGATTTATAATTCTCCAACCAGATCTGTTTATCCATATAGCATTGTTTTATTCCCTCAATATCCCAAATTGCACTGGCACTGTTTGGACCTGGTAATCCCTCAGGGCTTATCTTATTGTATAAAAACTCCTGACTAACAGTAATCGTTACATACTCTTCAAGTTCAAGCGAATCAATTAGCTCTAATACCCTATCCGTTATGTTCCAAGGATATACATAAACACTTTTATAGAGGTGGCCAAAACCTAATCCAATTAATCTATTTCTGAATGTATCTCGTTTCCTCCTTAATGTTTCGGGAATTTCCATAAAAATCAAGTACCACCTCCGATCCCATTTTTCATAGTAAAAATTATTATTATTTAATGACATATTGTAAGCAGCTAAGCCACTTGTGGTGAGAGAGTATGAACCACGTTCAAACGAGACTATGTATGATTGTTTTTTTAACCTAGTTAAAGCATTCCTAATTGATTGAGGAGTATAATTCAGTGCTTCAAATGTTTTTATTAGATCTCTTCCTTCAATTGATTCCTTTCTTGAAAGGAGATACATTAATTGTTTTTCAAGTGCCAATTTTTTCACCTCTAACACTGATAATAAAGGATTTCAATAATAATTCAACCTTAATAAATAACCATTAATTTTGTTCAAAGAAAATGAGCTTATTGACATTATATCAGCTTGAATATAATATAAATTTAAACGTTCGTGTATTATTTAGGTATAAAATAATCAAGAGTTAAATAATTAAGGAGGTTGTGAAGTTTAGTGAGTAATTTAAATAGCATTTCTAGTCAGTTTGAGACAATTCAAATTATTAATGAAAATGGAGAAATTGTAAATGAACCATTAATGCCCGATTTAAGCGCTAGCCAGCTACAAATGCTTATGGAGAGAATGGTTTATATTAGAACTATTGACCAACGCTGCATTTCACTAACTAGACAAGGAAGACTTGGTTTCTATGCTCCAGTTGCGGGGCAGGAAGCGAGTATGATTGGAACGCAATATGTATTAGAAAAAGACGATTGGATTCTACCTGGTTACCGTGATTTACCGCAAATATTGTTTCATGGAGTACCACTATCTCAGCTGTTTTTATGGTCCAAAGGCCATTACAAGGGGGGGGAAATGCCTGATGGCGTTAATGTTACTCCACCACAAATAATAATTGGTGCCCAAATTGTTCAGGCTGCAGGTGTAGGATTAGGATTAAAAAAGAAAAAGAAAAAGAATGTTGCAATTACATATACTGGTGATGGTGGATCTTCTCAGGGAGATTTCTATGAAGGTTTGAATTTTGCTGGAGTTTATAAGAGCCCCACTATATTTGTAGTACAAAACAATCAATTCGCCATTTCTACACCCTTTGAAAAGCAAACTGCTGCAAAAACGATTGCCCATAAATCTATTGCGGCAGGAATAAAAGGAGTGAGAGTAGACGGAATGGATATCCTAGCTACTTATGCAGTGACAAAGGAGGCAAGGGAACGTGCAGTGAATTCAAATGGACCAACATTAATTGAAACTGTTACATACCGATACGGTCCTCATTCAACGTCTGGAGATAATCCTGCAATTTATCGAACGAAACAATTAGATCTTAGTTGGGTAAAAAAAGATCCAATTACAAGATTTAGATTGTATTTAGAAAATCAAAATTTATGGACGCCTGAACATGAATCTCAGGTAATTGAACAAGCTAAAGAGGATGTCAAACTCGCTATAAAACAAGTTGAATCTGAAAAAAAGCAAACTGTTTCTAACCTAATCGAAAATATGTTTGAGGAACTCCCAGGAAATTTAATCGAACAATTAGAAAGAGAAAACAGTAAGTAAAATGTTTGATAGAGCAGAAGCTTACTGTGTAGACTTCTAGGTGTTCCTAACAAAGCCTGTATCATGATTGATTAGTAATCTTTGATACAGGCTTGTTTTTTGGATATTAATTCTTATAGAGTCTAACATGTGAACAGGCAGTGCTCATGGAATGGCAAGATATATTGAACAATCATTCAGAAAGCAAGGTTTGCGTTTGGTAGGCTGTGAGGTAAATATGTTCAATTTCTTCATCGGTCATGTACATAATGGCTTGGTGGTCAAACTCCTTTACGCTGAAGATGAATTCCACCATGTTTTTTCGTTCTTGTCTGCTCATTTAATTTCTCTCCTTTTCCGTTGTATTAATACAGTTATCTTTTATTAATTGTATTATATAACAGTAGGTGGAAACTGTTCAACCTATTTTTGTTTTTTAGTGGAAAATAGGTCATTTGACTAATCGAGCAATAAAAAAAGCCCCCGATTAAGGGGACAGATGTTACATAGATTTGGCTTGTAAGAGCTTCTTTTCACCGAATAGAGCAATTGTTGCCAGGAGTCCAGCAAGCATAAAGCTGAAGATAAAGAAAAAGCTGATTCCTTCAAAAAACTGAATAAAGATTCCACCGACGAATGGGCCGGCCAGGCTGCCGATGCTGAAAAAGATGCCGCACATCAAATTGCCAGTCGGCAGGAGGTTTTTAGGCATCAGGTCAGTCATATAGCTGATGCCAAGCGAGAAGGTGGATCCAACAGCCATTCCCGCCAGAAGCAGGCAGGTGATCAGCAGAAGGTAGGATTGTTCTCCAAGACCTGCTGCAGTAAAAAAGACAAATCCAGAGCTAAGAATGGCAAGTAAGACGTTTCTCCGGCCATATCTGTCACTTAGAATCCCCAATGGCAGCTGAAAAATAATGCCGCCGACTGCGAATGCAGCGAGCAGGATGGACACGCTCGATACTTCTATGCCCAATCTGAGTGCATACACAGGAAAGCTTCCGTTTAAAGAGGATTCCAGGAATCCGTAGCCAAGCGGCGGAAGAAACGCCACCCAGGCGTATTTCCATGCTTTTGAAAACCGTTTGAATGTTTCAAAAAACGAGTTGACTGAGATTTGCTGATCAGGAAGCTCATTTTTTAACAGAAATATAAATGTCCATCCGGTAAAACACATTGCAGAGGACAGTATAAACGGAAGAGCCTGATTAACTTCTACCAAAGGTGTCATCAGCGGCCCTGCTGCAAATCCGAGACCAAAAAACAGACCGTAAAGGGAGACATTTCTTCCCCGTTTTTCTTCAGGTGAAAAGGAGGTAATCCAGGTTTGAGTAGCGAAATGCAATGCGTGGTCTCCTATCCCGATTAACAGCCTTAAGAAAAACCAGAACCAGAAAGACTGCCATAATGGAAATGCAATCAACGAAACGGATACAAGCAGGCCGCCAAATAGAATGACAGGCTTGTAACCGTATTTTCTGAGAGGATGCTCCATAAAAGGAGAGACTAGCAATATACCAATATATAGTGCTGTAGCATTTAAGCCATTCAGCGCTGAGGATACTCCGCTGTTTTCAAATATAACCGCGATAAGCGGCAGAAGCATGCCCTGGGAAAATCCCGAGATAGCAACAATTGAAACAAGAATCCAAAAGCGGAGATTTTCTTTCATCATAGACCGTAAACCTCTATTCTAATAGTTTATACTTTACTCCAATAGGATATGAAAGCTGTCCTTTCATTTTACAGTATTTTCACACCTTGGACAAAATGCAATTGAACAAAAAATAAGGAGCTGATTTTTATCGAACTTTCCCTGTGGATCGCTGCTTTTAGCGGTTTTGTTGTAGCCATGTTTCTGATTTTTGGGAAAAAGAAAAAATAACAATTAGCGTAAAAGGAATAACATGTTAACAGCAATCCATCCGATAACACTGCGAGGTAACAAATATGGAAATGGAAATAAGATTGGAAAAATTACGGCCAGAAGATGCTAAGAAATTATTTGAATTTGAACTAGAAAACAGAGCTTATTTTGAAAAAATGGTACCAAGTCGCGGAGAGGCATATTATAATTTTGATGCTTTTAAAAATTCGCACGAAGCTCTGCTGAATGAACAAACTAAAGGGCAGTCTTATTATTATTTAATAAAGGATGAAAATGGTTTAATCCTTGGAAGAATGAACTTAGTAGATATTGATAAAACCAGCCATTCAGGCTTTATCGGTTATAGAGTGGGTGAATCGTATACTGGAAAAGGAGTTGCAAATAAAGCATTAAAGCTGTTATTAGAAACTCATAACCGGCAAGGTATTAAACATATACTAGCGAAGACAACAACTAACAACATACCTTCACAAAAAGTGTTAGAAAAAAACGGATTTAAGCATATATCAACGGGCAATGAAGAATTAATCATGAATGGAAACAGTTTGCACTTTGTTTATTATAAATGGACTATTTAAAAACTTTATCTGCAGCTATTGGAAAGCTTTACTTCAAGGAGGTTATTTTTAAAGGGGAGGGAGCTAAAGAAAGATGCTATACCCTTTGAAAACATATGGTAAAATAAGGGTGGAGAGGAGGAGCCAAAATGAAACGAATGCCATTCGAACCACCAACCGAATTTTACGATGAACGGCTAAGCAAAGTTGATGAGCAAATATGTTCTTTATTAAAACAACGGAGGGACATTTCAAATAACACCCCGGGTTTTCCATCTGATGCTGCTATTTCTAACTGGGCTCTAAAGTATGATCTCTATGAAGAGTTTCTAAATGCGTTATTTAGGGCAATACGAATGTACGATTTCTTTAAAATCCCTATTGAACCGGCTGGATTCAGAAAACACATATCTGTTTTAAAATCGATTGAAAAAAACAATCGGATATATTCCATAACCGTTATTCGACAGTATGAGAACGCTAGTGTTTTACAGCTTCATATTGATTGGGATGAGCCCAATGATTCATCAATTGAGCGACATCATCATAATGGGTTTGAATTGTTTTTGGGAGAGCAATATCATTGTCGACAGGATCGTGCTGCAGGCTCAACAGGGCATTATACATACAACTTCATTATTTCTCCACCCTTACCAGATGATGTTTCAAATACAAAAGTAGTCTTCAGGGAATATAGCGACACGTTTTTGGAAAAGCCAACAGGCCTTGAAATTGTAATGAATATAGAATAATAAGCAAAGGCATAGGATCTGCATGCATATTGGTCAGGTCTATTTTTTGTTGGACAATTGAGCGGAATACTTCATTAAGCGGAATCTAAAAGGGTCTGGAAAGAGGCTCGTGCTATGTGGGAAAATAATTGGAGTATTTGAGAAAATCTCTACATCTTAGAACATAAACTCTTTGAAAGAGCAGACCTTATTGTTAACGGGACAGTTTAGTTCACCAAGATTACCGGATTAATAACATTGAAATCAGGAAGAAAAATGAGGTGATTTTATTTTAGAAAAGCTCAGGGTAATAAATATGAAAACTGCGGTATTTATGGGAATTATTTTTTACTCTTTGAGTATCTTAATCCAACTACTTATTATAAGCAAAAATATTCCATTCACATGGGTTAATGGTGGAAGATCTGAATCTTTCGCCGAACAGCTGCCAATATCTGTTGTAAATATTGTTATTTCTATTATTGGAGTAGGTTTTATATGGATTGTTGGGAGAAATAAACCACCTAAATACAAAAGAGGAATAACCGTTATCTGTTGGTTTTTTGTTGTACTTTGGTCTTTTGGATTTATACAACAATTGTTTGGAACACCTTTTGAAAAAATGGTTTGTTCGTTAGTGCTGCTTATCGGTGTTATCGCGAATTTACGTATGGCGATTGAAAAATCATAAATTCAACTATTAAATGATATCAGCAAGTCCTTAGTATCTTCGGCTAAGTAGTCAGTTTAGTTGAATGTAAAACCCAACTTGCGAATATGACAATAAAGAGGAAGTCAATTAGGGTGGGAGTGTGTATGATGAAGGTATTGATCACTGGTTCAACAGGAAAACTGGGTTCTACTTTACTGAACCAACTAAAAGGATCTGAATATGATATTAAAATAACTTCTAGAAGAAAACCTGAAGGAATAGGCAACCTTGAGTGGGTTTATAGCGACTTATCGTCTGGAGAAGGATTGGAAGCTGCAGTTAAAGATGTAGATGTCATTATTCATGCAGCAACAAGTCCGGTTAAAAATTCAAAAAGGGTCGAGGTTTCAGGTTTTAAAGAGTTTTTAGGTAAAATGAAACATATAAAACATCTTATTTATCCGTCAATTGTTGGGATAGATGAAATACCATTTACATATTACAAGCAAAAACATGAAGCAGAAGAGTTGTTAAGAAATTGTTCTATCCCCCATACAATTGTACGTGCCACTCAGTTCCACCACTTTGTTGACAATCTATTTCTTTCTAAACCACTTCTTAAAAGATATATTGTCCCTGAAAATCTTCAATTTCAAAGTGTAGATGTTTCTGATTTTGCCAGTCATCTAATAGGTTTAATGGAAAAAGAACCACAGGAAAGAGCAGAAGATTTTGGTGGACCAGATATTATGACACTAACAGAAATGGCTAAACTGAAAATCGAAATTAATCATGAAACGAATAAAGTACTAAGTATTTCTTTGCCTGGAAAACTGCACAAATCTATCTCCGAGGGGAAAAATACAAATTTTAATAGAAAAATGGGGAAAATCACCTTTAGGGAATATTTAAGTAGCAAGAGCAATGAGCTGTTGTAAAGGGACCTTCTGAAAATGCCAGGCGCACTCAGGCTTGGGGAAGAAGGACAAAAAATTAGGCAATAGATAGATGCCTGAAAATAGGCGTAACATTTTCTCTTATTTGAAAAAAAGCATTAAAAACAGCCCAAATAGCCGGAGGAATCAAACATGACCTACTGGTCACCGCCAGGAATGAAAATTGGTTTGATTCTTGTGCCACAAAAGAATTATATTTG
>NZ_WKKI01000079.1 GCF_009674805.1 Metabacillus lacus | reverse complement strand
CATCCAGTTGGATCGAATACAAGCCAGCTAGCTGCATAAACCCATTTTAAAAAATCCAAATTCAAACCTTGGGGGGCCTTTTTTTGCTTTTTAAGACAGCACAATCCTCAATTTTCGTATAAATTCCGTCTATACACCAAAAAACTGCTAAATGGTTGATTTTCAGCAGCTTAAGCGGAATTCATTCCGTTATTTCCCCTAGTAAACGGCCTATTTTGAATTTAACCGGAATTTATACGCTTATTATTTTTTTGTTGGGATCTGGCGTCCCTTCAATTGTTCCGTAAGATGAAAGCAGTGTTCAACTGATTAAGCTTCACTCATTCCAAATCCAAGCAGAAGAAGAGAGGCTATTGTGATAAATGCTAGTAGGTTAAGTATGATAATGATCCACTTCCCAACATTATTTTTTGCTTTTAATCCCACAATCACTCCTAATAATGGAAATAGAAACATCGAAATGATTGCTATCCTTCCTAATGAACCGAAAGATACATCATTTACCATCATAAAAAATAAGATAACAAATATTCCTAAACATAAACTTGAAATAGCGCTGTACTTTTTCATTTTCTCCTCCTATTGTTGGCATCACTTATCTTACCTCTACTGCTTCGTTGCTTGAATAGAAGTCACCTTTACATATTTTAACAATAATCTATGTAAGAAGGGAACTTTAATTTAAATATAGATTAGAGAATTTGTTAAGTATGATGATATTGCTGCCAATTTTAAAAATAGGAATTGTTCGTGTAAAAAGGGATAATAATTGAGATAAGGTCATCATAAAGGATTCTGGTGCAATTCATAAAAGTATTAAATATATAAATGAAGAAAATTAGATGGAAAAAACTTTGAATGTGATGATTTACTTCCAACCCCTGCCCCTTTCCTCACCACAAAAAAATTCCACCCCAAACCCAACCATACAAAAATGAATTGCACGAAAAGTTGAAAAAGTTTGAAACTATTTGCTGACAGCCCTCGTATATATAAGTAGAGAATATGATGCGGGGGAAGTGTTTGGGATGAACCAAGATAGAGTGTATTTTTCTGAGAATTTTTTTTCAGCAGGGAAGACAGATATTTATGATGTAAATAAAGAGAAGATTGGGGAGCTTGATTTGAGAAGTATGTTCACTTCAAGTGTAGATGTGGTGAATCATGATGGTGAAGTGGTTGTAAGCGGCAGATTCCCCTTTTTGAGCAATAAATGGAAGGTGTACGATGAGCTGGGGGCAGAGCTTGGAACATTAAGGGAGAAGTTTACGCTGTTATCAAAAAATTACGAATATCATGCTTACGAAAGAGGATATTATACAATCGACTCCGAGTTGTTTTCAAGGCAATATAGGATTGAACATGATTCTTCTGATATAGGAGAGTTCAAGCTTGTCAGCAGCTTTTTTTCTTCACCTGTTTTTGAGCTGAAGAGGCGCAGTAATGAGCTATCGACTTCTGAGATGGTGGCTGTTGTGATGGGCGTTCATGCGATTCAAAAGAGGAAAAGACAAGGCAATGCTTCTGCAGCAGGCGGGCCGGCTTAAAAGGTTTTGTATTTTCCTCCGGGGGAAGAAAATGTATATAAATGCCTAGAGGGAAAGGGAGGCAGTAAGGATGGACCTTACCGCAAAGCTGCTTGGTACATTTCAGGTGAACAGCGGAGAGCTGGTTGTGACAGATCCCTGCTATCCGCCTGAGGAGCTGGACGAAGAGGGAGAAGAATTGTCCCTGCTGTTGACGCCTGCTTGTAAGGGTGAGTGGATTGCTACTGCTTTTTTAGAAGAAGACGGAACAGTAGCGAGGCTGATTGCAGTACACAGCGGTTTTCAAGTTCGTGATGAGTGGATGGAAATGGAAATTGAGATCCCTGTAGACTCTGCACAGGCAGGTATTTTTGATGCCGACTCGTACGGCAGGGATGAAGAAATATCGTATGAAATTGAAAATGTACAAAAGCTGGAGCTGAACGAAGAAGGGCTTAAGTATTATGCAGCGTGCTGTGATATCACCTCCACCGATGATCAGGGCGGTGTATTAGAGAGCGGTGCTGTGACAGTATCAGGATTGGGAGACGGGCTGTATCCTGTATTTGTGCAATTTGATGAAGAAGGAAAAGTTGCTGCTGCAGCCATTGATTTTCTTTTGGAGGAAGAAGAATAGCAATATATATAAAAGGCAAAAAGCTCAGAAATGAGCTTTTTGCCTTTTGTGGTTAGTACTACTGATAGATTGCGCTTCCTGCCTTTTTGAATTCTTCGGCTTTTTCCTTCATGCCTTGTTCTGCATAGGTATTTCTGATGTCATGTGAAATACGCATGCTGCAGAATTTCGGTCCGCACATGGAGCAGAAGTGAGCCGTTTTTGCGCCTTCTGCAGGGAGTGTTTCATCATGGTATTCCAATGCCCGTTCAGGGTCCAGCGACAGGTTGAATTGATCGCGCCAGCGAAACTCAAATCTTGCTTTAGAGAGAGCATCGTCGCGCATTTGTGCTCCCGGAAGCCCTTTGGCTAAGTCTGCTGCATGAGCCGCCAGTTTATAAGTGATAACTCCTTCACGTACATCATTTTTGTTGGGAAGGCCCAAGTGTTCTTTTGGCGTTACATAACAGAGCATGGCTGTTCCGTGCCAGGCGATCATGGCGGCACCGATGGCTGAAGTAATGTGATCATAACCAGGAGCGATATCAGTTGTTAGGGGTCCCAGCGTATAAAATGGTGCTTCTCGGCAAATTTCCTGCTGTTTATCCACGTTTTCTTTCACCAGATGCATCGGAACGTGACCTGGTCCTTCTACCATCACCTGTACATCATGCTTCCAGGCCAGTTCAGTCAGCTCGCCAAGTGTATCTAGCTCTGCAAATTGAGCTTCATCATTGGCATCCGCAATTGAGCCTGGACGCAGGCCGTCTCCAAGTGAAAAAGAGATGTCATAGCTTTTCATAATTTCACAGATTTCCTCAAAATGAGTATATAGAAAGTTTTCCTGATGATGATATAAACACCATTGCGCCATTATTGAACCACCGCGTGATACAATGCCCGTCAGCCTGTTTGCAGTCAGGGGAATATAGCGGAGCAGAACGCCGGCATGAATGGTGAAATAGTCCACTCCCTGTTCAGCTTGTTCAATCAAGGTATCTCTGTAAATTTCCCAGGTAAGATTCTCAGCAATTCCCGCAACTTTTTCAAGTGCCTGGTAGATGGGAACAGTACCGACAGGAACTGGAGAGTTCCGGAGAATCCATTCTCTTGTGGTATGTATGTTTTTGCCTGTCGACAGGTCCATGATCGTGTCCGCTCCCCAGCGTGTAGCCCAGGTCATTTTTTCCACTTCTTCATCTATAGAGGAGGACACTGCCGAATTTCCGATATTCGCATTCACTTTCACGGTGAAATTTTTCCCGATAATCATTGGTTCCAATTCCGGATGATTAATATTAGCAGGAAGAATTGCACGGCCGCAGGCAATTTCGCTGCGTACAAACTCTGGGTCTACTCCCTCACGAATGGCCGCAAACTCCATTTCCGGGGTAATGATACCCTTTCTCGCATAGTGCATTTGAGTGACGTTTCTTCCGGATTTGGCCCTTAGAGGCTCGGTTACTACGCCTGGAAATTCATGCTGCTGGGACTCGACGCGCTTGACTTCATTTCGAAAGCCATTGTCCAGCGGTGTTACCATCCTTCCGGCATACTGTTCAATATCATCTCTTTCCTTGTACCAGTTTGAGCGGACAGGAGGAAGACCTTTGCGGATATCAACTTCATATGCTGAATCCGTATAAGGTCCGCTGGTGTCATAAACACGTAGGGGTTCATTCTCGACCATGCCAGAAGGACCTGAAGCAGGAGTTAGGGAAATCTCCCGTACCGGCACTTGAATGCTTTCACTGGTCCCCTGAATATATACTTTTTTACTGTTTGGAAAACTCTTGCTAA
The DNA here is from genome assembly GCF_009674805.1 of Metabacillus lacus. Classification (GTDB taxonomy): domain Bacteria; phylum Bacillota; class Bacilli; order Bacillales; family Bacillaceae; genus Metabacillus_C; species Metabacillus_C lacus. Next base: position 5,688 of record NZ_WKKI01000079.1, on the reverse strand, counting down.
GGTTATCTGAAGCTTTTGACATCATGTATCTCTCCTTTTAATGAAATAAGGACAGACTGGTTTATGGCGGAGGGCATAAAAAAACGGCTCCAAAAACAGGAACCGGATGATATGCAGATGCAGAAAATAAAAGATGCACGCTCTAACTTCCCCACGCTGGTATGAACCAGATCAGGTCCGGAGGGTTAAGAAGCTTTTCACTTCTCTCTCAGCCCAAAAGATATGGACACCCCTAGTTACACTATTCAGTTTACTAATTTATTATATAGGAAGATCATGGGAATGAAAAGGAGGAAAATTTTATCATTTTCAGCACTTGTGGGAAGGAAGATAAAAAGAGTTTCTGCAGTGTCAGAAGAGGGATTCCTTAGGAACTTCTGCTGCCTGCTTATACCCATAAATCTATTTGATCAACTAAAAATCAGCGTAATAAGGAGGTAGCATAAGATGAAACATTCGATTAGTATCAAACAATTAGTTGAGAAAGATGCAGAAAAGCTGCTGCTGCTTGAAGAAAGGAACCGGGATTTTTTTCAGCTGTATACCCCACTCAGGCTGGATAGCTTTTATACTTTGGAAGGACAATTGGAGCGTATCCACTCCTTCATGAAGGAAGCAGAGGAGGATACTGGCTATCATTATGGCATTTTTAAAAGTGAAACGGGTACATTGCTTGGTACGCTTGGTTTTACTTCCGTTGTCAGGGGCCCTCTTCAGAGCTGCTGGATCGGCTATAGTCTGGACAGGGAGCAAAACGGCAAAGGCTATACAACAGAGGCAGTGAATCAGGCAGTGAACATTGCTTTTCAGGAACTAAAGCTTCACAGAATTGAAGCTGGAGTGATGCCTCATCATGGTGCTTCTATGAAAGTGCTGCAAAAAGCAGGATTTCATAAAGAAGGTATTGCCAGGCAAAGCGTTAAGATAAATGGAAAGTGGGAAGATCATCAGACTCTTGCAATTCTCAATCCGGAAGACAGTTAGGGCACTGATAGAAATAAGTTCTTAACAGCTTGTTTTGGCCAAGCATTCACTAATCCTGCAGCGTAAACTAGTATGAGCTGAGAGAGTTCGATACATGCAAGGATGGTGATTTTCAATGGCAATTCTGTCAACAGGGCCTATAGAGAACAGTCCCATTAATGAAAAAGGCCGACAAGTGGAGTTACAATAAAAATGGACAACAGGGGAAGTAATCCTTCCAATGTTATCATCCAGGGATACAGGTTGAATGGCTCAAGGATTCTTTATATCCTGGAACTGGTGGTGCTGAATCCAAATCAGGTGGTCACAAGAAATTTTTTTGCTGACGTAGATGCTTTTCAATTTGTTTTCACAGTAGAGGGAGCGGGGGCATCAGAAACAGAAATATCCGTCTGGGGAAGAGACAGCGACGGCCAGCTGGTTGCTGCCCACCGGCTTGTTGCTGATGAACTTCTGGGAACTGGCGGAATGACCGGCCCTACAGGCCCAGCTGGTCCAGCAGGTCCTCCGGGCGCAACCGGAGCTACCGGCCCTGCTGGAAGCAGCAGTATTTCAGCTTATGGATCTTTATATGGGGGAGAATTTTACAGAAGTATAAATTCTTTTGACAATGTTGACTTTACGATCCCGGGTCCTGCCCAGAATGTGATCGTCAGCACCGAAACAGACTCTATCACTGTACTAAGCCCCGGTATTTATGAAATTACAGCTCATATAGGCTTTACAGGATTATTAAATGCAGCGGTAGAAATAAACGGGGATGAAGTCATTCCTCAATCTCAGTTTCAAGCTTTTTCAAATAATCAACAGGATTTAATTTATTCAGGAAAAACATTTCATATTTTCTTAAACGCCGGTGACGTCATTACGCTCCTCATCCAAGGATTTATTCCCGATAGTTCTACCTACAGTCTTCCTGCTTTAACTGTAAAAAAACTCTCCTGAGCATCACTCACCCCATTGAAGGGCCAGACAGCAGCTGGCTCTTTTTTTTATCAAAGTTCCGTTTCATAATAATTTCATTTGATTAGTGACATCTTAGTAAGAAAGAGGTGAAGTATAATGTGGAGCAAAAATAAATTTGAAAAAAGGTTTTTGCGCTTTATAACTGGAGCTGCCCTATTGCTTCTTTTTTTCCTTTTGAGAAAGGGTCCTTTGAAAGACTGGCTTCTCTCCTATTTGTTTAATGCCTATACCAATGGGATACTGGATCAGTATCTTGCTAGTAACCATTACATACGATATCCGGTTCGTTACTTCAAAAAAGAGTTTAAATCCAACATCTTGTTTGATTACCTGCTGTATCCTACCATGTCCCTTTTCATAAATAAGATTACTTACGGTAACCGTCCTTTTGTCATTGTAATAAAAGTGTGTTTGGTCACAACTTCTATGCTCTTGGTAGAACTGTGGGCAGAAAAAAACACTAACCTCATTCGGTGGGGCAGAGGGTGGGACTGGAAGCACACACTGTTCGGCTTGACAGCCAAATCGCTCCTTAACCGAAGTATCATCGCAGCTATAAGGGCAGCAAGCAGCAAACCGGCATCACTCACAAAAAGATAGTCGGGAAGGTGAAAACTGTGCATGTTGGTTTGCTAATCTGGCTTATTCATCAGAATACGGTTAAGAAGTCATGGCCACGGTTACGTGAGAATAGCCACCCTATTTTTTACGTGGTTGTATGCAATTCTTTATATTATTATATTCAGAAAAAATATCCGCTTTGGACATTTCACTCACAGGTTATGGGAGAATTCTTTCTCAAATTTTTTCATCTTTTGATCATTATGCCCTTAAGCATGAATCGTTTTTTGAGTGAACTTCCTGACCGCAGCAGTAAGAGAGCATTGTATATCCTCAAGTGGATTCTGGTTTCCAGTTTGGTTGAGTGGTTTGGACTGAAAGCAGGAGCCATTTCCTTTAAAAAAGGCTGGAACCTTGCCTGGTCGGCTTTTATTTATACGTTCATGTATATTTTAAGCAGTATATACCAAAGAAGCAGATTCCTTGCCATTAGCATGTCAATGCTGCCTGCTGCCTTTCTAATTTTTAAGTTCCGAAAAAACAAGAAGTGATTGCTTTGTCTATTTCTCCCATATTATGATGGTAATAGATATTTTAGAGGGGGATTTTAACAATGTGGCATGGAAGTAGTCTCTAAAGATGTAAAAAATTGTTTAAGAAAGTGCCGTGTGAAACGGTTGTTTGTGCAGCCTTCTTGTGCGGAGCTACAAAAGGGAGAGAGTTAGGCATGAATTACAAAGTGGCTTTAATTACCGGCGTAAGCGGTCCAAGGGAAATGGGTACAGCGATTTGCAGGGAGCTCGCAGAATCCGGATTTGATATTTTTTTTACACATTATGGAGCAGATGCATTGTGGCTGAAAGCGTTTGAAGAAGAACTGATTCAAAAGGATGTCCGCTGCAAGCATATGAGTATCAACTTAGCTTCAAAGGACGCAGCTTCTGAAGTCATGATGGAAGCTAGCAAAGTAGTGGGCCCGCCATCTGTTTTAATAAATAATGCAGCACATTCTGAACGGGATGGATGGAGTGAGCTTTCTAGTGAAGAGCTTGATCTTCATTATGCAGTGAACATGAGAAGCCCCTTCCTTCTTTGTACGGAATTTGTGAAGTCATATGAAAAGGCAGAATTAAAAGAGGGAAGAATCATTTTTATGACTTCAGGACAGGATTTGGGGCCGATGCCTGAAGAACTTGCCTACAGTGCTACGAAAGGGGCAATATCAGCATTTGCTAGAACTCTGGCAGCGGAACTCGCACATAAAGGCATTACAGTGAATGCGATCAATCCGGGTCCGACAGATTCTACCTGGATGAATGATGATATTCGCGCTCATATTTTGCCGAAGTTTCCAACAGGGAGGATCGGCATGCCGCAGGATGCTGCAAACCTGATTGGTTTTCTTGTTAGTGAAAAGGGAGGCTGGATTACCGGTCAGATCCTCCATTCCGAAGGCGGATTTATGAGGTGAATTTTGCTGAATGAAGAGTCACTGCATATTTTGATCTCTTTCAATTTTATCAATTTCATAGAAAAGATTTCCTGTACCCCTTATAATGAATGATAGCGTTTACATATTAAGGGGGAGAGACTATGTCATTTGGCAATCTCGTTCAGTCAAAAGTATATCAGCAGCTGGAAAAAAATATTATTCCGGTTTCTTATGAAGAACTTGAAGCAAAAGCTAGAGAACATTTAGAAGATAAGCCCTTCTATTATGTTGCTGCATCTGCAGGGGCCCAATCAGCTGCCGATAAAAACAACAGGGCTTTTGAAAAATGGCAGATCGTTCCGCGCATGCTTTGCGATACATCGAGCAGAGATCTAAGTGTGAGCCTGTTTGGAAAGAAGATGGAGTACCCAGTGCTCTGCGCACCAATAGGGGTACAGTCTATCATTCATCCACAAGGGGAACTGGCATCTGCGAGGGCTGCTGCAGCAATGAAGATTCCGTTTATTTCAAGCACTGCCTCAACTTATAGTTTAGAAAAAATATCGGAGGCATACGGCGAAGGTGAAAAATGGTTTCAGCTGTATTGGAGCAGTGACCGTGAAGTAGCCGGCAGCATGGTCAGGCGGGCGGATCAAGCAGGGTATTCAGCTATTGTCATCACGCTTGATACCCCAATGATGGCTTGGAGGGAAAAGGATATTGAGCATGCTTATCTTCCATTTCTGGAGGCTAAAGGGATAGGAAATTATCTTGAAGATCCTGTTTTCTGCTCAAGGCTTGAGGTTTCCCCTCAAGAAGATATCAAAGCTGCAGTCCTGCTGTGGGCGAAAATTTTCGGAAACCCCTCGCTCACTTGGAAAGATCTTGAGTATCTGCGCATGCAAACCAATCTGCCTATTCTCTTAAAAGGCATTCTGCACCCTGAGGACGCAAGGCTTGCAGAAGAACATGGAGCGGATGGAATCATTGTCAGTAATCATGGCGGGAGGCAGCTTGACGGTGTCATTCCTGCTATTGATGCTCTTCCGGATGTAGTGGAAGCGGTTGGTGACAGGGTGCCGGTACTAATGGACAGCGGCATCAGAAGGGGAGCGGATATTGTCAAAGCTTTGTCACTGGGAGCAAAAGCAGTTTTCATAGGAAGGCCTTATATGTATGGCCTGGCCCTTGCTGGTGAAGAGGGAGTGAAACAAGTATTAAGAAATATACTGGCTGACTTTGATTTGTCCATGGCGCTGTCAGGCAAATGTTCTGTTGCCGAATTGAACCGCGGCTTATTGAGAGGAAGCTCTGTTCGCTGAATTTGTTAGAAAGTGCTGCTTGAAATGAAAAGCAGCACTTTTTTTTGTACAGCCAAATGACTGACAGCTGTGCTGTATTTGAGTGCGCTTTTCGATGAATAAAAGGGGCTTTTTAAGTACATAGTATAGGCATCTGAGAAATAATGGGGGCAAAACAAATGGCGGAAAAACAAGCGTTAGCAGCTAGTGAATTTGCTACTTTATCTTTATCCGACAGAAGACTCCCTCTTCAAGCGGGTGATGAGCTTTAGCTCAGCGATAAGGGGGAGATGAATGGCGGTTGGCGATAGCCAAAACACTCACTGTCATGGTAAAATTAGAACGTGCGTTCCTATAAAGCGAGGTGAAATCATGTTAGTTAAAAAGGCGTTTAAGTTTCGTATCTTCCCTAATCAAAAACAAATGGAGTTAATCAATAAGACG
>NZ_WKKI01000078.1 GCF_009674805.1 Metabacillus lacus | reverse complement strand
TAAGGCTTCTAACCGTCGGTGCAACGGGATAGCCTAATCCATAACTAGCGGTTACGCTGGTGTTCTTAGGAATCCCCCACTTCAAACAGCTCGCAAGAGCCAGTTAAGTGGCGGGTAGTTCAAGGGCCATCTAAAGGGATTTTTTCCATTTAAGTTTATATTCGCAAATCTCCAATCCGTCTAAGAAAATTCCCTATCGCATTTTCACATTTCTTGTTTTTGTTTTTAATTATTTCGTCGATAAACCAAAAAATGAAAGAAGCTAGAACGGCACTAAGAAAGAAAAAATTATCTAATAAACTACTTACGCTAGAAAACAGTACCTCTCTTTCGTATTTTGACAGTAGTATAGGGACCAAAACAAATAATATAGCTAGAAAAACGTGAACAAATAATGCAATAATTATTCGTATTTTACCATCATATTTCTTACCCATCTAACGATTAGGATAGTTTTAAAAAGGGAGTGACGCATATTATTGGAAGAAAGATTATATCTGCATTAGTTACTGTGTTTATAATGGTTTTGATTTATTCACTAGATGAAGGGGGAGTAGGGCTAGGTTTATTTTTAGGGATGTATCTACTACCCATCATTTTGATTTATGGAATCCTTTCTTCTATCTTTTCTGACTTTATTACGAAAAAGTTAACTTGATCTGATAAACTCGTCCATTTCAACGATACCTTCAAAGTTTGCTACTTCAATTGGTTTCAGTTTTGATAATAGTTTGTTTCTCCAGTTAAATCAGTGAAGGTTGAGGGACAAGTTTTACAGCGATAATGTGTAGTATATTGGCCAAAACTGACTACGTTTTTGGATTGACAGTGAGGGCAGGTCTATCCATGAACCTTTAACAAAGCCTAATATAAAAAAGAGTTTAAAAAAGCATTCTTCAGATTTATGTTATATGATGAAAAAGACATAGGTCTTTATTCTCATGATATATCTGCGTTAGTAAGTTTTATTGCTCTAATTTGCTAAACAATGAAAGGGAGAAGACGATATACATCGTGCATGAAGAAAAGTCAGCTTTTGTCAAGATTACTAGGGGGAATGGAAAAAGTGAGTCATTTAAGGGGAAATACATTATTGCTGCTGATCAGTGCAGGAGTGGTGTTTATATCAATCGTTGTCCATGGGCTTCATCGTTTCACAGGATTTTTGAGTGATTATAAGCTGATCAGGGGAACTGAAGAACTTTCAGGGTTTCAGCCTGTACTGCTGAATATTTTGTTTTGGATTCCAATTATTCTTGTCATTGCGGCTAGCATTTATTATAAGAAAAACAAAGAGCATTCTTGGATTCCGATACTCATTACATTAACCTTAACCTTTGCCAGCATTTCAATTGTTGCAGGCGGAAATGGAATGGTAGAATATCATTTTTCTATTTTCATGGTGTTGGCTTTTATCGCCTATTTTGCTTCCGTCAAGCTGATGGCTCTTAGCACAGCTATTTTTACAGTACAGCATTTGGCAGGATTTTTCCTTGTTCCAGAACTCATCTGCGGAACATCGAATTATTCTTTTTCTCTTTTAATGATACATGCTGTTTTTCTGCTGTTAACCTCAGGAGCTACAATTTTACTAATTCTGCACAAGGAGAGAGTGGAGAGTGAGCTGGAGGCGCAAAATGCCAAAATGTCCAGCAGAAATGGAGAGCTGGTGTTTTCACTTGAAAATATGTCAGAAAATCTGCTCCGCATTTCTTCGGATATGAAGTTTTCCAGCAGTGAAAGCAATACGGCATCAGCTCAAATCAGTGCGAGCATAGCTGATTTGAATGTGAATTCTGAAAAGCAGTACAGCTTAATGATAAACAGAATTCAAAAAGCAGAGGGCATGGAAAAGCAGATACGGGAGCTGAACACACATACGTCGCTCGTTTCTGAATCGTCAAATGCTACTGCTGTCCACATTGTTGAAGGACAGGAAAGAATGAAAGAGCTGTACAAGCAATTTTCCAGAGTTCAAGAAAATGTGGCGGGTCTTCAGCAGAATATTTCCGAGTTTGAAAGGAAAATAGCTGAGGTAGAAAGCTTTATCGGTGTGATTAATCGTATTTCTGAACAAACCAACTTATTGTCGCTGAATGCATCAATTGAGGCAGCGCGCGCGGGGGAAGCAGGAAAAGGATTTGCTGTAGTAGCAGGAGAAGTCAGGAAGCTTGCCCTTCAATCTGATTCTTCCTCAAAGGAAATTGTTGAAATTGTTTCGTCCATTCAGCGGGAGACAAAGCAGATTCAGGAAAAAGTTTCTTCTTCTCTGAAAGAAGTACATACCGGCAACAAAATCGTCAGCGAGTCGCAAAAAGCATTTCTTAACATTAGTTCTTCTTATGATGAAGTCACTTCACTGCTGGAACTTTATAGAGATGCAACCCGAAACCTGACAAGCTCCAATCAGGAAGTGCAGAAAGCATTTGAACTGCTGCTTGAAGACTCTCAGGGAACACTTGCTGCAAGCCAGCAGATTGCAGCTTCTGCATCCGGGCAAAGCACCGCAATGGAAATACTGATGGAACTCTCACAGCTTCTGCATCAGCATTCACAGCAAATCAAAGTGCTGGTTGAAGATTTGCGGGGAAAAACGGAAAGCAAGGAAATAAGCGCATCTCATACTGGAGTATGAATGAAACGAAAAAGGCATCCCCATAAAGGATGTCTTATTTTTCAGTCAAAAGGGGTTCAGAATGAGTTTATTCCGAGGCCCTTTTAGATCTATCGTTTTTGTATTCTTTTTGAATGAGTCTTCATACAATACTTGCAACCCTTTGCTGAAATGCTTCAAGTGCAAGGTGGTGAACGTAAGCATCGCCTGTATTGATAGTTTTTTAAGTCCCAGATAACAGAATATTGAGATGGGGCAGTTGATCCAAATGCACCATGTAGTCCAAGTCCAAGCATTCTCCCCAAACAAGCATATCTATAAATAGATAGCTTTATACATCCAATAAGTGACAAAGGGGAGTAATGCATTGGCTATACTGACAACAGGGCCAATTGAAAACAACGCTGTTTTTGGTATTAGACCCACTCAGCAAGTAACGATAAAAATAGATAATAACAGCTCTTCTGAATCAGCAACCGTTCTGATTGAAGGATATTTTCTAAACGGAGCCAGAACATTATATGTACAGGAACTTTTTACACTGACACCTAACGCAGTAGAAACCCGCAACTATTTTGCAGATTTTGATGCCTATGAATTTGTTTTTACCAAGGGAGGTACAGCTCAGCAAGATGTGAATATTTCCGTCTGGGGCAAGAACTCTCTGGGTCAGCTTGTTGCGGCGCACAGGGTTCTTTATAGTGAGTTGGAGCGGAATGAAGCAGGAGTAACAGGAGCGACCGGACCTACGGGAGCAACAGGGTCAACAGGTTCTACCGGACCTACGGGAGCGACCGGACCAGCAGGCGCCACCGGACCTGCGGGAGCGACCGGACCAGCAGGCGCCACCGGATCTGCGGGAGAGGCAGGAGCAACAGGCGCCACCGGACCTACGGGAGAGGCAGGAGCAACAGGCGCCACCGGACCTGCGGGAGCGACAGGTTCAACAGGCGCCACTGGACCTGCGGGAGAGGCAGGTTCAACAGGCGCCACTGGACCTGCGGGAGAGACAGGGTCAACAGGCGCCACTGGACCTGCGGGAGAGGCAGGGTCAACAGGAGCAACTGGACCTGCTGGCTCTCCCATCCCTATATCAGTTAATCGAATCTATGTAACAAACGAGGGCAGTAATACTGTATCCGTCATAGACGGATTTTCCGAAAGTATAATCGCTACTATATCAGTGGGTAGTTTTCCTTGGGGAGTGAGCGTGAATCCTGCCACGAATCGGATTTATGTAACAAACCGAGCAAGTAACACTGTATCTGTCATAGAGGGAATGACCAATAACGTCATCAATGAAGTAACAGTCGGTAGTAGTCCTAGGGGAGTGAGCGTGAATCCTGCCACAAACTCCATATATGTAGCAAACGCAAACAGTGACAATGTGTCCGTCATAGACGGACTCTCCAATAGTGTCATTGCAATCGTCCCAGTGGGCATTTTCCCTGAAGCAGTAAGCGTGAATCCTGCCACGAACCGAATTTATGCAGCTAACGGATTTAGTAGCACTGTTTCCGTTATAGACGGTATTTCCAATAATGTCATCGCTACCGTCCCAGTAGGTACTGCACCTAGGGGAGTAAGTGTGAATTCTGTGACGAACTGCATTTATGTAACAAACCGGGGGACTAACAGTGTATCCGTCATAGACGGATTTTCAAATAGTGTCATTGCGATCATCCCAGTGGATCTTAACCCTAGGGGAGTGAGCGTAAACCCTGCAACGAACCGCATTTATGTAACGAACGAAGGCAGCAGCACAGTATCCGTTATAGACGGACATTCCAATAGCGTCATCGTTACGGTTCCAGTAGGTATTAGCCCTAGGGGACTAGGCGTCAATCCTTTAACAAATGGAATTTATGCAGCAAACGGTAACAGTAGCAATGTTTCCGTTATTAGCGGTAACACAAATATTGTGATTTCCAACATTGAAGTGGGTAGTGGCCCATTAAGTGTGGGCGTGAATCCTTGATAGAGAATCCGTACTAATCGAACTTCAGTAATGTCTGATTAACTTCAGGCTATAGGTTAAGTGGTCGAAATAAGGCAAAATCAAAAAGACCGCCCAGCGGAATACGAAGCGCCTGAACCACATATTAACAACACAATATTCTCTCCAAACTAATAGAAGTAAATAAACCCGATTTTCATTAGGTTTGTTTACAGTACAGAATGAATTTTTTGACAATTTTGATATAATACAGAAAAGGATGGAGGAGGATATTTTGTGAACATAGGAGTGATTGGGATAGGAGACATTGCAGAAAAAGCCTATTTTCCTATATACGCAATGCAGAGAGAACATCACTTTCACTGTTTTACCAGAAACACCCTTACCCAAAAGAGAATTCAGGAGAAGTATGGTTTTCATATTCATTATGATTTGGACTCTCTGCTTGCTGTGGATCTTCATGCCGTGATGATTCATGCTGCAACAGCTGCTCACGAGGAATTGATTCAAAGATGCTTAATTGCCGGCATTCCCGTTTTTGTTGATAAGCCGGTTACTGATGATATCAAAACAACTGGCAGGATACTTCAGTATGCAAAGAATGAAGGAGTACCATTGATGGCTGGTTTTAACAGGAGATTTGCGCCCCATTATGTAAAAGCCGAAGCTATGAAAGAAAAAAATATGATTCTCCTGCAGAAAAACCGCAGAAATCTTCCCGGTGATCTTCGGACTTTTGTATACGATGATTATATTCATGTGCTTGATACGCTGCTTCATCACCTGGGAGGAGAGCCAGATAAGTGGGAGGTCAGCGGGGAATGGAAAGGAAGTATGCTTGCTTCAATAGTTCTGACAATGAAGAGAGAAAGAGTAACGGCAATCGGCATTATGAATAGAGATGCCGGGGTGAATGAAGAAATTCTGGAAGTCGTGAGCCCTTCCGGGAAGATGGTCGTAAGGAATCTTTCAGAACTATTTTTAAAAGAGGGACATTATGAAACAAAAGCTAGAACAGGCGACTGGACTCCCACGCTGGAGATCAGGGGATTTCAGGCAATGGTAAACACATTTTTTTCAGCTGTTGAGAAAAAAGAACGTATGCCTATGCTAGTGGAAGAAATCATGAATACGCACAATTGGTGTGAAAAAATCATAGATAAATTGGAAAAAAATAGAGGGTAAGGAGCATCTACTATATATCTGTATAAAAATGTCTTGTTCTGTTTTATGACAGAATAGATTGACAGCAGGAATAGCCTCTATGGTAATATAGAATTGTGCTCTCTGCACTAAATACATAATTTAGGGGGAAACAGAATGAAAAAGTTTAAGAGCAGTTTTCTTTTCATCATGGTTCTGACTCTGACAATGGTAATTGCGGCTTGCGGCGGCGGTGCGAATAATGGCAACGGCGGCGGAGAAGGAGAAGGCGGCGGTACAGAAGGCGGAACAGGCGGCGAAACACAAAACCTGAGCTTGCTGACTGGCGGAACTGGCGGAACGTATTACCCGCTTGGCGGCCAAATGGGAACAATTATTTCTGACAACACTGATGCTAACATCACTCCGCAAACTTCCGGTGCATCTGCTGAAAACATGCAGGCGCTTCGTGCAGGTGAAGCTGAGCTTGCTTTCTCTCAAACTGACATTGCTTCTTACGCTCTTGAAGGAAAAGAAATGTTTGACGGAAATGCAATTGATAATGTAACGGCAATTGCTACATTGTATCCTGAAACAGTTCAAATCGTAACAACTGAAGAAAGCGGCATTAATTCAATTGAGGATCTTAAGGGCAAAACAGTCTCTGTTGGTGCACCTGGATCAGGCGTTAACATCAACGCAAAGCAGATCCTTGAGGTTCACGGCATGACATTTGAAGATATCAAAGCTCAAAATCTTGCTTTTGACGAATCTACAGATGGTATTCAAAGCGGCAACATTCATGCAGCATTCATTACAGCTGGTACGCCAACCGGTGCTGTTGAAGCACTTTCCGCTCAAAACAACGTAAAAGTTCTTTCTATCTCAGACGACAAGATTGCTGAATTGATTGAAAAATATCCATTCTACTCTGAGGATGCTGTTACAAGCGGAACTTACGGCCTAACTGAAGATGTAAAAACAGTTGCAGTAAGAGCAATGCTTGTTGCTACATCTGAACTTGATGAAAATCTTGTATATGAAATGACAAAAGCGCTTTTTGAAAACACTGACAGAATTACTCATGCTAAGGGCGAGCTGATCAAAGCTGAAACTGCACTTGACGGAGTCGGCGACATTCCTGTTCACCCTGGTGCACAAAAGTATTTTGACGAACAGTAAACAATAATCATAAAAGAAGGAAAAACGCGATAGACCCGTACAATGGTACGTGTCTATCGTTTTCCTTTTTCCTACATAAGTATGTAAGCCGAAAGCAAGAATGCGTTATATTGATTTTGGGCTGCGCAGGTCAGGTTTCAGCGTACCTCAATGTCCTGAGAGCATAGCAGATGCTGATTTTTAGCGGGGGAAAAAATGAGCTTATCACAGAAAAGAAAAAGACTGATGTTTATGTTTTTAGCCCTCATACCTGCCATCGCAATTATCTTTTTGTATCCAATGCGGGAGACTGTCTCTTTTAGATTTGAAAATACCGAGGAGCTGCTCGCCTATCTTCAGATTCAGGATGCGGAAAGCTTTTCAATCAAATACACCCATTCCATCCACCTCTCGGATGTCATTGAGACATATGAACTCAAAGATCACAGCATCATTCAGCAGCAATTAAGCTATGAAGACTTTGCCGTTGGCATGCCGTCTAACGCGGAAGGTGATGAAACATTTGAAGAAAGGGATGGACGCTACATCATAGGCAACATGAACCGTGTCTTTCCCTTTATAGATCTGCGGATTGGTCAGGTGCGTGCCAACCATACTGTAATATATCAAGAAAAGGAATATCCTCTTAAAGAGAGCATTCAACCCGGGACATGGGTCCGAATTCAATTTGAGAGGCTGTCACTTTGGGAGCAGTTGAGAGGAGTGAAAATCAATGACTAAAAATGAAGAAGTAAAAACAATAACCGAGGAAGAACAAAAGGCACTGCTTGAAAAATATGATCCGGAGGCGGGCACAAGAAATCTGACAGGCATATTTAAGTGGATCGTCTTCTTTGGACTGCTGTCTTTCTCGGTGTTTCAGCTCTACACAGCTATATTCGGAGTATTTACAGCGCAAATTCAGCGTTCTATCCACTTGGGCTTTGCACTAACGCTGATATTTCTGCTGTTTCCAGCAAGCCGCAAGCGAAAGAATTCAGGGAAGCTGCAGGTAGCCTGGTATGATTTGATTTTAGCAGGACTGAGCATTGTGGTCGGGACATATTGGCCGCTGAACTTTGAAAAAATCGTTGCCGGAATTGGATTTTTAACAACAACAGACTTAATTGTCGGGATTATTGCCATCCTTCTTGTGCTTGAAGCTACAAGGCGTGCAGTCGGCCTGCCGATTACAATCATTGCAACCGTGTTCCTGCTGTACGGACTGTTCGGTCCTTATATGCCTGGCTTCCTTGCCCACCGTGGATTGTCACTGGAACGTCTGGTGCAATCGATGTTTTTTACAACAGAGGGAATATTGGGAACACCTCTGAGCGTATCGGCAACATTTATTTTCCTGTTCCTGTTGTTTGGAGCGTTTCTAGTCCGGACTGGGGTAGGGAAGTACTTTAATGATCTTGCAGTCTCCATTGCCGGTCGCAGAACGGGCGGACCTGCAAAAGTTGCGATTTTCTCGAGTGCCCTTCAAGGTACCATTTCGGGAAGTTCCGTTGCCAACGTTGTGACCTCGGGTTCTTTTACAATACCGATGATGAAAAAGCTCGGCTACCGCAAAGAGTTTGCCGGCGGCGTAGAAGCAGCCGCATCTACCGGTGGACAGCTGATGCCGCCAATCATGGGAGCGGCAGCGTTTCTAATGGTAGAGTTTATCGGCGGGATTACCTATTGGGATATCGCCAAGGCTGCGGCCATTCCGGCGCTCCTGTATTTTACAGGTGTCTGGATTATGACGCACTTTGAAGCAAAGCGGGTCGGCCTGCGAGGACTGACAAAGGAAGAAATGCCGAACCGAAAAGAAGTATTTAAAAGAATCTATCTGCTGTCGCCTATAGTGGCGGTTGTCGTGATGCTGATGTCAGGCGTAACGGTTACGCATGCAGCTCTTTGGGCAATTGTTATTGCAATTGTCGTTGGATTTTTAAATAAAGAAACACGCATGGGTCCCATCCAGATTGTCATGGCGCTGGTAGAAGGTGCCCGGACAGCGCTGGCAGTCGCAGCAGCAACTGCAGCGGCAGGGATAATTGTGGGAATCGTGACAAAAACAGGGCTGGGCCTGAAGCTTGCAAACGGGCTTCTCGGACTTGCCGGCGGACATATTCTGCTCACGCTGTTCCTGACGATGATTGCAGCAATCGTACTTGGAATGGGTTCGCCGACAACGGCAAACTATGTCATTACATCTACTATTGCAGCACCTGCCATCATTCTGCTTGGTATCCCTGACTTATCTGCACATTTATTTGTATTCTACTTTGGAATCATTGCTGACATCACTCCGCCGGTAGCACTCGCTGCATTTGCAGCAGCAGGGGTAGCGGGAGGAGAACCGCTGCGAACCGGTTTACAATCAGCCAAGCTTGCCATAGCGGCATTTATTATACCGTATATGTTTGTGCTGTCTCCTGAACTGTTGATGATTGACACAACATGGCAAGAGCTCATCTGGGTACTGATTACAGCTCTATCAGGCATGATTGCCATCGGTGCAGCCATGATCGGATTCTGGATGCGCCACATGCACGTGGCGGAACGTGTACTTTCCCTTGCAGCAGGCTTGATGCTCATCTATCCTGAAGGATTTTCGGACACGGCAGGCCTTATCCTGTTCGGTGTACTATTTGCCCTTCAGTTTATCTGGAAAAGAGACAAACAAAACCCATTGCGCACGCAGGGTGCTTAATCTGTTCTCGATTAGAATTGAATTTTGGGAACGAACATAGCTGCAAACGCTCAGAAATTTCATATTTCTGGGCGTTTTTTTTGAGTGTTTTTTTAGTGGGTAAGCGGGGAAGGGGAATAAGCGGATTTGTTTCGGTTATCTGAGTGTTTCTTTTAGGTGTTCCATTACGGGGAAATCGGAGGAAGGGAAGATAAGCGGATGAATTCCGGTTATATCAAAATTTGATTAATTTTCAGGCGAAATAAGGGTAGGATTTTTTCAATAAGCGGAAAACGTCCGTCTATTTGAGTGTTTCATAATAGGTGGTCCTTCACGGGGTAGTCGGTGCAGTGAAGATAAGCGGATGAATTCCGGTTATATCAAAACTTGATTAATTTTCAGGCGAAATAAGGGTAGGATTTCCGGGTAATGTCACAAAAAGCCCCGATTTTAGCGGTTTTTCAGCTCATAGCCGGAATTTCTCCGTCTATTGAGGGCTTTGTTGATGGATTTTTTTCAATAAGCGGAAAACGTCCGTCTATTTGAGTGTTTCTTAATAGGTGGTCCTTCACGGGGGAGCCAGTGCAATGAAGATAAGCGGATGAATTCCGGTTATATCAAAATTTGAACGAAATTTAGGCGAAATAAGGGTAGGATTTCCGGCTAATGTCACAAAAAGCCCCGGTTTTAGCGGTTTTTCAGCTCATAGCCGGAAATCCTCCGGCTATTGAGGGCTTTTTTAATAGGATTTTTTCAATAAGC
>NZ_WKKI01000077.1 GCF_009674805.1 Metabacillus lacus | reverse complement strand
TAAGGGGATAATTCATATAACCATTTAACTGTTGAAAACACTTGTAAGGAATTTTACACAATATTAAGGACTTGACTTCTGTTTTGTCCTTCATCGCCCTTATGAAGGACATTTCGACTGCTTTTCCACCCTGTTTTGTCCTTCATCGCCCTTATGAAGGACATTTCGCTTGTTTTTCCACCCTGTTTTGTCCTTCATCGCCCTTATGAAGGACATTTCGACTGCTTCTCCACTCTGTTTTGTCCTTCATCACCGTTATGAAGGACATTTCGCTTGTTTTTCCACCCTGTTTTGTCCTTCATCGCCCTTATGAAGGACATTTCGACTGCTTTTCCACTCTATTTTGTCCTTCATCACCCTTATGAAGGACATTTCGCCTCACTTTTCACTCCGATTTGTCCTTCATCACCCTTATGATGGACATTTTGCTGATAAAAAAAAACCGCCTGCTGCAGCGGTTATGCTCTTGGATGATATTGTTTGTATACTTCCTTGAGCCTTGTTTTTGTAATGTGTGTATAAATTTGAGTGGTAGAGATATCAGCATGTCCCAGCATCTCCTGAACCGCTCTCAAATCCGCACCATTTTCAAGCAAGTGTGTTGCAAAAGAATGCCTGAGCGTATGAGGCGTTAAATCTTTGGTGATGCCTGCCTCCTGGGAAATCTTTTTAAGGTTTTTCCAGAATCCCTGTCTGGTAATTCTTTTGCCATGATGATTGAGAAACAATGCTTCAGTCGGCTGTTTAGCATTATAAAGCCGTCCGCGGCCCATTTCCAGGTAATGCAGAAGGGAATCTGCCGCTGCTCTTCCTATCGGAACGATCCGCTCTTTATTTCCCTTTCCAAAGCAGCGAATGAACCCCATGCCTATATGGGCATCGGAAATATTTAATGAAATCAGCTCGCTGACGCGTATTCCTGTCGCATACAATAGCTCCAGCATGGCTTTGTCCCTGTATCCGAAGGCAGACGTCAGTTTAGGAGTATCAAGAAGCTTCTCAACTTCACTTAAAGACAATACCTTTGGCAGTTTTCTCTCTGTCTGAGGCGTTTCTATATGCACTGATGGATCCTGTCCGACAATCTTTTCCCGAAGAAGAAATTGGTGAAGAGACCGTATTGATGCAATATGCCTTGCAAGCGTCTTGCTCGATTTTCCTTCTTCTTTTAGAGTTTTTAAGAACCCGATAATATGAACTCTGCCCACTTCATGAAAGCCCGGCAAACCTTCTTTCGCCAAAAATTGCTGATAGGACTGCAGATCCCTTCTATATGAAACAAGGGTGTTTTGCGACAGTCCCCTCTCCACAAGCAGATAATGGATAAAATCTTCAATATGATCCTTCAATATTCATTACTCCCCGTTTAAATAAAAAAACAACAATCTATCAATGATATTTTCTTCCTTGTCTTCAATCATGTTTGATACACGCAGAGCAGCCCCTTCCGGCTGGTCATAACGGTGATAATTTTCATACTCGCTGTTCATCCAAATGATAGCATAATAGAATAAAACCGTAAATCCGGTAAATAAGACAAATACCTTTCCAAGCTCCATTGCTGCACTTATCAGCTTTCTCATATTGTTGTCCTCCGCCCTCTTTCTTCATTAATAAAGAATATGCCAAAAAGGACAAACATTATACGTACTATCTGCAGCAAAAATACACGAAAAAAAAATAACCTCTCCTGTCAGGAAAGGTTACTCATTTTCATCTGCACGATCCTCTTGCTGGCATTTTTCGCAAATGCCGTGGAACGTCAGCCTGTGGTCTTTAATTTTAAAGTTCCAGCCGGATTCAACGATAGCTTCAACATCTTCTAAAAGATCTTCTTCAATTTCAGCAACAGAGCCGCAGTCTATGCAAACCAGATGGTGGTGAAAATGAGCCGCACCTTCTTTGCGGAGATCATAACGGGAAACACCATCACCAAAATTTATTTTATCTACTATCTTTAATTCTGTAAGCAGTTCAAGCGTACGGTAAACAGTTGCCAGTCCTATTTCCGGAGACTTTTCCTTAACGAGGAGGTATACATCTTCGGCGCTCAAGTGATCCTCTTCATGCTCCAGCAGAACACGAACAGTCGCTTCCCGCTGAGGAGTCAGCTTGTAGCTTGATGAGTGCAGCTGCTTTTTAATCCGCTCTATGCGATTTTCCATAAAATTCCCTCCCTCGCCATTTCCATGACTTATTATATCAAAAGAAGGGAAACTATCCAACTAAAATCATTTTAAACTAGAAAATAAAATGATTATTATTTAATATTTATTATCCGTTAATAATTGCTATAATACTTTTCATTAAAAATGGAGATGCATAAGCCTCAAAGCTCGAAGCAGCAAGCGTCATAACGGTTATCACTGCGAGTACTCCGGCATACCTGGCAAACAGGGTGAAAGGAGAATCATTTAAATGCGGTTTTTTCATCATCAGCTGTTTGACTATTTTTAATGTAAAGGAGACTGCCGCACAGCTCATAATTAAAAAGGCTGGAATCAGCAGCACATTTTGCGGAAGAACTGACACGAACGAAAGCAAGAAACCTTTCCAGCCAAGCTGATTTACCAGAAAGCCTACAGTAAAGCCCACTACAATTCCTTTCAGGAAAAGCATAATCAAAATAATCGGCAATCCAATAATGGAGATTCCAAGCACCCACATTAAACCTAGAAATTTCAGATTATGAAAGACGCTCTGCTGAAACATTTCATGAAAGCCCGCCAGCTTTCCTTCAGAAACTTGTCCAAAAAAGCGGCTTAAATAAAAGTAAAGATCTTCTTTCTGGCTGAGATTCATGCTGTTTACTACAACCGCTCCAAAAATAACACCCATCAAAAACAGGACAAACACAAATAAATAAATTGAGCTGTGCTCTCTCACATGCTCCATGATTCTCCCTTTTACAGAATGCCGCCTCATAGCCATTCCTCCTACCAACTCTTCTACTAGAGTATATGAGAGAAAAGAAAAACTATGACTACTCAACCTGACCGCTCCTGCCCTTCTTGTGATAAAAATAGTTTCCACATTACCAAAAACTGTTGTATAATTTTCAGAACATTCAAAAGAGGTGATGAACATTGAACCCCATCTTACTTGATTTTCCTTCTGAATTCACAACAGAACGCCTGCTGATCCGGGCACCACAGAGCGGGGACGGCAAGGCTGTCCATGATGCAATTCTGTCGTCCATGGATCAGCTGCGCCCGTGGATGCCTTTTGCTCAAACAGAGCCTTTTCTGGAAGAAACAGAGGCAAATATACGCGAGGCAGCTGCACATTTCCTGCTTAGAAAGGATTTAAGGCTTCTGGTTTTTCATAAGGAAACAAAAGAGTTTCTTGCCAGCTCAGGACTGCACAGAATCAACTGGGAAGCACGATGTTTTGAGATCGGTTATTGGATTTCTTCAAAATATGAAGGAATGGGCTATATGACCGAGGCGGTGGAGGGCATTATTCATTTCGCCAAGACGGAGCTGGATGCAAGACGGATTGAAATACGGGTGAATTCAGACAACGTCAAGAGCAGAAGAATCCCTGAGAAGCTCGGCTTTCAGCTTGAAGGCATATTAAGAAGAAATGATCTTTCGCTCACTGATCAATCTCCCAGGGATACTTGTATCTTTTCACTGATTTTTTAACTGCATCTCAGGAACATCCCCATATGGAGACTTATTGAATACGTCCGTAAGTTCCTCCTCCGCCGGATTTCACGTTCAGTCTGCCTTCCCTGGCAGCTATTATCAGAGAAGCAGTTTTTGGAGACACTGTTTCCTCAAGTTCTTCTCTGGCGGCGGAATGAAGAACGGCCATTTCCGTTCCGAATCTCTTTTTCAGCACATTCAGTGTTTTTGGCCCTATTCCCGGTATAAACTGAAGAGGTACTTGATGAATGTATGGCGGCCTGCTTCTATTGAAGCTTGGTGGAGTGCCGGAGATCTCTCTGATTCTCTGGCTGACACCCTTTGTCAGCCTCTTGTGGCCGCAGAAGGCGCATTCGCTTTGTGACGCTTCTGCCCCTTGTCCGCATTTTTCACAAACGGTTGAGTGATACTTTCCCAGCAGAGGATTCAACCCGTAATTTGCAAGAATCCTTCTCCCGTTCAGCTCCTGAAGAGCCATCCTAAACTCCTCAAAGCTCGGCTCCTTCAGCAGCAGCTTTTGATATTCTCTCCCGATTTTCGCTAGTGAATGTGCATCAGAATTAGTTAAAAACGGATACCGTGACAGCTCCCCAATGCCCCTTGCCATTTCAGTATCCGAGCTGAGCCCGAGCTCTACCCCGTCAATCCACTCCGGGACAAATACCTCTGACAATGATGCTTTAACCCCGCTGCCGTACATGCTTTTATGAGGGGTAAAGATGTGGGCAGGAATAAATAAACCCTCCAGCTCTTTCACTTTTTGCTGATATTCTTTTCCTGCTGCATAAATGCGCTGCGAGCTGAGGGTAATGTTTTTCATTTTCCCTTCCATCCAGCGGGAAAAGCTCTCCATGCTGGAGATGGTTGGGAAGTAAGAGAGTACGTGAATCGGGCCTGAGCTCCATTCATCATATATTTCGGTTTCTGTTCCGAGAAACAGTGTTGTGTTACCGTAAGAAATCCCCCCATCCTCCAGTTCTTTGCAGATTCCCTTCTCTACCTTGTCTTTTAGACTCGCAAGAACTTCCGGAACGTGGCAGTCTATGATTCCGATGATGTCCATGCCTTTATGCTGACTCGCTTCAATCAGAATGTTTTCAAGGGTAAGAGAATTTGCTGCCGTTATTTTTACCGGCTGATAGGAGGCTGTTCTCCCGATATGTATATGCAAATCAGCAAAATATGCTTTCATCCTATTTTTTCGCAGCCTCCTGAAGCTGAAGATACGCAACAGCATAAGCTGTTTTAGCATCATATATTCTTTGTTCGTGAAGAAGCTGCTCCGCCTCTTTCAGTGTCACTTCCATTAGATTAACAAACTCATCTTCATCCAGCTCCGCTTTTACATCCATTTTCTGAATATCTTCCGCCAGGTACAAGTGCACCAGTTCATCCGCAAAGCCCGGGGAAGTATAAAAGGAGATAAGCAGAGACAGTTTATCGGTCGTATAGCCCGTTTCCTCCTCTAATTCCCTTTTCGCCGTCACAATCGGCTCCTCGCCTTCTTCCAGCTTTCCAGCAGGAATTTCAACAAGCGTTCTTTCCAGCGGTTTTCTGTACTGCTCAACCAGCAATAGTTTGTTCTCCGATGTTCGTGCTATCACCGCTACTGCTCCAGGATGCTTGACAACTTCCCGTTTGCTCTTCTTCCCGTTGGGCAATTCTACTTCCTGAACATAAAGGTCGATAATTTTCCCCGAAAACAGCTTCTCTGAAGAAAGTTCTTTTTCAAATAGATTTGACATTGCCTGCTCACTCCGTTCTATAATTAATCTTTTTTTCATACATTCTACCATATTTTAATGATAAGGCAGGTTTTCGCAATGAAAGTGTACAGATTATCAAGGTCCATTGTTATTACGGGAAAAGCTTGGCAAATCCGCTATCTTCTCAAAGAGTATGCCCGCCGCTATCCCCTGGTCAAAGATTGGCTTGCTGATAGGTAATACCCTTTCATTTGCAATTTGACGCTCCTTATACTATGTTCAAACTACAAAATCCAAAACATAAGGAGCTGAACATTGATGAAAAAAAAGCAGCTAGGTTCCTCCGATCTGTTTGTCAGCAGAATCGGCCTTGGATGCATGTCACTTGGAACTGACTACACGCATGCAAAGAGGCTGATTGATACAGCAATTGAAAATGGCATAAACTATCTTGATACCGCCGATTTGTATGATAACGGAGTGAATGAAGAAATCATCGGCAAAGCCGTAAAAAATCGACGCAGTGACCTTATTTTAGCAACCAAAGCCGGCAACAGGAGAATTTCTGGAAAAGACGGATGGACCTGGGATCCCTCTAAGGCACATATCAAAGAAGCGGTCAAAGGAAGCCTGAAAAGACTGCAGACAGATTATATTGATTTGTATCAGCTTCATGGCGGAACTATTGAAGACAATATCGATGAAACCATTGAGGCATTTGAGGAACTGAAAACAGAAGGATTGATCCGACATTATGGCATTTCTTCCATCAGGCCTAATGTCATCAGGGAGTATCTCCAAAAATCCTCCATTGTAAGCATTATGATGCAATACAGCCTGCTTGACCGCCGTCCCGAAGAATTATTTCCGCTCATAGAGCAGCACGGGGTCAGCGTGATAGCGAGGGGGCCGATGGCGAAAGGGCTGCTGTCAGGAAGGCCGCTGAATACTGCTGGAACAGAGAGGGAAAATGGGTATCTATCATACTCTTTCGAGGAACTGCAGAAAGCTCTTCCGGAAATAAAAGAAGCCGGAAAACCTCACTCGGCTGCTGAAGCTGCCATTCAGTATTGTCTGCACAGCGATGCAGTTGCTGCTGCCATACCTGGGGCGAGCAAGGAAGAGCAGATTATGGAGAATGCGAGTGCTGCTGCAGCTTCGGCTCTTCGGACAGAACAAATTGAACGTCTCCGCGAAGCGGCAAAACCAACCTATTATGAACAGCACAGATAAGCTTCAATAAACGAAAAAATCGTCTATGCTTCCTGCGCATAGACGATTTTTTTACGAAATTGTACAGTTACTTCACATACTGCGCTTCTTCTCTCATTATTTAAAATCATTCCAGTTCAGACCGCTCTCATTGAGCAATTCTTCAAAACTTTTATTTTTTTCTCTTTCTGATATTTCTCTTAACTTCTGTTCCCGCTCTTGTTTTACTAGCTGCTCCTGTTCCAGCTTCAAGCTGTGCTTCATAGATTTCAGCTGCTCAAAAACGGAAGCTGTAACATTATCTTTTATTTGAGGGACAGCAGTTTCTTTCCTATTCATTTTCTTCTTTTGGGCCATCTTTTTCACCTCATATCAATTTCCTTTAAAATTATAATGGTTAAAGAAAACGAATGAAAGCGGTAAGCTCTGTTATCAAAAACTATCTAGTTTTATATCATCCGATAAAATCAAATCGGGCTCTGTTGACTCTACGATTTCTTCCACAGTGAAGCCTTTGGCCACCTCTGCAAGCTTCAGGCCCAGTTCCGTTACATCAATAACAGCCCTGTCTGTAATAATTCTGTCCACTACCCCTTTTCCTGTCAGAGGCAGAGAACATTGCTTCAAAATTTTTGGTGCACCGCTTTTGTTCGTATGCTCCATAATGACAATGATTTTTTTTGCGCCATGCACAAGATCCATGGCACCTCCCATTCCTTTGACCATTTTTCCAGGGATCATCCAATTGGCTAGATCGCCGGTCTCCGACACTTCCATTCCTCCAAGTATGGCTACATGTACATGGCCTCCTCTGATCATGGCAAAAGATTCCGCACTATCGAAGTAAGCGGCACCGCGCATCTCAGTTACCGTTTCTTTCCCTGCATTAATTAAATCCGGATCCGCCTCTCCTTCAGCAGGATACGGACCTATTCCCAGCAGTCCGTTTTCCGACTGAAGAACAACCGTTTTGCTGCTGTCAATATAATTGGCAACCAGGGTAGGCATCCCGATCCCCAAATTCACATAGTTGCCGTCTGCTATTTCTTTTTCAGCTCTTTTAGCGATCTTTTCACGCACCGAAACTTTATTTTCAATCATGTTTGCGTCCTCCTCAGCCGGTTTTTTGAACTGTCAGTCTTTCAATCCGCTTTTCCTGCTGTCCTTCTATCAGGCTTTGCACATAAATACCCGGTGTGTGAATGGCCGCAGGATCAATTTCTCCGATTTCAACCAGCTGCTCTACCTCTGCAATGGTCTTTTTTCCGGCAGCGGCAATCATGGGATTAAAGTTTTGCGCAGTTTTGTTGTAAACCAGATTCCCCATTTTGTCTCCCTTAAAGGCGCGAACTAAGCTGAAGTCAGCAAAAAGTGCTTCTTCAAGAACATACTCTTTTCCATGAAACAGCCTGGTTTCCTTGTTTTCTGCAATTGGTGTACCAACGCCTGCAGGTGTATAAAATGCAGGAATTCCAGCACCGCCAGCCCTGATTTTTTCGGCAAGCGTACCTTGTGGAAGCAGCTCCACCTCCAGTTCCCCTGACAGGTACTGCCGCTCAAACTCCTTGTTTTCACCTACATAAGAACTGATCATTTTTGTAATCTGTTTATTTTGCAGGAGCAGCCCCAGCCCCCAATCATCCACTCCGCAATTATTGGATATGACCGTTAAATCCTTTACCCCGGTCTCCATTAAAGCGATGATCAGGTTTTCAGGAATACCGCAGAGACCGAAACCGCCGACCATGAGTGTGGAACCGTCCTTTATTTCCGAAACAGCTTCAGTAAAAGAACCATGTATTTTTTTCACTATCTCCCGCTCCCCTCTTCGTTACCGCATATTCTCTACAATTGTCGCCACACCCTGGCCGCCGCCAATACAAAGAGCTGCAAGCCCTTTGCGTGCATTTCTCCGCTGCATTTCGTGAATGAGCGTCACCAGAATTCTGGCTCCGCTTGCCCCTATCGGGTGGCCAAGCGCAATCGCTCCTCCGTTTACATTCAAATTCGCCCTGTTAAAATTCAGTTCCCTGTCCACAGCAAGGGATTGTGCCGCGAATGCCTCGTTTGCTTCTACCAGGTCAATGTCCTCAAGGTCCAATTCTGCTTTTTTCAATGCCTTCTTGACCGCTTCAACGGGTCCTATCCCCATGATGCCGGGGTCCACTCCGGACCTGCCGTTTGAAACAATCTTCACCAGCGGCTGAAGGCCAAGCTGCTCTGCCTTTTCCCTGCTCATGACAATAACTGCTGCTGCTCCGTCGTTGATGCCTGATGAATTGCCGGCCGTAACAGATCCATCCTTTTTAAAAGCAGGCTTTAATGCTCCCAGTTTTTCTGCGGTGGAACCTTTGCGCGGGTATTCATCTGTATCAAATACAAGCGGTTCGCCTTTACGCTGAGGAATGTTTACCGGTACAATTTCTTCTTTGAACTTGCCGGTTTCTATGGCGATTAGCGCTTTTTGCTGGCTGGCTGCTGCAAACTCATCCTGTTCTTTTCTGCTGATTTCATATTTTTCACAAAGATTTTCTGCAGTAACCCCCATATGATATTGATTGAAAACACACGTCAGCCCATCACTGGTCAAGCTGTCAACCAGTTTTTGATCCCCCATTCGAAATCCTTCCCTTGCTTCCTTTAAAAGGTAGGGTGCCCGGCTCATGTTTTCCATGCCTCCCGCTACTACGATTTCAGCTTCACCAGCTATGACAGCTTGAGCGGCCAAATGGATCGCTTTCAGACCGGAACCGCAAACTTTATTGACGGTAAAGCTGGACACCTTTTCGGAGAGCCCTGCACCAATTGCAGCCTGCCGCGCAGGGTTTTGGCCCAAACCTGCCTGCAGCACATTTCCCATGATTACTTCATCGACCGCATCCGGCTCTATACCGGCCCTATGTATTGCTTCTTTAATTACTGCCGCTCCCAGTTCTGGAGCAGCAACAGATTTTAATGCTCCTCCAAAGCTCCCTATCGCTGTTCTGACAGCGCTTACAATAACAGCTTCCTGATGGCTCATCTTTACAACTCCCTTCACAGATTCCATTACCATTTCGACAAAATGTTTTTAATTCCTCTAATCTTTACACTATTCTAAAATTTCGTTTGCCTTTTCTCCCCATCTCTCACTACAATATAGTTATGAAAACACTTTCATTTTAGAAGGCGGGTGTAAAAGATGTTGCCAAAAGAGGTAACCATTATTGAAGTCGGCCCCCGTGACGGGCTGCAGAATGAGAAGAACTTCGTTGAAACCAGCCATAAGATTTCATTTATCCGTTCCTTAAAAGAGGCGGGAGTGAAAGAGATGGAACTCACATCATTTGTCTCTCCAAAATGGGTTCCGCAGATGCAGGATGCTGAGTCAATTGCCGGCAGCTGCCTGGATGAACACAGAAATTTCGTTCTCACACCTAATGAAAAAGGTTTAAACAAAGCATTGTCCTCCGGGTGCCGTGATATTGCTTTTTTTGTGGGAGTCAGTGATTCCTTTAACAAGCATAATATCAACAAAACGACAGCTGAAAGCCTGAAGGCTGTTCTCCCGCTTGTGGAAAGAGCAAAGAACAGCAATGGATTTGTACGTGCTTGCATTTCCACTTCTTTTTACTGTCCTTATGAAGGCAAAATCAGCGCTGACAGAGTTATTGCCCTGTCAAAGGAATTTGTAACGGCGGGTGCTGATGAACTCAGCGTGGCAGATACGATCGGCATGGCTTCACCTGCGGAGTCTGCCATTTTGTTTTCTAAATTAAAGGATGCCTTTCCAGATACAATGATTGCCGGCCACTTTCACGATACCCGCGGCATGGCACTTGCCAACATCTTTGCAGCCCTTCAATCCGGTGTAAACAGGTTTGATACCTCTGCGGGAGGGCTTGGCGGCTGTCCGTTTGCTCCCGGTGCAAGCGGAAATGCAGCTACGGAAGATGCAGTCAACATGCTGGAATCAATGGGTATCAGCACAGGCATTAACCTTGAACTTGTGCTGAAGGCTGTGGAAAACATTCAGCCTGCACTTGCAAGGAACATTAATAGCAGAATGTTTACGCTCCATCAACAAGAAACAATCGTCTAAAAGCACATACTTTTCCCCTTTCTTCTTCTTTTGATAAACTATAAAAGAGAGTCGATATTTAAGCGGGAAGGAAGTATGAAAATGAGAAAGTCACTGTTTGCAGCAGGGGCAGTTTTGTCCTATGTGTTTCTGGTCGGGTTCTTTTTTACCAATAAAATGATGTACATAAAAAAGCGGAGTGTCAAAGAAATCGTAGACCGTGAAACGGAGGCGGGCCATTTTATCCAGAAAGAATACGATGAATATGACAAAACTGATGTTACCGTGCCCTCCCCCTTCGGATACAACATCAGCGGCTACTTAATCGCCCCTCATGAAACGAAAAAGTACATGATTATCTGCCACGGGGTAACAGTAAGCAGAGTGAACTCTGTTAAATATATGAAAATTTTTCTAAACCGCGGCTATAATGTACTCATTTACGATCATCGGAGTCATGGAGAAAGCGGAGGCAGCACAACCAGCTACGGACATTATGAAAAATATGATCTTCAGGCGGTCGTCAACTGGCTCAGGCACTATGCAGGAAGCGGCAGCACAATTGGTGTTCATGGAGAATCTATGGGTGCCGTTACAGCTCTGCTTTATGCCGGAATAGTTGAAGATGGTGCAGATTTTTACATAGCCGACTGTCCTTTCGCTGACTTGGAGGAACAGCTTCTCTACAGGCTGAAGGTTGAATTTAACATTCCTCCCCAAATGGTTATGCCGATTGCAAAACGCTTTCTGAAACTGAGAGACGGTTACTCCATGGAAAGCGTATCACCTGTAAAAGCCGTTGAAAACATCGAAAACCCTGTACTGTTTATTCATAGCACCGAGGACGATTATATCCCCTCTGATGCAACGAGGCGGCTGCATGAAAAAAAAGTAAAAGGCTTTAAACAACTCTACTTCGCAAAAAAAGGAACTCATGCTATGTCTTACACGGAAAACAGAAAACAATATGAAGAAGCGGTAGACGGTTTTTTGGAAAGGGTAAAAGAAAAGCGGAACCGGCCTGCTCAGCCGCGACAAGCATAAGATGGCTTGGACGTAAGGGCGCTCTTTGCCCTTATGGCCAAGACAGCTTATGACCTCGAGCGGCTGGCCGGTGGAGCTGGACAATAGGAAAAGCGCAGACAGCTTGGGCAGGTGGTCGCTCTTTGACCTCTTGCCCAAGATGGCTTATGACCTCGAAGGGCTGGCGCCTGGAGCTGGACAATGTAGAAAAGCGGAAGGCGCCGTTTTAAAGGAAGTCATGCTAAGAGCGCCACGTCCTGTGGCAACGCATGACTGTCTGACGTCGTGTCGGGCTGCGACAAGCATAAGATGGCTTGGACGTAAGGGCGCTCTTTGCCCTTATGGCCAAGACAGCTTATGACCTCGAAGGGCTGGCGCCTGGAGCTGGACAATGTAGAAAAGCGGAAGGCGCCGTTTTAAAGGAAGTCATGCTAAGAGCGCCACGTCCTGTGGCAACGCATGACTGTCCGACGTCGTGTCGGGCTGCAACAAGCATAAGATGGCTTGGACGTAAGGGCGCTCTTTTCCCTTATGGCCAAGACAGCTTATGACCTCGAGCGGCTGGCCGGTGGAGCTGGACAAATCGAAAAGCGGAAGGCGCCGTTCAGCCCTGACAAGCATAAGACAGCTTGGGCAGGTGGTCGCTCTTTGACCTCTTGCCCAAGATGGCTTATGACCTCGAAGGGCTGGCGCCTGGAG
>NZ_WKKI01000076.1 GCF_009674805.1 Metabacillus lacus | reverse complement strand
TCCTTTATTAGAAGTCACGGATAACGTGGGTTTAGCTTCTAGTTTAGGAGATTTTTTTGCATTCGTCCATAAAAAATTCCCCTATAATTTCAATTAATAGAGGGTAATTAAATTGATCTTTTGGCCTGTGGATACATATGCAATGATAGTGGAGTAATTCCGTCTATGACCCAAAAAAACTTTAAAATGGTTGATTTTTAGCAGCTTAAGCGGAATTCATTCCCTTATTTTGTCTAAAAAACGACACAATTTGAACTTAATCGGAATTTCTACGCCTATTTTTTTTTGGTTAGGGCGGGGAGGCGACTTAATATCACTTATACTTCTTTGAATATATAAATGCGGTAACCGGTAACGTAACAAAGGTTAGGCCAACCACGATGAGTAAAGGAAAATTATTAATGTCATTCAAATTGGAAACACCTTCGGATACAATCAAAATGAGACCTGATAAAATCATTAAAACAAAATACCCAATTCTGGAACTTTGCGCTTGAATGTGCCTATCTAATTCGTCTTTTTCTCCCTCTCCTTCAGGGTGTTCCCAGGTAATTGCATTAAAAAAATAAGATAATAAGAGAAAACTGAAAAATATAGAACCTCCATCTATAGTTCCAAATCTTACCCACTTGTATAAGGCAAATCCTGAAACAACAATAAATGCGACAAATGCTATAAAACCTATTGTTCTTTTCGAACTATTCATTCCTTTTTCCCCCATCCCTTATACTTATAAATAGAGCTTCCATCGTTACATTTAAAACCCTTGCAATATTAAAGGCTAACTGTAAACTTGGGTCATATTTATTGTTTTCAATAGCATTAATCGTTTGTCTGCTCACGCTGCATAATTCGGCTAATTTCCCTTGCGAAATACTGTTCTTTTCTCTAAACTTTTTTATATTATTTTCCATCGTATAACCACCATTATTATAAAAAGGCTATCAGGGTGTCAAAGTTGTTTTACATACTCTTCTAATACTTGGAAAATATCTCTGTCAACCGTAAAACGAATTGTTTGAGGTGTTAGAACGTGACCGTGAAATTAACTTTATGGTTAGGAAACATAATCAGGGAATTATATCTCCTTTGTGAGATAGAAACTAAATGATAGAAAAACGCTTTTTTTATAGCATCGGTATAATAAAGAATGCACGCATAAATGCGAGAGAACACGCCAAAATGTCAGCGTGTTCTTTTTGTTCTATAATCCTTGCATCACGCAGACTTTTATTTTAATGTTCTTAAAGCTTATAAATCTCTTCATTCAATTCGCCATTCTTCTTAATAAAATCATACAAAAATTCTTGTGTTATATAGTCTTGTCTTCCATTTTTGTATTTAGTAGCTAATATTTGATTATCTACATCGTCAGAGAAACGACTTCCACTAGGAGCAGTCACTTGGAAGCTATGCAGGATTCTATTTCTTATTTCAATAATCTCACTAAATTTCTTAGCAATAGTGGTATTTGATTCTTTTGTAATGGTATCTTTTACCGGTTTTAATAATTCTCCAGATGTTTTATCTATTAACTGGTGCCAATTATATTCACCCGGTTCATCATAAGCTAGTATATTTTCAATTATGAACGCATTATTTGAGTTAAATACACAAATTGCACTCCCTAATAACTCCCTATATTTTCTGGATGGCAAAGCTTGGCGACTGTAATCTTCATACAAATCCTTTCCCTCCTTTTTTGACCATTTGTAGATAAACTATGTTATCACTTACCTAGGTTCCTTATCTTCAAGAAACGGAATCCTTACCGGCACCGTTCCTAGATCGATATTGTTTAAAAGTAGAAAAATTTCATATCCTTATTTCCTTTTTGTATCATTTAAATAACTAGTAGTAAGTCATAACGATCCTCTTTAAACTGCCCCGCAGAAAAAGATAATTTTTGAGCCAGGGCAGTTTGCATATGATGTTATTTTCCTTCCGGCTCCGCTACTTTCACCAGCTGCTTGCCGATGTTTTCTCCTTTAAATAGTCCCAGGAAAGCATCCGGAATGTTTTCGAACCCTTCTTGAATGGTTTCTTCATATTTCAGCTTGCCTTCTCTGACCCATTTTCCTAATTCTTTGGAGGCTTCACCGAAACGGCTGGAATAGTCGCCGACAACAAAGCCCTTCATCAAGGCACTGGATTTAATAAGGGTTGTCTGTATGCGGGGGCCGATGTCTCTTTCTTCTTTGTTATAGGCAGAAATAGCACCGCACACAGGAACGCGGGCAAACTTGTTTAAATGATAGAAGACTGCATCTGAAATTTCTCCGCCCACATTTTCAAAGTATACGTCAACTCCGTCCGGACAAACTTCAGCAAGTTCTTTTTTCAGATTGTCTGACGTTTTGTAATTGATAGCAGCGTCAAAGCCCAATTCTTCTTTTAAGTATGAGATTTTTTCATCAGAGCCTGCAATTCCAACAACTCTGGCACCTTTTATTTTAGCAATCTGTCCAACAATGGAACCTACCGCTCCAGCCGCACCGGATACAACGACTGTTTCCCCTTCTTTTGGCTCGCCAATATCCAGCAAAC
Source organism: Metabacillus lacus (assembly GCF_009674805.1). Lineage (GTDB taxonomy): Bacteria > Bacillota > Bacilli > Bacillales > Bacillaceae > Metabacillus_C > Metabacillus_C lacus. Next base: position 9,895 of record NZ_WKKI01000076.1, on the reverse strand, counting down.
CAAAATATGCCGTTAAGCCGGGCATGCCCAGAACACCAAGGGATGTTGTAACAGGTGCCACTTCAGGGTCAATTTTACGGACATGCTTTCCCTGAACTGCCGAATACTCCTGCCAGCCCAGCATACCGACAACGATATCACCTTTTTCCAAGCCTGAAAATTGAGATTCAGCTACTTCGCCTACTACCCCGCCTGAAATGACTTCGTTTAATTTATAAGGTTCAACATAAGATTTTGCATCCACCATCCGGCCCCTCATATACGGGTCCACTGAAAGATAGAGGGTCTTTACAAGCACTTCACCTTCTCCAATAGAAGGCACCTCTGTTTCCTGAAAAGTAAAATCGTCCTGTCCGGGCATTCCTTTTGGCCTTTTTGCCAGCAATATTTGCTTCATCTTTTTCCATCTCCCTTTTGATAAAAGTGTAAGACATACTTTTACGGTAACACCCATTAAAAGGCAAGGTCAAAGAAAAAGGGTGCGATAGCAATAAACGGGAGAAACTAACCAGGAAAAGCGGTCGATAGTAATAGTAGCTGAAAATGGGTATGATGTGAGAAAAGGGAGGGGCGTAAATGAAAAAATGGATATTAAAGCAAACATGGAGAAACACCCTTTTTCTGCATTGGCCCGTAGATTATTCCTTGTTGAGAAGCCTGGTGCCTGAGGAACTGGAAATTGATAGATATGACGGAGAAGCCTGGCTTGGTGTGCTTCCGTTTGAAATGCATCATATCAGGCCGAGGTATCTGCCATCAGTCCCATATTTCTCAAGAGTAAATGAATTGAACGTCAGAACGTATGTGACTTATAAAGGAAGGCCGGGGGTCTATTTTTTTAGTTTGGATGCAAACAGACTGTATGCAGTACTTGCTGCACGACGGCTGATTGGCATGAATTATTTACATGCTTCTATTTCTTCAAAAGTTGAAAAGGGGAAGATTCATTTCCAATCGAGGAGAATTCACCCTCATGCTCCACCTGCAGAATTTGAAGTAAGCTATCAGCCCGTTTCAGAACAATTTTACGCAGCAGAAGGGACGCTGCAGTTCTGGTTTACAGAGAGATACATATTTTACGCGAAGAGGAATGGAAAATTGATGATGGGAGAAATGATTCACCAAAACTGGCCGCTTCAGCTTGCTGAGTGTACAGTACATAAGGATACCCTGACGGAGCCATACGGCGGCATAAATGCTGAGCGACTTCAGATTCACTTTGCAAAGGAAGTTCATGCACATTTTTGGCCGATTCAGGTTATTGCGGATTAAAAAAATCTCCGGCAGCGGCCGGAGATTATAATTTGTATTTGTTTTTCTGCGTTTTAGAATATTGCTCTGGCTTTTCGGTCACAAGATGTAACCGAAGGAGAACTCTTCTCCAATTTAGCGCAGCTCTTTCCCTGAACCCAAGGGCTCTTGTGTATCTGTCAAAAGACCCCAGCAGAATCACTGTCAGCAAGGCAGTTTGCGGAGAAACCAGCGGATGGTCAAGTATGCCGGTCAGCACAACCACCGGAAAAGACAGCAGATAAAAATTCAGCAGCAATTTTTTCTTTGAATTCAAAAACAGCAGGCATACAAACTTGTATAGTAAGGCGCTAAACAGCAGAAGAAATGCAAGCCCTCCGAAAGTTCCGTATTCAGAAAAAAATGCAAGAAAGATATTGTGTGCATGAGGTACAGCTGCTTTTCCTGTCTGGGCATATGCCTCTCCAAATCCTAAGGAAGTTGTCCCGAAGTAAGGATTTTCTCTCCAGATTTTCACTGCCTGCACCCAGATGTCTTTCCGCATCAGACTGGCTCTCAAAATATCATCGTCTCTTGGAAAATATTCAATTATTCTATCTTTCGCCAGCAATATGACAGCAAGAGAAACTGTCCCGTATTTAACAGATGCCTTGAACAAGAAAAGAAGGAGAATCAAGAACATCGTCGCAATTCCTGAACGTGAACCTGTTTGGAAAATGGCGAAACAGGTGACGAACGACAGCAGCAAAGTCAGCAGAATATTTCCTTGAGCTCTCCAATTTTTCAGCAGCCTTGCGATGAGAAATGTAAGGACAAGCAAAAGAAGAAACGCTGTAAAATTAGGGTTATAGGCACTTCCGAACAAGCGGCCTTCTGTTTCACCCGGTGATCCTCCGATAAAGTAGGTTCCGGTCACCAGGCCAAGCAGGGTGTTGCTGCCATAAAAGTTTTGGAAAAAGGACCCGGACAGCAGCAGATAGATTCCTCCCCCAATCATCACCTTTTGATAGCGTGAAATGGAAGAAAGACTTGCTGTTTCCTTTATATGCAGGTATAAACCCAGGTAACCGAGTACCATAGCAAGAATTAAAAGATATGTACCGTTCCTTTCCAGAATTGCGGCACCGGCTGCAGAAATGGCTAATGTGAGAAAGAAAAACGTACTGATATTTACATAAAGCTTCTCCCTTGTGTTCACCATTGAGTTCAGTTTGCCCCAGCCGATGACAATCAGGATCAAAATACCAAGCGGAGGCATGAGAAAGCAGAGAGACATTCCAATCTCCAGCTTATACTTTACTAGCCTGCTTACTAACTTATTATTATTCATTAGGATTCTCCGTGTTCTTAGCGTTCATTTAGCTAGATTTTGAAGAATTTCTTTTTAATATACTATAAATATATGGAAATTCTTTGAGTCTGTATCCATTTTTAAGGAAAATTAACCAATTCTTAACAAATGTTTACAATTGGAATCTATTGTGCAGATATGCACACCCTACGGATATTACCCCTTGTGATGAGGAGCTAAACTAAGAGTCTAATATAATCTCTTCAGGTTTGCAAATTTGTTTGAACGGAGTTGGGAAAATTGAGAATGGGGTGGTGCCAGTAACTCCCCGAAAAATATCGTTTCACACTTTGTTTCACAGAGGAGGGGGAGGGGTGGTACCAGTCACTCCATGATAAATTATAATGATCAATGATTTCGGCGGCAGGTATAGATAGGAGTGGAGATGTGAATATATCATGTCTTAGAGGGATGAAGCAGTTCTAATAGTGTGGAGGAAATTGCAGATGAGATATTATACAAAAACAATTAAATAGTAATTTCTTATAACTTCTTTAAAATTCATGTTCATACATACTTCTCCATTCTGATATCCGACCACATTTTATCATTCCAATAAGTAAAATTATCTATCCGACAGATCTCCTTGTAACCCAGCTTTTGATAGAGCTTCTGTGCTTGCTTGTTGTATTCAAAAACGCCCAGTTCAATACGGTTAAGCCCCTCATTCTTAATTTGTTCCTCGAGAAACTGAATTGCTAAATAACCAATACCTTTGCCTCTTCCTTTAGACTCACCAATTGTAATTCCAATCCAGGCTGTCCCAACTTCTTTTTTATATATATGAACCGGGTCAATAACATAATTCATTTCCCCTATCAACTCGTCATGAAGATATATAAGATAAATATGATGGGTGTTCAATTGTTTTGATAATTCATCCATAGTCAATTTCTTATGACATTCCAGTTCAGATTTATTTTGGTGAGGGCGAATCAAAGGTTTTAATGTTGGATCGTTTTCCCATCTATTTAACACCTCCACAATCGCTGTGCTTGGTTGAGTTAGTTGTATAAATTCAATCGTCATTTTTGCTCTCCTTTTTAAACACTCATAATAAAAACGCTTTTGCTAAGGAAGGGTAAGAGAGAGTGCCTGTAACTCCTCGAAATAAATTCTCCCCCAAAATTCTTTGAAATTCTTCAGTAAGTATTTATTTCTTCCTTTTTAGTTCTAAAAGGATAGGTGTTATATTCAATAAGATAGAAACAATTGTCAAAAACCATAACGCTCTTTCCATACCAGGTACAACATCCATTAGTGCCGCCCAATCTTCTACTTTTACCCACTTCGATACAAAACTGTATTCTGCACAAAGTGTAAGTGCTGTAAATGATAATCCCATTGCCATCGCAAGCTTATAATCTTTACCTGCTCCATACATATGCAGATTTATTATGGTTGCTGCTATAGCAATAACCCCTAATATAATCCACATAACGATACCTCCATCTATTTCTGAGTCTTCAGCTTTCTGCTCGTTCAGTAAAAAACAGTCTTTATTATTTTAACATTAAATGACAATGGCCGGCTTAGTTCATCAGAAATCCAATAAACATAAAAAACAGACCACATCCTGCATATGTGGTCTGTACATGAATTCCTTAAATTCTTCGCCAAAAATATCTCAGCTTTGCAGCTGCTTGAAAGAATGTAAGAAGTCATCCTTGATGATGTTCCAGATTTTTTCGTCTGTTGTGTACATGCTTGTCATTTTTCCGATAAAGTTATGAAATGCGTCTGAGTATCCCGGGTCATCTTTTTGCGGCAAATCCTTCTTTAACTCAGAAACAAGCTCCTCTACTTTCGCAGCGCGGGGCCCCCATTTCATGCTTTCTTTTCCTTCGGGGTCTATTACGATGAAAATAGGGATAGATCGAGCTCTTCCACCCGTCAAATACTGGTCCATTAGCTCCAAATTTTCATCCCTTATTAAATAGGAAGCTTCCAAAAAGGCTTCATCTGCCATTTTCATAAATATGGGTATGTTTACCATAGCGTCTCCGCACCAGTCTGCCGTTAACACGATTGCCCTTAGTTTTTTCTCCTGAAGAGCATGTAAGACTGCAGCATCCTCCTCCGGCAGCGAGAACGAGTTATAAATGCTCAACATATGATTCTGATTGACTTTCATAGAAGAAAGATATTGATATTTGGACATTCCTTTATCAAACCAAGCGTTTAAATCTCTCAAGTAAATCCCTCCCTGTTTATAGTTTGATCTTAAAGAAAATCCTCTACTTTTTCTACTGAAAAGCATAGGAGCAGGAGAAAAGAAATAGGAAACATTTATCATTTGATTATTCAAATAAATAGAATTTTTGAACTATTTACTGTTTCGAGTTCCTAAATATAATAGTTTTATAGTCATTTTTTAGAAATTATTTATAATTTCAAGAAATTAAACTAGTATTTTCCTAAAAGGGATGACTAGGACATTTTTAACCTGGGAGGTTAGCAGAGTTGAGAAAGTTAAAAAGATCTATCTCAAAAAAGAACAAAGCATGGCAAAAAGCAATTAAACTGACAGCGGGAACGCTGGTGGTATCAGGTTTGCTCGCAGGATCATTTCTTCCTTCAGCACAGGCAGCACCTTCACCGGCAGGCCCAGTGATAGAATCGGCCCCGATTGACTGGCACACAGTTCCGGAAGACAGGCTTGAAAAGGTGCTGAAAGAGAGAGGCGTTATTTCTAAAAATGCAACTCCTGAGCAGGCCGGCAAGACTGTTAAAGAATATATTAAGAAAAAAGATGGAGCAGTTCATAAAGGGAAAAAGCATGATCATGACCACGATCATAAACATAAGGATGAAATGGACAAAAAGTCCAAGGATTTCCTCAAAAAGCAAAAAGAAAAGCTTCGAAAGCAGCTTAACAAGGGGCATGTCAACTTTAAAAAAGGCAAGCCTGATGGAGCCGTAAAAGTAGACCCTGCCAAGCAGGCAGCCTACAAAGGCGCTGTCAGAACTGATAAAGTGCTGGTACTGCTTACAGAGTTCTCCGATTTCAAGCATAATAATGTAGACCAGGAAGAGGGCTACATGTACGCAAAGGATTTCAATCGTGAACATTATGAAAAATTAATGTTCGGCAACAAGGAATTTCAGCTGTTTAATGGCGAAAAAGTCCAAACTTTTAAGCAGTATTATGAAGAACAGTCAGGCGGAAGCTACACTGTTGACGGAACTGTTTCAGAATGGCTTACAGTTCCTGGAACAGCGAAAGAGTACGGTGACGATGATCCTAGAGGCGGACATGACAACCTTGCGCCAAAAGGGCCGCGTGATCTTGTCAAAGATGCTTTAAATGCTGCGGTAGCTTCAGGGATGGATCTTTCAGAATTCGATCAATTTGATTTGTATGATTTGGATGGAGACGGAAATCAAAATGAACCTGACGGACTTGTTGACCACTTAATGATCATTCATGCAGGAACGGGCCAGGAAGCTGGAGGGGGACGTCTTGGAGATGATGCTATCTGGTCGCACCGCTGGGTTCTTGATGGAGTATATCCGGTAGCCAATACTGCTGCAAAAGTAGATTACTGGGGCGGAAAAATGGCAGCCTATGATTATACCATTCAGCCTGAAGACGGGGCAGTTGGCGTATTCGCCCATGAATTTGGACATGATCTCGGCCTTCCTGATGAGTATGATACACAGTACACAGGTCAAGGAGAGCCTGTTGCTTCATGGTCTATCATGAGCGGCGGCAGCTGGAATGGAAAAGTAGCAGGTACTGCACCAACAAGCTTTTCACCTCAAAATAAAGAGTACTTCCAAACCTTAATGGGCGGAAACTGGGCTAAGATCCAGAATATCGACTACAAGGAAGTTGATAAAAAAGGTATAGCTTCTTTTGTTGACCAAAGTGTAACAAAGAGCAACAACCCAGGCATTGTAAAAGTAAATCTTCCACAGAAAACAGTAAAAGGCATTCAGCCTGCATTCGGAAAGAAATACTATTACAGCACAAAGGGTGATAATCTTCACACAGAAATGAGCACGCCTTTGTTTGATTTAACAAAAGCTTCCTCTGCTGAATTCAGCTTTAAGGCGCTTTACGATGTAGAGTATGACTATGACTACTTGTATGTTCACGCGGTAACGGAAGACGGCAAGTCAGTAACAATTGATACAATCGGGGACGAAGATACGCTCAACGGAGCAGAAACGACTAACGGACAATGGGTCGACAAGTCGTATGATCTGAGTCAGTTTAAAGGCAAAAAAGTTAAGCTTGTATTCGAATACGTGACAGACGGAGGTCTTGCGCTTGAAGGTTTTGCGCTTGACAATGCACAGCTGAAAGTAGACGGACAAGCAGTCTTTTCGGATGATGCCGAAGGAACTCCAAAGTTTGCCCTTAATGGATTTATCGTGTCTGACGGTACATTCTTAAGAGATCATTACTACTATATTGAGTGGAGAAACTATGCAGGTTCCGACAAAGCTCTTCAATATTCAAGAGGTGCTGTGTACAATACCGGAATGCTTGTATGGTATGGAGATGACAGCTTTACAGACAACTGGGTAGGCGTTCATCCGGGTGAAGGATTCATTGGAGTAGTAGATGCCCATCCAAAAGCTGTAGTAGGTACGCTGAACGGCAAGCCGTCTGTTAATCAGTCGACTCGTTATCAAGTCGCTGACGCTGCATTCTCTCTTGATAAAACACAGGCATTCAGCGTATTTTCTCCTAGCCGCGGTGCTTACGATTTCCTAAGCCTGCCTGGGAACAGAGTGTTTGATGATTCCCAAAAATATATTGATGCATTGATTCCTGATGCAGGAAAACTTCTTCCGAATTACGGCTTGAAGTTTGAGGTCATCGGCGAAGCAAAAGATAATTCTGCTGGAGCAGTCTGGATTAGAAAATAAGAATTAAAAAAGGTTCAAATCATCCCTGATGATTTGAACCTTTTTTGGGTTTTAAGAGGCTTCCGCAGGAAGTGTTTCGCTCTTTTTATATTGGCTGAACATGGTGAAATACAGAAGGGCACTCAGCAATGCCAGCAGGCCGAGAATGAAAAAGGTCCATTGATAGCCGAACCATACGGAAAATGGAATGGCAATCGGTGCAATGGTCTTCCCGATTGTATATCTTAAGCTTGCCGCTGCAAAATACTGTCCTCTCATGTGCTCCGGAGCAATTTTAGAAATAAAATTCTGCTGTATTCCGGCCGTCATCAGCTCTGCAAAAGTGAACACAGCCATAGCGAAGATCAGTCCCCACATAAAGCTTACCTGGCCGAACAAGGTAATTGCTGCTGCATAAAACACGGAAGAGAGGATAAACACTCTGCTCTCCCGAAAACTCCCCATCCATTTTGTCACTGCAATTGTAAACAGAGCAACAAGAAGGCCGTTTTCGGCAAGCAGAAGCCCGAATGCCTGTTCACCGCTGACGGAGAGATGCCAGGATCCCATATGAAACAATGTTTGATTATCTACAATGTCTTTTGTATAAACGGGTATCAGCATATCAAGCTGCATAAAGGTCTGGGCGGATAGAATGCCTGCGACAATAAACAGCAGAAACGTCCGGTCCTTAAAGATAATTCCGTAATCTCTCACTTGTTTCACTATCACACCATACCATCGTCCATTTGTGCCGATGTTTTGCCTGGCTGAGTCAGGGGCTGTTTCCCTCGTCATTCTGGATAGCAGGATGGACAGGAGAATACAGACCAGCCCTGCTGCCACCAGCAGCTGAAACCGGTAATTCACATAAAAAAGCGCGCCAAGAATCGGTCCGATGACGACTGCGATATTAATGGAAGTATAAAAAACGGCAAACACACTGCTTCTGTTTTTTTCATCCACCACATCAGCCACCATTGCCTGGCTGGCCGGCCAGTAAAAAGCTCCGAAAACACCGACAATTGTAAAACAAATAAATGCTAAAGCAGGGAGCTCCATCCACGGCGATACAGCCAGAGAAAAAATTAGAAAAGCGGCACCTTGGCCAAATGCAGACAGCACCATCATTCTTTTTCGTCCAAACCGATCAGCGCAATATCCGCCCATTAAGTTGGCGGCTACTGAAAATAACTGTGACAGGACCAGTAAAAAACCAGCTTTTTCTTTTCCGAATGCCTCCGCAAAATAAATGATTAAAAAAGGAAAGAACATCCAGAATGTAATATTCATCGCTGCTTCTCCAAAAAGGCGGACCTTTAAATTACGATCCCAATCTCTTATTCTCATCTTACAGTCTCCAATTCTTGTAATGTTCCTTTCTCATCATACATCCGGTTACTGGCAAAAACAAGATAAGAAGGAATAACTGGAAGGAAGCAGGATAGGTTGAGAAGGTCCCTTAGGGTTAACAGCAAAAAAAGCATCACCCTGAAATGTAAGTAGTTCAGTCTCTGTGGAGAAACATGGTAAATAGCATATAAGTTGTCACACCTTTTAGCACAGTAACCAGCAGAACTGTTTTTACTGCATAACAAATAGCACCCATAATAACAACTTGACAATGGCTATTGCCGCCGTTGTGAGAAAAAGGGTGCTATTTTACTTGTAAATTGCTATGTGATTGTCAGTGAGTTTTGGAGGAAAATCAAGGATTTATAACATTATATGGTAAAATACACTTAAAGATTATGAAAATTTAATTCTTAAACTACCGGGGCGGGATACTCCATTAAAGAAGTCACAAAGGACTTAAATTAAATATTTAGGGGGCGGTTAAATTGAAAAAAATACTCACCATATTATTCATAATTATAGTCTTGACGGCTTGTTCGAGTGAAGAAAACCACTATAATTATAAATTTAATGGTGAAGGTGAATATTGGAGAGCTAAATATTCTTTTAGCGGAATAGAAAAATGGGGAGATAAAGGTGGTAAAATCACCTACTCTAATGAAAATGGCGAGGAATTTGTATTAACATACAAAGGGTCTTTCAAAGAGATTTCTTCAATAAAAACTCTTAATTACTCTTATGAAACATCTGCTGGAGGTGGAGGTAGTACAAGGGAGTTTGATAAACCACCTACAGAAGTTACATTTAAGTCTAGGGGACGTTCGGAAAACGGAGCAAAAGTAAATGAAGATGAAGTGGTACAAGTAAATGTTAAATGGGATGATTTTGAAGAGTCATTTGAATTGCATAAAAAGAGTAAGTGATTTTGTTGAGTTAACAGGAGCTTGGATTAGATTAGGAAGCAATACATTCAAAAACAAAAAGCTTGGGATATCCCAAGCTCAGCTTGTGGAGAAAGGTACTATATGTTTCTTCCACAAGCTTTTTTATTCTTTGTAATTTCTCTTTTTTCATCGA
>NZ_WKKI01000075.1 GCF_009674805.1 Metabacillus lacus | reverse complement strand
TTATCGTCGTTGAAAACAGTGTTGACAAGAAGGAACAAAATGACTCTTTCTTTTTACACAATTATATGGACTTAATCAAAACAGAGTGAAAAAGCAGTCGAAATGTCCTTCATAAGGGCGATGAAGGACAAAACAGGGTGGAAAAACAAGCGAAATGTCCTTCATAAGGGTGAAGAAGGACAAAACAGGGTGGAAAAGCAGTCGAAATGTCCTTCATAAGGGCGATGAAGGACAAAACAGAGTGAAACAGCAAGCGACATGGTGATATGCAAGAAAGAGAAGGCAAACACAGCATTCATGCAGGATGAGGTATGTTTCAATCCCATTTATTAGTGGAATGGAAACAAGAAAGAGAGATATGGCATAATTCCTTGTCACTACAGTTGAAAACGGTTTATAATTATGTGGTCAGACTTCTGACGTATATGACGCTGCATGGATATTAAAAGCAATGATCATAGTATAGATAGATGGATTTTAAGGAGGATGCAGGATGCAGAATTATACATATAAAAGAGTGTTTGTGATTGTCCTTGATTCTGTCGGTATCGGCGAAGCGCCTGACGCAGAAAAATTTGGCGATAAAGGCTCTCATACATTGGGACATATAGCTGATCATATGGGCGGGCTGAACATGCCGAACATGGAAAGATTAGGCCTCAGCAACATCGAGGAAATAAAGGGAATGCAAAAACAGAGCAATCCTATGGCCAGCTATACGAAAATGATGGAGGCATCTAACGGAAAGGACACAATGACAGGGCATTGGGAAATCATGGGCCTGCGTATTGATACCCCGTTCAGAGTGTTTCCTGAAGGATTTCCTCCTGAACTGATTGAAGAGCTGGAAAAAAGAACAGGGAGAAAGATTATTGGGAACAAGCCGGCTTCAGGTACTGCTATTTTAGAAGAACTCGGTGAAGAGCATATGAAAACCGGAGCTTTGATTGTTTATACTTCCGCAGATTCAGTCCTTCAGATTGCTGCACATGAAGAAATCATTCCTATTGAAGAACAGTACAGAATTTGTGAGCTGGCGCGTGAGCTGACCCTTCATGAAAAGTACATGGTCGGAAGAGTGATCGCCCGTCCGTTTCTTGGCAGCAAGGGGAATTTCAGCAGAACAGCTAACAGGCACGATTATGCCTTGAAACCATTCAGCCGCACAGTAATGAACGAACTGAAGGATTCAGGCTATGATGTGATTGCCATTGGAAAAATATCTGATATTTATGATGGTGAGGGTATTACTGAAACGGTAAGAACGAAATCGAACATGGATGGCATGGACCAGCTTATCTCTTCCATGGATAAGAACTTTACAGGTCTTAGCTTCCTGAATCTTGTTGACTTTGATGCGTTGTTTGGCCACAGGCGTGACCCCCAGGGATACGGCCTCGCACTCCAGGAGTATGATGATAGGCTTCCGGAAGTTCTTGAAAAATTGAACGATGACGACCTTTTAATCATAACAGCAGACCATGGCAATGACCCGGTTCATCCGGGTACAGACCACACCAGGGAATTTGTGCCTCTTCTGGTCTACAGCCCTGCCTTACAGCAAGGAAACGAAATGCCGGTCAGAGAAACATTTGCTGATATTGGCGCTACAATTGCAGATAACTTTGGCGTAAGCTTGCCGGAGCATGGGACGAGCTTTTTATCAGAACTAAAGGGGGAGTAGAAAAATGGATATGACAAATATTCAAAATTCAGCAAAAGCACTAAAAGAGAAATATCAGGAAACACCATCAATCGGCCTGATTTTAGGTTCAGGACTTGGTGTCCTTGCAGATGAAATTGAAAATCCTGTGAAAATACCGTACAGCGAAATTCCGGGCTTTCCTGTTTCCACGGTGGAAGGACATGCAGGACAGCTGGTGTTCGGAACGCTAAAAGGGGCTCAGGTCGTTGCCATGCAGGGTAGATTTCATTTTTATGAAGGTTACAGCATGGAGAAGGTCACGTTTCCTGTAAGAGTCATGAGGGAAATTGGAGTGGAAACCCTGATTGTAACCAATGCTGCGGGCGGCATTAATGAGGATTTTGAACCTGGGGATTTGATGATCATCTCAGATCATATTAACAATATGGGAACAAATCCGCTGATCGGCCCCAATGATTCAAAGCTTGGGCCGCGCTTCCCCGATATGTCGGAAGCATACAGCAGAAAGCTTCAGCAGCTTGCAGGAAAGGCGGCTGAAAAGCTTGGCATTAGAGTGCGCCAGGGTGTTTATATAGCCAACACGGGACCTACATATGAAACACCTGCAGAGGTTCGTTTTCTAAGAACAATGGGTGGCGATGCCGTAGGAATGTCAACTGCTCCTGAGGTAATTGTTGCAAGGCACAGCGGCTTGCGGGTTCTGGGGATTTCCTGCATATCAAACATGGCAGCCGGAATTCTTGATCAGCCTCTCTCACATGATGAAGTGATTGAGACAACGGAAAAAGTGAAGTCCAACTTTCTAAATCTTGTGAAACAGATTGTGGAAGATGTCAGCAGCCGTTAAGAGGCACATTATGAAGGACTTGGGGTGAGAAGTATGAGAATGGTTGATATTATACAGAAAAAACGAAGCGGAAAAGAATTAACAAGGGAAGAAATTCAATACTTTATTAAGGGATACACTGGCGGTGACATTCCTGATTATCAAGTATCAGCATTGTTAATGGCAATCTATTTTAAAGGAATGACATCTGATGAAACGGCAGTTTTGACGCAGGCCATGGTGGATTCAGGTGATACCATTGACTTGTCAGCCATTCAGGGACATAAAGTAGATAAGCATTCTACAGGCGGTGTTGGCGATAAAACAACCTTTATTGTAGGACCTCTTGTGGCCTCCGTTGGTGTTCCGGTTGCCAAGATGTCGGGCAGAGGGCTTGGACACACAGGCGGAACCCTTGATAAACTTGAAGCGATTGAAGGCTTTCACATTGAGATGACAGAGGAACAGTTCATCGAAAATGTGAATACGCATAAGCTTGCAGTAGCCGGACAAACAGGAAATTTGGCGCCAGCTGACAAAAAGCTCTATGCCCTGAGAGATGTGACTGCTACTGTTGATTCCATTCCGCTGATTGCCGGTTCCATCATGAGCAAAAAGCTTGCTTCAGGAGCGGACAGCATCGTACTGGATGTAAAAACTGGCTCCGGCGCTTTTATGAAAACATTGAAAGATTCCGAGTCTCTTGCAAAAGAGATGGTGAGTATCGGCAACGCATTGGGGAGAAGCACCATTGCTGTTATCAGCGATATGAACCAGCCCCTTGGCTTTGAGGTTGGAAACGCCAGCGAGGTAAGAGAAGCTGTCCAGATACTTCAAGGAAAGAAAGTGGATGACCTTCGTGAGCTGTCTCTTGTGCTGTCTGCCCATATGACAGTACTGGCTGAAATTTTTCCAACTTTTGAGGAAGCATACAGTGAACTTGAAAAAAATCTGGAAAATGGTAAAGCTTTCGCAGCATTCAGAAACTTTATTATTGCTCAAGGAGGCAATGTTGAGCAAATTGATGACTTATCAAAGCTGCCTGCTTCACAGTATAAAGTGGAGGTTATTTCCAAAACTGAGGGCTATGTAGCTGAAATTGATGCTGAATCTATCGGAATCTCAGCCATGTACCTCGGAGCTGGAAGAGCGACGAAAGATGATGAAATCAATCATGCTGTGGGAATTACACTCAATAAAAAAGTGGGGGACTACGTCAGGATTGGCGACCCGCTGGTTATTTTGCACAGTGATACAGAAAATCCTGAGAATTCCATCAGAAAGGTTCAGGAAGCTTACAGACTTTCAGCTGAACGGGTGGAAAAACCTAAACTGATTCATAAGATTATTCAATAACCGGAGTAGACAGTGCCTAAGGGTGCTGTCTTTTTATTTTGCCTGCCTCCTTATCTGGTTTTTTTCGTGATCTTCGTATAGTTACTCCCTTAATTGGAAAAAATGGGGTGTATCAAGAATGGAGGTTTGGAGATGAAAAAAGGATTTATATTATTGATGCTTGCCGGTTTACTGCTGCAGCCTGCAGCTAACGGGGCGCTGGCCAAGGAAAAATCATCGGTTGTGCTGGCTGATAAAGCGAAGTCTGCAATTTTAATTGAAAGAGACACCGGAAAAATTCTTTATGAGAAAAACAGCGATGAAAAGCTGCCTCCTGCCAGTATGACAAAAATAATGACAATGGTCTTGATCATGGAAGCGATTGACAAAGGCCAGTTAAAAATGACAGATAAAATACGGACAAGCGAACATGCAGCCTCTATGGGCGGATCCCAGATTTTCCTCGAAGCAGGCGAAGAAATGACAGTTGAAGAAATGCTGAAAGGAATTGCTATTGCTTCAGGAAATGATGCATCTGTAGCTATGGCTGAACACCTTGCAGGCTCGGAAGAAGCGTTTGTGGAAAAGATGAACCAAAAAGCAAAGGAACTTGGATTAAAAAATACAGAATTCAAGAATCCGACTGGTCTTCCGGTCCAGAATCATTACAGTACAGCTCATGATATGGCGTTAATGGCGAAAGAGCTGCTGAAGTATGATGGAATTACAAGGTTTACAGGAACTTATGAAGACTACCTTCGTCAGGATACAGAAAAGAAATTCTGGCTGGTGAACACAAATAGGCTGGTTAAATTTTATCCTGGTGTAGACGGTGTGAAAACAGGCTTTACCAATGAAGCAAAATACTGCTTAACTGCGACTGCAAAAAAAGGAAACATGAGGGTGATAGCGGTTGTTTTTGGAGCCGAGACACCTAAAGACCGGAATGCACAGATTACAAAAATGCTTGATTTTGCCTTCAGTCAGTACGAAACTCATCCGCTGTTTGCAAAGGATCAGGTTATTACAAAAGTGAAAGTAAGCAAAGGAAATGTAAAGGAAACAAATGCTGTAACATCAGAACCTATCTCCGTACTGGCGAAAAAAGGAGAAGATGTGAAAGATGTTTCGCAGGAAGTAAACATAAAGAAGAAGATTGCTGCCCCTGTTAAAAAAGGTGACAGGCTCGGCACGCTGACTTTGAAGAGAAATGGCGAAACCATTGCGGAAAGTCCGCTTGTGGCAGAAAAAGATGTGAAGCCGGCCGGCTGGTGGCATTTATTCAAAAGAGTGATGGGAGAATTCACTAAGTCTGGCTGATGTTGTTGAAATAGCACTAGTTTTGTCACAGGGCAGGAAAACAATTTATCCATAACGAAATTCCTTATTATCCAAAATTGTAAGGGGGACTATGGATGAGCCTAGCGATAGAACTAGACATCAAACAATCAGTTTTGTGCATTCGCCTTTCGGGAGAACTAGATCATCATACCGCGGAAACACTGCGCGGGAAAGTGACAAGTAAATTGAATGAAGGCGGTATTCAGCATATTGTGTTAAATCTTGAAGACCTTTCCTTTATGGACAGCTCGGGACTGGGAGTCATTCTCGGCAGATATAAACAAATTAAGCAGCTGGGCGGAGAAATGGTTGTTTGCGCCATTTCGCCAAGTGTGAAGAGGCTGTTTGATATGTCAGGTCTCTTTAAAATTATCAGGCTTGAAAGCTCTGAAACATCAGCGCTGATGACGCTGGGGGTGGCTTCATGAGAAATGAAATGAACCTTCAATTTTCAGCTCTCAGCCAGAATGAATCGTTTGCAAGGGTGACGGTGGCTGCATTCATTGCTCAGCTGGATCCTACCATGGATGAACTGACTGAGATTAAAACGGTTGTATCCGAGGCTGTTACAAATGCAATTATTCACGGCTATGAAAATGATGCTAACGGTATTGTTTATATCTCTGCAACACTTGAAGAAGGTGTTGTCCGCCTGACGATCAGGGATGAAGGAACAGGGATTCATGATGTCGAGGAAGCAAGGCAGCCTCTTTATACGACAAAACCTGAACTTGAAAGATCAGGAATGGGCTTTACAATCATGGAGAATTTTATGGACGAAGTGAGTATAAATTCTTCAAGAGAATTTGGCACAACGGTAAAACTCACAAAGCACCTATTAAAAAGTAAAGCTTTATGCAATTAAGGGAGACTTGCTATGGATGTGGAGGTCAAGAAAGATAACCATACTGCACAGCTTAAGGACCACGAGGTAAAAGAGCTGATCAAACGAAGCCAGCAGGGTGAACAAGAAGCAAGGGATATCATCATTCAGAGAAATATGAGGCTCGTTTGGTCGGTTGTTCAGCGCTTTTTAAACAGAGGATACGAACCTGATGATCTTTTCCAAATAGGAAGCATAGGATTGCTAAAATCGGTAGATAAATTTGACCTGTCTTATGATGTGAAATTTTCTACCTATGCAGTTCCAATGATCATTGGTGAAATTCAACGGTTTATCAGAGACGATGGGACTGTCAAAGTCAGCAGGTCATTGAAAGAGCTGGGCAACAAAATCCGCAGAGCCAGAGACGAGCTTTCGAAAAATTTAGGAAAAGTACCGACTGTGAATGAAATTGCAGAGTTTCTTGACATTACTCCTGAGGACGTTGTATTAGCGCAGGAAGCTGTCAGAGCGCCATCATCCATCCATGAAACTGTTTATGAAAATGACGGAGACCCCATCACCC
Organism: Metabacillus lacus; assembly: GCF_009674805.1. GTDB lineage: Bacteria > Bacillota > Bacilli > Bacillales > Bacillaceae > Metabacillus_C > Metabacillus_C lacus. The sequence continues at coordinate 5,913 of NZ_WKKI01000075.1, read as the reverse complement.
TGCTGGATCAAATTGCTGATAACAGTACAAACAAATGGTTTGATAAGATTGTGCTGAAGGAAGCTATTCAGGAGCTTGATGAGCGGGAAAGGCTGATTGTTTATCTTAGATATTACAAAGACCAGACCCAGTCAGAAGTAGCTGAGCGCCTTGGAATATCTCAAGTACAGGTATCAAGGCTTGAAAAGAAAATACTGCAGCAGATGAAAGATAGAATGAATCAATAAAGAGCCGGGTTTTCATGCAGCGTATGCATGGAAATCGGGCTTTTTTAATTGCATTGAGAATCCCGGTAAAGAGAAATAAAGAATGGTAATTTATAGAATCTGATCTGCACTGTATGTTTAAAAAAAAGAGTAAGCATACTATTTGTACAGCCAATTGATGGCAGAAGGATCAAAAAGTGAGAATTACATACAGGCGTAAGTCTTTATTGATGGAGGGAAAAACATGGCAAAGCTTAAAGATAATTATAAAAAAAATGTAAAAAGTTATCAGCCTAAACCTAATTATCTGTTGAACTGCGTGAAGGCATTCGTGATAGGAGGGCTTATATGCACAATTGGGCAGGGACTTCAGAACTTTTATATGCATTTCTTTAATTTTAATCAGGAATCTGCAGGAAACCCGACAGTTGCAACTTTGATCCTCGCTTCAGCTTTGTTAACCGGCTTTGGTGTGTATGACCGCATTGGCCAGTTTGCCGGTGCAGGTTCGGCAGTACCGGTCACAGGGTTTGCAAACTCGATGACAAGTGCTGCGCTTGAACACAGGAGCGAAGGAATTGTACTTGGAGTAGCAACAAACATGTTTAAGCTTGCGGGCAATGTAATCGTATTTGGGACAGTGGCGGCGTATATCGTAGGAATGATCCGCTTTTTTTTCAGCAAGGCATTTTAATATAAAGGAGTCCTGGATATGCGGTTGACAGGAAAGCAATCATGGGTTTTTGAAAATGACATATATCTTAATGCTGCAGGAACTGCGGTAGGACCCAAGGAAAAAGACGGGCCACTGGGGAGCATGTTTGATGTAACTTATGACGATCTTCACTGCGGCGAGGATAATTGGGAACTTGCAGAAAGAAGATTAATGGAAAGAGCAATTGAATCCAGTCTCAGTAAAGCAGAGAAAACAATTGAAGATGTGGATATTTTTCTTGCAGGAGATCTGCTGAATCAAAATGTTACAGCTAACTTTGTGGCAAGGCACTTGAAGGTTCCTTTTCTATGCATGTTTGGCGCGTGCTCCACTTCAATGGAAACACTTGCGGTTGGCTCAGCTTTAGTGGATGGGGGATTCGCCAATACAATCATTGCCGCGACCAGCAGCCACAATGCTACCGCAGAGAGGCAGTTCCGTTATCCGACAGAGTATGGCGGCCAAAAGCCTGACATATCCACATCAACGGTCACCGGGGCAGGCGCGGCATTGGTCAGCAGGGAACCAGGAGACATCAAAATTACGGCTGCTACGATAGGGCGTGTGCAGGATCTAGGTATAACTGACGCGTTTGATATGGGTTCTGCCATGGCGCCTGCTGCTGCGGATACAATTCAAAACCATTTGCAGGATCTTAACCGCAGGGCGGAAGATTATGATCTGATTGTCACCGGGGATTTATCCGGTGTAGGCAGCCCGATTGTGAAGGACCTTCTTAAGGAAGAGGGAATTGATGTGCATGCAAACCACAATGACTGCGGCTTAATGATCTACCGGCCTGATCAAGGTGTTTTTGCAGGAGGAAGCGGTTGTGCCTGTTCTGCAGTTGTTACTTATGCTCATCTTTTGAATGAGTTGAGACAGGGAAATCTTCAAAGAATCTTGGTTGTGGCTACAGGTGCTTTGTTGAGCCCGACTATGATTCAGCAAAAGGAGTCTATCCCGACAATTGCTCATGGGGTCGTGCTGGAACGAGCAGCGAAAGGGGGAAGAAGTCACTGATGGAGTATGTAATTGCTTTTGCAGTTGGAGGCGCGATCTGCATTATTGGACAGCTTCTGCTGGATTTTGTGAAACTGACACCTGCCCATGTGATGAGTTCATTTGTGGTGATTGGAGCCATTCTTGATGGCTTTGGAATATATGATAATTTTATCAGATTTGCAGGAGCAGGCGCTACAGTACCAATAACAAGCTTTGGCCACAGCCTCGCTCACGGCGCTATGGAACATGCGGATAAACATGGATTTATCGGTATTGCGATGGGCATTTTTGAACTGACCTCTGCGGGTATTTCTTCTGCAATCTTGTTTGCATTTCTGGTTGCATTAATATTTAAACCGAAAGGATAACCCTACACATGACAAAGAGACAGGTTATATTGGTGACTGATGGAGATGAAATAGCGGCTAAGACAATTATGTATGCTGCACAGCAAGTGGGAGGGCGGTGCATTTCCAGGTCTCAAGGAAATCCATCGCTCCTGAGCGGTCCGCAGCTTGTTCATCTTATCGCTCAAACACCATATGAACCTGTTTTTGTCATGTTTGATGATTGCGGGCTGAGAGGAGAGGGAGCAGGGGAGCGGGCACTAAAATACGTAGCAAAGCATCCTGATATTGAGGTGCTTGGTGTGATTGCGGTTGCTTCTAACACAAGGCAGGCAGAATGGACGAGGGTGCACGTATGCATTGACCGTTTTGGAGAACTGACAGAGTTTGGAGTTGACAAAAGCGGCCAGAAAGAGTTTGAAGTTGGAAAGATAAACGGAGATACTGTTTACTGCCTGGATGAATTGCACTTGCCGCTGATTGTAGGAATTGGTGATATCGGAAAAATGTCCGGAAAAGACAGCATTGAAAACGGATCGCCCATTACAATGAAGGCAGTGGAGCTTATCCTTGAAAGGAGCGGGTATAATGGCAAGCGAGAAGAAGCAGAAGACATCGGTTAAGCCCAGACCTTCCGAGAATGAAAGCTTTTTTAAAAATCGTGTTGGCATGGGAATCAGCTTTGATTTAGGCGTACGGAAATTTTATATTTTTGATACAGAAGTTCATATGTATTTTGTTAACGGGCTTTGCGATACCTCGTTCATTACCCAGATTCTCATTGAGCTGACGGAAGTGAATGATTACAAGCATAACAAGGATAAAGTTTCAGATATAGTAGAAAATCGTATTGCCAACCAGCAGGTTGAAAAGGTAGAAACGCTCGATGAAGTGACTGATCAGGTATTATCAGGATTAATTGCCATAATCATTGAAGGCTGCCAGTTCGCATTTACTGTTGACACGAGAAGCTACCCGGGCAGAACCCCTGAAGAACCTGATACAGAAAAGGTGGTACGGGGATCTCGTGACGGGTTTGTAGAAAATATCATCGTCAACACAGCACTGATCCGCAGAAGAATCAGGGATGAAAAGCTTCGCTACGAAATGCTGAAAGTAGGGGAAAGATCAAAAACAGATGTTTGTGTAGCGTATATCGAAGATGTTGCAAACCCTGATCTGGTGGATGTGATCAAAAAAGAACTAAAAGCAATAGAGATTGATGGAATTACGATGGGCGATAAGACGGTGGAAGAGTTTATTGTGAAGCAGGGATACAATCCATATCCGCTGGTTCGCTATACCGAAAGAGCTGATGTGGCGGCAAATCATTTACTTGAAGGTCATGTAGTGATTATCACTGACACTTCTCCCAGTGTTATTTTAACGCCAACGACCTTTTTTCACCATGTACAGCATGCAGAAGAATACCGCAACGCCCCTTCGGTGGGAACCTTTCTTCGCTGGGTCAGGTTTCTTGGAATAATGGCATCAACACTCTTTCTCCCTTTGTGGTTCTTATTTGTTCAGGAGCCGCAGCTGCTTCCGGAGAATCTCAAGTTTATCGGCCCAAGTGAAGAAACCAATATTCCCATTGTCGTCCAGATCTTTCTGGCAGATGTCGGCATAGAGTTTTTGAGAATGGCCGCCATCCATACCCCGACGGCCCTTTCAACAGCAATGGGTCTGATTGCAGCAGTCCTGATCGGTGAAATTGCAATAGAAGTCGGCTTGTTTGTTCCTGAAGTCATTCTTTATGTTGCTTTGGCAGCAATCGGAACTTTTACAACGCCCAGCTATGAGCTGAGCATAGCAAATAAAATGGTGCGTCTTGCCATGCTGATTGCAGTCGCGGCATTCGGGCTTGAAGGGTTTATTATCGCCATGACAGTCTTTATCCTGATGCTGGTTCGCATCCGATCGCTTAACACACCTTATCTATGGCCTTTCATACCTTTCAATCTTAAAGCACTCTGGCAGATCATCGTAAGAACGTCAGTGCCCGGGGCCAAGATCAGACCAAGCATTGTTCATCCTCAAAATATAAAAAAGCAGCCTAGCTGAACAGATGCTCATTGAATGTTACGGACAATTATGATATTGTATTTGTAATAAAAACAGAGGTTTGATCCAATAAGAAGGCAGTTAATAACAGGCAATGCGGTTGTTAGCTGCCTTTTTTTCCTATCAGGGAACGGAACAGCGGAAAGAGGGTATGAAAAAGTGCACTTTCACGGAACCAGCAGGATTAATGAAAAAGGACATTTAGAAATAGGCGGAGTAGATACTGTTTCTTTAACAGAAACTTACGGCACGCCTTTGTATGTATATGACGTAGCTCTCATCAGGGAAAGGGCGAGGGGCTTCAAGCAGGCTTTTGAGCGAGCAAATGTGAAGGCTCAAGTAGCTTACGCCAGCAAAGCCTTTTCTTCAATTGCCATGTTTCAGCTTGTGGAAGAAGAAGGTCTTTCCCTTGACGTGGTATCCGGGGGAGAGCTTTTTACTGCCATAGCGGCAGGCTTTCCTGCTTCAAGAATTCATTTTCATGGAAACAATAAAAGCCGGGAAGAGTTAAAAATGGCGCTGGATGCGGGTGTTGGCTGCATTGTTGTAGACAATTTTTATGAAATTTCATTACTCTCAGAACTCACACAAAACAGCAGCAGCAGTGTTCCTGTCCTGTTGAGAGTAACCCCTGGTGTTGAAGCGCATACGCACGATTATATTACCACTGGGCAGGAGGACTCCAAGTTCGGTTTTGGTCTCCTGAACGGACAGATTGAGAAGGCGATCAGCATGGTGCAGTCTCAATCTGCTATAGAGCTGCTGGGGTTTCACTGCCATATAGGCTCTCAAATCTTCGATACAGCTGGATTTATTCTTGCAGCAGAAAAGATCTTTGAAAAGCTTAGAGAATGGAAAGAAGAGCTGCAATATGTTCCTTCTGTTGTAAATCTGGGGGGAGGCTTTGGCATCCGCTATACTGAAGAGGATGAACCACTAGCGCCTCAGGCATATGTTGAAAAAATCGTAGAGGCAGTCAAAAACCAAGTTTCGCTGCTCGGTATGGAAATGCCTGAGATTTGGATTGAGCCGGGCCGTTCTCTTGTAGGCGACGCAGGTACGACTCTATATTCTGCGGGTTCCCAAAAAGACGTGCCGGATATCAGAAGGTACATCTCTGTTGACGGCGGAATGAGTGATAATATTCGTCCGGCCCTGTATCAGGCAAAATATGAAGCAGTTCTTGCCAACCGTATGAGAGAAGCTCATACTGAAATAGTGTCAATTGCAGGAAAATGCTGTGAAAGCGGAGATATGCTGATATGGGATGTGCCGCTTCCCCAGGTAGAGGCAGGAGATATTGTTGCAATGTTCTGCACAGGGGCATACGGCTATTCAATGGCGAACAACTATAACAGAATTCCGCGCCCGCCGGTAGTATTTGTGGAAAATGGAGAATCTCAGCTTGTCATCAAAAGAGAAACCTATCAAGACTTGATTGGGCTGGATCTGCCAATTTCATCAAAAATTCTTCATAGATAGGGACAAAGGGACAGGTCCCTCGTCCCACACAGGAAAGCTCCGAAGAGAGAAACTCTCTGCGGGGCTTTTTTTGTAAGGTATTTATCCAGTGATA
>NZ_WKKI01000073.1 GCF_009674805.1 Metabacillus lacus | reverse complement strand
CCCCCCCCCCCCCCCCCCCCCGCCGCGGGGGGGGGTGTTTTTTTTTTTAAACACCCACCACACTCGCCCCGGGGGGGTAAAAAAATTTTTTTGCCCCCCCCCCCTTCCTATAAGCAGAAAAGCTAACTTACGCACAAAAAATCCCATATATATGTTATTTTTAAAAGTGCAGTATGAAAATTGGACGACAAGAAACAAAGAAGGGGAACGATATGAAAATATTGTTAGTGGAAGATGATAAAACCATTGCAGCAGGATTGGAGTATTCCCTGCAAAGGGAAGGGTTTGAAACCATCCTGTGTGAAAATAGCCGATTTGCGAGGGAGGCGATAAATAGCAGGATCAGCGAATTCGATCTGTGCCTGCTGGATTTGTCCCTCCCTGATGGCAGCGGATATGATTTGTGCGGACTGATTAAGCAGAGAAGGGATATTCCTGTGATTTTTTTGACTGCCCTTGATGACGAAGTGAATGTGGTGATGGGGCTTGATATGGGGGCGGATGATTATATCACCAAGCCTTTCCGCATTCGAGAGCTATCGTCAAGAATACGATCCGTTCTTCGCCGCTATCAAAAGCAGCAGCAAAACAGCCAGATTCTTGAGATCGAGGATGTTACCGTGAATATTCAGGAAGGAAAGATATATAAAGGGGACAGAGAAGTGCTGCTGACCGCTTTGGAATACAGGCTGTTTTTGATTTTTGCCAATCATATCGGCCAAGTGCTGACCAGAGCTCAGCTGCTGGAACGAATCTGGGATGTTGCCGGGGATTTTGTCAATGACAACACACTCACTGTGTATATCAAAAGGCTGCGCGAAAAGCTTGAGGATGATCCGCAGACTCCCGTAATCATCAAAACGATCCGGGGACTGGGCTATAAGGTGGGTGAGTAGCATGCTGAGAAACAAAGAGTTCTCCCTTTTTCTCTTGATTTCCGGCTGTATGGGTGCTGCATGTGCCGCTCTCGCAACAATCATGCTGTCATGGCAGGCAGGGATTGCTGTTGGATTGACGGCAGCGCTGATCATTGCGTCAGCTGTGATCTTTACCTGGCGCCGGTACAAAAAGCTGGAAAAGCTGGCGGACTATCTGAGGATCATCAGCAGCGGGGAATACTCGCTGGATGTGCGCGACAATGAGGAAGGCGAACTGAGCATTTTAAAAAATGAGATTTACAAGGTGACGTTAAGACTTTCCGAGCAGGGCCTGCAGCTTCAGCGTGATAAATCCAAGCTGACTGATGCCATTTCTGATATTTCTCATCAGCTGAAAACGCCGTTAACTTCGATGATGATGATGTCAGATCTACTTCAGAATATGGATTTGGAGAGGGAGAAGCGGTCAGAATTCACCAGAAACATTACGGTGCAGCTGGAAAGAATGGACTGGCTGGTATCCTCGCTGTTAAAGCTCTCAAAAATGGATGCCGGAACATTGATTTTTAAAAAGGAACCTGTCTTGGTCGCAGATCTCGTAAAACGCGCTGCAGAACCAGTGGCGATTCCGATGGAAGTGAAGGAGCAGACGCTTTTCGTGAGCGGAGACGAAGGTGCATCCTTCCTGGGAGATGCTAACTGGACAGCCGAAGCACTGATCAATATATTGAAAAACTGTGTTGAGCATACTCCTCAGGGGGGCTCCATTACTATCACCTTTGAGGAAAACCCTCTTTATACGATGATTAAGATTAATGACAATGGAAAAGGAATATCAAAAAACGATCTTCCCTACATATTCAAACGTTTTTATAAAGGAGAAAACGCCGGTGAAGACAGCGTCGGCATCGGTCTTGCCATGTCTTACAGCATTGTTAAAAGCCAGAGCGGCGACATTGAGGTGGATAGCGAATGTGGAAGCGGAAGTTCTTTCTGCATAAAGTTTTATAAACAGGTCATCTAGTTCTCTTGATGGAAAAATTGCTTGGTGACAAAACTGTCACTTAAAAGTCACGAGGCAGTCACGTTGGTCAGTTAGACTAATTCCATCAAGACTAGACGGAGGGTATTGCCTTGGAAATATTAAGAATTGAGAATTTGTCAAAAACTTACGGCAAGGGAGAAACAGCTGTAAAAGCGCTGGATTCTGTGTCACTATCAGTGAATAAAGGAGAGTTTGTAGCCATAGTCGGTCCATCCGGTTCCGGAAAATCAACGCTTCTGCATATGCTTGGCGGTGTGGACAGACCAACGGAAGGAAAGGTGTTGGTCGATTCTGTTGATATGTATAAATTGAATGAAACGCAGCTTGCGATTTTCAGAAGAAGGCAGATCGGCTTGATTTATCAGTTTTACAATTTGATTCCAATCCTGAATGTTGAGGAAAATATTACGCTTCCGATGCTGCTGGATGAACATAAAGTGAATCCTGATCACTTCCAAAAAATTATTAATGCCCTTGGCCTGCAGGAACGGCTTCAGCATCTGCCGAACCAGCTCTCCGGCGGACAGCAGCAGCGCGTTTCCATCGGCAGGGCGCTGATCAGCAATCCTGCTTTGATGCTTGCTGATGAACCAACAGGAAATCTTGACAGTAAAAACAGCAGCGAAATTATGGAGCTGCTCAAATTGTTCAATAAAACTTATAATCAGACCCTGATCGTTATCACCCATGACGAGAGGATCGCCCTGCAGGCTGACCGCATCATCAGCATTGAAGATGGAAGAATCGCGCGTGATGAGGTTATGAGACCATGAATATCATCAATAAAGTAACACTGCGCCATTTAAAAGAGAACAAGCGAAGAACACTCGTGACCATCGTGGGTGTCATCATTTCCGTTGCGATGATTATGGCTGTTTCCACTTTGGCCGTCTCCTTTCAGGATCTCTTAATTCGGCAGCAAATCGCCAATCAAGGGGAATGGCATGTGTTATTTAAGGACACAAATGGAAAGCAGGCTCAATCCATTAAGGGGAATGAAGCAATAAAAACGCTGGCTGTTTCAAAGAGTGAGGGATATGCGAGACTTCCTGATTCGAAGGAACGCCCTTACCTTCATGTTCAGCGGTTTGATGAAAATGGCTTGAAGCAATTTCCTGTCACTGCTCTGAAAGGACGCCTTCCTGCAGCGGAGAATGAACTGATTCTTTCGCAACGTGCCTTGGACAGCGGCGGATTTACTGCAAACGTCGGTGACACAGTCACGCTTGAGCTCGGCACAAGAATGCGGGATGGAAAGGTGCAGACACAAAGTGACACCCTTGTGATTGGCGGAGACGGGCCTGCCGAGACACTGGAAGAAATAACACCCAAGATCTATACCATTGTAGGTATCATGGAACACCCTTCATGGGAGGGCTATTTTGCTCCAGGTTACACGGCCCTCGGATACGTTGAACTCTCTTCTCTGACTGATGAAGAAGTGTTCGATTCTATCGCAGTGTTCAAAAACGTGAACAGATCGATGCTCGATCGCTCATTGGCAATAGCGAAAGAGAATGATATCAAAAAAGTGGAGCACAATAGAGACCTGCTTCGTTACTATGGGGTGTCCGGCAATGAACACGTGACGACCACTCTGTACTCCCTTGCGGGAATTATTATGTTAGTCATCCTTGTCGGAGCCGTTTCCTTGATTTACAATGCTTTTGCCATAAGTGTTTCTGAAAGATCAAGGCATTTGGGCATGCTTGCAAGTGTTGGAGCGACCAAAAGACAAAAGCGGAATTCAGTTTTTTTTGAAGGAGCAGTTATCGGACTGATCAGCATCCCGCTGGGCATACTGGCCGGACTAGCGGGCATTGGCACGACATTTCTTTTTCTTAATTCATTTATTGAGGGAGCTCTAAATATTACTCAAAAGCTCCATCTGGTTGTTACCCCGATGTCGCTTGCAGCAGCAGTTCTGATCTCCATATTAACGATTTTTGTTTCAACGTATCTTCCTGCAAGAAGAGCATCAAAAATTGCAGCCATTGATGCAATCCGGCAAAGCCATGATATTAAGTTAACCGGGAAAAAGATAAAAACTTCAAAACTAGTGAGAAACATTTTCGGGATGGAAGCAGAAATCGGGCTGAAAAACTTGAAGAGAAACAGAAAAAGATATAGAGCTACCCTGTTTTCCCTGATTATCAGTATAGTTTTGTTTTTAAGCGTTTCTTTCTTTACACAAAACCTGGAAAGATCCGCTGATATGTCTGAAGCTAATCTTAGCTATGATATTCAAATTTACGGAAACAATAAAGGCGGGCTGGAGGAAATCATTCCGCTGACGAATGTTGAAGGTGTGACAGAAAGCTCCCTTCTTCAAACCATGTATCTGAATACGAGGGTGGAGCTTGAAAAACTGCCACCACTTTTAAGAGAGAATGCCGAAGGTGACAGCAGCTTAACCGAAGACGGTTACCTTTATGGTATTGAATTGTATGGTTTGGAACGGAATAACTTCATCTCCTATGCTGAAGAAGTTGGAGCAGATACCGGAGACTTTTTAGACACAGCTAATGTTCCCGCCATTGTAATAGACAGCACTTCCTTTCAAGATTATGAGTCCAGAAAAATCATTGAATCAAAAACCATTCTTGCCAAAGAAGGGGAGAAGCTTGATGTTTATTACGTTTCGGATGATGATGGAACGGAACAAATGCTCAGCAAGATCGAGATAAAAAAGATGACGAATGTTCTTCCAATGGGAGCGTTTGGCGGGGGATTGGGGAACTTGCAGATTATCGTACCGGACTATGTGTTTCAAACACTGATTAATAGCGGTACAGAAAAGCTGGTACAAAATTATGCATACATGAACAGCTCTGACCCGATGAAGACACAGGATGTGCTGAATGAGGCGAAGCCGTCGAATGTTTATATTTATAACGTTCATGAGCAGCGGCAAAGAAGCCAGCAGATGATTTTGTTCATGTCCGTTTTCACCTATGGCTTTATTGCACTCATTTCCCTGATTTCCATTGCCAATATTCTAAATACCATCTCTACAAGCATTGCGCTCAGAAAACGGGAATTTGCCATGTTGAGATCTGTAGGGATGACACCTAAAGGTTTTAACAAAATGATCAACTATGAAAGCTTCTTTTACGGCTCCAATGCCTTGCTGTACGGCCTGCCAATCAGCCTGGTCATTATGTATTTAATCCACCTGTCGCTCAACAATACCTTTGAATACCAATTTCAGCTTCCAATCAAAAGTATCCTCTTCGTTGTGCTGGCTCTATTCCTAATTGTGGGGGCGGCGATGCTCTACTCTATCGGAAAAATCAAAAAAGGTAACATCATTGATGGGCTGAAGCAGGAGAACGTGTGAGGGACGCAGGGACGCGAGGGACGGAGGGACGGGTACGTTGTCCCAGCCCTCTAATATGATTAATAAGCGAGGGACGAAGGGACGGGTTCACTGTCCCAGCCCTCTAATCTGATTAATAAGCGGAAGATTTCCGCTTAAGTAAAAAATATCATAATAAAAGCTTTGTATAGCCGGAGGTATTCCGTCTATTGACTTTGAGAAGCATGAAATATTGATACCAAAAACACCGTGCAGTAACAGCACGGTGTTTATCCAGCTTAATTTTACACTGATAAGAAAGCTATCATAACTATTTAAAAAGCTTCTTTATAATAGACTTATTCTTTACTTCATCAATAATTATATCCCATCCCCATTTCTATAAGATGAATTGTACAACAAAGACTATGAGAAACCCTTTTTAGGGATATCTTCCATCAACCTTGAAAACTTTTCCTGTATTCGCACTGACCAAGAAATAAACTTTTTCTCCATCTTGGATTCCTACAAAAAAGTAACTTCTTTTAGCACCAAAGAAATCCCAATCCTCTCTATAAGCTGGAACAGAATATTCTTCAATAAGATCCACCTTATATTGTTCATTTAAGTTGTGCCTTGCTTGGTTAAAAGTTACTTCAGGTAATGATAAATAAAAGAACACAATGAATATTGGAACTAACATAAAATACTGAAAATACTTTTTCTCCATAAAATTTTGAAACCACATGACATGAATGATTAAAAGATAAAATAAGTAGTAGGTGTACATGGCATAGCGATAAACCTGCCAATCAAATATGACAAGTATTATACAGCAGCCTACCGAGATGACTGAACCTAAAATGATACCTCTTTTTCAAATTAACCCCACCTATTAAAGAATTATTTGCATTTAGTTGCAGTTCCTCAAGTTGATATCGCTTGTGCAAGCATTACCTGATATTCTGCAGGCTTTCCATATGCAGAACGTGCTCCAAAAGAATATTGAATGATGTTGTCCATTTCTCATATTCCAACACAATTTATAATCATTGTTTTAAAAACTAACAAAACTTCTCCTATAAAACTCACAATTCTCTATGTAAATAAGTAATTCTGTTCTCATTATGGAGTTTTCATTCATATCGAGAAGCATGAAATACAGGTTTTTTAGCAGCATAACCGGAAAAAATTCCTTTATTATTCCTAAAAAAGACTATTTACTGAAGTTAACCGGAAAAGCTCCGTTAATTTTTACCTTGTTATTATAGGGAATATAATTGCTTGCAAAAACTTGGGGTCATAAATGGGTATCGAGGCTTCTTTAAGAAATAAAAATAATTATCGCACAGTTATTCCATAGCCTATAGCGGCCAAATGGGCTCTCCTGAAAAGGGGAGTTTTTTGGTACAAAAACCTTAACCAGGTTATTGTTTTAACTATTTATTAAACACTTTTGAGGAGATGTCCGACTGTTTTCTGAAGTTAAGCGGAAGAGCTCCGCTAATTTTTCACTTGGGTTAATCAATCTAGAAATAATTGTATGAAGAAACTTGGGGCCGTAAATGGGCAAAAAAATGCCATTTAGCATACAAAAGCACACAGCAAATTTATTAATGGGCTATATTGAAAAGTCAGTCTTTTTTACCCAGAATGCTGTCTTATTCACCTAATTTCCCCTTTTCCTAATATTAGCGGCCAAAACAAAAACTAAGAAACCAACTATATAAAGTCCAGTCAATAACCAGATATAAGTAATGGGGTTTGTCTTTAAAGCAATTAAAAACACATCAATCGGATAAATATCGCTACAATATTGAACATCTTGGGGTGTAAAAATAAATTTTGGTTTACATTCTGATTGTGAGAAATAAGCTATTTTACTCGTTATAAAGATTGAATAAAAATATGACATCATGAAAATTGGTATAGAAATAAACCATATTACCCACCATTTATTCACAGAAATCCCCCTGTATTTTACCTTCTTTTGTTTTTTTGTTTCTTTTAGATTATTTCACCAAAGTATAAATTCACCTTGTTAAATACCTCTGCAGCATAGTTAAAGAGCAAAATATTCAAAAACTTCTATAAAACTCGTAATTCTAATTCACTAAGGAGTTATTTCATTTATCAACGTTAGTTTACCATATTAAGGATAGAATTGGAGTGAATTAACAATTTTTATCTCCATAAATTGTCATAATGATCTTTCCAGCTTTTCTTGCGACCAACGGTACCGTGCCTTTGCTCCCTGAGATTATTGAACTTTAGAGAAATAACTGTACACTTTTTTAAATTTTGGTTGCTTATCCTTCTTCTGATCTTCCATACTTCCAAACTCAAAGAATTTCACCTTTCCTATGCCTACAAATTTAAATAGTGCCTTCTTCATTAATACTTTATGGGAATTGTGAAGCCAGAGCAGCGGATAAAACGCCGGCCCCTTCATTGTTGAGATGCATACAACTGATTTACCCTTTAACAATCCCTCTGGAAGCAGTCCTCCATGATCTTTGTAGGCGAATCCAGAGGCAAACCCTTTATCAATATAGCCCAGCAGCATAGCGGGTGGACGACCCCACCAAATGGGATAGATAAAAACAATCTTTTCCGCCCAGGACAGCTGATCTCGGTATTCCTTTATTTCAGGATCTATATGCATATCTCTCCTTCTCCTTTTTTCATTGAATTCCAGAACTGGATTAAACTTAACATGATATAAATCTAATATTTTTATATTATGTATACTTTCGTTGTCCTCACATCCACGTTTTACTTCCTGTAAAAATGCGTTGCATAAACTATGTTGATTAGGATGAGTATATACAATTAAAACATTCATTGATAGAACACCTCTTTAATTATCATTTGATAACTAAATATTAATGCTCTCATATTAACTTGTCAATTGATAATTGTTTTTTGATAATAAATTAGATATACTTAAACAGAGGTGATGCTTGTGGATCATAATAAACTTTTTAAGCAGTTTGTCCGTTTTACGGCTTCTGTACATCAAACATCTAACGAGATAACCAAGGAAATTCAAGTGGAAAATATAACGAACACTCAATATAAGATACTGGAATTTATTACAGTTAATCAGCCTGTTACGCTCACCCGGATTAGTGACTGCTTGAATATTTCACTACCTAATTCAAGCCGCGAGTTGAAAAAATTAATTGAAAATCAGTTGTGTGAAAAAGTTAGTGATCTAAAAGACCGCCGCATTTTCCACATTCGCCTCACAGACAAAGGCACCGCCATAATGGAAGAAGCGTTTCAGCAGATTCAACAAGTATTTCAGGAGCGAATGAATGATTTAACAGAAAGTGAACTCAATGAAGTAGGGCGAGCTTTCCGAACATTGCAGGAGAAAGTTTTCTTACAGACTAAAGCTTAAGGAGTGGGTGTTGTGAATTATCGGATGGGTTATGTTTCAGTTGATAATATTTTATAATCCGTGAGAGTAGCGAAACCAGAGTGGAACTGAGTTGACAGTTAAGGAAAACGTCGCATGAGAAATGCGCAGCAGGGGACAGGTCCCTTTGAGTAAATAGGAGGGTTTTATGGATAAGAAAAATACAATAATCTATCCAAGTTAAAAACGCAATAAATATTCTTGAAAATGACTATTCTAACGAAACAAAAAAAGGTATTTTTCGATTAATGCAAAAAAGATATAAGATTGCTTTGGAAATAATTGAAAATAATAAGGGTTTTGACAATATAAATATTACCAGTGGTGTTAGAGCCTATATGGATAGTTATAATGATTATGAAAATCCCTTGTTAAAAGAATTACACAAGGCAGAATCATTGTTAAAAGAGATAACCTTGAAATGATTTAGAATTGCTTGACCTCAACACAAGGTCTTACTTCCAGAATATTGATGCAATAATAAAACCTATTATGACTACTAAGATAAGGATTCCTGTACCCTTCCAGCTTAAACTTCCCACTAAATCAGAAAGGTTGCTTCCGTGAATACTGCTTGAAGGACTTTTTAATTCCTGGAGTCTCATTCTCTCTCTTCTTTCTTCGGGCGTTTCTTTATCTTGACTCATTCCCATCCCTCCCTTATTCTATATTTTAACATATTATAGAAATTATACCAATTCACTATCTAAAACAATGATATTAAGAAAACAGCCTAATAAAAAACAAGAACTTTTATGCAGTTGGGAGGATTACTTGTGAGAACAGAAAAAGAAATGTTTGATTTAAATTCTCAGAGCAGCTGAAGAGGATGAACGAATTCGTGCAGTATATATGAACGGGTCGAGAACGAACCCTCACGTTCCTAAAGATATTTTTCAAGATGTTTATGATATTGTTTATGTAGTGACGGATACAGCATCTTTAATAAAGGCTCTTTTCACATAAATTGTTGAAAATCCAATTTGATTACAGTGAATATTTGCCAACTCTCAAAAGGAAGCGGTTGTACTCTTTATTGAACTAACACGCACCCTTTAGTTCAACAAGGTGGGGTTGAAAAAATTTTCTGCTAGCATATTCATTTTGTCTGGCTTCTCGACAACAGTCCAATGACCGCAATTTTCAATTTCGGTTAATTTTGCATGTGGTATGTACTTTATTAATAATTCTTTAATTGTTGCTGGTGTTAAAATATCATGACTTCCCTGTGCGACTAGAATTGGTATTTCAGATAATTTATGGACTTCGCTTCCTAAGTCATAGCTATTTTTAATATCTTCTCCTATTAATTGATTGACAAAGCTATTCATACTTGACTTCTCTTTCCTTTTTAAAGTATCGACTTAAAATACGTAGTATGGGTCTAAAACATTCAAAATATCTTCAATGGTTCCAGAACCTTTTTTCATTTTTTTTTCCGCCTTGAAAAGCTTTATTTTATCCTTTAGTGAGACTTTTTTCAAAAGTTCTTTTTCAAATACTTTATATCCTTTTGCCGTAATTCCTATCGCTGCAGTTAGAAGAATTTTATTAACTCTTTCTGGATATTTAGTTGCATAAAGTAAGGCAAGCATTGAACCCCACGACTCACCGAATAAATTTATTTTCTCCAACTTCAATTCTCTGCGTAATATTTCTAAAGTCTTTACTTCATCTTCCATAGAGTATTGGTTATCTTTTGAGAGTTCTGATTTGCCACAACCTCTTTGGTCATATAGAACCAGTTTGAATTTTTGGGATAATGGTAAAACGTGTGGAAGAAAAAATCGATGTTCACTACCAGGTCCACCATGAAGGAAGACGATAGTTTCCCCCTCACCTATAATGTTGACATGCAATTGTTGACCATCTATGTTAATAAAATTTATTGGTTTCTGTAATTCATTAGTCATGTATATATACCTCCCAAGTTTCTTTTCCCTTTTTGCTTTTTAAACTAAATAATACCATAAAATAAAAAATGAATCCCTTCTATGTTTATAGCAACATCTTTACGAAAACAGCCCTTTAAAAAATGGCTTGGTTAAATAATATTGTGGATTTACTGTAAATATTAAAGGTGTTAGTAAGGTCCTTTATATAAATCATATATTTGGTATATTATTTGAGATTTTTTTCACAGATTTTAATACTGCGGATATTGACTATCAAGTGAAAAAGCCATCGGAACCAATCTTTGTGAGTTGTACTAGTAATTTTTGGTGGAGTTTGCAAAACGTTGCAAAAGGAATTTGGCGAGATGAATTACCATATGCAAAATCAATGTTTGAATACATAACGAAAGCATCACTTGATGAAATGGCGTCCTGGTGGATTGGCACTAACCATAACTTCAAAGTTTCTCAAAAGGAAAAATGGGCAAATATTTGAAAGATTATCTTCCAGATTCATATTGGGAAATGTATGAAAATACCTACTCTGATCATAACTATGAACATTTTTGGGATTCCATATTTATCACATGTGAGTTGTTTAGAACTTTAGCAAAAGAGGTTGCAGATAGCTTTTTATTACCATGTCCAACTCGAGACAATACGAATATGTCGATATTTTTAAAACATGTAATTGCCTTTTGATGCAAAAGAAATATTATAACTTAATGTACTTTCACATTCTTCAACTTCACTGTTAAAAATGTCTGAAGGTAACTGTCCATAGCTGAAAAAAAATAAAGATGCGGAAAAAAAGATGGAAATTTATGTTATTATCTTAATGTAATGCGGTTAGCGATAGAGTAGTACGTAATATGGTAAGAGGGGGGAAAGGTAATGTTTACTAGAAAAGATGAAAACAAAGATAATACTAAAGCTGAGATTTTACTAACTGGTCAATCACTTTCATTCAAACTTAGCAGAGGGACAAAGGGACGAGGGACAAAGGGACGGGTACATTGTCCCATGAACTACTCAAAAAATAGATATTTCAGCCCCTGTAGTCCTATGGTTCCCACGGATTATAATGGTAAATAAAGGGGAATATGTCAAGTATGATATTGTCTATTGAAATGAAATCATTATGAAGAATCGTTAGGAAGTATAGTAACTTTTTCTTTGTTTTGGAGGTGGACAGTGGGTAATATGAAGGTGAAAATTTCAGAAGTTCAAAGCTTTGTAGATGAACAGAAGAAGCAGATAGATACTCTGAATTTAGGATTAAGCGAGATTGAAACCAATATCAATCAAGTCATACAGATGGAGTCTTTTAGAGGAAAAGCGGCGAGTGCTGCAAAAATGTATTATCATGAATATCACAGCACTCTCATCAGAGCATTTATTGGCTTATTCAACCAGTTAGAGAGTCATATGACAAAGCATCTAAATGATTTTCATGGTAAAGTTGACGCAGACGATCAGGCGGTAATCGATATAGCGTACATCGATGATCAAGAAGATGACATACTGGAGATGTACAAGCAGCTTGAAGATATTTCAAGAGAACTAGCTGAGACTATTAAGAATGTATCGGATCTGACATCGGCACAAACTCCATCATTCTCACATGTCATGAGTACCAACGATGAGACGGTGGAAGTCACTTCTAAAGTAGTGGAAGATTTAACTGCTTTTACGAAAACGGGGAAAGCAGACCAATACGATATAGAGTCGTCAATGGCAGAGATTGAAAGGTTAATGAAAGCGGGGCAGAGAAAATCTTCTCAATCTAAAACACCAGAGTGGTTTCAGCTCCAGCTGCCTACGATACAGTCTGCAATTAGTGAGGCAAAGAAGAATGAAGCATTTGCTTCTGTGCTCTCAGATGGATATTACCGTAAATCGGTTCTTAACCAAACGAGTGACGAACAAATACAGTTCGGCCAAAGTGAGCTGAGATTTCAGGAGTATATGAAAGGTGTTTCATTTGACGATCAGCTCCGAATGGGAATGGGCTGGTTTGCCAACTCACAGTTAGGCCGCACCTTGCTGCACTACCGTATGGACTCAAGGTTTCAATTTCTTTATTCGTTTGCGACAAAGGAAAATCTCAGGGCGGTTGGAGCTTTGGAATCCTGGTGGAACAAAACGATCACCTATCAAGTGGATCTGTCTAAAATAAGATTACTGACCGTCGGTTTTGCGGGTTTGC
>NZ_WKKI01000072.1 GCF_009674805.1 Metabacillus lacus | reverse complement strand
TAACCCGCCATGTGTGGGAAGAATACAAAGAGAAGGTGCGTCTAAACAGACTCTCCCTCTCCGGAAAAATGCTTTATGGGCTTCGCTATTGCCGGTTACGGGGATTACCCAATGCGAGTGAGCAAGTGTTACTCACCGCAGCGTGCCAGAATATGAAAAAGATCGCCACACACCTAGCCAAGCTAGGATAATAGTGGCGATCTGAGCTTTTTAAATCAAAAAATGTGTAGATCGATGAAAAAAGAGAAATTACAAAGAATAAAAAAGCTTGTGGAAGAAACATATAGTACCTTTCTCCACAAGCTGAGCTCCACTGCTGTGGAGCTTTTTCTTATTACAATAAGGCCTGGGACGCAGTCCCAGGCAAATTTCTGTTAATAAAGTCCAAGAATATAAGGTCCAAGCAAAGGACGGTATTTAGTCTCAAGCATCAGTATTTCTTCTTGAATCTGCGGCTGAAATTTTGATGTACCAGCTTCTTCATGTGTACGAAAATGAATGAGTACTTCATCTAAATAATGCATATGGCAGCCGGAAAGAAGCAAACGGAACCACATGTCGTAATCATGTGTATATCTGCAGGATGGATCAAACTCTCCGACCTCTTCAAGAATACTTTTCTTCACTAAAATGGTACATCCATTTACAGGATTTCCTTGAAGGAAATAGAGATAAACTTCTCTATAGTCGTTTGTAAATCTTTTGCCGCACCATGGAATAAGAATATTCTCATCTTTATCTATATAATGATAATTTGTAAAACTGAAGTCTGCATTTCTTTCCTTCATAAATGCCATTTGCCGTTCAATTTTTTCAGGAAGAAAATAGTCATCGGAACTGAGCCAGGCAATATAGTCTCCCTTTGCTCTTGAAATGCCAAGATTTAAAGCAGTTGCTGTTCCTCCGTTTGCTTTTCTAACATAGGTAATGTCTTTCAAATAAGGCCTTAGCTTATATGCATGTTTAAACGATCCGTCATCTACAACAATAACTTCTATATTAGGATATGTTTGATTCAGCGCACTTTCGACAGCCTGCTGTACATATGAACAATTATAAAAAGGGATAATGATTGAAACTTTGGGAAACATGAGCAACCTCCTTGAATTCTTTTATTCCCCGCTTCATACACTATGTGTTGGAAAGTAATTTTGTACTAGGAAAATCTTTGTTTACCAGTAAGACATAGCTGATCTTTACAAACTTTCTTAATCTAAAAATCTTCAAAACTATGGAGTTCCGATTGGCGGCATACCAATAAGTATCCAAGTGTCCGGAAAGGAGCAGTACCTATGAACATACTATTTGTTTATTATTTACCGAGCGGAGGAGTTGAAACGCTTAACCGCCAAAGATCTTCAGCATTACAAAAGAGAGGAATTCACCCTGACTTTCTTTATTACAGAAAAGAACGTGAACTTGTGAATGATCATGGAGCGGAGGTGCTAATTACAGCAAATGATGCTGAAATTCAGGAGTTCATTCTGAGAAAAAATTATGCAGCTGTTATCGTCACGTCAGATTACCTGTTTATGCCGAAATTACGCAGCTGGGGCTATCAGGGACCTGTCATCCTGGAAATACAGGGACTTGGTTCAATGGAACAGGCGCGCCATCAGCTGTTAAGCGCACAGCCCTATGTGGCTGGTTATGGAAGTGGGATCTTGAGTTCAAAAACTCCTCACATTATTGAGCTGCTAAAAGAACTTTATCCTGCTACCCCGACATACATTATTAATAATTGCTTTGATGAAACTTCATTTCAATACCAAGTGGGAAGTGCTCCTTCTTCTCCAGTTGCAGCATGGATTGGCAGACTGGAGGATAATAAAAACTGGCGCGAGTTTTTACTGATTGGACACAGGCTGATCAACGAATATAACAGAAATCTTCAACTCTGGATGTATGAGGATCATACTCTTTCGTCTCCAGCTGAGAGAGCTGCATTCCAAAGTCTGGTTGTTCAGCTTGGAATTCAGCAGCAGTTAACTGTTCATTCCAACATTCCGCATAGGGAGATGAATAAGCATTTTTCCCGAATTGGAGATTCTGGAGGATTTCTTTGTTCTACCTCTAAAGTAGAGGGGTTCGGTTACGCCATTGTAGAAGCAATGAGCTGTTACTGCCCGGTATTGTCAACACATTCTGATGGTGTTTCCTTATCAGTTATCCATAATACAACAGGAAAATATTATACCCTTGGGAACATTGATGAAGCTGTAAAAGAGTCAGTTGAGCTGATGAGCAACGCTTCACTAAGAAAAAGCATTAGGGAAAAGGCGTATCAGCATATTCAAACTGCATTCAGTCCAGCACAATATGCTGAGGATTTCTTCGA
The DNA here is from genome assembly GCF_009674805.1 of Metabacillus lacus. Lineage (GTDB taxonomy): Bacteria > Bacillota > Bacilli > Bacillales > Bacillaceae > Metabacillus_C > Metabacillus_C lacus. The sequence continues at coordinate 10,567 of NZ_WKKI01000072.1, read as the reverse complement.
AATGGTAAAATCATGTAATGAAGACTCCAACTAACTAGTCCGTCCCTTAAAAACACCCTGCTGAGTAACAGGGTGTTTCTTTCATTATTTACAGACTTAATAGTTCATCTTCCACAAGCTCTTCAGCTACAACACGATGTGCAGTAACAAGTTCGCCTGCTGCATTTTTGCCCCATGCTGAAATTTCAATATTGTCTGCTGCTGGGCCAGATGTGTTAAATACGAATTCATAACCTTCAAAAGCAGCAAAGTAATTTCTTCTTACTACTTGATTCGGCGCAAGCTGAACTAACTCCTGAACGTACAGGGTTCTTGTCCCATTTAAGAAATATCCTTCAATTAAAACTGAGGAAGACTGTGAAGCATTCTGGTTGTCAATTAAAACTGTCAACGTTTGTGTATTTCTAACTCCTGCCACAGCCGGATTAAAAATAGGTCCAGTTGTAAATCTTGCCAATGTTATACCCTCCTTTATAAAGGCCCCCATTTGTAAAAAAGATCTACAATATGAGGGCTTAGGTTTTACATTATACTAGTGAAATTAAGCTCCAGTGGGTCCAGTGTCACCCGTAGGTCCAGTAGGACCAGTGTCGCCAGCCGGTCCAGTGTCACCCGTAGGTCCAGTAGGACCAGTAGGCCCAGTGTCGCCAGCAGGTCCAGTAGGCCCAGTGTCGCCAGCAGGTCCAGTAGGCCCAGTGTCGCCAGCAGGTCCAGTGGGTCCAGTGTCGCCGGCAGGTCCAGTGGCTCCAGTGTCGCCAGCAGGTCCAGTAGGCCCAGTGTCGCCGGCAGGTCCCGTGGCTCCAGTGTCGCCAGTAGGCCCAGTAGCTCCAGTATCACCGGCAGGTCCAGTGGCTCCAGTGTCGCCAGCAGGTCCAGTAGCCCCAGTATCACCGGCAGGTCCAGTGGCTCCAGTGTCGCCAGTAGCGCCAGCAGGTCCAGTAGCCCCAGTGTCGCCGGCAGGTCCAGTAGCTCCAGTATCACCGGCAGGTCCAGTAGGACCAGTAGCTCCGGCAGGTCCAGTAGCTCCTTCTACTGCACCAAGCAGTTCAGAAGCCAGAATTCGATGGGCAGCTACAAGTTGTCCAGAAGCATTTCTACCCCATACGGAAATGTCAATACTTTCCGCTGCAGCACCACTTGTTGTGAACTGAAAATCAAATCCGTCCAGGTTAGCAAAATAATTTCTGGTTATAACCTGGTTGGGTGCAATTGTAAAAGCTTCCAGAACATATAAAACTCTGCTGCCGTCCAGAACATATCCTTCCACAAGAACGTCAGAAGAATTAGCTGGATCTGTGTTTTCATACTTAACTGTGATTGTCTGAGTCGGCCTTATTCCCCCGACCGGACTGTTTTCAATAGGTCCTGTGGATAAAACAGCCATTCATTCAATCCCCTTTCTCTTAAAATATTAGTGAACAATAGATTAATAGAGATAGCACCGCATCAATTGTTCGTTCTATTCTATGTAGCGTAAGGAGAAAGTGATTGGGGCAAACCTGTATATAAGTATGGATTTTTAATTCTTTTAGTAGATTAAAAAAACAGCAATGGAATTCTTCCCATTGCTGAATCGTTCATTCTCATTATTAAGTACCGTAAGTAGTATGGATTACGGGCTTAAAATTGACAACTTCGATAATAACCGGAGTACCTGCTGGAATAAATGACTCCTCCGGGACAGAAATGATTAAGTTGCCGATATCCCCTTCTCCGGCAGTGTAGGCAAAATTATCAGCCATTTGGACAATGCCGTTCACATACACGTTAAAGTAACTATTGTTAGGGTTTAAATGAGGCAGTGATTCTGCATTTTTTCCAGAATCATCAAGGAACTGAGATGCTTCAATTTTAAAATCGGTACCTTGATGGAGATTCTCCGTTATTTCATGAAAAAAACAAGAGATCGATGGTACTACAGAAACTTGAGTGTCTGAAGTAACAGCAAGCTTTATAATTTTTCGAGACATGAATGTTCCTCCCTTTTTGTTCACATTTACAACATATGTAGCTGAAAAAAAAGGGCGAATGATGGACAAAACAAACCTGAAATATGAGACAAATGCCCAGGAAAAACAAAAACACATTTCCCGTTTTCCTCTATATAATGCTTATAGGTATTTACCTAATTTGAAATCGGAGGGAATAGGAGTGAAACATAACAGAACGAAAGGGAAAACAGACTCTCCTAAGCTTTTTTTTCCGGTTTTGCCCGTGCAGGAAATTCGCAGGTCTCAGCCCAGACAGGTTCATTCAGAGGAATATTTTGCAATTGCTAAAGGTGAAAGTAAGATTTATACCGTTGAAGATGGAATAGAAGGCGATGGAAACGGCAGCATTGGAGATCCTGCAAAGGCTTCCTATATCAATTTATTTATCAATGGCATTCTTCAGCCGAAAACAAATTATGAAGTAAGTGAAGGAAAGCTGATTCTGAAAACAGATGATGTGCCTCCGGACGGAACTCCGATTATTTTGCAGATGGTTACTTTCTAGATTACTGCCCGCATGGTGGTAATCAGTTACATATAAAAATAACTGCTTTTATAGACATGTGTCTATACAAGAGAGGAAGTCCCACAATAAAGTTATGATATAACCACTAATTTTAGAGGAGATGTCATATGAAAATATTGCTTGCCACTTATTGGACAGTTCCGCACTTGGGAGGAGTATGGAATTATATGGTGCAGCTCAAGGAAAACCTTGAGTCGCTTGGGCATGAGGTGGATTTGCTCGGATATGGAGAAGACAACACTTTTATCCATAAAGTAAATAAGGATCAAAGAATTGAAAAAGATAAACTGCTTCCTTTACTTCAGGCTAAAATTACTCCTGAAAACTATCCGGGAATTTATGCTAATAAACTTGTCGAATATACGGAATTTCAAAGGTATTGTTATGAACTGGGAGCTGTTTATCTTGGAATAGATCAATACGATATCATTCATACCCAGGATGTCATTTCCGCTGCATGTTTGAATCGGGTACGTCCTAAAGAAACACCGCTTGTTGCCACACTTCATGGATCAGTTGCCCATGAAATCAGGCATCAAATTGCCACAATTCATAATACGCCAAACGCCTTTATGGCAAGAGCATACTATGACGAGCTCGAACATCTTGGAGCGACTTCAGCAGAGACGACGATTGTCGCAAACAACTGGCTTAAAAATATTCTGACAGATGAATTTGGCGTAGCGGGAGATCAGATTAAGGTGCTTCATTATGGATTTGATACAGAATCTTTCCTGAAAAGAACTAGAATCCCTTCCAAAATTGTTCTGCCAAAGGATAAAAAAGTCATTATCTATTCCGGAAGGCTGGTGCCGTTGAAGGGTGTACATGATTTATTGTTTGCCCTAAAGGACTTAAAGGAAAAACGGGATGATTGGGTATGCTGGATCGTTGGTGACGGAGACAGTAAGGAAGAAATGATTCTGCAGAGAAACAAACTTGGTCTGGAGGATCAGGTTCTCTTCTTTGGGAGCAGAAAGGATGTTCCTTACTTGCTGGCCAACTCTGATATATATGTACTGCCGAGCCTGCTTGAAAATCAGCCTCTATCAGTTATTGAAGCACAGCTGGCAGCCAAAGCTGTGATTGTGTCGGATGCAGGCGGGCTTCCTGAAATGGTTGAACATGGAGTAACCGGAATTATTACGCCAGCCGGTAACCCGGCCAGACTTTCAGAGCATCTGTATGAGCTGCTTGATAACGGCAGGCTCCGCAAAACCCTTGGTACCAATGCGAAAAATTGGGGATTGTCACACTGGTCCATTAAACGCGGGGTGAAAGGGTTAATGGACGTTTATAAGGATGCAATTGCAAAACGGAAGAAGGTACTTCAAGATGAGCAAAATCCTCAACAGAGTTAAGGAACTTTCAAAGAGTATGTATTCTTCCTTCAAATTCTACTACAAAAAATATTTCTCGCAGGATGAAGTCCCTGGTCATTCTTTAGCAGCAGCTGCAAATAGGGGGGAAACAGCCTCTAACGTCTTCTTGAAGAGAATTGCAGGAGCTGATCAATACGATTCCCTGTTTCACAAACCTGCTTCTGCCCCAAATCTTTTTGTTCAAGGGGAATTATGGAATGGAATACAAGAAAACCTGCCAAAACATTATACCATTCCTTTCCAGGAAACAGTTGCGCTTCTGAAGCCTATGGAAAGCAATTCCTATGACAGCTTGTTCCATAATTCTGTCAGCACCCCTGACCTTCATGTGAACAACACGCTGTGGAGAGGCATTTCCGGCAAGCTTCCGGAACAGTATATTCTGCCGAATCAGCATTCGCTTGAGATATTCTCTCAGCTTTCAGGAGACCAATATTCGAAGAAATTTATAAGGAACGATAAAAGCAGCTCTGGTTTATTTGTGAATGCTCAGCTGTGGGAAAACATTACGAGGGCACTTCCGATAAACTACAGCATTCCTTACAGGGAAACCTCATTGCTTATAAATGCTATGAGTGGAGATGCATACAGCCATATCTTTCTGAATCCTTCAACAAAGAAAACTTCTGCTTTTGTTGAACCGATTATTTGGAATCCAATTAAGGAAAAACTGCCTGTTGAGTATCAGGTGCCCCGCCGTGAATCTCTTCAGATGCTGAAGCTTTTTAATGAAGAACAATATGATCACTTATTTATTAATCCAACTAAAAAAGGCTTGCAGGTGGATGATCTTCTATGGAATACGGTTTTGTTTTCTCTTCCAAAGGAATATAAAATTCCCCAGATATCTATGGCAAAACTAAATGGACAGATAACCTGAACCTGCTGTAACAGCAGGTTTCTTCTTTATGCGGTGTAGGTTTCCGCTTTCTTCTATAAAAAGGCTGGCTGCCGCAACCGTCAGAAGTATATTTATCCGAATTGTAAACGAATAACCAAGCACAGATACAACAGGTGCATAGACTAAAGGGAAAAGCTGCTAAGGAAGGGAGAGAGAAGATGCCAAAAATTGTGATTGCTGAAGCAGGAGGCTCTAAATGGATCCAGGAAGCAGTGAATGCTGTTGATGAATATGGAACCGTCCTGCTTTCTCCTGGTGATTATTTTGAAAACATAGAGTTAAATAAGCCTGTTTTCCTTAAGGGTGCCAAAGCGGGAAGTGCTGCAAGAGAAAGAGAGCACGGGAAAGAAACAGTGATTCACGGATGCATTTTCATCCACTCAAATGGAGGGGTAGTGGACGGTCTTACTGTAATAGACTCTGCAGAAAAAGCCGGTATTATTATGTCTGAAGCTTTTTCAGGCTGCAGAATACTGAATAATTGCATCAGAGACAATGAAAACGGGATTTTTTTGCGAACGAGCGGAAATGAGCAAACGCTTATTGATGGAAATATCATTGAAGATAACAAGCTGAACGGTATTTTCACGTTTGAAGGAATATCAAACGTAATCATCAAGAACAACATTTTTACAGGACATGATTATGTACAGGGAGCAGCTATTCATTTCGGGACAGCAGGAAGAGATGCAAACCTTCTTATCTCAGGAAATCATTTTGTGGACGAAGCACCTGTAGTTTTGGCGAATACTCAGCATGTGATTATAGAAAGCAATCGGTTTCTCGGAAGCAGGGTATCTGCTGTTTTCCTTGGAGGAGGTACAGCTGATACCCTGCTCAGGGATAACACCATTCAGAATAATTTTTATGGCATTCAGCTTACAACTTCTATAGTCGTGAAAGAAAATAAGCGGCTGGTTCTTACAAATAACCATATTGAAAACAATATCTACGCTGTACTTTTGAATTTTGAAAGCTACAAAGGCGCTGTGATGGCCCGTCATAATTACTGGGGAGCAAAGAAACTTTCAGCTCTGGAAAGCCGAAACAGCATTATTAACCTTGATTTTTCTGCAGCTGTTCTGACTGAACCTCTTTTAGAAAAGAATATGGAAACTGAAGAATGAAGGATAAAAAAACAAGTCGGGAAAGGAGCAGGCTAATGAAAGCGGTCGTTACAGGGGGTGCCGGGTTTATCGGCTCACATCTTGTGGAGGAGCTCGTAAACAGAGGAATTGAGGTACACATTATTGATAACTTGGTAAGCGGCAAGCATCACAATATTCATCCATTGGCCATCTTTTATCCATATGACATATGCAGCCCTGAGGCCAAAAAGGCGATTATGGATATTCATCCTGATTGTGTTTTTCACCTTGCTGCACAGGCGGATGTTTCTAAGTCCATTAAAGAACCTCTATACGATGCACAGGTGAACATCAGCGGTACCATCAATATTCTTGAGGCATGCAGGGATGCATCTGTCCAAAAGATTATTTTTGCATCTACATCAGCGGTTTATGGAAATTTTCAAGCAGAAATTGTATCAACGGAAGATCCGGCTCAGCCAATATCCTATTACGGCCTTTCAAAATTATCGGCAGAAAACTATATTCGCGTCTTTTCCCAGCTTTACGGCTTGAACTACAGCATTCTGAGGTACGGCAATGTATATGGACCGAGGCAGCAGCCGAAGGGGGAAGGCGGAGTGATAGCGGTATTTCTGCAGAAACTCAAAGAGAATGTTCCACTAAGTATTCATGGGGATGGAGAGCAGTCCAGGGATTTTATCTATGTAAAGGATGTTGTATCTGCCAACATTGCAGCAATGAAAAACGGTCATCAGGAAACACTTCATGTAAGTACGGGAAAGAGCACGTCAATCAACAATCTGGTCAGGGTCCTGGAGGATCTGCACCCGGAAAGTATTAAAGCAAGGTACACCTCTGCCAGGTTTGGCGACATTAAGCATAGCTGCCTTGAAAACAGCCATACATGCAATCTATTAAAGTGGGATCCTCAATATGATATTTTAGAAGGTTTAAAAGAAACATATGTGTTTGTAAGCGATCAATCCTAGGGATGCGGCACATTTTTTTTAGATTGAAGCAAGTGCCTTTCCTCATCATGTTGTTTTAGCATTTACTAATAATAGATAGAGATAAATGATATTCTCAATGAAGGAGTTGTATGAGTGTGAGTTTGGAAGGTTTAAAAGGCAGCTATGATGCTGTTATCAGTTTGGGTGATCTTTGTTTAACATCTATTCAGCTGAAAAAAAACGGGCTGAGAAACTTTTCGGGAGTTCTTGATTGGATGGCATCTCCAAAGCTATCTGATGTGAACAGGCTGCTGAAAAATAAATTTTCCGGTTTTTTTGACAGAGGCAATTTACGCATTATCGGATATGCAGGAGATACCATGATTTGTGTAGCTGATGATCACTACGGCCTGGTTAGCAATCATGACTATGGGACTGATAAAAATACCCTGCAATATCTTGGCTCTCATGATGAAGTGATCAACAAGTATAACCGAAGAATTCAAAGAGTTCTTCATACAATGGAGACGGCAGAACGGCTGTTGTTTGTCAGAACGGAAGGCAGCTTTGAGGAAGTTCTGGAGCTGCAGGAGGTTTTGTCAGAGCTTGTTAAAGGAGAATTTAAGATTTTGCTAGTTAATCATGGCAATGTTGACGGAATTGTAGAAAGATCATGGCCTGTAGAGGATATCTATTCTGTTACTCTTCCTAATGTGGAGAAGTGGGAAGGCAACAATCATCTTTGGAAGCAGCTGCTGGAAGGCGTCCAGCTTAAGGGCTGATTTTATACAGCATGAACAGCTGAGAGGCTCGTTTATGCTTTTTTATTTTTAGGGGAATGCTCCATTTGAGTTTGGCAGCCAGAAGCAGGTTCTTTCGGTGAATGGAAAATAAAGATTGATTATATCAAATTTTCAAAAAATGATTGACAGGTAAATGATAACCTTGGTAAAGTTATACTTACAATTTCATAACAGATTTCTTATCCAGAGAGGTGGAGGGACTGGCCCTTTGAAGCCTCGGCAGCAGACATGTGTACTGTGCCAATTCCAGCAAGCTGTAAAGCTTGACAGATAAGAAGAGAAGTCCTGTTCGGGCGATGTTCAACCTCTTCTTATTTTTGAAGAGGTTTTTTGTTTTGTCCAAGAGGAAAAAAAAGATTGGAGATGAAGAAGAATTGAGCAAAAAAATGATTTTAAATGCTTTTGATATGACAAGTGCAATGCATAATTCCCATGGATTGTGGAAGCATCCTGACAGCAAAAGGCAGAGAAGATATAAGGATCTGGATTATTGGATTGAGATTGCAAGGCTTTTAGAGAAAGGGAAGTTTGACGCAATCTTTTTTGCAGATGTACTGGGGCTTTATGGTACTTACCAGCAGAGCAAGAAACCGTCGATCAGAGACGGCCTGCAATTTCCCATTAATGACGGCATGCTCGTAATACCGGCCATGGCAAGCGTGACAAAGCATTTGTCTTTTGCTGTTACTGTCAGCACTACATATGAACCTCCATTTGGTCATGCAAGACGCTTTTCTACACTGGATCATTTAACAAAAGGCAGGATAGCCTGGAATGTGGTGACCTCCTATCTTCCCAACGCAGCAACGAATTTCGGTCTTCAGGAAATGATTAAGCATGACGAGCGTTATGAAATTGCAGATGAATTTCTTGAAGTGTCCTACAAGTTATGGGAATCCAGCTGGGAGGATGAAGCCGTGATTGAAGACAAGGAAAAAGGGGTGCTGATTGATCCCGATAAAGTGCACGAAATTCATCACAAAGGAGAGTATTTTTCGGTAGAAGGCCCTCATTTAAGCGAGCCTTCCCTCCAGAGGACACCGGTTTTATATCAGGCAGGAACTTCTGAAAAAGGACGGGAATTTGCAGCAAAGCATGCGGAATGCATCTTTGTTGGCGGTCCTACACCGGAAAGAATTTCTTACTATATTGAAGATATCAGATCAAGGGCTGAAGCTTATGGGCGGAATCCGCAGCACCTTAAATTCTTCTCTTTTTTAAGTGTGATTGTAGGCAGAACTCAGCAGGAAGCGGAAGATAAATTTTTGGAATATGCCTCATTATGGAGTCCTGATTCAGCAAAAGCCCAATTTGGGGGAGCGAGCGGCTATGATGTGGCAGAATTTAAAGAAGAAGAATATCATCAGCCCTTTGAATACAAAAAAACGGAGCATGCTCACTACAAGGCAGCCCTGCTGACAAAGGATGCCGGGAAAAAGCTTTCCATAAAGGAAGCCATTTCACGTCTCGAACAGCTGGACCGGCAGACCGTCATTGTCGGAAATCCTGAACAGGTGGCAGACGGAATTCAAAAGCAATTCGAAGCATCCGGAGTGGACGGCTTTAATGTTAACCATTTTATCACGCCCGGCAGCCTTGAGGAATTTGTTGACTTAGTCATTCCGGTCTTGCAGGAGAGGGGTTTATATAAGCTAGACTACGAAGAAGGCACGCTGAGAGAAAAGCTGTTTGAACACGGAAGCAGCCGGCTTCCTGAAGACCATCCTGCCAGTGTTTACAGAAAAACGCCCATAGCGGCGAGGGGAGTGTAAGAGATGAAGAAAATCTTGTGTATTGCTGCATTTGCTTTAACCATTTTACTGTCAGCGTGCAGCGGTTCAAATGAATCCGCTGGTGCAGAGGAAAAGAAAAAGCTCGTATTCGGGGCAACCATCCCATACAGCGATATGCTGGAGAAAGGCGTAAAACCGCAGCTTGAAAAGCTTGGCTATGAAGTGGAAATAAAAGAATTCAATGACTATGTACAGCCTAACCTTTCCCTTGCCAACGGCTCATTGGATGCTAATCTTTTTCAGCATAGAGTGTATCTGGAAGCCTTCGCTAAGGAACATTCTTTGAATCTTGCTGAGGTCATCGACGTACCAACAGCTCCGATTGGCGTTTACTCTAATAAAGTGGAGAATTTGGAGGATCTCCCGGAAGGCAGCCAGATCGCCATTGCCAATGATCCGACCAATCTGGCACGTCACCTGGGAGTTTTGAGCAAAGCAGGATTGATTACATTTTCTGATGGTATCGATCCCTTACGTGCCACTGTAAAGGATATTCAGGGAAATCCAAAAAAATTTACATTTGTAGAAATGGAGGCCGCGCAGCTTCCCCGCTCGCTTTCATCTGTGGATGCTGCAGCGGTGAACGGCAACTTTGCGATCTCAGCAGGTCTGGATTTAACGAAAGCACTTGTTCTTGATGTCGTGGCACCGGAAATTCATAACAGAATTGTGATACGTACAGAAGATAAAGAGAAGAAGTATGTAAAAGATATTAAGAAAGCAGTGGAATCAGCAGAATTTAAAAAAGTGATTGATGAGGACTTTAAGGGTTTTCATAAGCCGGAGTGGCTGGCAGATTAATCAGCAGCAAGGCATTGTACCATTGCGAACAGCTAACTATACTATTGAGAAACAGGCGGAAAGATGACTCTTTCTGCCTGTTTCTATGTTCATGGAAAACCAAAAAGTAAAGTGCAGAAGCAGGCTGTAAAATAGAACATGTGAAGGATCCTGGTTGAGCAGCCCGCCTGCTAAATAGGCGGAACAATTCCGCTTATTGGAAAAACATCATAAAAAAAGCCCTGAATAGACGGAGATATTCCGTCTATAGCTTCAAAACAGCATGAAATCAGGGCTTTTCAGGAGCATAACCGGAAATGCTGCCCTTATTTAGCCTTAAAAAAGCTCAT
>NZ_WKKI01000071.1 GCF_009674805.1 Metabacillus lacus | reverse complement strand
AAAAATGAGCACAGTGTTCCAGATATTCTGCCGGATTAATATGAATAATCCAATCTGAAATAATGTGCTCGTTTACAGTCAGACATTGTGAAAGTGTTAATTCATCGAGAATTGAAAAAGTATGGAGTAGACATTCGGAGTATTGAACAACCGCAATATAGTATCAATAAGAAAGACCCTAGTGACTTTTTAATCAATGGCTTAATGGAGTTATTAGACCAATATCAACGATTAGAAATCTCTTTAAAGCTAGGGAGAGGGCGAAACAAGAAAGCCCAACAGGGCGGCTATGCAGGTGGAAATGTTGCATTAGGCTACAAAGTGGAGAAAGGTAAGAAAAGCCTTGTCATAGATGATAGACAAGCTAAAACGGTTCAAAGAGTGTTTGACTTGAAGGAACAGTATCCTTTATGGACATTAACACAACTTGCAGAAAGATTGAATGAAGAAGGACATCGAACGAAACAAGATAAGAGGTTTAGCAAAGTCCAAGTTAAACGGATTTTAGATAGAAAAACGTTTTATAGTGGGTTTCTAAAATAGGGGTGAGGTTTTCTGATGAAAAGAGATAAGCATATTTATATAGGGTTAGATTTACACAAGTTCCAACATACAGCGGTGGTATTAGATTGTTGGTTTGAGAAGTTAGGGAAAATGACTTTTCAAAATAAACCATCTATTTTTCCTAGTTTATTAGAATATGTGAATAGGTATCTTACAGAAGGTTTGACCCCTGTATTTGGATTAGAAGATGTGGGCGGTTATGGACGAGACTTAGCGTTGTATTTTATTGAACAAGGCAACATTGTATCTTTATCTAATGCAGAACGGAACAGCTATGCCATGACACATTTCATGGTGGAGAACATTTAACTGCCCGCCAGCGAAAATTGATTAAGGAAAAAGCAATTGAAGATGGCCTGATGTTATTAATCACCCTATCTGACGGTAGTATCGGAACCGACATTTAAGGTGATTTTTATATTTTGTTGCCGTCATTTTCGTCGGCGATTGTTATTAGTCCTAAAGTTTGACGGACGTAATGCCAAAAAGGGGAAGTTGACCACTTGGCTCAACTTCCCCTGAAAAACTAAATATGAACCTGATAGGTTTCATCTGGTTTTAAATATAATTTTGTCTCATTGCGGCCAACCATGATATACCATTCCCTCCCGAGTTCTATTCGGCAGGAAAGTTTTCTACCCTCCCCAAGATGCAGCTCAAACCAATCACCACACTTTGTATCCTTTCATATATCTTTCCAGGGTGCGAACACTCACCATTTTTGCAGTACTAAATAGAATTTCATATGAATGCGTCGCAATTTCCTTCAACAGTTGAGCTTGTTCCCCTGGTTCCAATTTACGGGTGACCAATGGGGCTACTAGACCATACCGAAAGTTGGCAATCTCTTGTCTTTGATTTTCATCCATCCAAATCTCTCCTCTATAGATATTCCTTAAAATTATGGCACGCTGGCTCCATTTAGACAGGTATGCATATTATGTCGGACGAGCATTGAAAGGATGGGATAATTTAGATGGAATTGAGTGTCAGAATGAAGAATGGCATTCGTCACAGAGGCTGACGGTGGATTGACACCTTATATTAGAGACGGAGATCGACAGGAAGGTGACTATTTAGGAATGACAAATAACCCTTCATTGATGAGTTAAATTGGAAGAGTGGTGTGTATTTTTGAAGAAGAGTATAAAACCATTCAAGCGTATCCAGGGGAGTTGGATTTACTCCTTTTGAATGAAGGCGAAGTAAATCCTCTGACTCCCCCAAATGAATAAGTCTGCCTGCCACCCGAATAGAAGTACGGTCAACTTGTGCCAGGTACCGGCTCCACCACCGCTTGATCGTAGTCGCTGAAATTCCGCCAATCGAAGGAGATACAATGCTTCGTAAGATTTATTTGAAGCTGATTCCTTTCTTTCTCCGCTTGAAAGCTGCCTTGCGAGAGGCCGTCACTACACGGGCCCAAGGAATGAGGAAATCAGGAATAAGGGACACTGTTTTTCCACATATCGGACAATACCAGCGGTAAATTGGAATAAGGATGCACTGGTACTTTGTAGTTGCCCACCGAAAATAACGGCCATGCTTATATAAAGTTCTTTTTTTACATGGGTTGTCAGGGCAACATAAAGATAAGTTGGGCCGTGTTTCCCCATGTTCCTTTCAATAAGACTTGAGTGTTTTCCCAAAAGGTAGTATTCTATTTGTACACATGTTTTTATTTTTTCGGCCCCCAATTGACTGCAATCGATGGGGGCTTTTCCTTTTTATTTTTTATATAAAAATAGCCTAATCCACCGTCATTGTAAAGTTGGGATTAGGCTATTGTCGTTATGTAATTGCGTTCAAGTCTGACAAACACATTGGCGAACTTATTAACACTTAACGTCATAGACATTGATTGAAGACAGGCTGATTCCCAATGTAAATGTAATTAAAGCAGATGGAATGAGGTATGGTTTTGCAGATTTCAAGAGTGCGGGACTTGTGGTAAGACTAAAGATTTACCAGAAAGTCTCTGGTTAAAGTCTGACGACGCACAATTTGAATGGCTAGATAACATAATTGGAGTAAGACCAGAAGGTATAACACGGCACCATACTGAAGTACCAGGTAAAGTGGAGCTAGTACCTTTTGGAATATACAATATAACTATTCATAATGGTGGCAGATCTACTGGAATGTGGGCAGATGCTCCGAGATAACTAGTAAAGAAAGGAGAACAAATATGAAAATCAAACAGGACACTATAGTAAAGCCATTGCCTTCAGATGAATTAATAAAAAATCACAAAAAGTTTTGGAGACTTTTATTACCAGAGTCTTTCTTAGAATTTATAAAAGAAAATAATGGTGTAGAGGTTGAGGAAGCAACATTTGAGTGTAACAACCGTGGTTATGCGATAGAAAGGTTTTTGTGTATATTGGATGATATTGAGAATCATCCAAAAGGAATTTATGACATAGATGTTGTGTTTTCACAAATAGGTGAAAGGTTAACTGATAACGAAGACTTATTAGGGGCAGAGGTATTGCCAATAGCTAGTGTATTTGCGGGTGACTTCGTATGTTTAGATTTTAGAACAGATAAAAATAATCCATCTGTATGTATATGGTCTCATGAAGAATCTGATGAGTTTGAGCCTGTTACATATAATTTGGCAGATAACTTTACTGAATTTTTAAAAATACTTGAATAGAGAGTGCAAGTTGAAAATATAAGAAATTGAGTGTGTTATTAATATGGATAAATTTTAGAGTATGGAAGAAACCACCTGATTGCCTTTTGAGCAACAGGTGGTTTTATTAAAGTTTTAGATCTTAGTCAATATAGATGATGCATTAATGAAATTCATAACTAATGAAGTTTGTACCATCAAGGCATTCTGTTTAAAGAGCCTTACTCAGCGGAGCATTTGCTGGATAGTTTCGGTGTATTTACATTTTTAGCTGGTGGAGCCTTGGCGGGAACTGTAGCCCGCATGCCGATGGGGCAGGTGAAAAAGGGACTGAAAGTTGATTCCGGCGGGCAAGGGTCAGTGGAGACGAATGTAAGTGTAAAACCGGTTAGTGAGCAAAAGTTTGATGTGGTTGAGGGTAATATGAGTACTAAGGGTAAAGATGGGATTAGAAACGCCCGAAACTATTCTATTAATAATATAATTGAAGAGCATGGGTTATCTATAAATGAGTTTAATGCGCTAAGATTAACTGAAGTGTCTAAATTATCCTCTAATCAAAAAGAAAGGTTAAAGTCTATTAGAAACAGTGTTCCAACTCCTAATAACAAAACTGTTTTACAAAAAGTAATACCGTCAAGAGATATTGAAAAATACATGAATGGAACATATACGCAAGTTGGTGGTTATGTAACGAGAGCAGATGATGTTTTACAATTAAAGACCTATAAAGATATTTATCAGAGCTTACGTTTAGATTATCCAGAAAGTGTATACAATCCATTATCAAATGATACTATAGGAATAATTAGGTACACAACGAATGAAGTATCAGAGATAACAATTCCATATGGAAAAAGTATGGGAGGTACAATCGAAGATGCTCCTCCATTTACAGGTAATGGTTTTACAAAAGCTGAAAACGGACAAATAATTCCTGAATATAAAACTAATAAATTTATAGAAGTTTCTGATGGTGCTCAATTAATAGAAATAAGAGACGGGAAAGAAATTTTACGTGCAGTTTATAATTAAGATTGGGGTAAATTTATAAGTATTGATTAGGAGGTCCTATGAAAAATCCGAAATTTGCAATATATAATGGAAATGAATATTCAGCAGGAATGAAGGAAGATGGGCGTATAATTTTGCGTTCAGAAGATTCAAAAGAAGAATTAAATGGTTTTGAAAAAAAATCAATAAACAATCAAACCATATACGTTAAATATGTAACACTAAGTGAAATTGGGCAATTTTATTATAAAAGGAAGAAAGCACACTATCGAGGGTATGAATTTGAAGTGGCTGCTCAGAAAGATAGCATGATATCTATTGTAACCATGGTTGGTGATTATAAAGTATGGGAAAATCTTGGTATGAATTGTATAGACAAGGGTGTATACCAAAAATGGGTTAGTAAAGATGATGTCATTCTAGAGATTATAAAAGAGAAGATATAGGGACGAAGGGACAGGTACTGGGCTGACCACCAAAAATAGAGTTTTTACTATACAGCTAATAGGCTGGCTTGGATACGGTATTGAACCGGACTCTAGCCCGCCATTTCTGCTTTATACGGCGCTATTTTCCATATATAAGGTCACGCAGAGCCGCTATGTACAGTTTAAAGAAGAGAAAAGCATGTCTAACTTCCTCCATTACATCACAGTGGGCGGTTATGACCTTAAGACAAAACAAATGGTAATCTAAGAATAGGAGCATTCCTGTTAAAAGGATTTTTGGGGACTTGAACAAAAAAGAGCCCTCTGCGACAAAAGAAAATCTCAGGGCGGTTGGAGCTTTGGATTGCTGGTGGAACAGAACGATCACCTATCAAGTGGATCTGTCTAAAATAAGATTACTGACCGTCGGTTTTACGGGTTTGCCATTATCGGTGAAGGCTCCAACTGTCTCTGCCGCTGAAACAGAAGAGAAAAAAGTTTCAGATAATCCAATTATGAAATCTTTACATAGCTTTAAGGAAATTACAGAATCAGTATGGGATGGGTTGAGAAAAGGTCGGAAAAGAGCACAGACTCATGGTATGACTTTGCAGACTACCTCCTGGAGGTTTAGTGGATGGAACAGTAGATATATGGAATGGCATTCAGAGCCGCTATGTGCAGTTTAAAGAAGAGAAAAGCATGTCTAGCTTCCTCCATTACATCACAATGGGCGCAGATGACATGGTGGTTGGAACTGTAAATCCTAAAGAGCCATACTCAGCGGAGCATTTGCTGGATAGTTTCGGTGTGTTTTCATTTTTAGCTGGCGGTGCCTTGGCGGGAACTGCTGCCCGCATGCCGATGGGGCAGGTGAAAAAGGGGCTGAAAGTTGAGTCTGGCGGGCAAGGGTCAGTGGAGAGGAATGTGAGTGTAAAACCGGTTAGTGAGCAAAAGTTTGATGTGGTTGAGGGGAATAAGAGTACTCAGGGTACGGTTAAAGGTGAAAACATCAGTCCTTCAGAAAATGCAAAAAGTTGGCAAGGAACTTTCCCTTACGTGGGGGTAGACAAGTACCGTAACATCACCCTTAAAAAAGGTAAAATAATATATGTAGGCGAACCTTACCCAACAGGATATGCTACTACTAAAAGTGCAGTTGAAAGAATAAACGGTGATTCAAAAAAATTATTTGAAGGATTACAAGTAAAACCCTATTGGGAGGATGGAATGAATGCTGCTGAATATAGAAGTAAAATGGTGGCTTATGAAATAAAAGAAAATACAGATGTAGCCTTCGGACTAACTAAGGCTAATCCACAATTTGGAGATGGAGGATTACCACAAATGTTCATACCCGACTTTAATGAGTTGGTAAAGAACGGGGTAATAAAGAAACTTGAAGTTAAAGCATTCGAATTGAAAAATTATAAGATGTCTCTGGATGAATACTATAAAATGATAGATGCATTAGAAAAATAATAACAGGAGGAGAATGATGGGAATAGATGAAGGAAAAATAATAATAAAGAATAAAGAGATAAATGATGGAATGAATAGCAGTGAGTTTATAAGTGTTTTCTCATCCGAAGTAAATAGTTATGTTAATGGTGATTCTAAGAGATTTAATTTTATAAATCCTCAAATAATAAATGGTCTCTCATTGTGGGTGAAAATTGTCTTTAACAAGGAATTTCTTAGATCTATTGAACTGAAAAATGCAGACCCAACATTAAAAAATTCTTATGAGAATTGGTCAGATAATAATGTGGAGTTAAAAAGAAAAAGCCACGATGAATGGTTAATGAATCAATTAGGTCAACCGTCAGAAACAAAGCCAGGAGGTATAAATTATAATTATACTTGGGGTGAGATATTATCATTTTATGATCCAAGAGGTGGCGATACTGGAATATTAATAAATTATTATAAACAAAATGCATGAGCCTCTTTAAAAATATTCATCAACACCTTATTAAATTAATTTTATTTCTTTGGAATGAAAACTATTAAGAACTCAATGTAGGCATAAAGTTTAGATACAATACAAAGCCAACTATTAAGTCTAAGTAAAGTTTTAATGTAGCTTGCTTTTAATGGCTCTTTTTTTTGTTCTGGACGAGACAAGTATAACTGGCAGCAGCACTTGGTCGATGCAATGACTGATATTATGTACCTGAGGATAGTTATTCGATATTAACAGGTTTTTTTTTCACCCTAGTTTAGGCACAACAAAAAAACGTTTCTTTTTTTAAAATTTCAAAACTTGCTCAATCTCTTCTCCTTCGTTTATCCATTTGATGCTCAACGTGTACTCCGAAGAATCTATAGGGACTTCCCCTAAATAAATGAACTCTGTTTGACCAGAATTGTTTAAATCAATATTTTTATCAGACCGCCGGCAGAGCTAATAAATACTGCCAAGAGTATAGTAGGCATCGGAAAAACCCCTGCCAACGCTGCAAGAGCCACTGTCAAAACTTAAAAGGCTGTTCAATCATATTATTTTGCATTTTTGTCGATACTGAATTTTTCAACATATAAAAAACCTGATTCACTAGGCTCTGTTTTTTTGTTTCTAATTTCCCCTTGTTTATCATACCGGCATATTGTACCTAGAGAGGAAATTTATTCTCTCCTTTCTGGTAAAACAATGAAGTGACAAAAAAGGTGCCACTTCATTGTTTTTACGATTTAAAAAAGTGTCACTGCATTATTGTATTTGTTTTCACCCATTCAGCAATTGTCCTCCTTTTTGTACCACAATTTTGTAATTGTGTTATTATTTTATTATCAGAAAATTTATAAAGGTGGAACTAAATTGTCAAAAAAATATTTAAATATTAAAGGATTAATTTTCTCTACTTTATTACTTTCTTTGCTATCTTATAACGTCTCAAATTTTTCTGACGGTAGTGTTGTTGTTAAGTATTTAGTTTATGGAATGACCATCTTGATGTATATTCTTTTTGCTTATGCCCTTTTGACTAGAGGGAACAATAAAAAAAACAATAAAAGAGTCTACAGAAATCGTTTTTGAAACAAGGTTGAATTGAGCTTAAAAAAGGTCAATCCAACCGTGTTTAATTAATATTTTTAAATGAGGAAAGTTTTGCGTGTTTTGTTGAAGAATAATTTCATAAATAAAAAGAAAATATCTTAGAACAATAACTTATTGTCATTGTACTGATGTAGATGTAGCATAATCAATAACAAAATACGGACGGAACAACCAAAAACGCCACTTCTCCTATCAACCTATAAATGGAGTAATGAACAGTAATGAAAATGAACTACAAAGAAAAAAAGAGCATGACGTAATGCTTGAAAATTGATTGGATCCTCCTCTAGTAAGTTTGCTTGGGGAGAAATATCATCTAATTATGATCCACGTTCAGGTTCAAGTATGATTACAATTAGATACTATTAATAAGAAATCCAAAGAACATTTGAATTGTTATAAACCTTGATTGGCTGTATACCTTTCAAGGTTTTTTAAGTTTAAGAACTTTATTGTTAAAAACAAGATGACTTTTGAATCAAAAACTCATGATGGTTAGAAAATTTACGAGTTGGTTGCAGTCATAAGAAAATGAATAGAGAAATAAAAGGAAAGGAAAAACATTTGTTAGGTAGACATTGAATAATGCTTAAGTGAAATTCGTAACTCATAATGGTTGTACCATCAAGGCATTCTGCTTTAATACTTGGTTTGTGAGCATAATATGATGTATAGGCGAGATGACATTTTACATTGCAGGGATAGTTACGGATATGGCATAGCTAACAAACTGACGAGAATGACAACGCTCGTGGCAATAAACAGTGGTTAGCGGAATAGTTTCAGTGTATTTGCGTTTTTAGCTTGTGGAGTCACTGTTGGAATTGCAGCTTGAATGCCAATGGGGCAGGTGAAACAGGGACTGAAAGTTGAGACTGGCGGGCCTTGGTTAGATAACGCTATAATGCGCAAAGACATTAAGTAATGGCCGAAATTCGGTAGTGACAGTATGATATTTAGAAGGAATTTTGAGACAGGAAAATATGAACTTTCTGGTTTTGGAAAAGAATATTATCATTTAAGAAAACATTGATACAATTATGACCCTAAGACAAAACAAATGGTAATTCAAGAATAGGAGGTTATTATTTGGATACTTACAAAAATTTCGTAACAAACATATTACAAGGAGTAATTACTAAATATAATCTAAGTATTATCTCATTGGATGATAAACAATGCTTCCTTGTAGGAAAACTTTTTGCACTATCTGTCTATCATATAACTAATCTAATACAAGATAGATTTACTGTTGAAGATAGAAGTAAATATGGTACCCCTAAAAATAATGAAGATTTTCTAAAAGCACAATTAAGGGTATGGGCTTCAGGTTTATTTTATAGATGGGATGATTTGTTATCGGGGAATGAATCATGGCTTAAAAAATATTGTTTAGAAGTGTTACCCGCGAATCAACCCACGCTAGATATAATATTACCCGTATTTCAAAGTCAGAAAAAAAAGAAAAGTTAAAATAACCTTTGTATGATAGTAGTTGGAACTCCGGCTACTATCTTTTTTCATAACATTCGTTCCCTTTTGGGGGCCAAAACCATAGCTAAGACCGCCGGCAGAGCTAATACTGCCGAGAGTATAGCAGGCATCGGTAAAGCCGCCGCGGATGTCCGCAATTTCAAAATGAGAGAACATTTATTATTTGAGAATTTATAAAATTAAATCTCTAAGTATCGCCATTAACATAGCCGGCTCTTTTTAGTTCTGGTCGACGTATAATTGGCAGTAGCACTTGGTCAATGCATAGAAAGATGAGGTTGAAAATTTATTAGAAGATAAAATACTAAGGAGGGTTACACCATAATGAAAATAGTAGAACTAGAACAAAAGCTGCTAGACATGAATCTACCTAAGGATAGTTATTCTATATAAACAGGGGGATTTCCAAATGAAAAGTATTGTACTAATGAAGGTCCTGCAGGTTATCAAGGTGGTATATATTTAAGTGGTGGGAATCAAAAATTTGTTCCTAGTTCTTTAAAAATAAAAGGTGGATAAGTTGTATCATCAACTCCAATTAAATAACAAAAGAGGGTTGTATATGAAAATGGAGATATTACAGATTAAAGAACTATATAAACAGTTAATCACAATTTTGAATAAAGAGAGTGATAACGAAGTGAATGATCTTATTAAACAATTAGCAATGGGCTTAACATTAATAGATGAATGTTTTTATAATCACCCTGAAGAAACTAATCTAAATCAACTATATTTACAATTAACAGAAATATATAAAAACATAAATCAACCACGAGTAGGTTTATCTGATTATTTTATATGGAGAGATGACTATGGTGAGAGGATCAAAGCAAATGAATGTTTGGATTTTATTAAAGCTAGTCTTCATAAAGTATTTATAGACCATGAATTTAACGAATATGAAAAAAGGGTAAAAAAATGAGGCTCCCTAGGTTAAGGAGGGAAGAAAGGTATGTTAAAAAATCAAAAGTGGGAGTTGTTACATTTGCAGGTAAGTTAATTAATAAAATAAATAAGACAAATCCCTTCAAAAAGGAGTTATATTATGAAAAATGAGACAAAGAAGCAAGTTCAAATTGTTAAGGCGTTAGTCAATGATAAGATTAACAGTCATGAATTTCTTACTACGCTATTGAAGCGATTGAATGCTTTAGAGGAAAATGGAAGCAGGGATACAACAATTAAAGGAGCTGTAAAAGCCTACTTTGAAACAACCTTAGCAGAGGGATATGACGAACCATTGGTGATTGAACTAGATAAGTTAGAGGAAATGTTAGACTAAAGCTTTAGGAACTGTAAGAGCGACTGAGCTTAGACCTAACCTTAAGTTGCTCTGATACGAGGCGGATTTATTAACATATTAGAGGGTGTACACATTCAGTCTGGTTCAATGAATGTTACGCCACCCTCTATAAATGTTGATTTATCAACGGTTTAACCCGTTGGTGGGTTGCCAAAAAAATATTTTTCGACACGCTTCCTAACAAAATCAAGGGTAACTCCTTTACCTTCTAACGCGTTGACAATTTCTTCGTTAGTAAGCATATCTTTGTTCCTCTGATCCTTCGATAACTCGTTACTACCACCAGTTACAGTACCTTTTGCCTGTCCACAACCCGTTAAAACAAGGATAATACTGAAAACAATTAACAGGTTTTTCATCTCTCCATCTTTCCAAGTTCCAAAAATATGTTATTAGAAGTAAAATAGTAAATAAATTCCATTTAACTATTTTAGCACAATTTTTACGAAAACAGCCTTTTAAAAAATAAATCATTCAATATGAAACAATCCAGTTGATGATGCGTCTAAGGATTGAATTGGTTTTAAGGGGAGTGAAAGAATGACGGATCGTGAGGAAGCCATAGAATTCAACTTGCTCTCAGAAGAAGAGTTTTTTATAAAATTAGTAGACTTATACGGTGATATGGTAAAGAGGGTCGCCTTTACGTATGTGAGGGATATGAAAATGGCGGAGGACATTGTTCAGGATGTTTTTATAAAATGCTATAACAACATAGCCACTTTTCAAGGAAAATCATCCTATAAAACGTGGATTTATAGGATCACGATCAACCACTGCAAGGATGTGATGAGAAAGCGGTTTTTCTTGAATTTTCACCCCTTTAAAGAGGAACAGCTACTTCCTACATTTGAAACGCCAGAATCCATTTTATTGAAAAAGGACAACCATACCCTGGTTACAAAAACGCTCTTGGAATTGCCTAAAAAATATAGGGAAGTTCTCTACCTGTACTACTATGAGGAATTAAAAATAACGGAAATCAGTGAAGTTACACAATTGAATGCGGAGACAGTCAAAACAAGATTACGACGCGGAAAATTACTCCTTAAAGCGGAAATAGAAAGGAGAGATGGTCATTTATGAGTTCCGAATTTAACCGTGTAAAAGAACACTTAGATAAGGCCATATATAAGGACATTACGATCTCCCATCATGAAAGGAGAAACATTCTTAATAAAACTGTAGGAATAAAATCGAAGAAACCCTTCATAAGGTTGCGTCAGCTCCAACGCCTTATAGCAGTTCTTTCAACAGTGCTCGTATTCGGCTTATCTATTATCCTGCTGTTGAATGATCAGGCAGGGACGCCAGGTCAGCCTATCAAGCCCATAAAGCACCATGCAACCATCTTGAAGGATCTTGAATTTATAAAGAATTATTTTCAAGTAGGGATGAGTGAAGAAGAATTAATAAAGATGATTGGGAGCAACAGATTTGAGGTGATTCCGAATGAGTCAGGCGAAGTAGAATATTTCATCAAGGTTTCAAAGTACGCCGGAGAAACGATTCATTCCTATAATAATTCTACAAAAGCAACATTCGATACGGAATTGGTTAGCCGGGGAAATGTTGATTTGCAACTCATATTCGGGATGAATCAAGACAAGAAGGCCTTACAAGTCGAGGCGTTTTATATAGACAAAGGGACAATGATGCACCATTTTCAATCAGCCGACACTGAGTACACTGAGCCATATGAAATGAATTCATTATCAAAGGGGAATTAATCATGAAGAAAATTTTATTGACTGGTTTTTTTGCTATAACTATGATGAGCGGCTGCGGGAACATGACCAATGAAAAAACGGGTACAGGGACTCAAGGTGTTGAAACTCAAGTAACTACTAATAAAAAAAGCACCATTACGCCTGAGGAAGAAGCGATCCTAGAAGAAACCATGAAAGAGTCACTTGCTTTTTTCAAGGCCATGCAGGATTCAGACTATGATGCGCTTGATGAACTTCTAGCCCCTTCCGCCGCTATTGATAAAGAGAATGAGAATTTTATCTTTGACATGGACGAGGGCAAATATGAACAGAAATTCTTTTCTGGAGATATAACCATGGAAAATTTAGAATACAGGTATCATGAACTGCAGGATGAGAGAACGTTTGTAGTGGGGTTTGCTGTGTATCAAGGCGACTCCCATGTCACAATTCACCTTACGTTTGTCGATATTGAAGACCATTGGTACGTACAGACGTTCATTACGAATTAAACATCAGCATTCGGAGCTGTATGCTGTTCTTCAAGCAGCTTTAACCATTGAGATTCCGGTTGCAGTCGTGATCTCTTTTTTTATATACGGACTTCATCATCCACGCATAAAGACCCCTGTACATGACCAGTATCAGCTTTTTTGAGCGCTGCTTTGTCCATTGCCCTCCTGAGCCACTATAATCATCCAAATGGGAACTGTAAATCCCTTTTTCGGGTTTGAAGCTGGCGGACAACGATTAGATTTAAATGGGCCAACGTGTTGGTAATTTGCTAACCCAAAAACTTAACAATGAAGGAGTGAATAAATTGTCACTAAAATTTAGCCATAGGGACGGAGGGACAGGTACATTGTCCCAAAAACTTCTCGCAGATATAAATTCAATTTCATAGAAAATAAGCAGTT
>NZ_WKKI01000070.1 GCF_009674805.1 Metabacillus lacus | reverse complement strand
TCCTTTATTAGAAGTCACGGATAACGTGGGTTTAGCTTCTAGTTTAGGAGATTTTTTTGCATTCGTCCATAAAAAATCCCCCTATAATTTCAATTAATAGAGGGTAATTAAATTGATCTTTTGGCCTGTGGATACATATGCAATGATAGTGGAGTTTCTCCGTTTAATTAAGTATAGTGGCTTGAAAAGGCGTCTCCCTAAACTGAAGCAGCTGAACAATGAGAGTACACTAACCGGTCTGAATTATGGTAAAGAGAGTTTATCACCTCTTCTTAGAACAATTCAAATAGGAGCTCGGAATAAGGACATTCCGAGCTCCTCTTATGTTCTAATCAATTTAAGCACGCAGCTGCTGATACATTCACCATCAGCGGGTATGAAGGAAACAGGGTAATGCTGTTACACTCTAAGCTTGGAAAATGCTTTTTCTACTGCTTCCACAGTTTTTGTAATATCTTCATCACTGTGAGCTGTGGATAAGAAAAGCCCTTCAAACTGAGACGGAGGAAGAAATACTCCTTCGTTGGCCATTTCCCTGTAGTAAGCAGCAAAGAAATCGAGATTGGAGCTCTTTGCTTGTTCATAATTTGTGACTTCTTCATCAGTAAAGAAAAAACCAACCATAGATCCAGCTCTGTTCTGGCTGTGGGGAATATCATATTTTTCAGCTGCTTTAGCAAGACCTTCTTGAAGCATGTCTGCTTTTCGCCCGAACTCCTGATATGTTTCCGGAGTCAGCTGAATCAGCGTTTCATATCCGGCTGTCATGGCAAGAGGATTCCCTGATAACGTACCGGCCTGATAGATCGGACCGCTTGGTGCCACTCTTTCCATTATTTCAGCCCTGCCGCCGTAAGCACCCACCGGCAGTCCGCCTCCAATCACTTTGCCCAGGCATGTCAAATCCGGCGTAACTCCAAAGTAGCCCTGAGCACATTGATAATCCACCCTGAAGCCTGTCATGACTTCATCAAAAATTAACAATGCTCCGTACTCTTCCGTTATGCTGCGGAGACCTTCAAGGAAGCCTGGCTGAGGCGGCACAACCCCCATATTTCCAGCTACTGGTTCAACAATCACACCAGCAATATCTTCTCCGAACTGCTGAAATGCGTAAGAAATGCTTTCAAGATCATTATAAGGAACAGTAATTGTATTTTTTGCAATGCCTTCCGGGACACCAGGACTGTCAGGCAGACCTAAAGTTGCAACCCCTGATCCTGCCTTAATCAACAGTGAATCACCATGCCCGTGATAGCAGCCTTCAAACTTTACAATTTTATTGCGTCCTGTATAGCCTCTTGCAAGCCGCAAAGCACTCATCGTGGCTTCAGTACCCGAGCTTACCATTCTGACTACTTCGATAGAAGGAACTCTGTCAATAACAAGCTTGGCCAGCTTGTTTTCCAGCACAGTTGGCGCACCAAAGCTTGTTCCTGACTCTACGACTTTTTTCAGGGATTCTACCACTCTGTCATTTGAATGGCCATGAATCAGAGGTCCCCATGACAGTACATAGTCAATATATTCATTGCCGTCAATATCATATATCTTGGAGCCTTTTCCCTGTTCCATAAAAATAGGATCCATCTGGACAGACTTGAATGCACGAACAGGACTGTTGACTCCGCCCGGCATGAGCTTCAGCGCTTCCTGATAAGCACTTCTTGATTTATCATAACTGCGAGACATATAGCTATACCCTCTTTCTATTCATTGTCTTTAAGCCATCTTGCTGCATCTTTTGCAAAATACGTAATGATTAAATCGGCTCCTGCGCGTTTCATGCCTGTCAGCATTTCCAGGACGATTGCCCTCTCATCTATCCAGCCATTCTCAGCAGCTGCCTTAATCATTGAATATTCTCCGCTGACATTATAGGCTACGAGGGGCAGGTTATGCTGATTTTTCACATCACGAATGATATCCAAATAAGCCAGTGCAGGTTTAATAATCAGGAAATCAGCACCCTCTGCTGTATCTGATTCTGCTTCCCGCAAAGCCTCCAGCCTGTTGGCCGGATCCATTTGATAGGTTTTTCTATCTCCGAATTGAGGTGAACTATGTGCAGCATCCCTGAATGGACCATAATAGGCGCTGGAATATTTCACCGCGTAAGACATCACAGGCACATCCTCAAAGCCTGCTTCGTCGAGAGCACTCCTGATTGCTGCGACAAATCCGTCCATCATATTGGATGGAGCGATAATGTCAGCGCCTGCTTTCGCCTGGCTGACGGCTGTTGCTGCCAGAAGCTGCAGAGTTGGATCATTCAGTACTTTTCCTTCCTTCACAATGCCGCAGTGGCCATGATCGGTGTACTGACAGAGGCAAGTATCAGCGATCAGCACAGTATCTGGAAACGCTTCTTTTAACTGTGAAAGAGCGCGCTGAACAATCCCGGTATCACAATAGGCCTGTGATCCGACTTCATCTTTTTCAGCAGGAACACCGAACACGATGACAGATTTGATGCCCAGATCAACAGCTTCCTGAATTTCTTCATTCAAATAATCGAGAGATACCTGATAAACCCCCGGCATGGATGCAACAGGATACTTCTTGTTTTGACCCTCCAGAACAAAGATGGGATAAATAAAATCTTCTGGATGGAGATGCGTTTCTCTCACCATCGCTCTCATATTTCCGCTTACCCTCAAGCGGCGGTGGCGATTATAATGTCCATTCATCATATTTCCTCCTTTGAAACCGCTTTAATGATCTCCTTGACCATTGCTTCCATTGTATATTCATTGGGCTGAATGCAGGTTAGCCCGTATTTTTTAAGAGTTTTGCCTGTCACTGGACCAATCGCTGCAAAACATATAGAATTCAGTTCTGACTGCAGTCCGAGCTTATGAATGATCTCCATAAAGCTGTTTACTGTGGAAGAACTGGTAAATGTTGCGATATCCAGTTTTTTATCAGACACCAATTCACCAATTTGCTCTTCCGCAGCCTCATTATGTACGGTTCTGTAAATTGTCAGTTCTTTCGCGCTCATGCCTGCATGAGACAGCTCAGTAAGAAGTACAGATCTCGAAAGACTTCCTCTAATAATCAGCACCCTGCTTCCTTCCCCCGCATGGGCAATCAGGCTTTTCGCGAGTTCTTCGGCAACAAATTTTTTCGGAACCAGATCTGCTTGGATGCCTGCTTTCTCAAGAGCTGCTTTGGTCTTATTTCCTACTGCTGCAAATTTAACGCATGACAGTGCTTCTGCAGGCACGCTCGCTTTCTTAAGCAATTCCTGAAAAAAGCGGACACCATTGATGCTTGTGAGAACTATCCAATCATATGAAGCCGCTTCTTTTATCAGCATCAAAACTTCCCTGCTGATAATACCCTGAAAATAAATAAGCGGCGCTGCGACCGCAGCGCCGCCGGCTTTTTCTATTAACTCTGTCAAAGCTCCCGCTTGGCTTTGCTCTCTGGTTACCAGCACCGTTTTTCCTTTTAACGGCTGCTGCTGCATTACTGATCCAGCCCTTCTTTCACCGAAGCAATCAAATCCTTTGCCCCCTGCTCAATCAGCATTTCAGAGAGCTCTTCACCGACAGCGTGCGGGTCAATTCCTTTAACAGTTTCTTTATAAATCACTTTGCCGTCCGGAGATCCTACCAGCCCTGTTAATTCTATTATCTCATTTTCTATTGTCGCATATCCAGCAATAGGCACCTGGCAGCCGCCCTCCATTTTGTGCAGAAATGTTCTTTCTGCTTTTACAGTTAAATCTGTGTTCCGATCTGTGAACCTTGCCAGCAGCTCCAGCAGCTCCGTGTCATTTTCCCGGCATTCAATTGCAAGAGCTCCCTGCCCCACTGCTGGCAGACACACTTCCGGCTCTAAATATTCCGTCACGACTTCCTTGCTCCAGCCCATTCGAGACAGTCCGGCTGCAGCCAGAATAATCGCATCATATTCACCATTCTCAAGCTTTGCAAGGCGGCTGTCGATATTGCCCCGTATCCATTTAATAGTGAGATCAGGACGTTCCGCCAATATTTGCGAGCTTCTTCGAAGGCTGCTCGTGCCGATAACTGAACCAGCCGGCAGCTGCTGAAGGGAAAGCTTTTCTTTTGAAATCAAGGCATCTCTGTGGTCCTCTCTGTACGGCACAGAGCCAATGACAAGGCCGTCTGGCAATAAAGACGGCATGTCCTTCATGCTATGAACAGCCATGTCTATTTCCCCATCATACATGGCCTGTTCTATCTCTTTCACAAACAAACCTTTTCCCCCAACTTTTGAAAGTGTTACATCAAGAATTTTATCCCCTTTAGTGACAATTTCCTTGACTTCAAACTGGAAAGGAAGCCCCAGCTCCTTCAACTGATCTATCACCCAGTTGGTTTGTGTAAGTGCAAGCTTGCTTCGTCTGGAGCCAACTACTATTTTCCGCATAAAAATCCTCCCAAATTACAGGTTGTGTTATGAAAACAAATGAAAACGGGATAAATTTCCCAGCAAGAAGAAATTCACCAACACCGTTAAAAAGCAGATAATGTTTAAGAAGGCAATGGATTTCCCCTGCATGCCCTTCACGATACGGCTGTAAAAATACCAGCCATAGGCAAAGAGAATGCCGAAGGAGCCAAGAACCTTTGGGTCATACCAGTGAAAATTCGGCTCTGTGAGATACGCCCAAATAATGCCCAGTATTAAACCAAGCAGGAGCATAGGGACGCCAATAACTGTCAGGATGTATGCCATATGATCCAGTTTAGCCAAATCGCCTATTCTAAGAAGCCTTTTTCCCCACTTTTTTTTCTTTAATAAATTATATTGAATCAAGTATAACAAAGAAAAAACGAATGAGAGCGAGAATGCTCCATAGGATAAAATTGCAATCGTAATATGAATCAGCAGAAGCTCAGAAATGAGCTGCCCGCTTATTTCCGGCGTGTAATGCCTGGAAGGCGCAAAAGTATGAATGGACAGCATGATGAAACCCAGAACATTTGTAAAAAAGACAATAAAATCAACCCGCAAAAAACGGTTTAGAACAAGTGACAGGGTAACAAGAATCCAAGTATAAAAGTATAAACCGTCTCCTATGCTCAGTACCGGAAAACGATCAAGGACAAACATCTCATAAAACAAAAAAATTGTTTGTGAAACCCAAACAATAGAAAGCAACCAGAAGGCTGCACGGTTTGCCTTCCGGTTGTTGTGAAGAAAATCTATGAAATAAAGCAGCACACATAGTGCATAAAGGATAATCGTAAACTCATTTAACCTGCCTAATGTCATCTCAATCATAAGGTATCCTCCTCCCTTATGACTGAAGAGAAATGATCGGCTGGATTGCTGCTTTCGCTTCCTTCTCTCCTGCTCTCTTCATTTGTTCTGAGCTCTTCTGTCTCTCAACCTCTTCTTCTATAGAGAAGATATCAATAAATAACGCGAGAGAATCGGAAGCATCAGGTTCCCCGGCCATTTCCTTGACTTTCAGGATAGGATCACGAAGCAGCTGATTAATAATGCTTTTCGTGTGTTTGTTAAGCACTTTCTTTTCGCGTTCAGAAAGGTTAGGCATCTTTCTTTCAATGCTCTCCATTGTATCAGCCTGAATGCTGAGCGCTTTTTGTCTCAGTGCGGATATAACTGGAACTACCCCGAGCATATTCAGCCAGTCTTTAAAAGACACTATTTCAGCTTCTATCATAAGTTCAATCTCTGCTGCTGCAGCTTTTCTTTCTTGAAGATTTGCCTCAACAATATCTTCAAGATCATCTATATCGTACAAAAATACACTGTCAAGCGTGCTCAGCTCCGGATCCAGGTCACGCGGCACTGCAATGTCCACCATGAACAAAGGCCGCCCTTTTCGGAGTTTAGAAACACTCTCCATCAGTTCTTTTGTTACTACGTATTCATTTGCACCTGTAGAGCTGATTAAGATATCAGCATTCACCAGAGCGCATTGCAGTTCATTCATGCCTCTTGCAGTACCATTAAATTTCGAGGCAAGGTTTTGTGCTTTTTCAACTGTCCGGTTCAATACCGTTACTTTTTGAGCACCGCTTCCGTGGAGATTTTGAACAGCAAGCTCTCCCATTTTACCGGCGCCTAGTATCAATACTTCCCTTGAAGACAAGTCTCCAAAAATCTTTTTGGCCAGTTCAACAGCTGCATAGCTGACTGACACTGCATTGGCTCCTATATCTGTCTCGGAATGACCTTTTTTAGCGACCGTAACAGCCTGCTTGAACAGGTGATTAAAAACAGTCCCAATTGTCTCTTCTTCCTGAGCCAGCAAAAAGCTGGAACGAATCTGCCCAAGTATTTGTGTTTCTCCCAAAATCATTGAATCAAGTCCGCATGCTACACGGAACAAATGCTCAACCGCTCCATCATTTTCATAGAAGGTTAGGAATGGAGAAAAGTCCTCTTTTTCAATGCCGAACCAATCTGCTAAAAAGGCTTTCGTATAATAGCGGCCCGTGTGAAGCTGATCAACAACAGCATATATCTCAGTCCTGTTACATGTGGAAACAATGATATTTTCCAAAATGCTTTTCTGATGCTTCAGCGCTGTCATCGCTCCACCGATGTCGTCTCCATTAAAACTTAACTTCTCACGAATTTCGACAGGGGCGGTTCTATGGTTTACTCCGACTACGAGGATATGCATTTGTTTGTTACCCCCCTATTTCTGTAATCAATACTATTATTATACCACCTGTCACATATGTGATATTTAGTAAATGTGAACAGATCATGAAAGTCTATGGTAAGATAAAATAAGTGCTTAAAATCAATCAAAATACCCAACATGTACAATACCAGAAAAAGCCTGTTTCATCAAGTTAACCAACTTATATAGAGGTGTTTCCTATGAGAAGAGCTTCAGCATTTTCCGCGTTTGCATTGACAGGCACCGGCATTTATTTCCTGATACAAAATATGGAGCTTCAGCTGTTTGAAAATCAGCACTCCTGGCAGGTTTTTATCATGATTATCGGCGGTGCATTCCTATTTCATTCCTTTAGAGACAAGGATACAGCTTTTTTACTGCCAGGGCTGCTTTTGACAGGTTTTGGCGGCTATTTTTTGCTGCTTGGCAAAGTGAGCTGGCTTCCTTCTTTTCCCGCTGCTCTTCTTCTGATTTCAGGAGTCAGCCTTCTCGCTGCGGGGGCAAAACAAAAATCAGGCTATCAAAATGGCATGCTGCTGGTACTGCTTGGTACGTTTCTCTACTTTTTCACAGGTATTGTAAACTGGCTTGTATCCATCAGTCCTCAGTTGGCAGCTGTTGAGAAATATTGGCCGATCCCCCTGATTATTACTGGTTTTTACTTATTATTCTTAAAAAGAAGGTAAATATACATTCAGGTTTAATGCTTTAAAAATCAGGGAATTAGATGCACGTATTGCGGACTCTAAAAGGCATGTACCTCTGCCGTGAAAGGATAATGTTATGTTTCAGGCACTTTTGATTTTTTTCCTGCAGATTATTTTTGTTCCAGTCCTAACCATGAGAACGATTCTTCTGGTAAAAAACCAATCTAAGGCTGCAGCCGGTGTGGGACTTCTGGAAGCAACAATCTATATATTCAGTGTAGGAAACGTATTTCAGGATTTAACAAACTTTTGGAATATTGGAGCTTATGTTCTCGGTTTTGGCATCGGGCTGCTTCTTGGAGGAAAGCTGGAGAGAAAACTGGCTATAGGCTATATTACATATAACGTAAGCCTTCTGGACAGAAGCGAGGAGCTTGTCAATGCATTGAGAGCTGCCGGTTTCGGCGTAACTGTTTTTGTAGGTGAAGGAATGAATTCAGAGCGCTACAGGCTCGATGTGGTTGCCAAGCGGTCCCGCGAAGCTGAACTGCTGGATATCATAGAGTCAATTGCTCCTAAAGCGTTTCTTTCTTCCTATGAAATCCGGTCATTTAAAGGCGGTTATCTGACAAAGGCAATGAAAAATCGGACAGCTGCATCCAGTAAAAATCAAACAGTTGAGAAATAATAAAACTCCTTTCAGGATTTCCTGAAAGGAGTTTTGTTCGTCCGGCCTGCCTTTTTACAGGCAGGTTTTTTTATTTATGCTTTGTCAATAAAGAGATGGCTGCCCAGGCCTTATCTTTCCCTAATCCTGTTTCTGAGGAAAACAGAATGAGATGATCTGATTTGTCCATGTCCAGCGTATCTCTTACTACTTTTAAATGCTTCTCCCATTTACCTTTTGGGATTTTATCTGCTTTTGTAGCAATGATAATCACCGGAATGCCGTAATGCTTAAGAAAATTATACATCATCACATCATCATTTGAAGGGGAATGTCTAAGATCCACAATCAGAACAACAGCCTTGAGCTGCTCTCTATTGATCATATATTGCTCTATCATTTTTCCCCAGGCTGCCCGTTCAGTTTTAGACACTTTGGCATAACCGTAACCGGGAACGTCTACAAAGTGCAAAACTTCATTGATGATATAAAAATTTAGAGTTTGCGTCTTTCCAGGCTTGGAGGAAATGCGTGCTAAATTTTTTCGGTTAAGCAATTTATTGATAAAGGAAGATTTTCCTACATTCGATCTTCCTGCCAGCGCAATTTCAGGCAAATCTCCCTGTGGATATTGCTCTGGTTTTACTGCACTTATTACGATTTCAGAACTCGTTACTTTCATTGTTTCTCTCCTGTCAATGCATGTAATAACACTTCGTCTAAATGAGAGACAGGAATAAAGGTCAGGTCATTTCGGACACTTTCAGGTATGTCATCAATATCCCGTTCGTTATCTTTAGGAAGAATGACTTTCTTTAAACCGGCTCTATGGGCACTTAATGTTTTTTCCTTAAACCCTCCAATTGGCAGGACTCTGCCTCTTAAGGTGATTTCTCCTGTCATGCCGACTTCTTTACGGACAGTACGCCCTGTTAATGCAGAAATCAGCGCGGTTGCCATTGTGATGCCTGCGGATGGGCCATCTTTAGGGACAGCACCTTCCGGAACATGAATATGAATATCGTTCTTTTCATGAAAATCAGGATCAATGTTCAATTCTTCTGCCCTTGAGCGGATATAGCTGAACGCCGCCTGTGCAGACTCTTTCATCACGTCTCCCAGTTTACCTGTTAATATCAGCTTTCCTTTACCCGGAGACAGAGATACTTCTATTGATAAAGTATCGCCGCCAACTGTGGTATAAGCAAGGCCGGTAGCTACCCCAACCTGATCTTCCAGCTCTGCCTGCCCGTATCGGAACTTTTCTTTTCCAAGAAATTCATGAAGGTTTTTATTTGTGATGACAATTTTCTTTCTGTCATTGGTCACAATCATCTTTGCTGCTTTACGGCAGATGGCAGCAAGCTGCCTTTCCAGTCCCCTGACGCCTGCTTCCCTCGTATGGTAGCGAATGATGCTTTGCACTGCCTCTTCCTTTAATTGAAGATGTGCTTTTTTCAAACCGTGCTCATCCATTTGTCTGGGAAGTAAGTGGTCTTTGGCGATATGGATTTTTTCCACTTCCGTGTAACCTGCAATTGTGATAATTTCCATTCTGTCACGCAATGGCCCAGGTATGGTCGCAAGGTTATTTGCCGTAGCGATAAACATCACCTTGGAAAGATCATAGGTTTCCTCTATATAATGATCGCTGAAATTATGGTTTTGTTCGGGATCCAGCACTTCCAGCATGGCCGAAGATGGATCGCCCCTGAAATCACTGGACATTTTATCAATCTCATCCAGCAAAAATACCGGATTAATCGTTCCAGCTTTTTTCATGCCCTGTATAATTCTGCCCGGCATAGCACCCACATAAGTTCTCCGGTGTCCGCGAATTTCAGACTCATCTCTTACACCGCCCAGCGAAATTCTGACGAAATTTCGGTTAAGGGATTTTGCCACAGATTTGGCAAGCGATGTTTTCCCGACTCCTGGAGGTCCTGCCAAACAAAGGATTGGCCCTTTTAAAGAATTTGTCAGCTGCTGAACTGCAAGATACTCAAGGACGCGCTCCTTCACCTTTTCAAGACCATAATGCTCTTCATTCAGAACATCTTCCGCAATGTTAACATCTATGCGGTCTTCTGTTGCATTGCTCCATGGAAGGGAAACAAGCCACTCAATGTAATTTCTGATAACTGCGCTTTCAGCAGAACTGGAAGGCACTTTTTCATAGCGCTCCAGTTCCTTTAACGCCGTTGCTTTCACGTGTTCAGGCATATTAGCTTCTTCAATTTTTTCCGTAAGTGAAGAAACTTCGCCGGTCTTGCCTTCCTTATCACCGAGCTCTTTCTGGATTGCTTTCATTTGTTCACGAAGATAGTATTCCTTTTGCGTCCGCTCCATTGATTTTTTTACTCTCTGCCCGATTTTCTTTTCGAGCTGAAGCACTTCTCTCTCATTATGAATGATTGAAATTACATGGTTAATGCGCTCTTTTACCTCGATGGTTTCAAGAATTTCCTGTTTTTCTTTCAGCTTGATAGGCAGATGAGAAGCAATGATATCCGCCATTCTTCCAGGCTCGCTTATATCTGATACTGTCGCATACGTTTCAGAGGATATCTTTTTGGAAAGCTTTATGTACTGCTCGAAGTATTCAAGCATTGTTCTCATTAAAGCTTCATCTTCAATATCCTTCAGTTCCCGCTCCTCAATCACTGAAAGCTTTACCGTTGTATGATCTTCATGCTCGCGAAAATCCTGAATTTCCGCTCTGTTAATTCCCTCCACCAGCACTCGAATGGTTCCGTTTGGAAGCTTGAGCATTTGCTTGATTCTTGTCAGAGTTCCAATATCGTAAATATCTTCCCTTGCCGGTTCATCTATAGATATTTCTTTTTGAGTAGATAAAAAAATCATCTGATCATCCATCATTGCTTTCTCGAGTGCCTGAACAGATTTATCCCTGCCCACATCCAAATGAAGGACCATCGTAGGATAAACTAACAGACCTCTTAATGGAAGGAGGGGAACAATCAATTCTTCTGAATTTGCCATAAGACGTGCACCTCCGCGACTTTTAGTTTGAACAATTGTTGCATACCGGGTTTTTGTCCTTGTACAATTCTATCCTATTCTTATCACACTGTCTAATTTACCGTCATGTAGGTAGTATACCCGTTACACTCCCTTTGAAAAAGTAAATGCGGCAGTTTATTTATCTTATGCATCGTCTTCTTGAAGTAGGCTGTTTTCCGCCAATTCATCACAAAACACAGGTCCAAAGAGCTCCGGCAAGCAAGTATTTTCAGCGGCACTCTGCAGAAAGCCAATATAAAAAGGGCCCAGGAAAGGCCCCTTACACAGATTCCTGATTGATAAAAGGAAGCGGTGAGCTTATATTCAGATTTTCTTTTGATTCTGATGGAGGATTGACCAGTGCAAGATCAAACACTTCCTGCAAATGAGTGACTGGAATGATGTTGATTCCATCAATCTCGCTCATAATTGACTGAAGATTTTCCTCCGGTATAATCACTGTTTCAGCACCTGCCAGCTTGGCTGCTTTAATCTTAGGTATCACACCGCCAATTGGTTTTACATTTCCATGAATGCTGATTTCACCAGTCATTGCTACTTTATTGCTGATCGGAATTCTGTGAATGGCTGAAAAAATGCCTGTTGCCATTGCGATTCCTGCAGAAGGGCCGTCAATGGGAACGCCTCCGGGAAAGTTAACGTGAATATCATAATCTGAAGCACAAATCCCCATAGACCTTAAAACAGTCATAACATTTTCAATCGACCCTTTTGCCATGCTTTTTCTTCTGATAGATTTTCCTTTATCACCGATGCTTTCTTCTTCGACGATGCCAGTGATATTGATTGTTCCTTTTTCCTTTTGTGCAGCAATGACGGTGACTTCTATTTCCAATAATGCTCCTGAGTTAGGGCCAAAAACAGCCAGGCCGTTTACCAGACCTACTTTTGGTTCAGGCAGCACTTTTCTCTCATATCTTGGAGTAAGCTGGCTTGATTGAATCACCCATTCAATATCTCCAACCTTCACTTCCTGACGTTCTTCTGTAATGGCCATCCCTGCAGCAATTTGCATCATATTGACAACTTCCCGTCCGTTTCTCACGTAATTAGTCAATATCTGCAATGCCTCACTGCCGGCTTCCATATTCAACTTTTTCACAGCTTTGGACGCCACGATTTCCAGCTCTTCCTGCTCCAGATCTCTAAAGAAGACTTCCACACATCTGGATCTGATGGCAGGCGGAATCTCGTTCGGCGTTCTGGTTGTGGCTCCAATTAATCTGAAGTCTGCAGGAAGCCCGTTTTGAAATATATCATGAATATGATTCGGTATTGAAGTATTTTCTTCATTATAATATGCACTTTCCAAAAACACTTTTCTGTCTTCCAACACTTTTAGAAGTTTGTTCATTTGTATAGGATGAAGCTCTCCAATTTCATCTATAAACAGAACACCGCCATGCGCATGTGTGACAGCGCCCTGCTTTGGCTGGGGAATACCTGCCTGCCCCATTGCGCCGGCTCCTTGATAAATAGGATCATGAACAGACCCGATCAGCGGATCCGCTATTCCTCTTTCATCAAATCTTGCTGTTGTTGCATCCAGTTCGATGAAGACCGCACTTTCCTTAAATGGAGACTTACTAACTTTCTTTGCTTCCTCAAGTACCAGCCTGGCGGCAGCTGTTTTGCCCACACCGGGAGGACCGTAAACAATCACATGCTGCGGATTAGGTCCGCACAGTGCTGCTTTTAAAGCTTTAATTCCATCCTCCTGGCCGACTATATCTGAAAAGGATCTAGGTCTTACCCTTTCGGCTAAAGGCTCCGAAAGCTTAATAGCTCTCATCTTGCGAAGCTGTTCCATTTCTTTCTTTGACTCACGATCTATTGAAACTTTTTGGGTTCTCTGGCTTTTTAACAGGTTCCAGAAATAAAGCCCGATGATAATGCCAAAGAATAATTGAATAAATAAAGCTATGCTGGTCCAACTCATTGGAGGTCCCTCCCGCTACATAGTGTGTATGTAAATTTGCTGTCATGACTGTTCAATGAAGCAATGTCTGATGATAGGTAGTATCTCCGAGGATGAGTTGGAATAAACGTTGGCGGCGGCATTTAGTTTTTATTGGCAATCGTAAAATTCATTACCTTCGTCTGCCCCAGCAGTTGACCCGCTCATAATCGAGTAGGAGGGGGTGACTAACCCCCGACCTCTCACACCACCGTACGTACCGTTCGGTATACGGCGGTTCAATT
>NZ_WKKI01000069.1 GCF_009674805.1 Metabacillus lacus | reverse complement strand
GTTAAGCTAACCACTACTACCGCCTTCATGGCTCGGGACTTGCACCCTATAGACTGCACCCATGCCGGGCGCACATAAAAAAGCCTGCCGCAAATTCGGCAGGCTTTTCATTATGCAGATGTTTTTGTATCTTCACTAATGACTGTTCCATCTTCAAGCATCAGCTTTGGAGGGAACTTATCACTAACTGTTTCTCCGGTAATGGTACACTTGGTAATATCATCGCGGGATGGCAGGTCAAACATAACATCCAGCATGATTCCCTCAATAATGGAACGAAGTCCGCGGGCACCAGTTTTTCTTTCAATTGCTTTTTTCGCAATTTCCAGAAGGGCGCCGTCTTCAAACTCCAGTTCAACTCCATCAAGATCAAGCATTTTTTGATATTGTTTCACAAGTGCATTCTTTGGTTTGGTCAAGATTTCAACAAGCGCTTCTTCATCAAGCGGCTCCAGGCTCGCAATGACAGGAAGACGCCCGATAAACTCAGGAATCAAACCAAATTTCAGAAGATCTTCAGGCAGAACATTAGACAATAGTACTTTAGAATCCAAATCTTCATGCTTGTTATCAGAACCGAATCCAATTACCTTTTTGCCAAGACGGCGTTTGATAATCTGCTCGATGCCATCAAACGCTCCTCCGCAAATAAAGAGGATATTGGTTGTGTCGATTTGAATAAACTCCTGATGAGGATGCTTTCTTCCTCCCTGCGGCGGAACACTTGCCACAGTTCCTTCAAGAATTTTCAGCAATGCCTGCTGCACCCCTTCACCTGATACATCCCTTGTAATAGAAGGATTTTCAGATTTACGGGCTACTTTATCAATTTCATCAATGTAGATGATACCTTTTTCAGCTTTTTCAACATCATAGTCTGCTGCCTGAATCAGCTTAAGAAGAATGTTTTCAACATCTTCGCCTACATAGCCTGCTTCTGTCAGAGAAGTAGCATCTGCGATGGCAAAAGGAACATTCAGAATACGGGCAAGCGTTTGAGCAAGCAATGTTTTACCGCTTCCTGTCGGTCCAATCATTGCAATGTTGCTCTTGGATAATTCAACTTCATCAATCTTGCTGTTGGAGTTGATGCGCTTGTAATGATTGTATACAGCGACAGCCAGAGATTTTTTGGCCTGATCCTGCCCAATAACATACTCATCAAGAATTTCCCGTATTTCTTTTGGTTTTGGAACATCCTTAAACTCAACTTCCTCTTCCGTTCCAAGCTCTTCCTCGACGATTTCAGTACATAATTCAATACACTCATCACATATATAAACACCCGGACCCGCAACTAGCTTACGAACCTGGTCTTGAGTTTTCCCACAGAATGAACACTTCAGCTGACCTTTTTCGTCATTAAATTTGAACATACTTTCACCCCTTGTATCTTTATCTCTTTGCGAGAAATTTCCCCAGTATATGACTGTGCAAGCTCAAGACAGCTAGAAAAATGTATGACAAAAAGAACACCGTCATCGTTGTGTTTTCTATTTCCATAAACTTGTACAGGCTCACCATGCAGGGGGCAGCTGCTGCTGCTTATTTATTAATCGAATTGAATATGTACTGCATTTTACCATAAGTTAAGGGCAACGGGTAATAATACGAACTGCGTACTGCTATAAACTGCCGAGGTTATGTATTGATGGTTTCAGAAATAGGTATGTGATGGTTATATACTACCCTAAATATAGAGAAAAAAAACTATTATAAAACAAGGCACGATCAAAGTCGCGCCTTGCCTATATCTATTATTATGCAGCAGCCTTGCTATTTTCCACAAGAAAATCAATTGCTTTGCGAATTTTTAAGTCTTCTTTCAGACCGTCTACAGAACCAAGAGCCTGTTTGATGTTCT
This sequence comes from Metabacillus lacus, assembly GCF_009674805.1. Lineage (GTDB taxonomy): Bacteria > Bacillota > Bacilli > Bacillales > Bacillaceae > Metabacillus_C > Metabacillus_C lacus. Next base: position 12,284 of record NZ_WKKI01000069.1, on the reverse strand, counting down.
CGATTGGCATATTGTACATTTCAGCCATTTTATTCAGCTCTTCTTCCACATCGCTGTCAGAAACTTCCAAGTTTTCAGCTTTCGCGATTGCTTCAAGTGTTAAATTATACTTCACACGCTTTGCAGCATCTTCCTGCATTTGAGCTTTTAATGCTTCTTCATCCTGTCCTGAGAACTGGAAGTAAAGCTCAAGGTTCATACCCTGCATTTGAAGTCTTTGCTCGAATTCACCCATCATGCGGTTTACTTCATTGTCAATCAGCACTTCAGGAATGTCTACTTCCGCATTGTCAGAAGCCTGGTCCACTAGAGAATCGCGAAGCTTGTTTTCCACTTCTGATTTTTTGGACTCCTCAAGGCGTGCTTTTGTCTTAGCTTTAAGCTCTTCAAGCGTTTCTACTTCTTCGTCTGCGTCTTTAGCAAATTCATCATCAAGCGCAGGAAGCTCTTTTGTTTTGATTTCATGAATCTTCACTTTGAAAACAGCAGGCTTGCCGGCAAGATTTTCAGCGTGATATTCCTCAGGGAATGTCACTTCTACATCTTTTTCAGCTCCTGTTTCAAGGCCTGTAAGCTGCTCTTCAAAGCCAGGAATGAAAGAGCCTGAACCTACTTCAAGGGAATAGTTTTCAGCTTGTCCGCCTTCGAAGGCTTCTCCGTCAACATATCCGTCAAAATCAAGAACAACTGTATCGCCTTCTGCAACTGTTCCCTCTTCTTTCACAACAAGCTCAGCATGTCGCTCTTGCAGTGTTTTCAGTTCGTTTTCCACTTCTTCCTCGGAAACGGCTGCATCTTCTTTTTCAACTTCTAAGCCTTTGTATTCGCCAAGCTTCACTTCAGGCTTTACTGTTACTTTAGCAGTAAAAATAAGGTTTTTTCCTTTTTCAATCTGCTCAACATCAATCTCAGGACGGTCAATCGGATCAATTCCCGCTTCCTCAATAGCCTGCGGATAAACCTCAGGAAGAATGATATCCATTGCATCCTGATAAAGGGATTCTACCCCGAAACGCTTTTCAAATAAGCTGCGAGGCACTTTACCTTTACGGAATCCAGGAATGGATACCTGCTGAACTACCTTTTTGAAAGCGCGGTCAAGAGCGTTGTCAAACTGCTCAGCTTCAACTTCTACCGTAAGAACGCCTTCATTGCCTTCTTGTTTTTCCCATTTTACTGACATGTGTTTCCCTCCAAAAATCTATAAAATATTGTTTAGCATGATCAATAGGTATGGCAGGAAGATTTTATGTTCCTGCAGGGTGCGGCGGTCTGCCGAACGGACGGTGTACATAAGAGATACATGTCCATTCTCGACTTAAACCCATGACGAATATACCTTTTATGTAAAAGCATTCACTTTTAGACCAGTCTTTGCAGAATGCCTGGAGCCCCGTTTGCTTAAAGCAATAAAGACCCACGTATCATAATTGAAACCATTTTATTATACCATACAATGAAATCCTTTCAACAGATACCGCTGCATTTACAAATAAGAAATTTCTTCTATTTCAAAAATCCGCTTCTTTGCCTGGATGATATTCCAGCTGGGAACTCCGTACATTTCCTGTATTTCATCTGATTCAATATGTATGCCGTGCATTTCATAGCCTGCTGCATGAAGCGCTGCAGCCCACACTTTAGCTTCGGCTGGATTTGGCAAAGCGGGTAACATGACAAACAGATGCCTTACCCACAGTTCTTTTACAGCCTCATATAAAGCAGGATTCTCATTCCCAAGCATATCCTCCAGTACATTTAGTACTTTTTTTGTAAACGGCATGTCTGTCACATCTTCCAGCTGGGAGGGCTTGACCAGCACCATTTCGCCGAATTTAAACACCTGAACATCCTTTTCAATGCCATGTTCTTTTAAGAGCTGAAGCACCATTGACTTTAGCAAAGGATGCGCCTGCGGATCGCTGAGAATATGCTGCAGCAGAACCATGTGCTGAGAAATATTACGGTCTTTTAAAGATTGAATGAAAGAGAGCTGTTCTTCAATCTGAAGCTCCTCGAAGCCTCTTTCAGGCATAACATCTTCTTCCTCTTCATCCGCAATGATGTCATGCGTTTCACCGCTGTTCATTTTACGGCTGAAATCCAGCAGCTTATAAAATTGCTCTGCACTTTCAGCAGGGAGGTGATTTTCTTCAAGAACAGCTTCAATGGTTGCCTGTACCTCGGGATATTCCCTGAGCTGAATTAAAATGGTCAGATAAATCTGAAGCACTGTAAAATAATGTCCGAGATCTTCGTTCAGCATTTTTTTGCAAACTTCTTTTGCTTCTCTTAGCTGTCCAAGCTCCATAAGGCACAGAGCGATTCCAAGATGAATCTCAGCAGTATCCTCATCAAGCTTTTTAGCCTCTGAAAAAAAGTCCAGTGCCTGCCTGTAGTTTTTGCTTTTCAGCGATAGCATCCCTTTATCTATAAAGCGTTCCTTCAGATGAGGGAACTGAATGATATTGTCTTTTCTGTCATTGTTCATTTACTACCACTCCATTGGACCATTTGTTTCAGTTTACCAATCGTTTTTCTGGAAAACAAGCAAGGGAGACAGGCCGCTATCCAGAAGCCTGTCTCCCATTGGCAGATTCGTATGATGATATGCTGTCTTCGTACTGAAGGGTGATATCTATTTCATCATAGCCGTTTATCAGCATATTCTTCCAGTAAGGGTCTATTGTAAATGTCCATTTCTGTCCTTGTTCCCCCTGGACGAACTGATTTTCCAGGTCAACCTCAAAGCTTAGTTTTCCCGCCTTTGCGTATGACTTCAGCCCTCTGATCTCCTCTTTGCCAAGCACTACAGGAAGAAGTCCGTTTTTCAGACAGTTTTGATGAAAAATATCAGCGAAGCTTTCGCTTATTACAACTTGAAACCCGTAATCCTGCAGCGCCCAGGGCGCATGCTCCCTGGAAGATCCGCATCCGAAATTTTCACCTGCAATCAGGATGGTTGCATTCTTCGCTTGTGGAGCATTCAGCTCGAAAGCCGGATTGGCGGAACCATCTTCCAAGTAGCGCCAATTGTGAAATGCAAATCTGCCATAGCCGGTTTTTTCAATTCTTTTTAAAAATTGCTTGGGAATGATTTGATCAGTATCAACATTTTCACGGTCGAGCAACACTGCCTTGCCCCTGTGCTTTTTGAAAGCCTGCATGAATCCATCAACTCCTTATGTGAAAAGTTTGGCACCATATAGCTCCCGGACATCTGTAAACTTCCCATATAGAGCAGCTGCTGCAGCCATAGGAGGGCTTACGAGATGAGTTCTGGCGCCTTTGCCCTGCCTGCCTTCAAAGTTTCTGTTGGAGGTAGATGCACAGCGTTCTCCAGGGGGAACAACATCATCATTCATGCTGAGGCACATGCTGCAGCCGGAATCCCGCCATTGAAAACCCGCTTCAATAAAGATGTCAGCCAGCCCTTCTTCTTCTGCTTCCCTTTTAGTTCTTTGAGAACCAGGAACAACTATCGCAGTGACCCTTGGAGAAACCCGTTTTCCTTTCACTACTTCCGCTGCCGCTCTTAAATCTGAGAGACGTGAATTTGTACAGGAACCGATAAACACATGCTGTACTTCTATTTCCTCCATTGGGGTGCCCGGCGATAGATTCATATAATGCAAGGCACGTTCCAGCTCTGCACGATTTTCTTCTTCCTCCATTGCAGGCGCACTGCCGGAGATTCCTGCAGCCATTGCCGGATTTGTTCCCCAGGTAACCATGGGCTCTATTTTTTCTCCGTCAATCAGAATGGACTCATCGTATTTTGCCCCCTTATCTGTTGCGAGCAGACTCCATTCTTTTATAGCTGCTTCAAGCTCTTCTCCTTTGGGAGCATATTTTCGTCCGCTGATATATTGAAAGGTTTTCTCATCAGGAGCAATCAATCCTGCTTTTGCTCCCGCTTCTATAGACATATTGCAGATTGTCATTCTTTCGTCGACCGAAAGCGCTCTGATGACTTCTCCGGTAAATTCAATCACATGCCCGGTCCCAAAGCCGATTCCGTGCTTGGAGATAATATGAAGGATAACATCTTTGGCTGCGACACCTGGCTGGAGTTTTCCTTCTACCCTTATCTCCAGCGTTTTCGGTTTGCTTTGCCACAATGTCTGGGTAGCGAGGACATGTTCAACTTCACTTGTGCCGATTCCAAAAGCAAGGGCGCCGAGCGCGCCATGTGTAGATGTATGGCTGTCTCCGCAGACAATTGTTTTACCCGGCAGAGTCAGCCCCAGCTCTGGGCCGATTACATGGACGATCCCCTGATCTTCACTGTTTAAATCCGCAAGCGGCACTTGAAATTCCCGGCAGTTCCTCTCCAATGCAGAAATCTGCTGCAGTGAAGTTTTGTCATTTATTTGAAACCTGTTTATCGTTGGAATATTGTGATCCATTGTCGCAAAGGTAAGATGCGGCCTTCTTACTTTTCTGCCTTTTTCCCTTATTCCCTCGAAAGCCTGTGGAGATGTTACTTCATGAATCAGGTGCAGATCAATATACAGGAGATCCGGCTTTTCGGTCTCGCTTGCCACAAGGTGCCGGTCCCAAATTTTTTCAACGATTGTTCTTGGCTTCATACTTTTAGATCCTCCCGGCAATCAGCTTTACGCATAAGCTTCCATGATTTGATGAATAGCAAAATCATCTCCAAGAGCATTGACAATTTCCTTCGTCATTTCGGAAGTTGTAAGGTATGTTTCTCCTCCCCCAGCCAAATCACGTGTCCTTACTCCGGACTTCAGCACTTGCTCTACGGCATTTTCAATGGCTGCTGCTTCTTCTTCCATGGAAAAAGAGTGACGCAGCATCATGGCTGCTGAAAGAATGGCCCCGATTGGATTTGCCAGATTTTCTCCTGCGATATCAGGTGCTGATCCATGCACAGGTTCATACATATGAAGTCCCTGCTCGGAAAAAGATGCAGACGGCAGCATGCCGAGTGAACCTGTGACCATTGCTGCCTCATCGCTTAGAATATCTCCAAACATGTTTTCTGTAACCAGTACATCAAACGAAGAAGGGGAGCTGATGATCCGCATCGCCGCATGATCAACAAGCATATGGTTCAATGGAATATCTTTGAAGATATCAGCAGTTTCTTCGGCTACCTCTCTCCACATTCTGCTGGATTCCAGCACATTTGCCTTATCAACAGAAGTCACATGGCCTCCTCTGACAGAAGCCAGATCAAATGCCGCTTTTATCAGCCTTTGCATATCGCTCCTCTTATAATAGAGAGTATCGACCACATCTTCTTCTCCAGGTCTTCCCCCTCTTTCACTCGGTTTTCCGAAATACAGTCCTCCCGTTAACTCCCTTACAATCACCATATCAACGTTTTGAAGCACCTCGTGTTTAAGCGGAGAGCAGGCGGCAAGGCTACTGTAGGTTTTAACCGGCCTGATATTTGCAAATAGATTCAGCGTTTTTCTAAGTCCAAGCAGTCCTGTTTCCGGGCGCAGACCTACAGGATTTGAATCCCATTTCGGCCCGCCGACGGCACCAAGAAAAATTGCATCTGACTCCCTGCAAAGTTTCAATGTTTCTTCAGGAAGCGGGTTTCCAGAGTCATCAATCGCACTTCCGCCAATCAGCCCGATTTCCATTTCAAAAGCATGGCCAAATTGCTGTTCAATTGCTTTCAGGACAATTGCAGCTGCCTCAGCCACTTCAACTCCAATGCCGTCTCCGGGAAGCATGGCAATTTTCTTTTTCACAGTCAACACCCTTTCCTACAGATTAAATGGTTGCTTTCAAACCTTCGCTGTTCTCAAACTTTACATAATATTTGTTTACTGCGTGCAGATAAGCCTTTGCAGATGCTTCAAGAACATCCTGGGCAATACCTCTTCCGCTTATTTCCTTATCAAACATCGAAATTCTGACGAAAACCTGTGCAAAAGCATCCTTTCCGCCTCCATTGGATTGAATCCGGTAGTCCAGCAAATCTATCTTGACACCTGTGCATCTTTCGAGAGTGGCATAAATGGCTTCAACACTTCCGCCGCCTGTTGCTGCTTCAGCAATCATTCCTTTGTCTGATTTCAATGTAACAGATGCTGCCGGAACTCCGCTGCTTCCATAGTGAACCTGCAGGGAAAGGAGTTCAAACGCCGCCTCTCCATTAGAAAACTTTTCATCAAACACAAGGGCCGTTATATCTTCATCCGAAAATTCTTTCTTTTTCTCTGAGAGTTTCTTGAAGATAGAAAAAAGCTGATTCAGTTCTTCTTTTTGAAGGTCAAAGCCGAGCTCCATCAGCTTTTTCCCAAAAGCATGTCTTCCTGAATGTTTGCCCAGAACAAGAGAATTTTCATTTACACCTACCAGCTGAGGTGTAATAATTTCATAGGTTGTTTTCTCTTTCAGTACACCGTCCTGGTGAATGCCGGACTCATGCGCAAATGCATTTCTCCCTACAACAGCTTTATTTGGCGGCACGACCATTCCGGTCAGCTTTCCTACAAGATCACTGCTTTTCTTAATTTCTTCCAGCTTGATAGCTGTTTCAGCCCGATAGTAGTCCTTTCTTATATGAAGAGACACGGCTATTTCCTCCAGTGATGCGTTCCCGGCTCTTTCACCAATTCCGTTAACAGTGCATTCTACCTGTCCTGCACCATGCTGTATCGCAGCCAGCGAATTGGAAGTTGCCATTCCCAGATCATCATGACAGTGTGCGGACAACACCGCTTTGTGGATATTGGGCACATTCTCTTTCAAATATGAAAAGATTTTCCCATATTCCGCCGGGCTGATATAGCCTACAGTATCAGGTATATTAATGACTGTAGCTCCTGCAGAAATCACCCTCTCTACAATTTCTGCCAGGAAGGGAAGCTTTGTTCTGCATGCATCCTCTGCTGACCACTGAATGACGGGAAATAACTGTGAAGCATAGTGAACGGAAGCAACGGCTGTTTCTATAACCTGCTGCGGCGTCATTTTTAGTTTGTATTGCATATGAATATCTGAAGTTGCCAGGAACAAGTGAATTCTCGGATATGCTCCTTCTTTGAGCGCTTCCCACGCAGCATCAATATCTCCCTGTACAGACCGGGCGAGCCCGGTGACAGACAGGCTCCTGATCTGCCCGGCAATTTCCTTCACAGCATGAAAGTCTCCCTTTGAAGAAGCGGGAAATCCTGCTTCCATGATATCCACTCCAAGCTTCTCCAGCTGTTTGGCAATTTCAAGCTTTTCATAAGGATTCAAGCTGACTCCTGCAGACTGCTCGCCGTCTCTGAGCGTTGTATCAAAAATATTAACTCTTTGCACCTGACGCCACCGCCTCCCGTGATTTTTGCTTCACGAATGGCATCATTTTTCTAAGTTCCTCCCCTACCTGCTCTATCTGGTGCTTTCCTTCTCTGTTGTTGATAGCCAGGAACTGCGGCCTGTTTGCTTGATTTTCCAATATCCATTCCTTGGCAAATTTGCCGTTTTGAATATCTGCAAGTACTTCTTTCATGCTTTGTTTCACCCGATCATCAATGACACGCGGCCCTGATACAAAATCTCCCCACTGAGCAGTATCTGAAATAGAATATCTCATTCCCGATAAACCGTCTTCATACATTAAATCTACAATCAGCTTGAGTTCATGCAAACACTCGAAGTAGGCAACTTCAGGCTGATAGCCCGCTTCTGTCAGCGTTTCAAAACCGGCTTTTACCAAAGAAGTCAACCCTCCGCACAGGACGGCCTGTTCACCGAACAAGTCGGTTTCTGTTTCTTCTTGAAATGTCGTTTCCAGAACGCCTGCTCTTGCTGATCCAATCGCTTTTGCATAGGCCAGTGCCAGTTCCCTTGCATTTCCTGAAACATCCTGGTAAACAGCGAACAGTGCAGGTACGCCTGCTCCTTCTGTAAACGTTCTTCTTACAAGGTGGCCGGGACCTTTTGGCGCTACAAGAAACACATCCACATCCTTTGGAGGCTGCACCTGATGAAAGTGAATGTTGAATCCATGAGCAAATACAAGCGCTTTTCCGGGTGACAGTGTATGGCGAATTTCTGCCTCATATACTTTTTGCTGCTGTTCGTCAGGTAACAGGACCATCACGACGTCTGCAGAAGATGCCGCCTCTTCAACGCTTACAACCACATGTCCGTCAGCAGCTGCCTTATCAAAAGATGCTCCTTTTCTTACACCTACCACAACTTCTACTCCGCTTTCTTTTAAATTCAATGCATGTGCATGGCCCTGTGAGCCATAGCCAATCACCGCCACTCTTTTTCCTGCCAATGCCCCATCGTTTACATCTCCGTTATAATAAACCTTTGCCACCCAAATCCTCTCCTCTTTTAAAAATTTTCAAACCAGTGACAGCGACTGATCCCCCGCGCTGCTTCTTTGTGTACTTCTCTTGAAAGCTGTTGTGCCTGTTCTAGCTATCTCGATAATTCCGTAGGGCCTGAGTAAATCTATTAAAGCCTCAATCTTTCCCGATTCCCCAGTGACCTGGACTACCATGCTTTCTCTGCTTGAATCAACAATGCTGGCACGGAAAGGATCTATGAGACTCCGCAGCTCCATAAATGTCGAAGGCTTTGAAGCAACCTTTATTAATGCCAGTTCTCTTGCCACCAGCGATGATTCTGTTATATCCTCCACTTTTAAAACATCTATCTGTTTGTTCAGCTGTTTTGTTACCTGCTCCGCATCCTTTTCTTCCTGTACGCGAAGAATAAAAGTCATTCTTGATATAGCGGGATCTTCTGTCGCCCCAACTGTAATGCTTTCGATGTTAAAGTGCCTTTTGGTAAAAAGACCTGTTATTCTGTTTAGTACACCTGATCTATTATTTACAGTAACGGTGATAATTCTTTTCATGGACTCACTCCTGCCATTTCGTGCAGCCCTTTACCTGGTGCAATCATTGGGAATACATTTTCTTCTTCACACACCCTTACTTCTATTAAAACGGCCTCTTTTGCGGTCAAGGCCTCCTTCAGCGTGGTATCCAGCTCCTCCTTTTTGGAGATTTGCACGCCTTTCATGCCGTATGCACTTGCAAGCTGGATAAAGTCAGGCTGTGATGAAAACACAGAGTGTGAATAGCGCTCTTCATAGAAAATTTCCTGCCATTGTCTGACCATGCCGAGAGACTTATTATTTAAGAGAAGAATTTTAACCGGCAGATTCAATTCTTTAATAACCGAAAGCTCCTGAAGTGTCATTTGAAAGCCTCCGTCCCCGACTATTGCAATGACATCTGCTTTTGGATTAGCCAGCTGTGCACCAATAGCTGACGGGAGACCAAAGCCCATGGTTCCCAGCCCTCCCGAAGTGACCCATTTTCCAGGCGTATCAAAAGGGTAGTACTGGGCGGCCCACATTTGATGCTGGCCTACGTCAGTTGTGACAATGGCATTGCCCCCGGTATGAAGAGCCGTTTTTTCAATAACTTCCTGTGGCTTTAGAACACCCTCCCCTGACACATACCAGAGAGGGTAATCACGCTTGTATCCCGAAAGCTTTTCCCTCCAGTCATCTCTATTGCCCTTTTTTCCATTTTGAGCAATCAGCTCTGAGAGAATCTCTTTTGCATCTCCGACAAGCGGGATGTGAGTAGGAATGTTTTTTCCTATTTCTGCAGGATCAATATCAATGTGGGCAATAACAGCATTTCTCGCAAAATGCTTTAAATTTCCGGTAACCCTGTCATCGAACCTTGCTCCCGCACTAATGAGCAGATCGCACTCATAAAGGGCCATATTTGCTGCATATGTACCATGCATGCCGGCCATGCCTAAAAACAATTCGTGATCTGCAGGAAAGCCGCCAAGCCCAAGCAGCGTATGCGCAACCGGAATATTCTGCTGTTCTGCATATTCACGGAGCTGCTGTGACCCTTTTGAAAAGAGCACTCCTGCTCCAGCCAGAATAACGGGCTTTTTAGCATTGCCGAGAGCTTCAACCAGCTTTCGAATCTGAAGGTAATTAGGTTTTGTCTCCGGCGAATAGCCCGGAAGTGAAATCTCCTGATCGTAATTGAATTCCCCTTCTTCAACTGCAATGTCTTTTGGTATATCAATTAATACAGGTCCAGGCCTGCCAGTTGATGCAAGATGAAAAGCTTCTTTTACGATACGGGGTAGTTCAGCTGCTGATCTCACCTGATAGCTGTGCTTTGTAATTGGCATGGTAATGCCTAAGATATCTGCTTCCTGAAATGCATCAGAGCCAATCACACTTGAAGCAACCTGGCCTGTAAAGATCACAAGAGGAAGTGAATCAATCATGGCATCTGCTATCCCTGTAACCAGATTTGTTGCCCCCGGGCCCGATGTTGCAAGGACCACCCCCGGTTTTCCGGATACTCGTGCATAACCTTCTGCTGCGTGAATGCTTCCCTGCTCATGCCTGGACAGAATATGAAACAGCCCTGAGTCATAAAGCATATTATAAATTGGCAGAACAGCACCTCCGGGATACCCGAAAATCATCTCTACTTTCTCCCTCTTCAATGCTTCAATCAGCATCATAGCTCCCGTCATTCTACTTGTACATTTGGCTGCGGCTTTCTCCAATTGTACATTTGCTTCCATGATTCAGCCTCCCTTTTTCAAATTTCTGCAGCAATCAAGCTTCCCTGTTTGGCAGAAAAAATGCTCTGCTTGCAGATATATAAAAAAGCTCCCACACTCCTATGAATCACAATTGTAAATTGCCATTCAAAGGGGCGAAGAAGCTCTCTACGCGGTACCACCCTTTTTCGTGATTTTGTCATCACCTTATGGACAGCCCTGCTGCCCGTTTTGATAACGGGTGCTGATTGTAAATCCACCCGGCCGGTTTTACTGTTATTTCAAACCGGCGCTTAGAGGGGAGTTCAACTGCGGGAACACCGCCGGCTTCCACCATGACCGGCTCTCTGTAGATGCTTTAACCGCAATTTACTTATCCTCTTCAACGCTTTTATCATCATTTAACTGACATGCAAATTTTTATTTAGTACCCCTGTCGGGACACCGTCTTTTACTACAAGCTTTCTAAAAGCTTCTAAAAGAATGTTTGTATGTTTCCCAGGTCTTCCCTCTCCGATGACTCTTCCATCCACTTTAATTACCGCTATTACCTCAGCTGCAGTTCCTGTTAAAAATACTTCATCTGCTGTATAAACATCATGCCTGGTAAAAGGTTCTTCCTTCACTTCATAACCAAGCTCTGTTGCTAAATCTATGATAGCGTTCCGGGTAATTCCTTCCAGAGCCCCGACATAGCCGGGAGGCGTCAAGAGTTTGTTTTTCTTTAAAATAAATACGTTGTCCGCTGAACCCTCTGCAACATAGCCCTGATCGTTCAGCATAAGCGCTTCACTGACATTAGCCAGGTGCGCTTCAATCCGTACTAGCACATTATTCAGGTAGTTTAAAGATTTTACTTTTGGGCTGAGCACATCCGGCCGGTTTCTTCTTGTAGGCACTGTGATGATATCAATCCCTGATTCATAAAGATGCTCCGGAAAAATGGCGAGCGGTTCAACAATAATCACCACGTTTGCTTTCAGGCATTTATACGGGTCCAGTCCAAGATCCCCTATTCCTCTGGAGATGACAAGCCTGATATAGGCGTTCTCCAGTCCATTCTTTTTAACAGTTTCGATCGTTAGCTTCGTCAGCTCCTCAGTGGAGTATGGAATATTGAGCATAATGGATTTAGCTGATTGATAGAGCCTCTCCATATGTTCTTCCATTTTAAAAATATTGCCGCTGTAAACACGTATTCCCTCAAAAACGCCGTCACCATAGAGGAAGCCGTGATCATATACTGATATTTTTGCATCCTCTTTCCTCACAAATTCATCGTTTAGAAAGATCCACTGTTCTGCCATTGTTACGCACACCTCTCAGTTAAAGTAAAACCGCTTTAAATGGTTAAATTCACTTTGTAAAAAAAGAACCATGCAACAGCTTTGTTCATGATTCATTTTTGTCTTGCAACCTTTAGTTGAGCCTATCTTACGCCCATTTTTTACACTAGTCAATACTATTTTTTAGAATTGTTTGATAATTTAGATTAATCAATTAATTTGTATCCGCTTTCATTATTGACAGACAAGGCTTTCAACATTTTCAATATTTTTGTAATTTTTTCTACCCGTAAACTTTCAAAAACGGTTGAGAAGCTCCCATGGTACAGAGGTGGCTGAAGAGCAGCAGTGTTACCCCGCGCTGAGGTAACATCTAGTTAAGCGGAAGATTTCCGCTTAACTGTCATTTTGACCTTTTTTGGGGCGATTTAAGGGTAGAATTTCCGGTTA
>NZ_WKKI01000068.1 GCF_009674805.1 Metabacillus lacus | reverse complement strand
CTGAGTTATGTCCTTCATCGCCCCTATGAAGGACATTTCTCTAGCATTTTCACTGAGTTATGTCCTTCATCGCCCCTATGAAGGACATTTCTCTAGCATTTTCGCTGAGTTATGTCCTTCATCGCCCTTATGAAGGACATTTCTATAGCAGTTACACTCAACTTTGTCCTTCATCGCCCTTATGAAGGACATTTAACCACACATATAAACGGAGAAATTCCGCCTATTCAGAAAAAACACCGAAAATGGTCTGAAATAAACAGAGTATTTCCGTCTAAACACCTAAAAAACCTTAAAATGAAGTATTTTCAGCAGCTTAAGCGGAATTCATTCCCTTATTTTCACTATAAAACGCTCTAATTTGGATGTAAGCGGAATTCACTCCCTTATTTTTCTCAAAAAACGGCCTCTTCCCAATGTAACCGGAATTCTTACGCTTAGTTTGTAGTGATGGAAAGGCTTAGTTTTTTTCTGGCATATGCGAACTTTAGGGAAGCGCAGTAAACTCTAAAGATCACGCATGTTTTTTCATTGTAAGAAGATATGCTGTAAAAGGAAGCTCTCTATAAGGTATAATACATTCAGAACTTCAAATACCCGTTAAGCCGGGTGAACCTTATTATTCGGAAAGAGAGTGGAACCAGGATGGGACGTAAGTGGAATAATATTAAAGAAAAAAAGGCTGCAAAAGACGCCAATACCAGCCGAGTATACTCAAAGTTCGCGCTTGAAATTTATGTCGCTGCAAAGCAGGGTGAGCCTGATCCTGAGTCTAACCAGGCTTTGAAATTTGTCCTCGAGCGTGCGAAAACATATAACGTGCCCCGCAATATAATAGATCGTGCCATTGAAAAAGCTAAAGGCGGAGGAGAAGAAAGTTACGATACGCTCCGTTATGAAGGGTTTGGCCCCAACGGATCTATGGTGATTGTGGATGCTCTTACAAACAATGTAAACCGGACGGCTTCCAACGTGCGTGCGGCTTTTGGAAAAAATGGCGGAAATATGGGTGTTAGTGGATCTGTTGCTTATATGTTCGATTCTACTGCAGTTTTCGGGCTGGAAGGAAAAACAGCGGATGAGGTTCTTGAAATTTTAATGGAAAACGACCTGGATGTCCGCGATATTCTTGAAGAAGAAGAAACTGTCATTATCTATGCAGAACCAGATCAATTTCATGCTGTGCAAGCTGCACTAAAAGAGGCAGGGATTACAGAATTTTCTGTGGCTGAGCTTACAATGCTGGCTCAAAATGATGTTACTCTTTCAACAGATGCACAAGAACAATTTGAAAACCTCATTGATGTCCTTGAAGATTTAGAGGATGTTCAACGAGTCTATCATAATGTAGAGCTCGGAGAATAAACAAGCCGCATACTGGCTTGTTTTTTTCTTTGAATTTTGTAAAGGCGGACAGGAAGATGGCTTGCTTTACAGGTTTACATAGGATAGGGGGGTATGGTAACGTATAGATGCAGAACAAAGAAGAGTACGGAGTTTATGTTCCAGAGGAGGAACTGAGTATGAGTGAAGTAAAGAGTAAAGCGGCTGCACTTCCCATTGCAGGCATGACCTGTTCAGCTTGTGCAGGGCGTATTGAAAGAGGATTAAAGAAAGTAGCCGGCGTGGAAGAGGCTGCTGTAAACCTTGCATTGGAGAAAGCCTCAGTTCGCTTTGACCCAACTGTAACGAATGTAGAAACACTAAAGCAGAAAATTGAAACTCTTGGGTTTACCGTAGTAACAGAAAAAGCTGAATTCAATGTTGCCGGGATGACCTGCTCCGCCTGTTCCGCAAGAATTGAAAAGGTGCTGAACAAGCTGGAAGGTGTATCAAAAGCTTCAGTGAATCTGGCTCTGGAAAGGGCAACTGTAGAGTACAGCGCAGGAGAAATATCCCCAGGGCAGATACGTCAAAGAATTGAAAAGCTCGGTTATAAAGCAACTGAGAAAGAGGAAGGAAAGCAAAGTGCAGAAGAGGCAAAAGCCCGAGAACTTGAAACACAGAAGGGAACGTTTTTTTTCTCCCTGATTCTTTCCCTTCCGCTGCTCTGGTCCATGGTAAGCCATTTTGAGTTCACCTCTTTTCTCTATCTGCCGGATATGCTGATGAATCCGTGGGTACAAATGGCTCTCGCTACGCCGGTACAATTTATTGTCGGGCGGCAGTTTTATAAGGGAGCTTATCAAGCGCTGAAAAACAAAAGTGCAAACATGGACGTTTTGGTTGCCATGGGTACATCTGCTGCTTATTTTTACAGCATATATTTATCCATCATGTCTATTGGCAGCGGAGCACATATGGTTGATTTGTATTTCGAAACAAGCGCGGTTCTGATTACGCTGATTGTTCTGGGAAAACTCCTTGAAGCAGGGGCAAAGGGACGTTCTTCCGATGCCATCAAAAAACTGATGAACCTTCAGGCAAAACAGGCTGTTGTGGTTAGGAACGGGGAAGAAGTTCACATCCCGCTGGAAGAAGTGATAGCCAAAGACATTCTTTTAGTTAAACCCGGCGAAGTTATTCCAGTGGATGGCGTGGTCCTTGAAGGGATATCAGCCATTGATGAATCCATGCTCACTGGAGAGAGTATACCCGCAGATAAAGCCCCGGGAGATTCTGTTATCGGTTCAACTGTTAATAAAAATGGATTCCTGAAAATTCAAGCGGTCAAAGTTGGCAAGGAAACAGCCTTAGCCAGAATCATTCAGGTAGTTGAAAAAGCTCAAGGAAGCAAAGCTCCGATTCAAAGGATTGCAGATGCCATTTCAGGAGTGTTTGTGCCGATTGTTGTCATGATTTCAATCATAACCTTTTTTGCCTGGTTTCTCTGGGGGGAGCCCGGAAACTTTGCAGGGGCTTTGGAAAAAATGATTGCTGTCCTTGTCATCGCCTGTCCATGCGCACTTGGCCTTGCTACACCAACCTCTATTATGGCGGGATCAGGCAGAGCAGCTGAAAAGGGTATTCTTTTTAAAGGCGGAGAGCATTTAGAGTCAGCGCAGAGCATATCCACTGTCTTATTGGACAAAACAGGGACTGTTACAACTGGCATACCCGTGCTGACTGATGTGAAAGTTGAAGCAGCTTTCGATGAAAAGGAATTTATGATGCTGGCGGGCTCTGCGGAAATGAGATCAGAGCATCCTCTTGCCCAGGCAATTGCTCAGGGAATGAAAGACAGGGGAGCATCCCTTTTAGAACCTGGGGAATTTCAAGCTGTTCCAGGGTTTGGGATTTCAGCTGCAGTAAACGGAAAACATATTCTAATTGGAACAAGAAGATTGATGGAACAAAACGGAATATCAGTAGATCACGTTCTGCCTGAAATGGAAGAATTGGAAAGCAGCGGGAAGACAGCAATGCTTGCTGCAGTAGACGGAGAATATGCGGGATTAATTGCTGTTTCAGATACATTAAAGGAGACCTCTAAAGAAGCGGTTCAACGCTTAAAGGATATGGGACTGGAAGTGGTGATGATTACCGGCGACAATTGGAGGACGGCCCATGCAATTGCAAAAGAAGCCGGAATAGAGACTGTGATCGCAGAGGTGCTTCCCGAAGAAAAAGCATATGCGGTTAAAAAATTTCAGCATCAGCAAAAGCAGACAGCGATGGTTGGAGACGGCATTAATGATGCTCCGGCACTTGCACTTGCGGATATTGGAATGGCAATTGGTACAGGAACAGACGTAGCAATGGAGACAGCCGATATTACGTTAATCAAGGGAGATTTACACAGCATTGCAGATGCGATTATGATGAGCAAAAAAACAATGAGGAATATCAGGCAAAATCTCTTTTGGGCATTTGCGTTTAATACACTGGGCATCCCGGTGGCAGCTCTCGGTTTTCTCGCTCCCTGGCTGGCAGGAGCTGCCATGGCATTTAGTTCAGTATTTGTTGTCATGAATGCCCTCAGATTGCAGAGGATGAATTAATGGAAAAGGAGCAGCAGACATGAAAAAGTGGGTACTTTCAGCTGTTATCTATCTGGCTGCAGTCACAGCAGCTTATTCATTGTACCAAACCTTTGGTGTGCAAGGTGAGGAGGAGGTTGAAGAAGTTCAGACTGCACCTTCTGAGTCCGGCCATAATGACCACAAGCATCAGCATCATGAAGAGCAGGAGAAAACAAGCGAAATCACCGTAGATATTCTATATCAGGAAGGGACGCTTTTGATAGATGTAACAGACGAAAAAGGAGAGCATTTTGGGAATTTGCAGGAGAATCATGAAAAAATCATGCACCTTGTGATTGTAGATCAGCACCTGCAAAGCTTTTATCATGTGCACCCTGAAGAAACGGGAAAAGGAACTTTCAAGGTGGCTGTTTCCCTGCCGGATGGAACGTATAAAGCTTTTGCAGACATAAAGCCGGCAGGTAAGAACTATCAAATACAGCCGGTGGTGCTCAATATAGGTGCGGCTTTATCTGAAAAGGAACATGCTCATCCAGAACTGCAGCATGATCAGGATGCAGCCAAAAACAGCAAAGTGACCTTGATGACTGAGAACCTTGAGATAAGAGAGACAGCAGTATTAAAATTTAATGTTCAGGGGACTGAGATCCAACCTTATCTAGGCGCAATGGGCCATGTGGTCATCTTGGATGAAAAAGCGGAAAACTTTCTCCATGTTCATCCGGAAAATAAACAAGAACCCGTATTTACGACAGAATTTTCTGAGCCCGGCATTTATAAGCTTTGGGCGGAATTTAAACAAGATGGGAAAGTAACTGCCTATCCTTTTGTGGTGAAAGTGGAGGGAAAATAACTGGGGCTGTATCAGCCCCGTCAAAAAGAGGCAGAGGCAGCTGCCTCTTATTTTTTAGCACGGATTTCATGCAGACTATCTTTTTTCCTGAACTTTTTTCAAAGATATTTTCCAGCTGCATCCCGTGTCAATTTGGTAGCTGTCTGCGAAAGATTCTTGATTGATTGCAACGCCAATGTGATCGAGAGAATTTACATAAATAAGAGGTTCGCCCACCCTGCTGTCAGCAAATGATCGTCCGAAGCTCATTTGCCTGCTGTAACAAAGCTTACTGCCTTTCTCTATTTTAACCTCCAGAGTATCTCCATAGTAAATATCCAGTTCATTAAGAAAAGAACGGTGGATATTTGTCCATAGGTTTCCGTATCTAATATCAAGTATGTCAATGATGCCACACACGCAGTTACTTGACAAAAAGGGGGGAGACATTTCTAAAGAGCAGACAGTATGAGGTTCTGCTGATGGTCCTACTTCCTCAAATGCAAGGGAGCCTGAGGCAAGCCTGGCCCCAGTATAAGCAAAAATATCTCTGCCATGAAAGGTATAGGACTCTCCAGAATCAGGAAGCCGGTTAGTTGATTCATTAATGATTCTTGCTTCGGCTATCCCGGTAAATTGCTTAAGATGTGTTAAGGTGCCATTGTCAGGAGTGATAATCACTTTTTCATCTATTGTTCTGACTGCCAGGCTTCTTCTTTCAGAACCTACACCCGGGTCTACAATAGAAACAAATACAGTACCTACAGGCCAGTAGGCAGTCGTCTGAAACAGCCTGTAGGACGCCTCCCAGATATGAAACGGAGGAATATCATGGGTCAGATTGAAAATGTTCAATGAGTCATCTACCGAATGAGCTACTCCGTACATGCTGCATACTGCTCCGTCACTGACTCCGAAATCCGATTGAAATACCAACGCGTTTGGAATTGTCTCCACCTCTTTTTTGAATTCATTTTTATGATTAGCAGATTGTATTTATGCTTTTATTGTTAAGATAATCAGATTCTGGAGTTTTTTAAAAAATCCTGCATTATAATAAATTAAGAATATTGTCACTTTAGTAATGCGAACATATGTACTAAAATGAAGGTGAAGTACGGAACCTAATTTACAAATAGTAGGGGGGAATGTTTGTGAGCTGCACAGATGCCGAAGACTTAAAGATTTTCCTCAAGCAAAAGGAGTTTCTTCAGCGGGAGGCTGCCTTGAAGAGGTATGAACAGCGCGTAGAAGAGCTAAAGCTGCAGGAAGTGCCTGGCACACTTGAACCCTCCGCGATACCTGACGCACAAGTTCTTGGAAAAGGAATTGTCGATCCCCATCGCGGTCAGGTTTTTGAAAAACTGATTGGCGGAAATGATCTTTTTCCAGTGTCTTATTTGGAAAGTGGTCTGATTGCTGCAAAATCTGTTTGCAGACTTCAGCTTAGAGATGCAGCCGGCAGGACAGCAGGCTTTGGAACAGGCTTTTTAGTTGCTCCTTCTCTTCTGCTTACAAATCATCATGTGTTAAGCAGCGAAGCAACAGCAGAGTGGAGCATAGCAGAGTTTAATTATGAACTGGACACTTTTATGAGAGAAAAAGAAAAGAAGAGCTTCCGGCTGCAGCCTGACAAGCTGTTTTTGACAGATGAGGAACTGGATTTTACTCTTATTGCAGTGGAAGAAAGGGCTTCAGATGGAACATTGGCTAATGAATTCGGTTATCTTCCGCTGTTTCCGCAAAAGGGAAAAGCATCTGCAGGAGAATATGTCTCCATCATTCAGCACCCGTCCGGCGCTGCAAAAGCGGTAGCGATCAGAGAAAACAAAATTACTGATATTTTTGGTGATTTTCTGCATTACGAAACAGATACCCTGGAAGGTTCTTCAGGGTCTCCAGTCTTTAATGATTCATGGACAGTGGTAGCACTGCATCATGCAGGGGTTCCTGATCCGGACACCCCCGGGGCCTTTCTTGCCAATGAAGGTATCAGGGTCAGCAGTATTTTTCAGCGGATATCCGATAAAGCCGCTTCCCTTTCACTTGAGCAGCAAAAACTGGTTACGGGCTTGATAGGAGATACTTCAGTAGAAGAGCAGCCCTTGCAGATGGAGGTAGGGGAACTCAGCAAAAAGCGATATGAAACGGCTGAGGGTTATATCCCATCTTTTTTAGGTCCGGAGGTTCCTCTTCCAGAACTGCAGGGCGTCTTGCTGGAAGATGCTGCAAAGCTGAAGGACGGAGGAATCCTGCTGGATTATACTCACTTTTCCATCGTGATGAGCATGGCACGCAGGCTTGCCTTCTATACCGCAGTCAATATTGACGGCAGCCAGCTTTTAGACATCAAAAGGAGCAGAGATAAATGGTACTTTGACCCCCGAATCAGCGAAGCCTTTCAATGCGGTCCTGACATATACGAAGCGAACGATCTTGATCGGGGGCATTTAGTCAGAAGGAGAGATCCAGTATGGGGAGAAAAAGCAAAAGAAGCCAATGAAGATACCTTTCACTTTACAAATTGTGCACCTCAGCATAAACATCTGAATCAGAAAACATGGCTGGATCTGGAGAACTATTTATTAAACGGAGCTGAAAATCATAAGCTGAAAGTTTCAGTCTTTACCGGCCCTGTTTTCAGGGACGATGATCCTCTATACCGCGGAATCCTCATACCACAGGAATTTTGGAAAGTTGCGGTGATGATCACTAATAACGGCAGACTTTCCGCTACAGCTTATTTGCAGTCTCAGAAAAATCTTATAAAAGACTTTGAGTTCACATACGGAGAGTACAAAACCTATCAGGTGTCTATTCTCATGATTGAGAAGCTGACACGTCTGGGTTTTGGAAAGCTGAAAGAACATGATCCATTGAAGTCAGAAGTTAGGGAAATTCAGCAGTTAGAGCACATTACCTTATAACCTGAGAAACTTCTGCAGTGCAGCCGAAACGGCTCCTGCAGAGGTTTTTTTTTGCGGTGCTCAGAGCCTTGATTTCTAATGCACTCATGGATGTTTTTTCTATGCTTTTTAGTCCTCTTCTTTCGCTTTTTTGTGAGGATACAAAACTTAGAGTCTTACTTTACAGTATGAAGATGTGGTAAAGTATGCATAAATATTCGAAAAATTTGAAAACAGCAAAGGGCTGAAGAAATTGATAGGGTTCAAATCGCGCTATAATACACTTCGCAATCGGATCATGTTTGTATTTGTAGGAGTCATGGCCATAGTGCTGCTGCTGGTTGGGGCTGTTACATTCAACTCAGTGGCTGATCTTCTTGTGAACAACGCAGAAACACAGATACAGGAAACCGCCTTACAAACGAACGGCAGAATGGAATCCCTTTTCGAGCAAGTGGACATGCTTTCAAAGCAGGTTGCAACCAATTCTTCTGTACAAAGTCTTCTTCAAAGGACGATGCAGGGAGAAACAGTGGCTTATCAGGATAAGCAGTCGCTTGTGCAGCTGACCAATATGTATGAAGCCTACTCTAACGGTATTACTTCCTTTGAGATTTATACAAATAACACTAGGAGGATCATACCAATAGACGATGCTTCATTAAGAAGCAGAATATCAGATCAGTGGATTTCAAAAGCTGATGAAGCAAAGGGAAAGCTTGTCTGGATAGGCAGAGATTCTCAGGATCCTCAATACTTTCTGGCGATTAGGAGAATCAGTTTAATTGACCGCTGGTTTTCAAAGGGAGGATATCTGCTGATGAGGATTGATGAGAGCTATTTTCAAATTACGGAAGATCCAAAGCAGCAATATATGATTGTGCTGGATGATGCCATGAACCCTGTTGCTTCCAATTATTACAGGGATATCGGCCCAATTGTTGATAGTGACAGCAGCAGATTGGAACTGAATAAAAATGAATACATGATGGTAAAGAGAACTTCCCAAACAAACGGATGGACTGTTCTCATTCTTACTCCTGTTTCATCTTTAATGGAAGGTGTATCTGCATTACGAAATGCCGTACTATTTTCTGCGATGATTGGCTTTATCTTCTTTATGATATCATCTTATTTCTTATCCACCTTGATTACAAAGCCTCTTTTCAGATTAACGAAGGCCATGAAGGCAGCCAATAACGGTAAGCTCTCTTTTAACCATATGAATTCATCCACAATAGAGATTAAACAGCTGAATGATACGTACAACCAATTGGTGGAACAAACAAATCATTTGATACAGGTTGTGTATGAAAAAGAATTGATCCGCAGCAGAACAGAACTAAAAGCACTGCAGGCACAAATTGACCCCCACTTTTTGTTTAATACGCTTAATTCTCTCTACTGGTCTCTTGAGGAAAAAGGTGAGGATGAATTGGCACAACAGGTGATCGCGATGTCAGATTTGTTCAGGTATACAATTACAAATTCATCTAGTCAGGAGTGGGTGACTCTTAAGCAGGAGAGAGATCATATAGAAAGATATATGCAGATTATGAAAATGAGATTTGGAGACAGATTCACTGGAAAAATCGAGGTAAACGAAGAATTTTTTAATGTCAAAATTCCTAAGCTGCTGATTCAGCCGTTAGTTGAAAATGCAATTGTTCATGGAATTCGAAGCCAGACAGGGACAGGGTTTGTCAAGGTCCTGATTTCACCTTCCTACAAGAATGGGAGGCTGAGGGTTGAAGTGGCAGATAACGGGGCCGGAATAGACGAGCCTACAATTCAGCAAATCTATGAGTCTATGGAGTCAGGAAATTATATAGCAAGCAAGGGAACTGGAATGGCAATCGGCAACGTCCATAAAAGGCTGAAGCTGTACTATGAGGAAGAAGGAATAAAAGGAATTGCGATAACCAGCAGGCAGAACGAGGGGACATCAGTCATCTTTGAAATTCCAGCGAAAAGGGGAGCTGATCATGAATCAGAAAACAATCTTAATTGTGGATGATGAGCCAAACACAAGGCGCGGGCTGAAAAAAACACTAGAGACTTGGAGTTCTCAAGACCTGGAAATAGTCAGTGCTGAAGACGGAGCAGAAGCCATCTCCATCATAAAAAACAAGAGAGTTCATCTTTTGATTACTGATATCAGCATGCCTGAAATATCAGGTCTTCAGCTCGTAAAAGAATTTAAAGAAATCAATAAGGATGCAGTAACGATTATCGTTTCTGCTTACCCAGAATTTGACTACGCCCAGGAAGCCATCCAGCTGGGTGTTCTCAGCTATCTGCTTAAGCCGGTTTCTAAAGATGTGCTGATAGGTGAGGTGGAAAAGGCTCTGGAAATTGACAGCAGCAGGGAAAAAGCGGGGCTGATGACAAAGGTGATGGACGAAAAGCTGATTGAAGCGGAAAGGGACAATGCACAGGAGGAAACTGTGGTTGCTAAAGTCGTTAAATATATTGAGGAACATCTGCATGAACAGATTACATTGAGAGATGCAGCAAGTTACGTTCATTTAAACGCCAGTTATCTCAGTGTCCTGTTTAAAGACAAGGTGAAAATGAATTTCAGCGAATATGTCACAAGAAAAAGACTGCAAAAAGCTAAGAACATGCTGCTGTCAACAAATCTGTCCATTAATGAAATAGCAGAGGCGGTGGGGTACAAAACCGCAAAGTATTTCATCAAAATTTTTAAGGAACATGAAGGATCCACACCCAGCCAGTACAGAAGAACAAAGTAAAAGCGAAAACAAAAAAATGTGGTACTTTTGCCAATAGCTGTTACCTTATGCCCACATTATGATAGTGCTACAATATGTTTGTAAACGCTTTTACAAAACACAGGAAAAAGGCAAAGGGGGATTTGATTTTTCATGAAAAAGAAAGCGGTTTCAATGTTAGCTATGTTCATGGTGATATTCAGTCTGGTGCTTTCAGGATGCAGCGGCGGCCAAACTTCAGGTGCAGAAAACGGCGGATCTGGGAAAACCATCAAGTTTATGCATTTATGGCCTGCCGGAAGTGCAAAACAGCATAATCAAATCGTTCAGGATATTGTAACAGAGTTCGAGAAAGAAAACCCTGATACAAAAGTACAGCTTGAAATTCTAAGCAATGAACAGTACAAGGAAAAGCTGAAAGTATTGTCAGCATCTAACGAACTTCCTGATGTAGGTATGACGTGGGCTGCAGGATTCCTTGAGCCTTATACAAAAGGAAATATGTTTGCAGAGCTTGATGATGTTCTAGACAATGGGCTTGGAGACACGTATATTGCAGGAACAACAGAGGCATATGCCATTGACGGGAAAACATACGGCCTTCCTCTTGAGTTGAATATCGCTCCAGTATTTTACAATAAAGAAATCTTCAAAAAATACAACCTGGAAGCACCAACAACATATGACGAATTCAAAAATGTTGTTAAAACGCTTGCTGACAACGGGGTAACACCAATTGCTCTTGGAAACAAAGACCGTTGGACAGGTTCAATGTGGTACATGTATCTTGCTGACCGCCTTGGCGGAAAAGAAACTTTGACAAATGCAATCAACCGTGAAGGCACTTTCGAAGATCCTGCTCTTGTCAAAGCTGCTGAGGAAATTAAAGAGCTTGTAAAAATGAATGCTTTCGTAAAAGGCTATAACGGACTTTCCAACGATGAAGCTAAAGGCCCGTTCATGAACGGCCAGGCTGGCATGTACTTGATGGGTACATGGGAACTGCCTAACTATACAACAAATGAAGAAGTTCCTCAGGAGTTCAGAGATTCAGTCGGCTTTTTCAAATTCCCGACGATCGATGGCGGAAAAGGTGACATTGACAGCTTTGTCGGCGGCCCTGGTGTTGGACTATTTGTAGCAGAAGGCTCCAAAGTGAAGGAAGAAGCCAAAGATTTCGCTGCTTTCTTTGTAGAAAAATGGGGTGAAAGATCTGTAACAGATGCAGGGGTTATTCCTGCCACTAAAGTTGATACATCCAAAGTAGACCTTCCACAGATGTATATTGATGTATTGGATGAATTGAGCGAAGCAAGCAACATCACTCTTTATGCTGATGTTCAAATGAGCCCTTCTGTTGCACAGGAACATTTAAATTTAATTCAGTCACTGTTCGGTGACCAAATTACAGCAGAAGATTTTGCGAAAAAGCATGAAGCGGCACTTTCCAAAGAAAAATAACTGCATGGCGGTTTTTTGAAAAGGGCATATCTGCATAGTTGATATGCTCTTTTCTTTTAAAACACCCAGAATGTGAAAAGGATGGTTACAATGAACAAAGTTATGTCTGACAAGTTTGCCATCACCCTTTATATCCTCCCCGCCCTGCTCCTTATTCTTGTATTAATATATATTCCTATTGGATTGACAGGTTATTACGGATTAATGAAGTGGGACGGCATTGGTGAAATGACATTTATCGGCTTAGCGAATTACACTGCTTTATTGCAGGATTCTCTATTTTGGAACAGCGCTTATCACTCTTTTTTACTGGCTCTGTTTTCTGCTCTCAGCTTAGCCGGCTACTTGGCTATTTCTCTTATTTTGGCAGGGAAAATTAAGGGTGCAACTATTTTAAGAAAAATATATCTTATTCCCATGCTGCTTTCTTCAGTTGCAATCGCACAGCTTTGGCTGAAAATTTACCACCCGGGTAACGGGCTGATCAACAGCGTGCTGACTGCAATAGGGGTGCAAAATCCTCCTTCATGGCTTGCTGAACCGGGAACTGTATTATACGCTATCTTTATTCCAATTATATGGCAGTACGCAGGTTTTTATATTCTTATCTATTATGCAGCGCTAAAGGGCATTCCTGAAACTCTTATTGAGGCAGCGAAGATAGATGGTGCCAATCCCCTTCAAATTGCCTGGAAAATTAAAGTGCCGCTGATTTCAGGAGTTATCAAGGTGACGATCGTGCTTGCGATTGTAGGTTCTTTGAAATACTTTGACTTGATTTATGTCATGACAGGCGGAGGGCCAAATGGAGCCAGTGAGGTAATCGCTTCTTATATGTACCAAAAAGCCTTTAATACCTACGATTTTGGCTACGGAAGCGCCATCGGTTTCGCTTTGCTGCTTATTTGTCTGCTTGTTACATGGCTGATAAGAAAGCTTACAGTATCTAATGGTGATCAGACGCAATATTAAAGGAGGCAAACATAGATGAAAGCAGCAGAAGAAACAAGAACAAATCCGCCCCTCATTCTGCAAAAAGAACAACAGCCGGCACAGGGGCTGCTGAAAAAAGCCGGCTATGGTATCTTGTACGGCGTACTGGGGTTAATTGCAGTGCTGCAAATATACCCTCTTATCTGGCTGTTCCTGTTTTCTTTAAAAGACAACCAGGAAATTTTCAGCTTGTCTCCATTTGCGCTGCCAAACGCACCAAAATGGGAGAATTATGCTAATGTATGGTCACAGGGAAATATAGATCTGTATTTCTTCAACAGCCTGTGGATCACAGCGGTTGCCGTATTTTTAACAGTCCTTTCTGCAAGCATGGTAACATTCGCGATCACGAGGATGAAATGGAAGTTAAGTCAGCTTGTGCTGGGATTGTTTATGATCGGTCTTATGATTCCGGTTCATTCAACTTTGATCCCTTTGTTTAACTTTTTCTTAAAATTGAATATGATTGATCATCCGCTTGCGATTGTGCTAACCTACACAGCCTTCAATCTTCCGCTGACGATCATGATTCTCCTTGGTTTTTATTACGCCTTGCCGCGGGAAGTGGAAGAAGCAGCAATTATTGATGGATGTTCTATTCACAGAATCTTTTTCCAGATTACACTTCCATTAACAACGCCGGTTATATCTACTACAGTCATCATTAACATGATCTATAACTGGAATGAGTTTGTATTTATCAACACGTTTATCAGCTCCGATAAATACAAAACACTAACTGTTGGTATTCAAAACTTTATCGGTCAGTATGCAACAGACTGGGGTGCGATTGGAGCCACTCTTATGATCAGTATTCTTCCAATACTGTTAGCCTTCTTATTCCTGAGCAACAGAATCGTAGAAGGGATTGCGGCGGGTTCTGTAAAAGGCTGAGTATTTTGTACGCAGCCCCCAGGTTAACAAGACAGCAAGCTGGAAAGGAATTTTATTATTCATTGAAAAAGGACCACACATGCCGGTTATAAACCGATATGTGTGGTCCTTTATAATTTTTGTTAGTGTTAGTTGGCTTTTTCATTAAGACTCTCAAGGAAACGTTCTACCCTGAATAAAGAGATGAAAAGCCGAAGTAATCATATTGAACAAGCCCGTTCCATTGCGCTGCAGACACTTGCTTTCCGCGGGGAGGGATCTGAGCCTCCTCGTCTGCGCCTGCGGGGTCTCAGCCTTCCCTCATATCCCGCAGGAGTCAAGTGTCTTCCGCTTCATTGCACTCCAAGTCGGCTATCTTGCTTGAGAGATTTATAGGAGACGTTGTACCTTGAGTAGAGTATGAGAATGAAAAGCCGAAGTAATCATGTTGAACAAGTCCGTTCCATTGCACTCCAGGTCGGTTATCTTGCTTGAGAGATCTATAGGAGACGTTGTACCTTGAGTAGAGTATGAGAATGAAAAGCCGAAGTAATCATATTGAACAAGCCCGTTCCATTGCGCTGCAGACACTTGCTTTCCGCGGGGAGGGATCTGAGCCTCCTTGTCTGCGCCTGCGGGGTCTCA
>NZ_WKKI01000067.1 GCF_009674805.1 Metabacillus lacus | reverse complement strand
CATCCAGTTGGATCGAATACAAGCCAGCTAGCTGCATAAACCCATTTTAAAAAATCCAAATTCAAACCTTGGGGGGCCTTTTTTTGCTTTTTAAGACAGCACAATCCTCAATTTTCGTATAAATTCCGCCTAAGTACCTAAAAAACCAATAAATGGATGATTTTCAGCAGCTTAAGCGGAATTTATTCCCTTATTTCCCCTATAAAATGGCCTATTCTGAATTTAACCGGATTTCTTACGCTTATTTTTTCTTTGTCGTGACATGTGGCCTCTTGTGAATATAGAATTGTTCTACTATCCTGAAGATGCTATAACAAACGGGGGTGTTTTGTTATACTATCTTTCAAAATCAGCGAGATCGTATAACAAAGTAAGCCTCTTTGTTCTACCATTTTCAAAACCACCCCCATAATTCCTCCAAAACCGCCCCAAAATCCCTTCCCACTTCAATAAAAATGAAAAACCACAAATCCTAAAAACTTTTTCCATCCATGCATCGTCTATAAAGAATAGAAAGGGGGATCTGACATGGAGGAGATACTATCATGTGCTCTGCATACAGAAGAAAAGGATGTCTTGATTGATGAATTAATGAAGATGTACGGTCAGGATATTTTGCAGCTGGTTTATTCTTATGTGAAAGATAGATCAGCAGCTGAGGAGCTGACTCAGGATATTTTTATCAAGAGCTACAATTCCCTACATACATACAGCGGTAAATCCAAGCTGCGTACATGGCTTTGGAAGATTGCGATTAATACATGCAAGGACTACTTGAAAAGCTGGTATAGAAGAAATGTAGTTGCGGGTGAACTTGATTGGGAGAGCAGGCTGAGATCGGCGGAAGATGTGGAAGCAGAGGTAATGAAAAGAGACACGGACGATATGCTGGCAGCAGCTGTCATGGAGCTGGATGTGCCATACAGGGAAGCAATCTATCTTTTTTATTTTCAGGAAATGAAGCTGAAGGAAATTGCTGAGGTGACAGGAATCAAAGAAAACACCGTCAAAACCAGGCTAAAGCGGGCAAAGGAATTATTGAAAAAAAGACTGGAGGAATAAGCAATGGAAGACAGACTGAGAGGGTTAAAAGCATCGCTTAGGAACACAGCGTTTAACGGATTGGAATTTACTGATTATCACCGAAAAAAAATCAACCGTGAAATAAAAAAGCAGGCTGAAAGAGATGAAGACATTCTTCTGGCAGTTCTTCAGCTGCTAACAGTGGAAAAGAGTGGATACGAGCTTGCAAGTCAGCTGCGCAGCAGAGGAATTACAAAATTTGAAGATCATGAAGGGTTTTTATATTCGCTGCTTCACAAGCTGGAAAACAAACACATTTTGCAGGCGGATTGGAAAGAAAATGCAAAGCTTTATACACTGAACAATAAAGGGCGCAAGCTGCTCACCAAAGCGGAAAAAGAGAATAAGCGGCATCGTTTCTCCTTACATGAGCTTTTGGAAGGAGGAAGCTGAATGCTGCAATCAAAACGCACATTCCTGGAAAGGGTGATCAGTCAGATTGTATCAAAGGAGGCCAAAAAATTTGTAGAGGAAGAGCTGGACTACCATCTGGCACAAACAAAAGCTGATTGGCTGAAAAAGGGATTATCTGAAGAACAGGCTGAAGAAAAAGCTGTAAAGCAAATGGGCAATCCCGAAAAGCTTGGTGTTCAATTGAATTTGCTGCACAAACCGAGGGTCGACTGGGTTATGGTATGCCTCCTGATTGCTGCTTTGCTGCTGAGCTTTCTGCCTGTCATTGCAATGCCTGGGGATGGCGTCAATGTGAACAAAATGATTTTTGTACTCCTGGGACTGCTGGCAGTTCTGCTGTTGGTGATGATCGATTACAGACATCTCCAAAAGCTATCATGGCTGTTCTATGCAATGGGATTTCTGCTCTTATTTCTTTTGCTGTACGCTCCTTTTGCAACTACCATTAATGGAATTCCTTTTCTTCCTGTTGGAAGTACACAAATAGGCAGCATAGCCGCCCTGCCATTGTTTTATCTGGCATTTTCATCCCTTTTTATCAATGAGAAAATTAACAAGTGGCTGTGCTTCATCATAGCGTTATTTCCTATGTATTATCTTCTCCTCCTCCCATCCATTACAACCGCGTTTTTATACATTGTGATGACAGGTGTGATGTTTATATGGAGCAGCAGTAATAAAAAACGGGCTGTCATCACTGCAGGAATAGGGACATTGGCCTTTGCAGCAGTGGCTGCGGCAACTTTTGGGTCACTTCATGAGTATCAGCGTGCACGCATCCTCAGCTTTATTCATCCGGAGACCGATCCTCAAGGGAGGGGATATATTTACTTGAAATTAAAGGAAGGAGTTTCTTCTTCAAATTGGATGGGAACTTCCGGCAGCACCAGCATTCCTGAAAGTCATACTGATTTTGTACTAATCAGCATTGCCCAAACATACGGGCTGCTTCTTGTCATGCTTCTTTTAGTAATTCTGAGCTTGTTTGCGGTCAGAATGGTGCAGGTGCTTCACCTGGTTAAAGAGCCATTTGGAAGAATGCTGATTGCTGGTGGAATGACAATATATCTGACACAGCTGCTTTACAATGCAGCAATGGTGTTTGGATTTCTACCAATTACAGGCATCTCGCTCCCGTTTATCAGCTATGGCCTCATGCCAATCCTGCTGCACTCAGTCATAGTAGGAGTAATCCTAAGCGTTTATCGGAGAAAAGATTTAATTAGAGTGTAGAAGGCGGAAGTCCATTAGCCACGGGGTGCCGACCGGCTTAGATCGGCAGCCCTGTGCGTTGAAGCTGGACAATATAAAGCGGAAGCGCCCGCTCAGCGGCTTATAAACATTTTCTTACCAAGCAAATAAGGGCTCATTGCAGCCCTTTTTGTTTGCCTGTTATATCATTTCATCTGCGGCTCAGGTACAGAGTTTTCGGCAACAGTCACGTCTACCTTTGCAGTTTCCATATATTCTTTTCCCCACAAATACATAGCGTCCAAAATCGGCATAAGCGTTTTTCCTTGTTCGGTCAGGGAGTATTCTACTTTTGGAGGGACAACCGGATACACTTTTCGCCTCACAATAGAGTCTTCCTCCAGTTCCCGAAGCTGATTGACGAGCATTCTTTGTGTGATGCCCGGCATAAGTGCTTTTAGCTCTCCAAACCGTTTTGTTCCTTCTTTTCCGAGATGCCACAATATCAGCATTTTCCATTTTCCGCCGATAACAGAGAGCGTTAGTTCTTTTTCACAATTAAATATTTTATCTTTCATGCGTGACATCGTGTTCCTCCTCAGGTGCAGTACGATAGTATACTTTTAGGCACTATGTAAAAAAAAAGTGCGTACTTTAAACATTACACCATACATTATATACTTTCAACTATCAGCGAACGAAAGACTCTCATATGCTGATGCATTATTACGGTTTTCGAAGGGTAATGATATAAGGAAAGGTAACTACTTATCAACTAGGAGGAATTGGACATGGAACTACAATTAGCATTAGACTTAGTAAACATCCCGGAAGCAATCGAGGTTGTGAAAGAGGTTGAAGAACATATTGATATTGTGGAAATAGGGACTCCTGTTGTGATTAATGAAGGCCTACATGCAGTAAAAGCTGTGAAAGATGCTTTCCCTAATTTAAAGGTACTTGCTGACCTGAAAATTATGGATGCTGCCGGCTATGAAGTAGCTCAGGCTTCTCAAGCAGGTGCAGACATTGTAACCATTCTTGGTGCAGCAGAGGATGCTTCTATTCAGGGTGCTGTGGAAGAGGCGAAAAAGCAAGGCAAAAAAATTCTTGTAGATATGATTGCTGTAAAAGATCTTGAAGGCCGTGCAAAGGAATTGGACAGCATGGGCGTTGATTATATATGTGTTCATACAGGCTATGACCTGCAGGCAGAAGGAAAAAACTCTTTTGAAGATCTTCAAACAATCAAAAGTGTTGTAAGCAATGCAAAAACTGCAATTGCAGGAGGAATTAAGCTTGAAACTCTTCCTGAAGTTATTAAAGTTCAGCCTGATTTAGTCATCGTAGGCGGAGGCATTACTGGACAGGACGACAAAAAGGCTGCTGCTGAGCAAATGCAAAAGATGATTCAGCAGGGGTAAATATGAATACTACTCAGTATTTAGGAAGTATCCTTGATGAATTGCGGATCTCTGAAACCATATCAGATTCAGATGCCGAAACGCTGATACATGCAGTGCTCGAAGCGGACAAGGTTTTTGTTGCCGGTGCAGGAAGATCAGGCTTTATGGCAAAATCGTTTGCTATGAGGCTTGGGCATCTCGGTATCCCTGCCCATGTACCCGGCGAGACAACCACGCCCGGTTTTGAAGAGCGGGATTTGATGATCATTGCTTCAGGTTCAGGAGAAACGAAAAGCCTTGTCAGCATGGCGGAAAAAGCGAAAAGTCTGGGTGGAACAGTTGCTGCGGTGACCATTTCCCCTGATTCCACTATCGGGAACCTGGCTGACTTAAAAGTGAAAATGCCTGGTGCTCCAAAAGATCAATCAGGTGACAGCGGGGAAACCATTCAGCCAATGGGCTCGCTGTTTGAACAGCTTCTGCTTCTATTCTTTGATGCGCTCATTTTGAGAATCATGGAAAAGAAGGGCATGAACACCAAAAAGATGTATGGTAAGCATGCCAATTTGGAATAAAGGAATTGTAAGCACGTCTGGGGATCTCCCGGGCGTGCTTTTTTTGAATCTGTTTGATATTTGAATGCAGCTGCCTGCTTTTTTAAAGAAGACTCAGATGTTGGATACCTCACAAAATGCTGAGAAAGCTGGTAAGCATCTCAGCTCAAAAATAGAGGTAACATTTCCGCTAAAGTAAAAAATACCAGAAAAAAAGCCGTCAATAGACGGAGGTGTTCCGGCTATTGACCTCCAGAAGCATGAAAAGAAGGGTTTTTCATTAGATAACCGGAAAAGCTGTTCCTATTTTCCCTGTAAGCAGCCTTTTACTGGACTTAACCGGAAAAGCTCCGTTAATTTCGTTCATCTGGAATGATGTCAATATTATGAAGAAACTCTATATGTCAAAGTTGTTTCTTGCTCTTACTGCAATAAACCTTCTACTTAACAAACGACAGGATTTCCACAGCACACTCCCGTTATTTTTAACTCCCTCATGTTTCTTTCAGCTTTTCAATCCCGTAAAACGGTCCCCTTTTCTGCCCTTTTCTTGTTCCTTTTGTTCCCTTTAAGTCTCCAGAAAA
Organism: Metabacillus lacus; assembly: GCF_009674805.1. GTDB lineage: Bacteria > Bacillota > Bacilli > Bacillales > Bacillaceae > Metabacillus_C > Metabacillus_C lacus. The sequence continues at coordinate 9,244 of NZ_WKKI01000067.1, read as the reverse complement.
TATGATGGTAACAGGGAATGTAGGAGGGATGAATGTTGAAGATTAGAAAAGCGATTATTCCTGCTGCCGGATTAGGTACAAGGTTTCTTCCGGCGACCAAGGCGCTTCCAAAAGAAATGCTTCCGATCGTAGATAAACCAACGATTCAATACATTGTAGAGGAAGCGGCGGCCTCGGGAATAGAGGATATTATCATTATCAGCGGTAGAGGCAAAAGGTCAATTGAAGATCATTTTGATCAGTCGTTTGAACTGGAAGCGACCCTGCAGGACAGAGACAAGACAGATATTTTAAGGGAGGTGCAGAGCATCTCCAGCCTGGCCAATATTCATTATGTCCGTCAGAAGGAAGCCAAGGGGCTTGGGCATGCGATTTATTGTGCAAGAAGTTTTATTGGAAAAGAACCGTTTGCCGTTTTGCTCGGAGACGATATTGTCATGTCGGGAGAACCGGCTCTGCAGCAGCTGATTTCCGTTTATGAAACAACAAAGACGCCAGTGATTGGCTTGAAAAAAGTAGAAGAAGAGGATGTTTCCAAGTACGGAATCATAGAAACTTGCGAGTCTCCTGAGGATACAAAGGATATTTGTATAAAGGGACTGGTTGAAAAGCCTAGAATAGAAGATGCTCCTTCCCGCTATGCCATTCTAGGCAGATATATTTTATATCCGGAAATTTTTGATATTTTACAGCATCTTCCTCCAGGTGCAGGAGGAGAAATACAGCTGACAGATGCTTTAAATATTCTCAATCTTTCCCAGCCGATTACAGGTACGCTGATTGAGGGAGAAAACTATGATATTGGCAACAAATTTGGATTTATCAAAGCTACACTTGATTTTGCCTTGAAAAGGCAGGATTTACGAAGGGAAACGCTGGAGTACATCGGCCGCATTCTTGATGAACATCAATCCTGAAAAAGGGGGATCAGCATGTTTTTAACCTATAACTTCGGAGAGCGCTGGATAGAGCGCCTGGCAAAGCGCTACATCTCAGCAAGTGAGAATCCTATCATATTTGCCGATATTCTTGGTCCTTTTGATAAGCTCCTTCAAACATTCACCTCTGAAGGCCGGACCATCGAAGCTGCCGAAGCAATATCAATAGATGAATATCAGGAAAAGGAATACAGTGCGGTGCTGCTTGGTTCCTCGCTGCTCAGTCTGGAGGGTGAAGAAGCGCTGAGGCTCATTGACCGTTTCTTTTCAAACACCGGACTTCTTCTTCTGGCTCTTAAACCCGGTCAGGATCATAGCTGGGACTACAGAGAGCTTTCATCGCATCTGCCGCCAAACCACCTTTCCTACACCTGGGAAGATACGCACTATTATGCTGCTGCCAACCCAAATGTGGAAGGAGCAGAAGAAGCACTCTCTAAGGCTTTTCTTCCCAGTATCGCAGTGTACGGCTATTATTACAATCATGGTGAAGAAAAGCTGAAAAAATTTCTGAATTCAGCAGCAGAAGCAGATGAAATTATTCTTTGCAACGGCGGCTTTTCGGAAAATGCAAGGCTGGAAGCAGATGCTTTTCAGCAAACTCACCCGCATTTTCAAAGTCACCGTATCTATCTGTCTCCCTGGCGCCATGATGATGCAAAAAATACAGCACTGGCTCTCGTTTCTCCCGATATTGATATTTGCATCTCGTTACACGCTGATCAGTATTTAGAAAAAGGATGGAAAAGAATATTGCAAAGTCAGTGGGAATACGGGGTAACCAGGTATTCACACGATTCAGCTATTCTCAACGAAAACGGTGATGAGCTGAAAGGAAAGGAAAACAGCGTTCATCACCGCTTTGGCTATACTTGGCGGCAGCCTATTCATGAGACATTAGTGAATTATATTCCTGAAATAGAAAAATCACTATCATTCTTTACAGTGTATCAAGAGCTTCCTCAAAGAAAAACACATGACCTGACTCTTCTGAAAGCAGCTGTAAAGGAAAACAAAAGTGATTGGAAGGCGTGGGGCTATCTGGCTGCATGCTATGCAGATATCAACTTGCTGCAAGAAGGAGAGTCAGCTTTGATGAACGGGCTGCGCACAGAAGGAAGTGATCAGGCTTTTCTGTATTTTATAGACTATCAGCTTGCGAAAAAAGTGAAAGACGTTAGGAGAGCTCTGATTTCTTTAAATCTCAGTATTGCTCATTTGTCGGAGCGGCGGGATTACTATGCTGAAAAGGCAGCGTTTCTTTTCCAGCTGGAAAAGTATTTTGAAGCCATGCTTGCCTACAAGGAAGCTGAAAACTTAAACATAAGAGTTCCTGACCATCACGATCTGCCTTGGGTATGGGGCAGCAAGTTTGAAGAACTGGGAATGTTGATAAAGGATAAACTCGCAAAAGAGGGTTTTGGCGATGAATAAGCTGAAAGTTGCTGTGTATGCAGTTTGCCGGAATGAAGCCGAGTTTGTAGACAGATGGGTGAATTCAATGGGGGAAGCCGATCTCGTCATTGTCGCAGATACAGGTTCGACAGACGGAACAGTTGAAAAGCTGAGAGAAAGAGGCGTTGAGGTCAAGAGTGTCAGTGTTCAGCCTTGGCGTTTTGACATGGCAAGAAATGCAGTGCTGAATTTTATTCCTGATGATTTTGATGTTTGCGTTGGAACGGACATGGATGAAGTATTTGAAGCAGGCTGGAGGGAAAAAGTTGAAAAAGCCTGGGCTCCGGGCACCAACCGTCTCAGGTATATGTTTACATGGAGCTTTCATCCAGACGGTACACCTGATAAATATTTCTGGTTTGAAAAGATGCACAGTAAGCACGGCTACAGATGGGTCCACGCGGTTCATGAAAAAGTTCACTATTATGGCGAAGGTACTGAAACGTATGTAACAGACGGAAGCGTTCGGTTGAACCATTATCCTGACTGGTCCAAATCAAGGGGACAATATCTTGCGCTGCTGGAAGTAGTCATGAATGAGGAACCTGATCAAGACCGGCACATGTTTTGGCTTGGCAGGGAGTACATGTACTATGGCATGTGGGATGAGGCAATTGACAGACTGCAAAAACATCTGGAAATGCCAAGTGCGCAGTGGAAAGAAGAGCGTGCCGCCTCCATGCGGTACATCGCAAGATCATGGCAGGGAAAAGGGGACAATGAACTAGCGAAGCAATGGTTCCTAAACGCGATTGCACAGGCGCCGAATGCAAGGGAATCTTACGTGGAAATGGCCAGGTTTGCTTATCAGTTTCAAGATTGGCCGGCTGTTTACCATATGGTGGAGGAAGCCTTGAAAATAACAGAAAAGCCTGTCTCTTACCTAAATGAAGGATTTGCGTGGGATTGGTATGTATATGATATCGGTGCCATCAGCTGCTATTATCTGGGCCTTTACTCAAAGGCGGAAGAATTAGCCATAAAAGCGCTGAATCTGTCGCCTGAAGATCAAAGGCTTAAAAACAACTTGAATCTTATCCACCAAAAGCTGGATAAAGCATAAGGAAAAAGGAGACATCTTAGTGAAAACATCAAAGAGCGTCTGTCTTTGCATGATTGTAAAAAACGAAAGCAGAATTATTGAAAGATGTCTAAATGCGGCAAAGAAAGCAATTGATTATGTGTCTGTCTGTGATACGGGATCTACGGACGGTACCCCGGATCTAATCAAAGCATGGTGTGAAGAAAACGCTATTGAGGGAGTGGTTCATCATGAACCCTTCAAGAATTTTGGCCACAACAGGACGCTGTCTGTTCAGCTCGCACAGCAATCCTTTCCGCAGGCGGATTACCTTCTGCTGCTTGATGCAGATATGATCTTGGAAATCCATGAGCAATTCGATAAGTCCAACTTGGACCAGGATCAATATTTAGTGATGCAATTTAATCAATTTATAAAATATTGGAACACAAGGCTGCTGAAGAGCTCTCTTCCCTGGAGATGTGTGGGCGTTACCCATGAATACTGGGATATAGATGCAGATAAGCTGAAAATAGACGGCAGCAGTTTTGCCCTGCAAAAAGGAAATGTAAAAGAATTGGTGATCAATGATAGAGAGGACGGAGGAAGCAAAAGCGATAAGTTTGAAAGAGACAAAAGGCTTTTGCACGAGGGACTGGAGGATCCGGCAACCCCTGACGGCCTGAGGACCAGATATTTGTTTTACCTTGCACAAACGTATTACTGCCTCGGTGAACTACAGGACGCAATAGAATGGTATAAAAAGAGAGTTGAAGCCGGAGGATGGGCTGAAGAAGTTTTTTACTCTCTTATGCAGGTCGGTCTTTCCTATCAGCAGCTTGCCGGCAGAGCGGAAGAAGAGCGGAAACTGATCATCAATGCTGGAGAGGAAGTCAGCAGCAAAGTGCTGACAGCACTGGCAGACGCTCAGGAAAAAAATGCTGCCATGGCAGCCAGCTATTATAAAAAATCGTATCAATTCAGGCCTTGGCGTGCAGAGCCCCTCTATTTTCTTGCCAAAATGCACCGGGAAAATGCAGAAAACTCTCTTGCCCTTCTCTATGCGATAAAGGGAAAAGAAATTCCTTTTCCACAGGACGATCTTCTGTTTGTGGACTACCGAGTATACGAGTATCTGTTTGACTATGAAATCTCCATTGCCGGCTACTATGTACCTGAAAAAAGAGAGCTCGCCAAGCTTGCTCAAAAATCACTGGAAGGCAAGGTGGATTCTCTCCCTGCGAATATTGCGGACGTTGTAAAGAGAAACAGCCAATTTTACTGAATGGCTCCCCCGGCATATGTTCGGGGGGTTTTTGTGCACTTTTTACTCGCTGCTGGGATGTAGTCGGAATTTTAGAATAGGGGTGGGATTTGTTCTCGAATTTTTCGGATAATCTAGTGTGTACTAGTATTAATAAAAGTTGAAAAGGAACTTTTTCCTTTAAAAAGAAGCAGGCCCCATAATCCAAATAAAAAAGCCGAATTCTTTAGATGGAATTAGACTTTCCTCTTCTAAAAATCATCCCTCTTAGATGGATAATGGTTCAAGTTGCAGGTGGCATTCAACTTTAATATTTGCACTTTCCCAGAACTTGCGCCAGTCTTCCTCTGACATGGGCTTTGAAATAGGTGTTGTTGCTTGCCGTCCAATTTCAAGGGGATCTACTTTTAATTCTTGAAATTTTTTCAGCAGTGAAACATTTTCCTCTTTCAAATAACTCTCAATCTCGTCAATTAATTGATAAAAGCTTTCTTTGCTGTCCAAGCTTTCTTTGCCATGGTATTCATCTATATTTCCCCGATAGTGAACTTTTAAAGTAACAGTATTGTTAGCCAGATTTACTTGTGTTTCAACCTTTGAACGGACTTCGCCCAAAGACACATCCAAAGGATCGATGACCATGTTCTTAAGGGATTTTGAGGGGCTGAGAAGCTGGAAAAATTGGTCTTGCTCCTTATCTATCTGCCCAACAAGCTTTCCGTTCCTGAATAATCCGGTTCCCTCATAGTTGAAATGATCTTCTTCCATATTAAATACCGGTATAAATGGATCTGAAAAAGGAGTGTAGAATTTCTCCATAAATTCATGAATATCTGTAACCGTAATCTCCCCTTGATTATCCCTTTCGTAATGCTTGAGCATCCTGTAAAGATAGTAATCGAGATCTTTCTGCTTTTTCATTTGTTTATTTACAAACGATTCAATATCACCTTTCGTAACCACGAGAAAAACACGATGCGAAACTTCCTGATCGGTTAATAACATGTCTATGAGGGATACAATTCCACTATTTGCAATTTTTTCATCAATAAAAAGCACTCTCAGCTGCCCCAGCCTAATCTCACGGTAGTACTTCATATTAAATTCTTTTCTAGCCTGCTCTAACAGTTTGACTTCAGCGGAAAAGAATTGTCTTTCTTCGTCTAAGGCAGGAGGAACCAGTGTAGAGACTGCTATATTCCCTTTATCTTCTCCTTCTTTAACAGTCAAAAAGGTGACAGGTGCAATTTCCTCTACTGTATTCTTCTGATTTGTAAAAGAACAACCCGATAAAAGGCATATAAGAGACAACAAAATAATAAGTTTCTTCATGAGCGGGATCGCCTCCTCTTCAATTTGTTGGCAGCAAAGAGGAGAGACGGAACGAGTAAATAAGTAAGGGCTCCAGTCCATAATTGCACGTTTGTCAATCCGTTAAGTTCCTTCCCTTCCCTCCAAAAGACCTGATCTATTATCATAAGGCATACCAGGACAAGTAAGCTGACTGCATATAAACTTTTGCGTGAAGTCCCCTTATGCTGGGTTCCTGCAGAAATTCGAACAGCACCATATAAGCAAAGGAGAAAGAAGGAGGCAAAGAAAACATATTGGAACATTTGCAGAGAAATCATGATGATTTCTACTCTCTCAAAAACAGGAGTCTGAAGGTATTTAACCATATTAATAACTGGAAAATTGATTTTTCCCAAGTACGGCGATCCGAAAAAAAACAGACAAGCGATAAAAATTACAGAATATTGCAGTATTGATAGAAAGTTGGCCATGGATAAATATTTCAGGGTCTTCTCTTTTGAATTGATCCATGGCAGCAATAGAATTAAATACTCCGGGCCTGATAAAGAGGACCAAATCAATAAGGTCCCTTTCCAAGGATCATGAGCCAAATCAGATGGAATCAAAGGATATAAATCATGAATATCTGCAATAGGGGGAAAGAGATTCGGTACATAAAGAAAGATTATCCAAAATGTACAAAAAAAAGCAATAATACTGAAGCGGAGGGTTTTATCCATTCCCTGACTGGCAATATAGGTGCTTACCAGCATAATAAAAAGTATCAGCCAAGGCCGCTGTATGGATGGAAAAACAAATAAATGGACAATTTCAGCGTATCCAAGAACAATAAAACATAATTTGATTAAAATGACAGCCATCCCTGTAAACGCGATTATCCTAAGTTTTCCTTCGCCTAAAAGTTTGACGAATCCTTCGTATCCTTGCTGTGGGTCCATATAAGACAAGCTCTTGGCTAAAATAAACAGGTTCAGTTGAGACAGGATTCCTATTGCTAAAATTCCGAAGAAGAAATACGAATGCTGCAGTATCTTTGGTAACAATAAAACAAAATAGAGCAGGTGGGATTGATGTACAAATGTAATGATAAAGCCATTTCCCAAGTCAGATGTCTTATCAAATAATTTGATTTCCCCCATTACTTGTCATCTCCTTGGTTATATCTCCACTTAAAGAGAGGATGCACATATTTGGGACGCTTTTTCATCCACGTAAGAGGGGCCCGAATAATGGTATCCATCCAATCCCTCCAATAAAGTGGTGCAATCGGAGCTAAATATGGCTGCTTCAAGCTTGTTAGCCCATTTAGGTGTGCGAGCATGTAAACCAAACCTAACACGATTCCCGGAATGCCGAGCAATGAGGCTAAAATTAAGAATCCAAATTGAATCAATGTGTTTGTCTTGCTAAGCAAGTAATTGGGAACTAAGAAAGAAGAAACTGCAGCTACCCCTACCAAAACAATAAATACTTTGCTTACAAAACCAGCTTCAACAGCTGCCTGGCCGATTACTATACCTGCAATTGTCCCTAGAGTTGTGCTCGTTTTAGTAGGCATCCGTAAGCTGGCTTCCTTAATGATCTCCAGCACCGACAGCATTAACACCCCTTCCCAAAAGGGGCTAAAAGGCAATTTACTCCTTGATTCCAATAAAACAAACAGAATCTGAAGCGGGATTACCTGATAATGATAAGTGGTTAAAGCCACATATAGAGGAATTAATAAAATGGACAACACGTAGCTGACATAGCGGAGGCAACGCAGAAAGCTCGCTACTAACCACCTGTGAATATAGTCTTCAGGTGATTGGAAAAGATGAAAAAAGGTAATAGGTGCAACTAAAGCAAAGGGTGTATTAGCCACGAAAATCACAATTTTGCCCAGCCCGAGAGAATAGGCACAATGATCCGGCCTGTCAGTCTGTTGAAATTGAGGGAAAACGGAATGAATATGATCCTCCATAAACGCAGCTAAATTTGACTGTTCCAGAATCATATCAAAATCTACTTTTGAGATTTTTTTCCGAGCAATATCGACTATATCTGGATTAGCTATACCCTCTATATACAGCATGACAACCTTAGCTTTAGTTAGATAACCGGCAGAAAAATTTTCCGTTTTGAGTTCTGTTAGTGGAAGCCTTCTTCTAAGCAGGGTGATGTTCTGATCAATCTGCTCCGTAAAGCTGTCTTTAGGACCATATAAAATGGTTTCTGATTCAGATTGTTCAACACTTCTCCCTAAAGGATTTTCAAGCGGAACGGCCCACCAGTTACTCGTAGTGTCATGAAGAAGAACGTGGCCCTGCATCATTAACTTTTGCGCTTCATCTAGTTTGGTAACAGCAGTAGCCTTTGCAGCGGAAAAACAGATATATATCATTTTTTCTGAACAATTTTTGACCGGGTTAATGATGGATTCGTTTAATCTTTCCAAGTCTATCAATGTTCTAATATAAATAATCGTAACAATCCGGTCATTGTGGATTCTGTGTGTGATCAACTCTCCATCATCCATATTGGAAATCAAGTCCTTAAGAGTTTCAATCGATAAATGATCTTTTTTTTGAAGCAGCTTGTTGGCGCTTCCTTCTGTTTTATTCCGGATTTTTTTGGGTCTCCAAAACATGTAAGTTATCCTCACCTAAAATCTTAAATTGAATCTGCTCTAAAACTCTCCTGCAGTTCGAGGTTAGTCTGTCCGCGACGCCTCTTTTTATCCATCTTTTAAATGCAGAATATAAGTCTGACTATACAAAAAGTTATGGGAATTCCTATCTTCTTAAATGGGGAGCTGCGGCTTAGGATATTCAAAAAGCGTGGGAAAAAGATAGGTCAAAACAAGATAATGAGGCATCTTTGCTCTATGATTTCTAGAAAAAGCCAAAACAAACGTGGTGTCTTTGTTCTACTATTTCAAGAAATTTTCCAGATAGTAGAACAAAATAACGGGTTCAAATTTCGGATACAACTCATTTACAGGTTAAACAGGACGCTGCCTCGTTACGTACTCATTACATCAAGTCCAAAAGATTGACTATCAATTTACATGTATTTGACCTAAATAAATATGAAAACTGAAAGTGTAGAAATTGGTAAAGCCACTATACATATATAAACGGAGGAACTCCGCCTAATCAGAAAAAACAACTTAAATGGCCTGAAATAAAAGGAGGAATCAAACATGACCTACTGGTCACCGCCAGGAATGAAAATTGGTTTGATTCTTGTGCCACAAAAGAATTATATTTG
>NZ_WKKI01000066.1 GCF_009674805.1 Metabacillus lacus | reverse complement strand
AATTGAACCGCCGTATACCGAACGGTACGTACGGTGGTGTGAGAGGTCGGGGGTTAGTCACCCCCTCCTACTCGATTGAAGCATGAATCATACATGAACCATGCTTTAAAATGGTTCCCATTTAATTTTACTGGCTGCGTTGAATCTTTTTTCAGCTTCTCTCCAATTCACTACATTCCACCAGTTATCTACGTATTTTCCTCTTTCATTTTTATACTGAAGATAGTAAGCATGCTCCCACACATCCAGGCTTAATATGGGAATGACATCCCACTGGCTCAAATTCTGGTGTTTTTCCGCCGTAAGGATTTCAAGCCTATGCGCCCGGGGTGCCCATACAAGAATTGCCCACCCAACTGCTTCAACATTTTTTGCGGCTTCACTGAAGTGTTTTTTAAATGCATCAAAGCTTCCAAAAGCAGTGTCAATTGCTTTTGCCAGCTCGCCGGACGGCCTTCCTCCTCCTTGAGGCGACATGATTGACCAAAAAATTGTGTGGAGATAATGACCTGCTCCATGAAAGGCTGCTTCACGTTCCCAATGCTTGATCAGCTGAAAATTTCCTGTTTCCCTTGCTTTTTTCATTTCATTTTCTGCTTTGTTCAATCCATCTACATAACTCTGATGATGCTTTGTATGATGAAGCCTCATAATTTCTTCAGCAATGTACGGCTCCAGGGCATTGTAGCTGTAGGGCAATGGAGGCAGAGTATGTTTCCCGATAGGTACTGTATTCAGTCTGCTGCCTTCCAGTTCAGCTCGATAAAAAGTAAGATAGCCGCTGTACAATTGTTGAGCGGACTGTGCCAGTTCCTCATCACTATATCTCGCATTCATCAGTTGTTCCTTGAACAGGCGCAATGATTCCTCCCATAAAAGCAGCCTCTCAGCTTCAACTTCATCTGATAACAGTAACTTTGCCTTGTACCAATCAGTTTCTAACTCCTGCAGCCAGGCTGAAACTTCTTCAGCATAAGAAAGTTCATTCAATATATAGCCTCCTTTAATTCAGCATTCCGTAATATTTATGTAGAGAGAGCTTGGTCTTTGTGACTTATTTCATAAAAATGTCAGTTAGATGTTTAATCTAAGTAGGCATGTGTTATCTATGTCAACTTTCTAGTTGAAGTAACCATGTTGTAAAGGGGGTTATTCATTTACATCTTGCTTTTCAAGAAGTTCCTATGATGTTTTAGAAAGTCCCCATGTTTATGACAGGTTATGTCAGGGGATTGACGGATAGTAGGCTGGAGTTTAAATGGTTAAAATTCACAACCGGGAGTGGTATAGATGAAAAGATTAGTTGTTCTTTTAGGAGATTACTATCATCCAAAAGAATGGAGTAAAAGCAGCTTACACAGAGTTCTCACTTTGTTGAATGAAAAAGAATCAATGGAATGTGCATATATAGAAACAGATCAACTTCTGGAAGAACTAAAGAAAAACCCCGATGGCGTAATCCTTTTCAAGGAAAACCGACTGAATCCTGTTGATGACAGTGTAGATACATGGATGACGGAGGAGATTGGAAAAGCCATTTCAAACTATGTTGAACAAGGAGGCGGTTGGTTAGCGTGGCACTCAGGACTGGCCTCCTATCCCCAGGAGAGCAGTTATACAAGAATGCTAAGAGGACATTTTGAATATCACCCTAACCACCATTCGCCAGTAAAATACTCAAGTGTAAAGGAAAGCGATCTTTTTGGTCCAGTATCTTTTGAAATAAACGATGAGCATTATTTTGTTAAAGTGAATAAAAAGGATACCAATATCTTTTTAACTTCAGAATCCGGAGACGGTTATTCGACCGCCGGATGGTATCACAATCATGGGAAAGGCCGGGTTTGCTGTTTGACTCCTGCTCACAATAAAGAAGAATTACTGGACGAGAATTTTACTTCACTGCTTGCTAAAACGATTGGGTGGGTGGGTGAGTGAGCAGAGTAGGAAGGGGCATAACATTTTTGTAAGGAATTAAAAAAAACTCCCGGCTAAATATGCCGGTAGCAGGTAAATAAAAGGTTACATCAATGTGGCAAACCATAAGTTTAGGGTGGTGCCAATATAGTTACCAATTATATAACCAACCGTTCCAACGACCAAAATTGGTCCGATTAGGTTTTTCCACCCTTTTGCAATGGCAAAAGCTGCCGCAGTAGTAGGTCTGCCGATATTCGCATTGCTGGCAAGAATAATCTCTTCCAAATCTGCCTTAACCAGTTTTCCGGCTAACAAGGAAACTGCTACATTCGTAATTGCAACGATAAATACTAATACCAATAGCAAAGGTGCATTTTGAACAATAAGCGGAATAGAGGCTGGTATACCAATCACTACGAAAAATATGTAAATCAAAAAGGTCCCGATCTCCTGGCTTCCATTAATACGCTGAAGATAAAACAAATTCTTTGAGATAGCAAAAAAGCAGCGGGCAGCTGCTTTTATTTTCTTTCAAAAACTTTATACCTCGTGCCCTGATAGGTCAGTTCTCCAAAATCACCCTCCATGATTTGTCCGGATTCTTTTCCAGAGACCTGTAATTCAATTCTTTCCTGTTCTTGAATTTCAAAAGTAATAAAATAGACTGAATAAGACCTCGTATCACCTGTTCCGCCACTGATTTCAGTTCGTTTTCCAATAACCCTGGCGCTTACGGTTACGATAGGAGAGGCATTGTTATGAGTCCATTGAGTAAAGTTCCTTATAGCTGTGTATATGATGACACCTGCAATAATGACGAACACAATTATAATAAAAATAGGCCCTGCCTGAAATAGAAAGTTATCAAAACCGCTTTCATCATAAACATCCATTTTGTCACCTGCCTCCCTGCTATACTATGACTATACCAATAAATTACAAGTATTAATAGCTATTCATCAGCACAATATGCAGAAAAAGCCAATAAAGAAAATATAGCAGGATAGCTGTGATAGTTAATAAAAAATTGTCCAGGCAGACCAATTCCTGTAGGGTAGGTTTCGTAAGGGCCAGATGTAAGCAATTGTGAAAGTCTCCCCATACCTTTTTGAATAGAGTTGTCGCTCTTTGGCACATAACAGAGCAGGGCATTCAGTGCCCATGCAGTTTGGACAATCGTGCTTTCAGTTAAGGGGATAAAAGTTTTCATTTCAGCACTATTGCAAGACTCTCCCCATCCTCCGTCCTCCAGCTGGATACTTTTTAACCAGGTAATCCCCTTATTAACCGCCTTATCAGATTGTGGAGTTCCGCATGCATGAAGGCCAGTCAACGCAGCCCAAGTGCCATAAATATAACAGACTCCCCATCTTCCATACCAGCTTCCATCCTTTTCCTGATGTTGTTTCAACCAGGTGATTCCTCTGTCTGCTGATGGATGGCCAACCTTGACTTTGGCATAGTGACCCAAAAATTCTAATACTCTCCCTGTCAAGTCAGCGGTAGACGGATCTGTAGCTGCATCCCCTGCATTTTCTAAAGGAAGAAGTGTAAGGAGAGGGGAATTCACGTCTTTTTCGAAAGCTCCCCAGCCGCCATCTTTATTCTGCATGCTAAGAAGCCAATTTGTTCCTCTTGTCCAGGCTGCACCGGCGGCGTCAGAAGACTTTGCCCAGCCGCTAAGACTTCTAAGCGCTGCTGCAGTATCATCATTATCGGGATGAATGCTGTTGGTCTCTGAAAATCCCCAGCCGCCAGGGTGCGTTCCTGGATTGTTCACACTCCAGTCTCCTAGACGATTGTGCTGCTTAGATAAGAGATACTGAACTGCACTTTTTACCATAGGATGATTCTTGCTGATGCCTGCTCTTTGAAGAGCATAGCTTAACAAGCCGGTATCCCAAACAATTGAAGTCGAATTTTCAATATGAAAAGTATGTTTCAGCGGAAAGGCAAGAGATTTTAATCCCCTTAGCGCCCTTTGAATAAGAGGGGAGGAACGTTTATATCCCAGCCCAAGAAGGGCATATATCATGAAAATAGTGGCACTTCCATAGCTTAAAAGCAGTCCATCTCTTTCAATTCTGTTCAGCATATATTTTTCTGCATAATGATAACCTTTTTGTTTCAAATAGAAAGGAAGCTGCTTTGCTTTCATGGTTTCTTCCTGAATCGCTTTCAGGATTCCTCTTTCCTCATGTTCTTCTGCTTTCCATAATTCTTCTCTTGATGTCCTATATAGATGCGAGAGATCAGGCGTATGAGGCGACCTTATTTTCACCCTCTTGTTTAGACCAACCATCATGGGGATAAAATGAATTCTTGCATAGCTGCTAAGAGAATAAAAGTGAAGAGGAGAGCTTCTAGGCAGAAGCAGAAGATGCATGGGTATGTAGAAACCTGCAGGCCAAGGAATCTGGCCGTTTGCTGCAAGCATCCATTTTGTCATAAAGTGAATATTCTTTAAACCGCCTTTTTTTATAATAAATTGTTCAGCTTTTTTCATTTTCTCGTCAGTTTTTCTTAGTGAACCTGCAAATAGCAGAGCATTATATGCCTGTACAGTTGCTGTAAGATTTCCTTCTGGTTCATCCTCATACAATTTCCATGCCCCGTTAGGCTGCTGAGCTGCGAGAAGCCTTTCTGCAAGACTCCTGATCAGTGAGTCTTCCTGCAGCTGAAGCGACTGAAACAGCATAATAACAAATGAATCAGTCATCGGCCCGCCTTCAAAACAAAAATGCCAGGAACCGTTCCTGTTTTGCTGTTCACGCAAGGAGGATATCAGCTTTTCTATTTCCATTAATGCTAGAGATTTTTTAAACATCTTTCCGGCCCCCTATATACTGCATCCCTACAAATGTATGAGGAACCAGGAGAAGCATGACTAAATTCAGCTTGTTTCATTGCAAAAGCAGCAGTATACTAATAAAATGAAAAAAGAAACTATAAAAGGGGGCAGTCATAATGATTCATTTAGACTGGGACAGCCGTGAAACAATTAAAGCAGTAAAATGTGTTCATACAGATGCAGAAAAATATATTGTGAACCGCGCTTTGACAGCAGGAAATACATATGAAGTGAAAAATGAAACTGAAGAGTTTTACTTTGTCGTAGATAATACAGGCAAAGTTGGAGGATATTATAAGGACTATTTTCAGGATATCTCATCATAAAAAGCCGCCAGCAGGCGGCTTTTCTAACTTTTATTCGTTTTTCCATTCACTGTATGATCCGGTGACGTTTCATTTCCTGTAGTAGACTCATAGCCGACACGATAGGAATAATCTTTTTCCTGTTTTAAAGCATCCGGCATCCTATATTGTTCATGGTTGTCCTGATATTGTCCTGGCTTTTTTCCAGCTGTCAATCACTTCACTCCTTCGTCCTGAGTTACCCCTTATATTCTCCTTACTGAGCTTCATATATTCATTTTCCACTATTTCCCTATAGGTATTCTTTCTTAACATGGCACTGAAAAGAGGGGGTTTCAGTTATCTCCAGCAGCTGATAAAGAAACCTTACTTGTTTGATGAAGTTATAAGAAAAGTTTTTCCAAAATAGGAAAAAAGTATTGTGATTAAACTAGTTATCAAATATACTTCTAAAGTATGACATATTTTAGGAGGATAGTATGGAACATTATATTTATAAAAAAGAACGAATTTACTTTGTACTGCTTCTTCTTGTTAGTATTCCTCTTTATGCATTATTAACTTTTACTTTTATCGGAATACCTCTTTTGGTCTTTTTGCTATTGATTCCAATCATTATGCAACTTGTACATATCGGCTATGTAAGGGGAAATGGAGTGAAAATTACAGCAGAACAATTTCCTGAGATGCATCAGCGGAATAAGGAATTATCAGAGGCAATGGGCCTGCTGAAAACACCTGACATGTATGTGATTGAATCAGGTGGAATGTTAAATGCATTCGCTACGCGCTTTTTTGGTAAAAACATGGTTGTTCTTTATTCAGATTTGTTTGAAATGGGTTTGGAAAACAGTACTAAGGAAATAGAGTTTGTAATTGCCCATGAGCTTGCACACATTAAAAGAAATCATATACTCAAATTCATGCTAATTCTTCCAGGTAACTGGATTCCTTTCTTGGGAACTGCTTATACCCGGGCCTGTGAATATACTTGTGACGGAATAGCTGCCCATCAAATCACAGATCCAACTGCTGCAGAAAAAGCACTAACTTTATTAGCATCCGGAAAAGTTCTGTATCAACAGGTAGATATTTATCAATACATGAAACAGGCAAGCATGGAAAGGAACTTTTTTGTTTGGCTAAGCGAAGTTTTTTCGAGCCACCCGCCTCTTCCAAAACGGATTTTTCATGTGAGAAACCTTTTTCATGGAGAAACAAATGGAATCAGTTTCAAAACTTCATCTGCTGTATTTTACATTTTCGGCGGGCTGTTTTTGAGTCTTGCATTGATTGTAGGTACAGTGATTGTGGGATTTCAGCTTTATAAAAATTCCAACTGGTATGCTAATGCAGTCTTAGAATCTGAAGAATCAACTCCATTGATGCTTGCTGCTTATGAAGGTGACCTGTCTGCTGCACAAACTCTCCTGCTGAAAGGAGAAGATCCTAATGCAGCAGACAGCTATGGAAATACGGCGCTCTTTTACGCAGCTACGGTCGATGAATATTCAGAAAATGACACTACTCAGGAAAAAACTCAAATTGCTAAAGCATTGATTGAAAACGGTGCGGATGTAACGATGAGAGGTGTGGACGGTTACACACCTCTTCATTTGGCTGTATACTGGCAGTTCGGTGAGATTGTGATGCTGCTGCTGCAAAACGGTGCAGATGTAGACAGTCAGGATGACTACGGAAATACACCTCTTCACAATGCAGTTTATAATGGTGATGAAGAATTGATCAGGTTGTTGATTAAAGAAGGGAGCAATCCACAAATTCCAAACAGTGAAGGTTTAACTGCTGCTGATCTTGCTGATGAAGAGGGAATAGAGGAGAGCATGCTGCTTCTGGAATAATGGCAGAATATAGAACAGAACCTTGACTGTGGTCAGGGTTCTATATTCTTTTTAGTATCCAACTAAGAATATCCTGATCTATTTCTTCTTTATTCACTTCATTTAAAAGTTCATGCCTGGCGCCGGGGTACAATTTCAGCTCCACATCTTTCATTCCTGCCTGCACATAGCTGCGATAAGCCTGTTTGACACCTTTTCCAAAGTTTCCAACTGGATCTTCTTCTCCTGAAATCAGCAGAACTGGGAGGTTTTTAGGCATCTGTTCTAGATTGCTTTTAAGGTTGATTGTCTTCAGGCCATAGAGGAGATCTTCAAAAAAACCTGAAGTAAAAATCCCTCCGCAGTCAGGATCGTTTAGATATCTATCCACTTCATCTTCATCTCTTGTCAGCCAGTCAAATTCAGTACGGGCATGTCTGCGAAATTTTTTATTATAAGATCCAAACGTCAATGTATTCATTCTGCTGCTTGGTGTTTTTTCTCCCAGTCTCTTTGACTCGAAACGTGATATCATGATTCCCGCTGCTCCGAGCAAGCCGGGATTTCCAGAAGTTCCAGACAGAATGACGCCTGCTAATTCATCGCCGTACTTTTGAATATAACGCCTTGCCAAAAAAGAGCCCATGCTGTGGCCGAGCAAAAATACAGGCTGGCGCGGGTGTTCCTGCTGAATCAGTTTTGTGACAGCGAACAAATCATCTGTGACATTTTCAAATCCATCTTCTTTTGAAAAGTAACCTCTAATGTTTTCTTTATCTATGACTGATCCATGTCCCCGATGATCGTTTCCATAGACAGCAAAACCTTCCTTCGCCAACTGTTGTGCAAACCGGCTGTATCTGCCAATATGTTCAGCCATACCGTGCGAGATTTGAACTGCAGCGATTATTTCTTTTTGAGGAATCCATTTTCTGCCCCGGATGTTAAATTTATTGCGCTCTATGGTAAAGGTTGATTCTGTTAACATATCGGCAGCCTCCCGAAGCATATTTTTTATATCTATTTAGAAAGATTTATATATAATGAGTGTAGTGTATTGGGACTGAAAGGGGAAGCAAAAATGAGTTCAACTCAACTAAACGACCTGGATTATAAACAATTATTGAACAGTATAGGTGAAAATTTGATTTTGGCAAACAATGAATTGAACATTATTTGGTTTAATTCTTCTGCCAGAAAGCTTCTTCAGAAAGTCGGCCCTTATGTTGGCATTAATAATCCCCAGGACTTTATTGGGATAAGTATAAAACAATTTCATGGAAGCAGCCAAAATGAGATTTTACAAAATGGTCCTTTTCCGCATAAAGCCAGTATTCAGCTGTTTAACCGTTTTGCCGCGGAAATTAACGTAGATATTTTTTACAGCACTGACGAAAAGAAGCAGGGCTACATCCTTACCTGGAAAGATGTAACGGATTATCAGGATGAAGTAGAAGCTAAAAATAAGCTGATTGAAGAGATGTCGGTACCCATTATTGAAACATCGATTGATACGGCTCTTTTAGTTCCCTTATCTGGGACGCTTACAGAGCAGAGGCTATATACCATGCGGGAAAAAGTGCTGTCTGAAAGTTCGGCAAGAAGTGCAGAAACAATTATTTTTGATTTTACAGGCATACATACAAGTCTGGAAGAGAATATGTCGCATTCGCTCAACGCCATTGTTTCTGCCTTGAAATTAATGGGAGTAGAAACAATTTTTGTCGGCCTGCGCCCCTCATTGGCTCAGCAAATTGTATTAGGAGAAATGGATTTTAAAGTGAAAACTTTTCAATCGTTTAAAAAGTGTATTCTGCACATTTGGAGAGAAAAAGGGTATACACTCAAGAAAGTCTAAAAGGTGCTTTTGACAGCACCTTTTTGTATTTAGAGATTTTTATTTTGCTG
Organism: Metabacillus lacus; assembly: GCF_009674805.1. Classification (GTDB taxonomy): domain Bacteria; phylum Bacillota; class Bacilli; order Bacillales; family Bacillaceae; genus Metabacillus_C; species Metabacillus_C lacus. Next base: position 6,427 of record NZ_WKKI01000066.1, on the reverse strand, counting down.
CTCTATTTCTTCTCCTCCAATAATGGAATTGGCAAGCTCCTGTTCTTTATGGGCGTCTACGGAATCACCTGCTATATTTTGTTTATTGGGAAAAGACCCGTCAGTTTGGATTGTGATTTCTTGTTTCTTGGTCGCTTGCGCTGTGTAGATATCTTCTAATTCTTTTTTCATTTTTATCTGCCTCCTTTCATAAAAGGTTTTACTAGCTCAGCAAATTTATTCACTTTACGCAGACAGACAGTAAGGATAGGCACACTGCTCATGCTCCTGAATAATCTATAGAAAGACGTAAATAGGAAGGGAGAGCTATGATATGACGAATTCCGGAACTTTAGCGCTTCATGAAACACTGGAGCTTCACGAGTTGATTGCCGCCCAGACAAACAGCCTGATTAATTTTAAATCCGCCTATAAAAATGTTGATTGTCCAGAATTAAAATCACTTTATCAATACTCCATAAAAGCGACAGAAAATAACTTAAGGGAATTGCTGCAATTTCTTCCCTATGCTCCAACAATAGATCAGCCCAGAGAGCTCAAAGATAAGGGTTACTATGCCGGTGAGCTTCTTGGAGCCGCCAAACATTCAATCATGCAGTACGCCGGTGCCTTGGCAGAAACAGCTACACCCATGCTGCGTACAGTCTTTTTAAGGCATTTTCAAGGTGCAGTTGAATGGCATGCTAAGATATTTGAGTATATGAATAAGCGGAGTTTATATCCAGTCCATAATTTGAATGAACTGTTAAAAAATGATGCCAGAAATGCGAACAAAGCGATTAGAATGAGTTACTGATTGCTAAAGAAATCACTCAGTAAGATCAAAACTAGAGATCTCGGCGCTGAGCTGTTCTATTGATGAACAGCTTTTAGCATTGGGAAGTTGTTAATATGTTTCCTCAATCAGCTTCCCCTCTTTAGGAATACGAAAAAACTTCTTTGGGTATGGTTAAGGAAGATTACAAAGGAGGCATACAATATGAAAGACAATATGCAGGACAAGTTCATCCCGGTTACCTCAATTTCAAGCGGAATTGGTATCCCTGTACTTCCAGATCTTTATTGTTTTCCCATTCAGGTTGTGAATGTGCTGTTTGCAGGAACAGCAGGCCGAAGGGAAGGCTGGGTACTCATAGATGCTGGAATGCCCGGGACCGCTGATGATATAGTTGAAGCCGCAGAGGAAAGGTTCGGAGAAGGAGCAGGCCCAGAGGCTGTTATTTTGACACATGGGCATTTTGACCATATAGGGGCTTTGGGAGAGCTTTTGAAAAAATGGGATGTTCCTGTGTATGCACATGAATTGGAGCTTCCATATCTTACTGGAAAAAAAGATTATCCCGAACCTGATACAACAGTAGAGGGAGGACTTGTTGCTAAAATGTCGGGTATGTTTCCTAATGAAGGAATTGATCTTGGCAGCAGGGTAAATAAGCTGCCGGAATCAGGTGATGTTCCCTTTATGCCTGGCTGGAGATGGATTCATACACCAGGACATACTGAGGGTCACGTGTCTTTGTTCAGGGAAGAGGACAGGGCAATGATTGCCGGTGATGCTTTTGTAACTGTCAGACAAGATTCATTATATAAGGTGCTTACACAAAAACAGGAGCTGACCGGACCGCCACGCTATTTAACAACAGATTGGGAGGCAGCATGGAAATCAGTAATAGAACTGGAACAGCTGGCACCCAGAGTTGCAGTGACCGGACATGGTCTTCCGATGACAGGAGAAGAACTTGCAACAAAGCTGAAGATCTTATCCAGAACCTTTGACACAGCTGCAATACCAGATCACGGTAAATTTGTGAAAAATACCGATGGTAAACAGAATTGATTGCTGAAAGATCCGTTTTAATAAGCGGATCTTCTTTTTTGTTTTCTTAAAAATTTCTGCTTCTACAAAGCTTGAAGAATTCTTTCTATCTTTAAAAAGGGATCACCAAAGTTTTATGTAAGTATTTTTAGGGGAAAGAAACAGATACAATTGCGCATTGGCGTTAAAGGAGAGAGCTTCGTGCCGGATTTGGTGAAGAAAAAAAGATTTTTGTTATCTATTTTTATTATTTTGTTATGTATACCTGTCATCATTTATCATACTCATAAAGATTTGCCTGAAGGAATTTCCTACGCGGGTGAAATTCATCAGGTAACAGAGGAAGATGCAGTTTTTTTATATGATTTAACTTTTGAAAGTGACGGGGAATTGAAGCATGAGCAGCAAATTTTTGAACGTGCGTGGAACTTAATTTCTGAAGCAGAGGATTTTATTATCGTTGATATGTTCCTATTTAACGGCTATTACGATGAAGACATTCCTTTTCCTGATTTAAGCAGCAAACTTGCCGGACTTCTTATTGAAAGGAAAGAGGAAAACCCCGACATGCCGATCATTTTTATATCAGACGAGGTAAACACGACTTATGGTTCGCATGCTTCTCCTGAATTTGAAGCAATGAAAGCTGCAGGGATTCCTGTCGTAATGAGTGAAATGGAATCTTTAAGAGATTCTAATCCTCTTTACTCTTCAGTATGGAGAATATTTTTGCAATGGTTTGGTCAGGAAGGAACCGGCTGGCTGCCGAATCCTTTTGCAGCAGAAGCTCCAAATGTCACGCTGAGGTCCTATCTTAAACTACTCAATGTAAAAGCGAATCACCGAAAATTAATTGCCACTGACAAAGGGGCTCTCATTCCTTCAGCTAATCCTCATGATGCAAGCGGATTTCATTCCAATACAGCATTTGAAGTAAGAGGCAATATACTTCAGGATATTATTGAAAGTGAAAAAGCCGTGGCTGACTATTCGGGAGAACACATTGACTTTCCTCAATATCAAAAAAGAGAGCAGGGGGGAGATCTGGAACTGCAGCTGCTGACAGAAGGCAAAATACTGCAATCCCTATTGGAAACGATCAGGAATGCTTCTTCTGAAAGTGAAATCTGGATTGGAATGTTTTACTTAGCAGATCAAGAGGTCATTACAGAGTTGTTAAATGCATCAGATAGGGGAGCGGATATCCGATTAGTTCTAGATCCCAATGAAAATGCATTTGGACAACAGAAAATAGGAATGCCGAACAGACCGGTGGCTTCAGAACTGATTGAGAACTCTGAAGGTAATATTGATATACGATGGTATAATACTGAATTTGAACAGTATCATACTAAAATGATGTATATCAGAGACGGTGCTGATGCAGTTGTTATTAGCGGATCAGCCAATTTTACAAGAAGAAATTTGGATGATTTAAACCTTGAAAACAATATCAAGCTGGAGGGACCCGCAGAGGCCAAGCCGTTTCAGGATGTACAAAGTTATTTCGAGAGAATCTGGAATAATGAAGATGGCATTTTTACTCTTCCGCTGGAAACATATAAAGAAGAGCAGATAGCTCCATTCAAAAGAACGCTCTATGCACTTCAAAGATTCTTCAGGTTTACAACATATTGAGCAGGTCAGGAGTATATAGAGTTGTCATAGCATATAAAAAAGGCATTGGATCAACCAATGCCTTTTTGTGTACAATCTTATGATTTTTCGGGTTCACACTCAGCGTGTGTACATGAATCAATTTTTATGATGCATATAGAGCAGCAACCTGCTTCTGAAGCTCGTCATTTTCAAGATACTCATCAAATGTCATTTGCTTATCAATGACACCGTTAGGCGTAATCTCCAAAATTCTGTTGGCAATTGTCTCTACAAATTGATGATCATGGGATGTAAACAGCATGGATCCTTTAAAGCTGATTAAGCCGTTATTCAGTGCTGTGATAGATTCCAAATCCAAATGATTAGTCGGATCATCCAGCATCAGGACGTTTGCACCGCTCAGCATCATTTTTGAGAGCATACAGCGAACTTTTTCTCCTCCTGACAAAACACTGGCCTTTTTGAGAACTTCCTCACCGGAGAATAGCATCCTGCCCAGGAATCCTCTTAGAAAGCTTTCACTTTGATCAACAGGAGAAAATTGGCGAAGCCAGTCGACAAGGGTCTCATTGCTGTTTTCAAAGTATTTTGAGTTGTCCTTTGGAAAATAAGCTTGTGAAGTAGTCACGCCCCATTTATATGTCCCGCTGTCTGGTTCCATTTCACCTGATAGTATTTTAAACAGGGTGGAATTGGCAATTTCATTTTGCCCGACAAGTGCAATTTTGTCATCTTTGTTCATAATAAAGCTGACATTATCAAGTATTTTGACACCGTCAATTGTTTTTGTAAGTCCTTCAACCCTCAACAAATCATTACCAATTTCCCGCTCAGGAGTGAAATTTACATAAGGATATTTTCTTGATGATGGCCTGATATCATCCAAAGAGATTTTGTCAAGGAGCTTTTTCCTTGAAGTAGCCTGTTTGGATTTTGATGCATTGGCGCTGAAGCGAGCAATGAAATTCTGCAGTTCCTTGATTTTCTCTTCTTTTTTCTTATTGTTGTCAGATGCCATTCTGGCTGCAAGCTGGCTCGATTCATACCAGAAATCATAATTGCCGACATAAATCTGAATTTTTCCATAATCCAAATCGGCGATATGAGTACATACTTTATTCAAAAAGTGACGATCATGAGAAACAACAATAACGGTATTTTCGAAGTTAATCAGAAATTCTTCCAGCCATTGAATAGCCTTTAAATCAAGATGGTTCGTAGGCTCATCCAGCAAAAGTACGTCAGGTTTGCCAAAGAGAGCCTGTGCCAGAAGCACTTTCACCTTGTCTGAACCGTTTAAATCAGCCATTTTCTTATCATGCAAGTCCTCACCGATTCCAAGACCTTTTAACAATATGGCAGCTTCAGGCTCAGCTTCCCAGCCGTTCAATTCGGCAAATTCACCTTCAAGCTCTGCCGCTTTCATACCATCTTCATCAGAAAAATCCGCCTTCATATAGATTGCGTCTTTTTCCTGCATGACCTTATACAGCCTTGCATGGCCCATAATAACAGTTTTTAAAACCTCATGCTCTTCATACTCAAAGTGGTTCTGCTTTAAAACAGCAAGACGTTCTCCGGGACCTAAGTGAACATCACCGGTTTGTGCTTCTATTTCACCAGAAAGTATTTTCAGAAACGTTGATTTTCCAGCACCGTTGGCACCGATTAATCCATAGCAGTTTCCTGGAGTGAATTTTATGTTAACATCTTCAAACAGTTTGCGGTCACCGTATCGTAAACCTACATTTTGTACAGTAATCATATATTTAACGTCCTCCATCTAACATTGTCGTTAAAATTATACCATTAAAAGCATGAGAGGGAAAATGGAAACAAAAAGAGCTGCAGATTGTGCAGCTCTTTTTGAGATATTATTGCTTGTTTTGTATTGTTTTGGCCATTTCAGCCATCTTTGTCGACATACTGCCTTCAAGCGGAGTCTGCAGTGTTAGTTTCATTGCTGGAAGAGAAGGGTGGTCCTTCACAACCAAAATATGAAAAATTGTATCTTCATTATTAGCCGATAAAAGGGTAGTTCCCTCTATTTCAGACCAATCTCCTGCCCAGGCATTTTCCTCATACTCACTGCTGACTTCTTGAATCTGCTCTACTGAAGCCTTTTCAATGACTTCCCAATCAGCATCATCAGCAAGAAGCTCTATGCGCATAGAGATTGCGTCATTTTCTTTATAAAAAAGAATGTCTCTTCCAGGTTCTTCGGCTTCAAGCTGAAAATCTTCCGTTACATACATGGAGAAGTCCTGGTTTTCACTTTCTTGGAGGAAACCAGTTTCTTCATACATTTGTCCTTCTGCCTGATATGTAATGTTTTGTTCAAACAGTCTGATCATCTGCCCTGAATCCTCATCTTCCTCGGGCTGACTACCTTCTTCCGTTTGGTTATCTTCTTCAGGCTGAGTCTCATTTGCTTCATCTACTGCGGAATCTTGTTCCGGAGGAGTTTCTTTACCTTCATTAGAATTTCCTCCATTTGCATTTCCTGCATCCTCATTCTCATCACTTTGCGGCTGCTGAGTTTCATTCTCTTCCACAGGGCTTTGCTGAGGTTCCTCCGGATTGCTTGAAGTATTGTTGCTGCTGGTGCCACAGCCTGCTATGAGAGCTGCTGCCAAAGTCATTGTAAGTGTTAGTTTCCAAATTGAGTTCATAAGTTTAATCCTCCGGCTGATAAAATAACGTTCAATTCATTAGACGCTGCACCCTTCAAAAAGTTACACAGAATAACAATAGATGAAAATTTAGTTAGCAATTCTAAAAACCGAATAAACGTTAATAATTGGTGATTTGCATAATGATTTCAGATTTTTAAAGGCGATGAAGGACAAAACTAGGTGGAATAACATGAGAAATGTCCTTCATAAGGGAGATGAAGGACAAAACTAGGTGGAATAACATGAGAAATGTCCTTCATAAGGGAGATGAAGGACAAAACTAGGTGGAATAACATGAGAAATGTCCTTCATAAGG
>NZ_WKKI01000065.1 GCF_009674805.1 Metabacillus lacus | reverse complement strand
AAAGAAAATAATATCCAATTTTTGGATAACTGGGTTCAATTACAACCCCCTAGACTTTTTGGCTCTGAACGAAGAAGCTTGGATGGTAAAATTATACTTAAATTACATATAGAGTAAACTCAGTATACCCTTGTGGATATTTTTACAATGCTAGTGGAGAAACTCCGCCTATTCAGAAAAAACACCTAAAAAACCTTTAAATAAGATTTTATCAGCAGCTTAAGCGGAAACCGTTCCCTTATTCTCTCTGAAAAACGGCCTATTCTGAATTTAACTGGAATTCTTACGCTTAATTTTTCTTTGTTGTGATGGTAATGGAGAGGAGTATTGTGTAATAGATTTTCTTAACCTCTTATCCTATTTATTTATGTCAAATACATGTAACCTAGTATTTACACAATTTTATGATCTTTACTGAGTAACTCCTCTTATCTTTTCTCGTTAGTAAATCGTTCTAAGATATGGGCAAGCCCGGGAGACCTAGTCATGCCTTCATACTAAAAAAATAAAAAAACTGTAAACAAGCTCCATTTTCCTGAAGCTTGTCTACAGTCTGATTTCCCCATTATATAAGAGGGGCAATTTTTTGTAAGCAGTCTATGACACGGGCTGCTTTTTTTATTGACTACATTATGTTAAAAAGTGAAGCAGTACGCTTGCCCCTGCGACCAGAGCTCCTGAGATGAGAGCAAAGATAAGCGTAATTTTCAATACTTCTGAGTCTTTTCCTTTTATTCCGGCGGTACTGGTACCCAAAATGACGTTTGCCGGTGAAATGGCATTACCAATTGCTCCCCCGGTTGATTGTGCTGCTATCACGGTCGCCATTTGCAGTCCTTCCATTGAATCAACGACAGACCCATGGAGAGGTGAAAACAGAACATTGGATGATGTGTTTGACGATGTCATAAAGGAACCGATAATCCCGATCACACTTGCTAGTGCAACGTAGACTGCCGGAGGTGAAACTTCGGCAATTCCCAGAGCGACTACAGTTGTTTGTCCTGAACTGTCCATCAACTCAGTCATTGTCAAAAAGCCGACAATAGCCAGTGATGCGCCGATAGCGTTATCTTTTACTCCCTTAAATATATTCTTTCCTGCATTCCCGCCGTATAAATCTTTCTTTTTATACCAGAAATATGCGAAGACTGCAGCGATTAAAAGGTAGAGGCCGGGATGGGTAAACGGCGCGATCGGCGAGTATGTTTCTTCTGCTTCAACTTGAAAGCCGTAGCCAGTTTCAGAAGCAGGGAAAGGAAAGCCGAACTCAAATTGATCCAGGAAATCATGTATGAAGGGAAGCCCCAGCATGACAATCGATAGTCCTGTTAAAACGTAATACGGCATAAAAGCATGATGAAGAGAAAGGTTTGGTGTTTCCTCTTTTTGTTCCTCTTCTTCATCTGCTGATGAATCTTCCAAAATGTCAGTATGATCCTCTGATTCTGCTTTTTCTTTATAACGGTCCATTCTTGCTAACAGGAAAAGTGCCCCTAATGCCAGGGTGGACGGAATAAAGTTGCTTAGCGTAGGATTGATTTGTGTTAAGATCAGCTGTCCGCCGCCGTGGATGACAGAAATGACAATAACAGCAAGAAAACCTTCTTTAATGGCCTTTCCTTTTCCGAAAAGCCAGCAGATCATAAAGCCTGCGAGTAAGTTTGGAATCCATAGGAGAATTCCCATATATAAAAGAGCCAATCCTTCTTGTTCAATACTGATCGTATTAATGGTTGCAATCCAGCCGACAGCAAGCGTTCCCAGCATGTTTGCCCACGCATGGCCAATCAGTGGTATCACGACCGCCATAATCGGCTTCACTCCGATTCCTATTAAAAGAGGAGCTACTACTGCAATTGGTGCCCCAAAGCCTGCGATTCCCTGCAGAAAAGAGGCAAAAACCCAGCCAAAAGCAAGAACAAGAAACAAATAATTCTTACTGTGCTTTTGTATGCCCTCCCGGATGACCAGAAAGGAACCGGATTCTCTTGTCACTTGATAGAGAAGAAGGGCCGGCCATACGACAAGCAAAATGAAAAATGCTTCCCATAGTCCTTTTCCAAACCCGATGGCTGCATTGTCAAGCGGAGCCTGAAACAGGAATATTCCCAGTCCCAGGGCAATAGCGAATGCTGTCCAGCCTGAAACAGCTCCGGACCATTTGAAAACTACTAGAAAAATAAGCAACAGTACTAAAGGCAGAATAGCCATTGACCAGTGAAACAAGTCAATCGGTAATGAATGATCCATATTATCAGCACCTTTCTTGTTAGTAGAATAACAGGGAGGAGGAATCCTCCCTGATTACATAAGTGTTACCAGGCTAAAGCAATTCCGTCTCCGCGCGGATCTGCACCGGAAGTAAGAACCCCTGTCTCCTGATCAATGTGAATGGCCTGGGCATGTCCCATCGTTTGAGAGTAGGCTTCTACAATTTCAACCTCATGCCCCTTGGAACGAAGAATATCTGCTACAGAATCAGGTATCCTGTTTTCAAGCTTTAAGCTTGAGCTGGAATCGCCCCACGTTCTCCCGAAGAGCCAGCGCGGTGCTTCAATGGCCTGCTGAACATCATAGCCAAAGTCAACAATGCGGGTAAGGAGCGCACATTGAGTTTGCGGCTGGCCTTCTCCGCCCATTGAACCGAATAGCAAAAACGGTTTTCCATCTTTCGTAGCCATTGCCGGTATAATCGTATGGAATGTACGTTTTCCGGGCTCCAGCCTGTTTGGATGGTTTTCATCCAGACTGAAAAAGGACCCCCGGTTCTGCAGCAAAAAGCCGCACTCTTCCGGCATAAAACCTGAACCAAATTCATGGTAAATGCTCTGAATCAGTGACACACAATTTCCTTCAGCATCCACTACGCTCATATACGTAGTGTCCTTGTTTGTGGATAACTGAGGTAAATTCTTTAAGTGATCCAGAGAATAGGCTTCTTCCGATGTAATTTTGCCAAGCAGCTTGGAAGTATGTTCGCCGGACAGCAATTCTTCCATCGGAATATCTTTAAATGCTTTGTCTGTAACCCATTCATCACGGTAATAAAAACTGAGCTTTGCCGCTTCGGTAAGAAGGTGATAATACTCCGGCGTATTGTCCCCAATTTCTGACAGGTCTTTTGAATTCAAAATATTCATCATCATGAGGGCAGCTATTCCCTGTGTGTTTGGCTTTAACTCATGTACCTGATAGCCTCTGTAATCTGTGCTGATGGGACTTTCCCAATCGCTGTGATGCTGTTGTAAATCTTCCATACTTACAAGGCCTTCTTGTTTTTGGAGAGAATTTACCAGCTTTTCTGCAATTTCTCCCTCATAAAAGGCTTTTCTGCCGTTTTCCGCAATCTGCTTCAGTGACCAGGCAAGATCAGGCTGTTTTAAAACTGTTCCGCTTTTCAATGGCTGTCCGTTTGGAAGAAAAACCTTAGATGCTTCTGGTGACTTTTCCAGCACTTCCTGTTTTTCGTGAATGAAGGTACTGAACTTTTCGGTGATAGGAAATCCATTTTCCGCGTAGGAAATTGCTGCTTGAAACAGCTCGCTCCACTGAAGTTTTCCGTAGTGCTGATGCATTTCCCACCAGGCATCTACTGTTCCAGGCACTGTATTTGCTGATAAAGGCCCTCTTTCGGGAATTTGAGTATGGCCCTTTTTTTGATAATATTCACGTGTAGCTTTCGCTCCCGACCGGCCGCTGCCGTTCAGGGCTTTTACATCCTCTTCTTCTTGGTTCCATAATAGTGCGAATAAATCTCCGCCTAGACCGGCCATATGGGGATAAACCACGCAGAGGACTGCATTTACAGCAATGGCTCCTTCAACAGCATGGCCTCCTTTTTTAATAACTTCCTGGCCTGCCTGTGTAGCAAGGTAATGAGGAGAAGCAACAGCCCCGTTGGTTCCTCTGGCTGCAGATCTTCCAGTATGCAAGTATTCGTGGTAGCCGCCTTTTTTGATTTGCATGACATACCTCCTAATATTTTGGTGTCAAAAGACCATACCCTTTTAGCGGTAATTAAAACAGAAGAAAATGTTTCCATGTTCTAATACAAACACCACGTTCATAAATTGTATTGTCATAGTTTTTCGCATTTGTTTGAAGGGAGGAAGATTTGTTGTCTTTACAATCTGAACTACATTTTTCAGTTGAAGAGTCTGTATGGTTTCAAAAAGGACAGGAAGTCTCACAATTGCTATCAATCTCTTTGGATCCTGATATTTCCATCCAGGAGCACGATCAATATATTTCTATTAAAGGTGCGCTGCGGCTGACAGGGGAATATGAGGCTGGAGATGATGCTGGAGAAGACGAAGAGAACTATCAATACACAGCTGCCAGATTTGTTAATGAGGTAAATGCCAGGGAAGACGGATCATATGAACTATCACACCGTTTTCCGGTAGATATCACAATTCCGAGAAACAGAATTTCGAGTCTTGATGAGGTTTATGTGATTGTAAATGCCTTTGATTATGATTTTGTTGAAACCCGCTGTTTAAAACTAACAGCAGACTTATCCATCAGCGGAATTTCACAGCAGATCTCCTCAGTACCCCCACAGGAGATTGATGAAAATGAAACAGAAGAAAATGAAGAAGAAGTTTTTACACTTCAGCAGGAAGAGCAGCAGGATTCTTTTCAATCACTCTTTCGCGAAGGAGAAAACACTGTAGCCGTATTGCAGAATGAAGAACAAGAGGAAGAGGAAGTGGCAGACTTTTCCTATGAAGAATTATACCGGGGGTTATCAGGAGAAGAAAATGCAAGTGAGGAAGAAGAATCAGCTTTAAAAGTGCTGAATAAGGAGTTGGATCAAGAAGAGCTTTACAGTAATGAAAGGAAAACTTCCTTTGATGAATTGTATCAGGGCTCCAATCAAGAAGCTGATGAGGAAGAGCTTACCGCACCGCTTGAACCTGTAGAGCCGTTAAAAAATGTGGAATTTGAGGAAGAGTACCAGACAGCTGACTACCGGAGAAAAGCCGAAGAAGATTTGTATGCTCCTATCGAGGTATCGGCCAAAAAAGAAGCAGTAAAGCAGAGTGAAGAAGAAGCAGGGGAACTGCTGGGTTCTCTTCTCGGCAGAAGCACATACGACCAGGAAGAGAATGCTGCTTATGAAGAACGAGCTGAAGAAAAGCAGGTCGTTTTTCATAAAAAAGCTGAGGTGCAGCAGGATGGGGCTGAAGCAGGATCTAAAAGTGAAAACGCCCTCTACCTGACTAAGCTTTTCTCAAGAGAAGAGGAAGAGTTCTCCAGGTTGAAAATTTGTATTGTCCAGCAAAATGAGACACTTGACCATATTTGTGAACGATACGAGCTTTCCCTGCAGCAGCTTTTAAGAGTTAATACGTTTGACTCAAATGCAGATCTTTATGAAGGTCAGCTTGTTTATATACCTGATTATTCCAAGTCCTGAAAAACACTGAAACAGCGGGTGGCCTTCCACTATGCTGTTTTTTTCATAAGGGGCAGGCTGAATACTGTTTCCTGCAAATCTTTCAAGCAAGAGTGGTGAAAAAATGGAAAATGAGGTTCAGAATATCCTTGCACACTATGATATTGGCGTAGATTATATTGAGCATATAACTCCTTCGCTTGTTAAGGTGTACAGCAGTCAGGGGAATTTTGCACTAAAGAAGCTGAAGCAAGGCAGAAATCCGCATTTCACAGGAATGCTTCAGGAATTGTCCGAGAGGGGATATTCCAATTATGTTTCAGTGTACCCCAACCGCCAAGGCGGGGCAGTTACACCTTATCAGCAAAATCTGTACTATCTCATGCCCTGGTTTTCCAGCGGAGAAGAAACAGAACGTGATGAAAAACATCAGTATCTGTTTAAGGAAGCAGCTTTGCTTCATAGAAAAACGATGCGCGAAATCGATATCACAGAAGAAATGGTAACAAGCCATTATCAGGCTTTAAAGGGGAAGTGGGAAAAAAATAAAGCTGACTATGAAGCGTATGTAGAAGAATGTGAGAAAAAGTGGTATTTGTCTCCTTTTGAACTGCAGGCGATTACCAGCTATATCGAGGTTTCCAGAGCAACAGACTTTGCGCTTGATAAGCTTTCGGAATGGCATGAGTCTGCCAAAACAAAGGAAAAGGCGAGAGTAAGCCTGATTCATGGCAAGCTGTCAGTACATCACTATCTTTATGATGATCAGGGCACGGGATATTTTACAAACCTGGAAAATGTGCACGAAGCTTCTCCTGTCAATGAGCTGCTGATTTTTTTTGAAAGAGCCTGCAATACGTATCCGATCCGTTGTGAGGAATGTATTGACTGGTTTTATACTCATCAAAAAACGCTTCCGTTCACTGAAGATGAAATGAATCTTTTTTTAAGCTATCTTTCCTATCCTGACCGGCTTTACAAAACACTAAGAAAGTACAAAAAACATAACAGAAATGCTCAGAGAAAGAACGAGTTGAAGGAAAATACAAAGCTGATGAAGCATTACTGGCAGTTTAAAAATATAGAATATACCGTGATGCGCCTGACCGACATCGAGGAAAAGAAAAAAGAAGCTGCACAGGCACAAACTTAAACCCCCGGCTCTTTATGAGCGGGGGTTTCAACTAGGGCTGGTGAAAAGCCGTAAAAACAGAGAAATCAAATTGCTGAAGGTAATCATGCCGGGAAGCTGACATTTCCCCGAGAAAATACTTTTACAGCCACTCTAACTGAAAGGCCAGGGCAAGCAGAATTAAAGCTGCGAGCAAAAAAACATCAAATGTTGTTGGAAACAAAATCGTCCGGATACCCTGGAAAATGGAGAGCGGGATAACAAACTGAATACTGATATCTTTCATTTGCCTCAGCCAGTTTTGAACGTTATATGGATTGATCTTTCTCCTCACTGTATACAACCCCTCTGCAAGGTTCTTCTTGGTACTACAATATGTTCTGTATGGGCGAATGTGCATGGAATGTATAAAGAGAAGAGAAAATGACAAAAATGGATTGACGGAAAAAACAAATATGTAATACTATATAACATATATGTGAACTTCATACTTATAAACTTAGATTGGGAAGAGTACAATGATCTCAGCTTACTGCAGAGAGGGTTCCGGCGGTGAAAGGACCCAGGCTGTTCATTGGAATGTCGCCCAGGAGTTGTTTTTCTGAAATGAAAGTAGGGAAAACCGGCTTAAAAGCCGTTATCTGATTGAGAGCATGAAACTGAACATCGTTTCATGAAAAAAGGTGGTACCGCGAATTCACTCCTTCGTCCTTTTAGGATCGAAGGAGTTTTTTATTTTCAGAAGCAATAAGGAGGATACACTAATGGAAAAACAAGATCAGCCCGCACTTCCCACGAAATATGACCCGGCCGCGATTGAAAGAAATCGTTATGATTTTTGGGTAAACGGAAAATTTTTTCAAGCATCCGGTGATGAGACGAAGGAACCTTATACAATTGTCATTCCGCCGCCAAATGTAACCGGAAGACTTCATCTCGGACATGCCTGGGACACGACACTGCAGGATATTCTTACGAGAATGAAGCGGATGCAGGGTTATGATGTTCTCTGGCTTCCAGGAATGGATCATGCAGGAATTGCCACACAGGCGAAAGTAGAAGGGAAATTAAAGGAAGAAGGCATTTCCCGCTATGATTTAGGCAGAGAGAAATTTGTGGAGGAAACTTGGAAGTGGAAAGAGGAATATGCCGGCCACATCAGACAGCAGTGGTCCAAGCTCGGGCTTGGCCTTGATTATTCAAGAGAGCGTTTTACTCTTGATGAGGGACTGTCAAAAGCGGTCAGAGAAGTGTTTGTTTCTCTTTACAAAAAAGGCTTGATCTACCGCGGCGAGTATATCATTAACTGGGACCCTGCTACAAAAACAGCTTTGTCTGATATAGAGGTTATTTACAAAGACATTCAAGGTGCTTTTTATCATATGCGCTATCCACTTGCAGACGGAAGCGGCCATATAGAAATTGCGACTACCCGCCCTGAAACCATGCTTGGAGATACAGCTGTTGCGGTTCACCCCGAAGATGAGCGCTACAAGCACCTGATCGGCAAATCTGTGATTCTGCCTATTACGGGCAGAGAAATTCCGATTATCGGTGACGACTATGTAGATATGGATTTTGGATCAGGTGCTGTTAAAATTACTCCTGCACATGATCCAAATGATTTTGAAATTGGAAACAGACACAGCCTTGAGCGGATTCTTGTCATGAACGAAGACGGAACCATGAACAGTAAAGCAGGTAAATATGCAGACATGGACAGATTTCAATGCCGAAAGCAACTAGTAAGTGATCTTCAAAGCGAGGGAATTTTATTTAAAATTGAAGAGCATACGCATTCTGTCGGCCATAGTGAAAGAAGCGGGGCAGTTGTTGAGCCGTACTTGTCGACTCAGTGGTTTGTAAAGATGCAGCCTTTGGCAGACGAAGCTGTTGCTCTGCAGCAGTCACATGACAAAGTTCAGTTTGTTCCAGATCGTTTTGAAAAAACGTATCTGCACTGGATGGAAAATATCCGAGACTGGTGTATCTCACGCCAGCTTTGGTGGGGGCATAGAATTCCTGCCTGGTATCATAAGGAAACAGGCGAAATTCATGTAGCTCACGAAGCTCCTCTGGATATTGAAAATTGGGAGCAGGACAACGACGTTCTTGATACATGGTTCAGCTCAGCGCTATGGCCTTTTTCAACAATGGGCTGGCCTGACGAAGAGTCTGCGGACTATAAGCGTTTCTATCCGACAGATGTACTTGTGACAGGCTACGACATTATTTTCTTCTGGGTGTCCAGAATGATTTTCCAAGGTCTGGAGTTTACCGGCAAAAAGCCGTTTAAAGATGTTCTGATTCACGGGCTTGTTCGTGACGCAGACGGAAGAAAGATGAGCAAGTCTCTCGGAAATGGCGTTGATCCAATGGATGTCATTGAAAAGTACGGGGCAGATTCTCTCCGCTACTTCCTTTCAACAGGCAGCTCACCGGGGCAGGATCTCCGTTTCAGCTTTGAAAAAGTGGAGTCAACCTGGAACTTTGCCAATAAAATATGGAACGCTTCAAGATTTGCCCTTATGAATATGGAAGGCTTTACTTATGAAGATATTGATCTCTCTGGAGAGAAAACGGTTGCCGATAAGTGGATACTGACAAGGCTCAATGAAACGATTGATCAGGTAACAAAGCTTGCCGATAAATATGAATTTGGAGAAGCAGGGCGGCTTCTGTATAACTTCATTTGGGACGATTTCTGCGACTGGTATATTGAAATGGCTAAGCTGCCGTTATACGGTGAAGATGAAACGGCGAAAAACACAACCAGATCTGTACTTGCATATGTTCTTGAAAATATAATGAAGCTTCTTCATCCGTTTATGCCGTTTATTACCGAGGAAATTTGGCAGAGCCTTCCTCATCAGGGAGAGTCGATTACAGTCGCAGCGTGGCCTCAGTCGCAAAGCGGCCTTCATGATGAGTCGGCAGCAAATGAAATGAAGCTTCTGGTGGAAGTGATTCGTTCTGTCCGCAATATCAGAGCAGAAGTGAACACGCCGATGAGCAAGCAAATACAGCTTACAATCAAACCAAAAAACAAAGAGATACAGGAACAACTTTTGAAGAATTCATCTTATCTTCAAAGATTCTGCAACCCGAGCTCCCTTGAAATTCACACAGAGGCAGCTGTGCCGGAAAAAGCAATGACAGCTGTTGTAACGGGTGCAGAGCTGATTCTTCCGCTGGAAGGGCTCCTTAATATTGAGGAGGAAGTTGCCCGTCTGGAAAAAGAACTGGATAAACTCACTAAGGAAGTGGAGCGCGTTCAGAAAAAACTTGGAAACCAAGGATTCATCGCAAAAGCTCCGGAAAAAGTAATTGAAGAAGAACGTGCGAAAGAAGCGGACTACTCAGAAAAACGCAGCGCTGTTCTCTTCCGCATAAAAGAACTAAAAGGGTAAAAAAGTGCGGGTGGCTTCCAAATGGAATGCCGCCCTATTTTTACAAGAAAAGAAAGAGAGGTGCTGTAAGCATGAACTACAGCCAGGCAGTTAACTGGATACATTCAAGATTGAAGTTTGGAATAAAACCAGGGCTGGAAAGAATGGAATGGCTGATGAACCAGCTGGGCCGTCCGCATACCAATATTCTCGTTGTGCATATTGCAGGTACAAATGGAAAGGGGTCCACTCTTTCTTTTATGCGGAGCATTCTTCAGGAAGCGGGCTATAGTGTTGGGACATTTACTTCTCCTTATATAGAAACCTTTAATGAAAGAATCAGCATGAACGGAATTCCGGTAAGTGACAGTGAAATAGCACAACTTGCTGCTGTGATGAGACCGCTTGTTGAAAAGATGGAAGAGGAGCTGGAGGAATCTCCTACTGAATTCGAAGTGATTACTGCAATGGCGTTTTATTATTTCGGGAGTGTGAACAAGCCGGATGTTCTTCTCCTAGAAACGGGGCTGGGCGGCAGGCTTGATTCCACCAATATTGCGGAGCCTGCAGTAAGTGTCATCACCAATGTGGGATATGATCACATGAACATTCTGGGAGATACGATCTCTGAAATTGCAGCCGAAAAAGCAGGTATTATTAAGAAAGGGATTCCTGTAGTAACGGCGGCAGAAAATAGGGAGGCATTAACGGTCATCAGGCAATTTGCCGCCAAGCAGCAGGCACCTCTTTATGAACTTGGCAACCATTTTTCTGCTGCAGCAAAAAGTCGTGGAGAATATGGGGAAATATTTGATTACGCCGCACCTTCTCTTCAGCTGACGAGCTTGATGACAAACATGAAGGGCCGTCATCAAGTGAAAAATGCAGCACTGGCCATTGCAGCACTGGAGGTTCTGCCTCTATCACTTTCTGAAAAAGAAATCAGGGAAGGCATAAGGCAGTCCAGCTGGAGCGGCCGTTTTGAAGAAATCATCAGCACGCCAAAAGTAATCGTTGATGGTGCGCACAATACTGAGGGAATTAACAGTTTGATAGACACAGTACAAAGGTACTACGGCGACAAAATCGTCCATATGATTTTCAGTGCTTTGAAAGACAAGCCTTATCAGGAAATGATTTCTCTGCTCTCAGAAGCCTCTGACAGCATCACATTTACAAGCTTCGATTTTCCAAGAGCCGAAACTGCTGAAAATCTCTTCAAAGCTGCGAAAGTTCAACATAAATCCTTTGAGGAAGACTGGAAGAAATTACTTTTGCAAAAGATGGAGACGATGAGAGAAGATGATGTGCTGATTGTTACGGGCTCTCTTTATTTTATATCAGAGGTGCGAAATTATTGTCGAAAGAATTTTTTGGAAAAATAGGTCTTAAAACCTAAAAAAGCAGAGACAACTATCTGAAAATTTGCTAAAATATAGGGGACTAGGTAAAAGAAGGGGAGTTTAGAAGTGGATAAAAAAAGGAAGGCAGCTCTCTGGATGAGCTGGGCAGTCTTGTCCCCAACAATTTTATGGGCTACTTACCAGCTATGGCCTCCTGATATTGCAGGGCAGGAATTAGATATACTATCATTCCTTATATTAATGAGTATTGTGGCTTTTTTGCCGATTATTGTGAACGAGACCCCAGTATTTTTCATACATGGAATCTCGCTGGCAGTGTTTCTTTCCTATGGAATCTTTATGGAAATGATTCTTGTGCAAGCGGTTGTCATTGCTCTTTTAATAAAGCTGAGAGTCGGAATACAGGATTTGTTCAGATATCCGATCAATTCTCTTATGTTTATGTTCGTTTCTTTCATAAGCGGTTCTGCCTACTATCTTTTGGGCGGGCAGACTGGAGCTCAGGCTTTCAGCCCCATATTTATCGCTCAGGTGGTAACATATTCTTTTGTCGTTTGTGCAGTAAATCACTATTTTTTGCAGTTTGTCAGAAAGTTTATTTACAAAAAAAGCCAGCCGCTGCTTTCGACGGACTTTATTTGGGAGATATTTACCACTTCGTTGGTTTTCCCAGTAGGTCTTATATTGTATCTGCTGTATATAGAGCTTGGCCTCGTTGCTCTCTTTTATGTAGGGGTTCCGTTTATTATCCTGTCTGTCATTCTTAAATTATACTATGCGAGCCAAAAGGTTAATTCATATTTGCAGGAGGCTAGCGAGATTGGGCATCAGCTGACGGAACGGCTCAATGTAGGGGAAGTTCTGAACGTTTTTCTTGAAAAGATTACGAAGATGATTGAAGTTGATTATGCTTTTATTATTGATACTGAAGACAGCCAGGGAAGACTGAAATGCATCAGGGAATATCGGCAGGGAGAAAGAATTGAGAATTCCGGCAAAAGCTTCAGCATCGGCAGCGGGGTGCTGCGGTATGTATATGAAAATAAAAAAACACTACAGTATAAAAAGAAAACTCAGTGGAAGCATTTAGGGGATTCTTTTATGCCGGAGGGGGCTGAAAGCCTTATGGCTGTGCCTGTCATCCGCAATCAAAAGGTGGTCGGGGCTGTTCTGCTGATCTCCCACTCCAAAAGAGCATTTCAACAGTATCAGCTTATTTTACTGGATCTGCTTACAGCACATCTCGGGGTGGCCATTGAAAATGCTAAAAACTATGAAAAAACAAGAAAAGAAAATGAGCGGTGTTCTTTAACTGGGCTGTACAATTACCGATATTTCGAAAAGCAGCTGACTTATCTGATGAACACGATGAATCAGGGAAGGCTGGATCGTGTTTCGCTGATTTTGCTGGATATTGACCATTTTAAGCTGGTGAATGATACATACGGGCATCAAGCTGGGAATGAAATATTAATAGAGCTTGCAGAAAGGCTGAGAAATTTTATCGGCAATAAGGGAACAGTTGCCAGGTACGGCGGTGAGGAATTTGTCATTATTCTGCCAAACACAGGAAAAAGGCAGTGTTTTTCTCTTGCTGAAGGTATACGCTCAAGCATTGCCCAAAAGCCATTTATGATTCAGCAGCACATCTTTGAAGAAGGCAGTATCCCTGTCCAGATTACTGCAAGCCTTGGAATTGCTTCCGCCCCTGAAGATGCAGATGAGCCGCTGGCTTTAATCAGGCATGCAGACAGAGCCATGTATACAGGTGCAAAAAAGGCGGGAAGAAACAAAGTGGCGGAGTATGCCAAATAAGTTCATAATGATAATTGATTTAGATATCGAGAATCTCTTTCTCGGTATTTTTTTGTTGAGGAGAGTTTTTTCTATATCTTTATAAAAATTCTACAGGATTTTTTTATCTTTATAGGAAAATATTATCATATTATTTTTTATTTCTGGTATAATGTAATCAGTTTGGGACTAGATCATTGTGCCGGGAGGAAATGCCATGGGTAAACGCATAATCGCAATTTGTTTGGCGGTTTTATTAATCAGTACAGGTTCATCTGTTTCTGCTTCACCACCTCAGCCTTCACTTACAGCAACTGTTTCACCGCAAAATACATATTTGGAAAAAGAGGTTCATGATATCGCTTCTGCCGATATTCAGCTGCTTTTAAATCCCCAGGGGGAAGGCAGGCGGAATGAAAGAAAGCCTGCTGATGTGGTATTTGTGTTTGATAAATCGGGCTCTATGACCGATATAGTAAACGGATCTACAAAGCTGGACCTTGCCAAGAAGGCTGTACAGGAGGCTGCAAATATTTTTGCAGACAACCAGGCAGGTAGAGCAGTAAAGGACAGGTTTGCTCTGGTATCTTTTGATGCATCTGTCAGGCAGGAATATTCAAGTACCCAGCTGCAGAGTGATCCGAAAGTCATTTATAACAAAATTGCATCAGTACCAGCAAGCGGAGGCACAAATTACACCCAGGCACTTGAACGCGCCCGCAAAATCTTTACAGACAACCCAGACAGCAAAAACCGGACAAAAGTCATTATATTTATGACGGATGGTAAACCGACCAACTCGGAAAAGTATCAGTCCATTAACAACAAATACAGCCGTTTGATGACTGATAAAGAGTTTATGGACGCATATGGAAATTGGAGATACTATTCTAAAATTTTTACCGGACAGACAGCCTACTATCTTGATCAGTCCTACATTATCAGTGATTTGACCGACCAGATAACAGGTTCTAAAAAGGTGCTGTTTGACATTAATGGAGACAGAAATAATATTTTTATAGAGCATAACAACAGGCTTTACCTGCATTCAAAGTCGACTCCCCTGGCTCCTGAAGAAGTCAGAAAGCACGGAAGGGAACAGGCAGAGTTACTTCTGACAGACAATATTGGATTAATTTCAATCGGATTTGGCAACATTGCCGATACAAAGGAAATTGACATGAACTATTTGCAGGAACTGTCTCTTATCACGAAAGAGACCGCAAAAAATGCTGTGGCGGATGATATTGTGGGCATATATAAAGAAATATCATCTAATATCTCATCACTTTACCCTGTTTTCAGCGGAGGATACGTACAGTTTCAGCTGCCGGCTGGTGCTGAAGTCCGTAATGATCCCGGAATTGCTAAAATCAATTCTACTTATATCAAATATTTGCCTGATATTCCTTTCAATCCGAAGCCTCCGCAGCAGGGAGACAGCAGATTATCAGCTTTCATCCCGTTAAAATTTTTAAAAGCAGGGGTATACAACCTTCATTTCCAGATTGTCTATCATAACGGCACGGTTCAGCTTTCCGGCCTGCAGGCCAGGGTTGAAGTAAAAGACAAGCTGTACAGCATGAGCTTTCAGGAAAAATCAAGAGTCATTCGCATAGGTGAAAAATTGAAGCTTCAAGATTATCTTGCATTTTATCCTCAGCATGCAGTGAACAAAAAGCTCAAGGATGTTACCTCTGATGCGCCTCGCAAAGTTAAGATTGTGAATGAGGGAGGCGTTTGGTACGCTGTTGGTGCAGCAGGCGGATATGCGACAATTACTGCAGCAGCAGAGGAAAAGTATCCAGCCATCTCTGACAGTATGGTCGTCATTGTAAAAGGGCCGGATGAGTCCCTTCCGCCTGAGGTACAGCCGCCTGAAACACTTCCGCCTGAAACACTTCCGCCTGATACAGGAAGTCCCGGCGGAGAAGTTCCACCCTCAGAAGACGGTACGCAATCCTATAAATGGTAACAAAAGAGCTCCCTTCCGGTTAGGAAGGGAGCTCTTAAATTGTCGACGAAAGGTAGTGAGAAGCCCTTCTCGCTACCTTTATTCTTTTTTTTGGAGTGGTGGAAAAAAGCCGATTTCCGCTCCGAGTGCTTGCTTTCCGGGCGGCGAGCCTCCTCGTCGCTGACGCTCCTGCGGGGTCTCGCCCCTCCCGCTAATCCCCCACGAGTCAAGCACCCTCCGCTCCAATCAGCAGATATATTCTTAGTCCTTTGACTTAACATCTATTGGGAGTCACAGCAA
>NZ_WKKI01000064.1 GCF_009674805.1 Metabacillus lacus | reverse complement strand
TTTGCCATACCGACACACCTCGTTATAGTTGATATATATATTATAACAATCTGTGTCTACTTTTTAGTCTAGCATCACCTATACGTTATTGGAGATTTTTGAAGAGGTAACCGGTTACGGCGCAAAGATGTGGGGGTCTAGTATTATAGGCTTTGGCAGCTATCATTATAAATATGCATCGGGACGTGAAGGGGATGCGCCGTTAGTGGGTTTTTCCCCAAGAAAGGCGAAAATTAGTCTTTATTTAGCCTAAGAAGGTGAAGGAAGAGAGAAGTTATTAGAAAGCCTCGGCAAACACACGACGAGCAAGGCTTGTATTTATGTAAATAAATTGGCTGATATTAATGTCGACGTGTTAAAGGAATTAATTAAACATACAGTAGAAATCTATCAGGACCGTTATCCGAACGAATAAAAATTTTGCCAATGTACTCACAATTTCAAAAATGCAAGCAAGTAGAATGATGTAATTCAAAAGAATAAAAGCAAAAGGACGGCTCTTATGTTTTCATTGGAAGCACAAGAACCGTCCCCGTGCTTCTAACGGGAGATGGAATTATGTCGAATTGGACAGTCGAACAAATGGAACGCGTTGACGGCAAGATTGCGATTGTAACGGGCGCGAATAGCGGACTTGGACTGGAAACGGCGAAAGCCCTTGTGCAGAAAGGTGCTAAAGTTATCTTGGCGGTGCGGGATAGGAGCAAGGGGGAAGAGGCCAAGAAGCAAATTGTTTCACAAACAGCTGAAGGTGCCGCTGATAACCTTGCTGTAATGGAGCTTAACTTAGGAAGTCTGGTGAGTGTGAAGGCATTTGCGGAGAGTTACCAGCAATCCTATGACAGACTCGATTTACTTATTAATAACGCTGGTGTAATGATTCCCCCTTATTCAACAACAGAGGACGGATTTGAACTTCAGTTTGGTACGAATCACTTGGGGCACTTTGCCTTAACAGGGCTGCTGCTTCCTGTGCTGAAGAAAACGGGGACATGGGGACAGTTCCTTCGTCCCACTAGGAAGTAATAAAACAAGCAAAGCTTCTCATAAACATTCCCCGTTTATGAGAAGCTATTTTGTGTTGTCAGGGCGGGATGAACAACGATGGGGCAGGTCCCTTCCAAGACATTCTGATAGGGGCGAAGGCTTTTAAACATATAGGGAATCTCTCTCTAAGATTTAAAGGATGAAGTGAAGAGCAAGGTAGTTCGCTGAGCTCCGGTCAGACAGAATTCTGGGACAGTGAACCCGTCCCCGCGTCCCACGAAGTTTTACCGACAAGGAAAACGTGTATAGTTCCTATAAAAAAGGAGCGGAATAGCCAATGATATTTTCAGAGAATGCACTTAAGGATATGCATGTACTGGTTACCGGAGCAACAGGAGAAATTGGAGCTGAAACAGCAAGGGCAGCTGCAGCTGCAGGAGCTGCTGTCTCCATAACCGGACGGAATGAAGATAAGCTAAATGCTCTGGCGGAAGAGCTGGCATCTCAAGTTGGGAAAGAGAAGATTTATATGAAAGCTGCTGACCTTAACAAAGAGGAAGACCGGGTTATGTTGGTGAAATCTTGTCAAGAACAGCTCGGCTTTATCTCCGGGCTTGTTAATTGTGCCGGGATTGCTGGCGGCGACGTATTGGAAAACCTTGAAGAAGAGAAGCTGGCGGATATAATGGAAACAAATCTTACCTCTGTCGTCATGCTGACAAAATTGGTTTATCAAAGAATGGCGGAGAAACAGAAGGGGAGAATCGTGAATGTTTCCTCTCTATCAGGGATACGCGGGACCCATGGAAATAGTGCCTATGCTGCCAGTAAGTTTGCGTTGAGGGGATTTGCTCAGTCACTAGCAGTCGAAGGAGCCAGAAATCATGTCATTGTCAATACTGTTTGTCCTGGATTCGTTCATACAAGAATGGCAAAAGACGCAATCCGCAGGAAAGCAGAAGGAAATGGAATCTCTTTTGAACAACAGTTAAGCCAGGTGGAGGAGGATCTGCCATCCGGCCGAATTACGGAGCCTTGGGAAGTTGCAAATACAATTTGTTTTCTGCTTACAGAAGCGGCGCCAAATATAATTGGCGAGTCAATATTGCTGTCGGGAGGATCTGTGATGAAGTAGGCGGGTGTGATGGTCAGTTTACGCCCTTTCGCTATGTTGTCACATTATATATAGATATGAGAGGAAAAAAATAACTCCTTTTGGAAATCTATGCAAACTGAGTAAGGACGCTTCGGGAAGGCTCCTGACTCAGTTTTTTTCTTGATCAAACGTTTAATTAAAACCTTGAATGATAGCATCATAAATGGGAAAAGCAAGAAGTGAAAAGCAACAGCACAGATTAAAGGAAGTAATATCAGAATCATTCATATGCTCGAAGAGCTAAAATCCTGAAGGGAGGCCGCCGCTTGGAAATGTTAAACCGTGTGGAGTCAATCGAAAAGGATCTGGACTTTTGGGAGTAAACAGCCCAGGAAGAAAGTGATATAGCAAGCCTAAAGAGACGGCGTATCAGCTTAGCTTAAACCCTTTTCCCTACCTGTATCTCTAATGAAATCTATTAAAATCTTCTGTATATCTGCGTTTAACCAACCAAAATCCACCCTTCAAGTATTTTACCAAAACCATGCTCGGGATTCTCTTAGTCTGTTGAAGAGAGATGATTTCAATTTTTGCCCAAATAATCCTCTGCATCAGCCCATAAGTAATCTATATCCACTCTTTAACATTTAAATCCATATGCCAATACTTTAAAATAGAAAATATTAGAATAGTAGAAGGATGATGGCGTTTGGATTCCACTATGAAAAAAATCATTGAGGCTAGTTATTTAACAGCTGAATCAGCCTCACATTACCGGACAATCTTAAGGTATTTTTACCATCAGCATGAGAGAATGCGGGATTTTATTCCCCCTGAAGAACTATTGGAATATATGCGCTCGATTCCTGCTTTTTATGATTATGAGGAGGATCAGCTTCACCAGCAGCTGGCACAGCTTGTTAAATGGAACAATTTAATAGCTCGCCAGGATATGACGAGTGCGAAAACGATTGAGGAATATAAGAAAAAACGGTTCCGTTATCAATGTACACCTTATACGGTAGAGATTGAGAGGATGCTGGTCCAGCTTGAAAAAATCGGGGATACATTCCAAGGGTCGCTTGAGCGTTCCCAGTTTGACCGATTGCTTCAGGCGATTTCTGTCCTTGAGAAGGAGCTGGATAACAGCATGGCTAAGCCGGCTGAAGAATATATGCGGGTTTGGGAGGATGTTTTTCGTTATTTCCAGTCCATTCGTACCAGTACAGCAGATTACATTGCCTATATTAACAGTGAACAAACGGACCAGCGAATGCAGACCGAGGCTTTTTTAGTCTATAAAAATCAGTTTACAACCTATTTGAGGGATTTTATTGTGACACTGCAAAAAACGTCCCTGCAAATTCAGCAGCGCCTTGAGGAACTGACACCCGGGAGGCTGCAGCCCCTTTACCAAAAGCTGATTGAGCACCGCCAGTCCATTCCCCGCCTTGAGGATGTGTCATCTTCGGCAGAGGACTGGGCGCTTGAGTATAATGAGTACTGGTTTTCTTTGAGGCAGTGGTTTTTAGGGTCTGGTGTTCGGGAGAGTGAACTCGAAGTTCTTCTATGGCAGACAAATGAAATGATTCGCCGGATGACGCGATATGTGCAGCGCGTCGGGGAGCGGCAGCAGCATTTTCGCAGCCGTAAGAAGGATTATTTGCATTTGGCGAAGTGGTTTACCGAAACCGGTAAGCTCGAGGAGGCCCACAAACTTTCGGCGGTTGTATTTGGAAGCATGACGATTCAGCATCTTCAGCTTGAGGAGGGGACAACGGATAATATGCATGCGGATCCATGGGAGGAAGCACCCTTAGAGCTTACCATAAAGCCGAGGACGGTGCGTTACCGTGAAAAAACAAAGCCCGGTTCAATGGTTTCCAATCAAGAGAAGAAAAAACAGCAGTTGGAGATGTATCTGGAGGAGCGCAGACAGGAAAAACAGTTGATCCAGCAATACATGCAGCAAGGCGTAATTCAGCTATCCGCCCTCTCAACAGTAGAACCATTTATCAGAAAAGTCCTGCTCGGCTGGATTGGCAAGTCTATGGCGACGAAGGACCGCACAGTTAAGACGGATTATGGCTTACTGGTTAAAGTGAAATTGGATAAAGAACGTATGATTACGCTGAAAGCCGAGGATGGAGATTTGCGCATGCCGGACGCTCTATTTGAATTCAGGCAGGAAGGGTGAAGAAAATGGAAAAGGTTGATCTGTTTGATGAAAAAGCGGTACAGGGAATGGATGTACTTTTCCACCATTACTGGATCTTACGGTCGGAAAACCCGGAATGGTACCAGCTTATAAGGGAACGCGAAAAGGTGCTGCGACGATATATGAGTGAAAAATTCGGATTGCGCCTCATTGTTCACCAGCATTTTATAAAGCTTGAAAAGATACCTGCTGAGCCTGAAAGCTGGATGGGGATACAAGATTTCCAAGAGCCTCTTGATTATGCAATCTTCTGCTGTGCGCTATCCTTTTTGGAAGGGAAGGCAGTGGACGAGCAATTTTTGCTGTCAGAACTTTGCCAGGACATTCAAAGTGACTATCCAGGGGATTTTCCTCTGGATTGGACACTGTATATCCATCGCAAGTCTTTGATCAGGGCGGTAAAAACTTTAATGGATTTTCAGCTGATCCGGACCATTGACGGGGATATCCAGCGCTTTGACCATAATGAAGAAGAAGAAGTCCTGTATGAAGCTACCACATACAGCCGCTATTTTATGAGAACCTACCCGGATGAATTTTCATCTTACCGTAACTGGCGAGAGCTGCTAAGGGACGATTGGAAGCTGAGCCAGGAGGATGAGCGGAGGAAAAGAGTATACCGGAAGTTGTTCTTTTCCCCAGGCCTGCAGCGGAAGGACCAACAGGATCCTGATTTCTTATACATTCGTAATTTTCGCAACAGGCTTGCTGAAGATATTGAAAAACACAGCGATTATAAGCTTCATGTTTTTAAGAATACGGCATTCCTGTCAATTTCTGAACCGAAGCAATATCACCAAATCTATCCTAATGCAAAAGCTTCAACTGATATTATGCTTCAACTGTCAAAGAACGTTCACGGTCAGCCGGAGCGGTTTTTGCCCAATGAAAGTGGAGAATTGCTGATGACAGAGGGTGAGCTTGAAAAACTGATTGACGAGCTCCGCCGGGAATACGGAGCTGGATGGTCAAAGCACTTCCGTGAAAAAGCAACAGGCGGCATCCGGGAAGAACTGGTTGATGCCATGAAAAACTGGATGATGGCTGAAGTGGATCAAGAAACATCACTGATCCGGCTAAGGCCGCTGCTTGGTGTTTTAACAGGCGAGTATCCGCGGGACTTTGATGCAGGAGGAGAAGAGAAATGAAGGAAAATCAATGGGTCATGAACAGGGCCGGACTTTTGAATTTTTGGTATTACGATGACGAAGTTTTCAGCTTTTCAGATGGGAAGCTGCTGCTGAGGGGGACAAACGGGTCTGGAAAGTCAGTTACGATGCAAAGCTTCCTGCCAGTCCTGCTTGACGGAAAGAAATCGCCCGACCGGCTGGACCCTTTTGGCAGCAAAGCCCGCCGGATGGAGGATTATCTGCTAGGCGAAAAAGGGATTGTTGACCGGGATGAACGGACAGGTTACCTATTTATTGAATATAAAAAGCAAGGCAAAGAACAATATGTTACTACCGGGATTGGGATGCAGGCAAAACGGCATAAGGGGATTAAATCCTGGTATTTCCTGCTCACAGACAACCGCAGAATTGGTCATGATTTTCAGCTGGCTCATGACCAGCGCGGGGACCGGGTCCCTTTATCTGCAAAAGAGCTGGAAAATCGCATTGGTCAGGGAGGCTATGTCGTTCATACCCAGCGGGAGTACATGGAGCATGTTAATAAGTACATTTTCGGCTTTCAATCTACTGAAGCATATGAAGATCTGATTAAGCTGCTCATTCAGCTTAGAAGCCCGAAGCTGTCAAAGGACTTTAAACCGACCGTTATTTATGAAATTCTTGAGTCGGCGCTGCCACCTTTAACAGATGGTGAGCTACGCCATTTGTCTGATACGATCGAAAATATGGATCAGGTTCAGCAGCAGCTGGAGCAGCTGGAAAGGGAGCATGACTCCAGTATGAAGCTGGTCCGGCAATATCATTTATATAACCAATTTATTTTAACTGAACGGGCCAAACAGTGGCAAAGCTCCGAAAAGAAATTAAAAGCTGCCCGCAATAGGATTGGGGAGCTGGAAGCGGAGGACCACAACCTTCAATTGCACCTCCGGGAGCTGGAGGAAAAGAAGGTGGGTTCCCAGCAGCAAAAGGCAATTGCCGAGGGAGAGAAAGATCGGCTTCAAAGCCACGAAGTGTGGCAATTGGAGAAGGATAAAGCCAAAAAGCAGGAAGCCTTGGTTACACTGCAGGGTGAAATTGATTCGCTGCAGACAAAATGGGATCTGAAAAAAAAGCTTTTGAACAAAGAATTGCGCGAGCGGGAGCAAGTGGAAGAGGAGCTGAATCATCAGGAGTCGGAAATGAGCAGCCTGCTGGAGGAACTTCAGCTGGATGCAGGTGAATCAGCATTTGAACAGCATAGGGCGAATGTAAATGATTTTGAGCGCCATCAGCACGATTCCTTTGATTTCTCTGTGTGGTTGAAAGAGGCAAAAGGACATGAAAACCTGCTTGCAAGCCTGAAGGAGCTGGCTGATCAGGAACAACGGCTGATTGAAGAGCATGAGCGTCTGCAGCGTGATTCTTCAGAAAAAAAGAAGAAGATTGACGAAATGAGGAAAGAGCAGGACCATACGGAAGCCTGGTTTACTGAACAAAAGCATCGGTTGGAAGACCAGGTGTTTACATGGATTCAGCAGCATCCAAACCTTGCG
This sequence comes from Metabacillus lacus, assembly GCF_009674805.1. Taxonomy (GTDB): domain Bacteria; phylum Bacillota; class Bacilli; order Bacillales; family Bacillaceae; genus Metabacillus_C; species Metabacillus_C lacus. The sequence continues at coordinate 8,402 of NZ_WKKI01000064.1, read as the reverse complement.
TTTCCAAACGAGCAGCAACAGGAAATCGCGCGCGCTCTACAAGGATTATATGAACTGAACAGGTTTGACGACATAAGGGGAAAACTTCTATCTTCCATCAGTGATTATGAAGCTAAAGTAAAAGCGGACAGAGCCATTGCCATGGAGAAGAAGGAAATGAAGCAACTGGAAATAGACGGTGCAGAGAAAGAACTTCTTCATTGGAAAACATTAAAAATACCTAATCCTGACCGTGCTCATGGAACAGTTGAATTTCGCGGACAGCTTGACCGGGAAGCTGTCGCCCATATTCCTTTTTACGCAGCAGTAGAATTTTATGACCATGTGACAGATGCGCAAAAAGAGCGGCTGGAGGCCGCACTAAAACATATTGGCCTTTTGGACAGCCTGATAACCGGAGAACCGGTGAATCCGAAGCATGACAGAATTATAGTGCCAGAACCGCTCGTGCTTGGCCATACACTTGCTGATTATTTGTATCCCGATCTGGATGAAAGCAGCCCGATTTCCAATACCCGTGTGGATGAGGTTCTCAGAAGCATTCCCCTTGAAAATGAAGGCGGAGGTTTTTATATTGATGCGGACGGGACTTATTCGGTTGGCTGCCTGCTCGGACATGCGCCAGAGGAGGGGCCGTCAAAATATATCGGCCGTTCCTCCAGGAAACGTTATCAGCAGGAAAAAATTGAAGAATCCAGGCTAAAACTGGAACTACTTCAAGGCGAGCTTGAGAAAATTAGGATACAGCTGATCCAATTAGATGAAGAACTTGAACATGCAGCTGCATGGCGGAGGCAGGTTCCATCAGATCAGGACCTTGCAGAGCTTTGGCAGCAAATTCAGGAATATCAGCAAAGGATTAAGCACCTGCAGGAGGTTCTCCAGGAGCTTGATAACAGGTGGAAAGACATTTACCGGCAGCTTCAGCAGGTTAAAGTGCGGATCCACCAGGAGGGCAGCACACTGAACCTTTCATTGACGAGGGAAGGAATCAGCAAAGCACTAGGCGCTGTAAATACTTATGTCGAGCATCTGCATCAGCTGCAGAAGGAATCTCAGGCCTGCTTTTTTTCAAGAAAACAAATCCGCGATCTTGAGGAACGAGTTCAGGAAAGAGAAACAGAGTTGGACGAAATCAAAGGTGAGCAAAATGTGAAAAGTTCCAGGCTGTTCCGGACAAAAGGGGAAATTGAATCAATTGAACAGCAGCTCAAACTTAAAGGAATCGATGAGGTCAGAGCTCGTATCCGTGAAGTACAGGAACTGCTGAGGGAGTCTGAAGAAACGCTTGAATATGTGATGGGAGAGATTCCTGCACAGAAATCGGCCAGGGAGAATTGTGCTGAAAAGCTGAGGGAGGCACGGATCAGCTTTGAATTCTGGAGCAATATGGCAGCCGAATGGGAGAGAATTGTCAAAGAGGAAAGCGCACGCGGGTTTATTGAACTTGAAGCAGTGGAGCCGGACGCAATTGTTTCCCAGCTTGAAGCAGCCGTCTCAGCATACGACCGGGCCAAGCTGAATGAACAGCTGACTAAAGTGTTTTTAAATGAGCAATTGAACTTGACGGAATACCGCATGTTTGAATTTACCGAGGAGTCTCCTGTACCACAATGGTTCTTTATCGACCGCGGAGATTATTATGAGCCTTTTAAAAGAGAATGGGAGCAAATGAAAGGCCGCCGTGTCATCCAAATGGAGTACCAGGGACAAAGGGTGAGCCCGTATTTCGTACTGGCTTGTCTTAAAAAAGAATTGGTTGAGCAAAAGGGCTGGCTTGATGAACAGGACCGTCAGCTTTACGAAGATATCATCGTCAATACCGTCGGCGTCATTCTCCGCAACAGGATTCAGCGGGCTGATAAATGGGTCAGTGATATGAATAAAATTATGGAGAGCCGCGATAATTCTTCAGGGCTGCTTTTCTCCATCAGCTGGAAGCCTTTGACAGCCGAGTCTGAGCAGGAATTGGATACGAAAGAACTTGTTCAGCTTTTGCAGCGAAACAGCAAGTTTCTCAATGAAGATGATTTGAACCGGATTACAAGACATTTTCAGTCTAGAATCGAAAAAGCAAAAGAGCTGATTCAGATACGGAATGAAGGATCCACGCTGCATCAGGTGCTGAAGGAAGTCCTTGATTACCGAAAATGGTTTACTTTTGTACTGTCATTTAGAAGAGTAAATGAGCCGAAGCGGGAACTGACCAATAATGCCTTTTTCAAATTCAGTGGAGGAGAAAAAGCGATGGCCATGTATATCCCTTTGTTTACGGCGGCTTATTCGCGCTACAAGGAAGCAGGGAAAATGGCCCCGTATATCATTTCACTAGATGAAGCCTTTGCCGGTGTCGATGAGAACAATATTCGTGACATGTTTGAAGTGGTCGAGCAACTTGGCTTCAGCTATATCATGAACTCCCAGGCATTATGGGGCGATTATGATTCCATTTCGAGTCTGTCAATCTGTGAGCTGGTCCGCCAGAAAAATGCTGACTTCGTTACAGTTATTCGCTATCAGTGGGACGGTAAACAGCGATCGCTCGTGTTGGATGAAGAAACAGCCAGGGAGCTGGTAGCAAGTGACTGACAAAGTAGAGATGCTGCGGAAAGAACCTGGCATCCTAAAGCTATTTACATTATTTAAAGATAAATACCGTTCCATCGGACGAGTGGGAGGAACGGTCAGCATCAGCGGATTTTCGCAAGCAGAGACTGAGTCCATTGCTGGATTTCTCGGTGCTTCTGCTGATAAGCTATTGGTGAAGGGCCGGGTTTCCCTCACAGACTATGAAAAAGCGATGAAAACTAACATTTTTTCCGATTACACGCTGGTAGGGCTGCTTGAAGAAGTTTTGGGTGAATCAATCATCACCAGACGTGAGGAAAGCGACATGTATCAGAAGCAGGAAAATGATTTTTTTCAATCATTAATTAATGATTATCCAGGTGGCCGTTGGTGGTGGGAATGGATTCAAGCGAAATCCACTGACACAAGATGGATTTGGAGCTTATATAGAGAGGCTTCCGATTCTCTGCGGGAGGAGCTGGTATCAGTTTACAATGCATACCGGCAGCTGCCTTCCGCCAGGCAATTTGAAAGGCTCCCGTTATTTTCGCAGAGAATGACGGGAAATCCCCATTATTTTGACATTGGCGGGGTTTCTGGGAAACTTTTGCTGCATTGCCTGTATGTTGATCAGTATTTAAAGGGAAATCGAACGGAGGGCATGCCGAAAACCTCCGAAGAAGTAAATGAACTTCTCGGTCAATACATGCTTATGCGTGACGATTTATGGAGCTTTGTAACTTGCCGCGGTTTTCTAGCTGAAAGCGACTCAGGTGCACATCCAGTCTGGAAAGCGGCGGCAGAAACAGATAGCGTGTTAAATGTACCGATCAAGGAACTGGTAAAACTGAAGAAAATTTGGCCTGTTCATGGAGAAGTTGTGTGGGTAGTTGAAAACTCTGGTGTATGCTCTACGATCCTGGACTATGCTGCGGCTGCGCCTGTTGTCTGTACGCACGGGCAATTTCGGACAGCCAGCTGGGTAATGCTTGATCTCATTGTCCAATCAGGCTTCACTCTGAGATACTCAGGAGATTTGGATCCGGAAGGACTTCTCATGGCACAGCGATTAAAAGACCGCTACCAAGATCGTGTTTCTTTTTGGAGGATGGATAAGTCGTCTTATATAAGCTCTATATCTGAAGAAGACATTTCAGGAAGGCTTTCAAAGCTTGCAGCTCTGACTTCGCCTGAATTAAAAGAAATTGCTGAGATTATGAAGATCAGGAAGAAAGCAGGCTATCAGGAGGCTCTAATTGCTGAGCTTGTGCAGGACATTGAGGGACAAGGGGACGGGTACATCGTCCCGCTATCCCCCTCATCCCAATTCTAGGAAGTACTAAATAAAGCTTCACATAAATATTCAGTGTTTATGCGAAGCTTTTTGTGCCGGTGTGACGCAGGGACAGGGAACCCGTCCCTGCGTCCCACCCACGTACCTTTAGCTACCGCCCGCATAAGATATGGTGATCAATTGGGAAAGGTTTGATAATATGTTTCATCATCCTTATTTATATTCATATCCTTATGGGGTAAGTGAGCAGAGATACGCCACCGGCGGATATCAGCATAGAGCAGGCTGCCATTGCAGCACAAAGGCTGTTCCTCGCCCAGCGGGTGTGGTAAGAGATTATGGCCCCAACCCGCTCGTGATTAACATCAACGAGGCCACCAAGCTGAATAAAACTTTTCGTACTGCACTATGGACGGGCAAACATTTTCAAATTACATTAATGAGTTTGAATCCGGGCGAAGATATTGGCTTGGAAATGCATCCGGAGGTTGACCAATTTCTGCGTGTGGAACAAGGACAGGGAATTGTGAAAATGGGTAAAACCAAAAATCAGCTGACATTCCAAAAGGAAGTGTTTGATGACTTTGCCATCGTCATTCCTGCAGGAACATGGCACAACCTAACCAACACGGGAAATGGGCCGCTGAAGCTTTATTCAATCTATGCTCCCCCTAACCATCCGTTTGGTACCGTTCATGCTACAAAAGCGGATGCTCTTGCTGCAGAAGAATTTCACGGTCACAGCAGATACCAATATGCTACGGTGCAGCGTACCTACCTTTGAAAGATAGCAGCCGGACAGTATGAATGCTTTGAAAATCAGCGGCCATATAGTGCATAAAAAAAACTTCTCATTATCGTACCATTTGAGAAGTTTCTTTTTTTGTTCGCAAACATATCTAATCAATCTAAAGAGCGAGTTATAGAAAATGAACCATCAAAACTTTTTCAAAAACACGCCTCTGTAAACTATTACCATATTATAATGATGGTGAAAAGGGGCGGTGAGAATGGAAAAGTCTGTAATAAAGAGTGGTAAAGGGAATTAGCGTTATTTCCAAAGATTTTTTACAGTTTGCAAATGGTTGATTGTGACTGCAGGAATTCTGCTGATCCTGGGAACAGCTTATCAGCAGATTGCGGTAAGGGTGGAGGCCGGCAATTATCCCCTGCCAGGGAAGCTTGTAAATATTGGTGATTATCGGCTTCACTTGTACGCTTCAGGAGAAGTAAGGAACAACATGCCAGTTATTGTGTTGGAATCGGGTCTGGGCACACCTTCATCGTATAAAGACTGGCAGCAGATTCAAAGTAAGCTTTCTAATCACACCAGAGTAATTTCCTATGACCGTGCAGGATACGGCTGGAGCGACTCAGCTCCTAATAAAAGAACAGCAGAGCAAATTGCAGATGATCTGTACGCACTGCTGAAAAATGCTGGCGAAAAGGGTCCGTTCCTGTTGGTGGGACATTCATTTGGTGGATTTTCATCGCAAGTTTTTGCCCATAAATATAAGGGTGATACTGCCGGGCTGTTCCTGATTGATCCTTCTCATGTGAATCAGGAGGGGGGCTTTTCAAAGCTTGAAAGCTACTTGATCAGAGGACTGAAGGAAGCCGGTGCCGGCAGGGTAATGGGAGCAATGAATATGCTGCCGCTTCATGAATACTTTGCGAGCGATCCTGCCTCTGAGCATTTCTTCCACCGGCATTTTTACAACAACAGCCAAATGAGCGAACTGGAACATATGATGAACACTTCAAGAGAACAGGTGCTAGTTTCCCAGAAGGAGGGATATGCTGACATTCCTCTTTATATTCTGTCAGCGGAACATGAAGAATATCCGGATTGGCAGAATCTGCAGGACCAGACAGCAGCCCTGTCAGAGCAGGGCAAACACATTGTTGTGAAAAATGCCGGCCATTATATTCACCTGGATCAGCCGGAGCTCGTAGTAAACTTTATCCTTGAGATGGCTGAAAATCTTCACTTTCCATAAAGCTTCTTGCATTTCTGAGAAGCTTTTTTCTATTCTTGGCTGTCAGCACTATTACGAAGCTTTTCCTGCTTGTGCAGTGTATGCATTGTTCCCCATTCATGCATGGCATTTAAAATAGGTTCTAAACTTTTTCCATACTCAGTTATTGAGTATTCTACTTTTGGGGGAACCTGAGGGTATACGACGCGACGGATAATGTCTTCTTCCTCCAGTTCCCGCAGCTGCTTGGTCAGCATTCTTTGAGTGATTCCCGGCAGATGCCTGCTGAGCTCGCCAAACCGCTGTGTTCCGTGCTTCAGGAGCTGAAGCAGAATAATCGGCTTCCATTTTCCTATTAAAATTCCCAGGGCATCCTCTACTTTGCATAGTTCCGGTTCTATATTCATTGTAAAACCTCCCATAGTATCTTTTTTGATACTATACCACATGTAAGTGCGTACTTACATTGTTATCTCCCTTCCTCCATAATGATATCTATAAACTATTTCTATATATCTGCTGTTATTTCAGCAAAAGAATAAAAATCTCAGAAAGGCGGGACAGAGATGAAAGAATACAGAATAAACGAGAGTAAAGGACTAGAGTTTGGAATTTACACATTGGGCGATCACCTGCCTAATCCGGTAACAGGCGATAGAATATCAGCTGAGGATAGAGTTCACGAAATTATTGAATATGCGAAGCTGGCAGATCAGGCAGGTTTGGACTTTTTCAGCGTGGGAGAAAGCCATCAGGACTATTTTGCCACACAGGCACACACTGTTGTCCTGTCGGCAATTGCTCAGGCGACTAAAAATATTAAAATTGCAAGCTCTTCTACAATTATCAGCACTTCTGATCCCGTTCGCGTGTATGAGGATTTCGCAACCCTTGACCTGATTTCCAGAGGCCGGGCGGAAATCATTGCAGGAAGGGCTTCAAGGGTCGGATTGTTTGAGCTGCTTGGCTATAATCTTAGCAACTATGAAGAACTATATGAGGAAAAGTTTGAACTGCTCCGAAAAATAAATGACGAAAAGATTGTAAATTGGAGCGGGGAATTTCGGGCTCCGTTAAGAAATGCAAAAGTTCTTCCGCGACCTAAGGAAGGAAAAATGCCAATATGGCGGGCTGTTGGCGGATCACCGGCAAGTGCCGTGAAAGCAGGCTATGCAGGCGTACCTATGTTTATGGCGCATTTAGGCGGTCCGGTCACATCCTTCAAGCGCACAGTTGATGCTTACCGCGAGGCTGCTTCCAGTGCAGGTTTTGATTCGGCGGAGCTGCCTGTAGCAACAGCGGGCTTTTTCTATGCAGCCGAAACCTCTCAGCAGGCATTAAGGGATATGTATCCACACATAAATGAGGGGATGAAAAAAACAAACGGACAAGGCTTTCCGAAGCAGCTGTTTGCAGAAGGTACAGATCCTCATCATGTCATGAATATAGGAAGTCCCCAGCAAATCATAGAAAAAATACTATATCAGCATGAAGTATTTGGACATCAGCGCTATATTGCGCAAATTGATTTTGGCGGAGTACCATTTCAACGACTTCAGAAAAACATTGAACTGATCGGGACAGAAATACTGCCCGCTGTCAAAAAATACACGGCAAAGTAATAGGAGGGAACGCTCATGAAAATCGTCTGTTTATCAGGCTCTAAAGTTGGAAGCAAAACAAGAACGGCAATGAATTACACCGTAAAAGCCCTGAAAGAAAAATATCCCCAGTACGATGTGACGCTGATTGATCTTGCAGAATATGAAGTCCAGTTCAGCGACGGGCGAAATTATCTGGATTATAACGGCGATACCGGATATGTCACAAAAACATTAATGGAAGCTGACGCAATTATCATTGGAACACCTGTGTTTCAAGCGTCCATACCAGCTACTTTGAAAAACATTTTCGACCTGCTGCCTGTGAACGCGCTGCGGGATAAAGTAGTCAGCATGCTGGTGACAGCTGGATCAGCCAAGCATTACCTGATACCCGAGCAGCAGCTAAAGCCGATTCTGTCCTACATGAAAGCGCAAATTGTTCAAACATATGTTTTTATTGAAGAAAGCGATTTTTTGCAAAAGAAAATTATCAACGATGATGTGCTGTTCAGAATAGGACGCTTAGCGGAAGATACGATTGTTTTGACGGGGGCTTATAAGAGAATTAAGGAAGAGGAAGAAGCCAAGTACGATTTTTAAATTAGAAAACATTATAGTTTGTTCTTTCCAAGATACGCCGGCTGTTAATGGAACAGGCTGTCTCATAGAAGCACATCTGCTGAACTATTCGGGGAATTTGTACGGCAAAACTGTTACTCTTGCATTTTTGAATTTTATCTTTATCCGACAGAAGACTCCCTCTTCAAGCGCGTGATGAGATTTAGCTCAGCGATAAGGGGGAGATGAATGGCGGTTGGCGATAGCCAAAACACTCACTGTCATGGTAAAATTAGAACGTGCGTTCCTATAAAGCGAGGTGAAATCATGTTAGTTAAAAAGGCGTTTAAGTTTCGTATCTACCCTAATCAAAAACAAATGGAGTTAATCAATAAGACG
>NZ_WKKI01000063.1 GCF_009674805.1 Metabacillus lacus | reverse complement strand
TCCTTTATTAGAAGTCACGGATAACGTGGGTTTAGCTTCTAGTTTAGGAGATTTTTTTGCATTCGTCCATAAAAAATCCCCCTATAATTTCAATTAATAGAGGGTAATTAAATTGATCTTTTGGCCTGTGGATACATATGCAATGATAGTGGAAATGCTCCGTTTATTCCTTCATCAGCATCACCGTCAATTCAAGATAAGCGGAAAAATTCCGGTTAAGCTCAAAATGAAGCTCAGCATCCCCCATATAAGCGGAAATGCTCCGTCAATCCCAAACTTCCTTCATCCCAATCCCTAACATAGTTTCCCTAAACTTGGTAAAAACTAAAATGGAGGTGAAGCAAATGAGAACGGCCACACTATTTTTGATCATTTTTATCACGTTATTCCCGTCATATGCGACTGCTTATAAATATCCTCAGCACCCCTCAGCTCCTGAGGCGGATCTCAGGGAGAGGGTGTCCATGGTCATTGTGATCAAGGATGCCGCTCAGCAGGTGTTCAAGAAGGATATTGCAGAAAAATACAAGACTGTTGAGATTAACAGAGAGTATCAAGAGGTGTTCACGGGGTTTGCTGTCGAGGGGGAGCAGGGGGAGATTGATCAGCTGCTGAAGGAGCCTTACGTGCTGCAGGGCAATCCTGTTTCTTCTTATTCTGCGGATATTGATGAAAGTGTTCCGTTCATAGGCGGAGAAGATGTCAGGGGATTGTTTGATGAACATCACAAGCGGCTTACCGGAAAGGGAATTGTGATTGGCGTCATTGATACAGGGATGGATTACACGCACCGGGATCTACGCAGCAGCTATGCCGGCGGCTATGATTTTATTGATAATGATGCCGACTCGATGGAGACGATGGGAAAGGGTGAGGAGCAGACGTTTCATGGAACTCATGTAGCCGGGGTAATTGCAGCAAATGGAAAGCTGCGCGGTGTGGCGCCGGATGCTAAAATTATCGCATACCGCGCCTTGGGGCCGGGCGGGGTCGGAACGTCAGACCAGATTATTGCCGCAATTGACAGGGCCATCAAAGACAAAGTGGACATTATTAATCTTTCGCTTGGAAACAGTATCAACGGACCTGACTGGCCGACAAGTCTTGCATTGAACAAAGCAGCGGAGAAAGGAATTGTTGCAGTGACTTCCAGCGGAAATTCAGGCCCAAAAAGCTGGACGGTAGGTTCACCGGGAACGGCGGAAAAAGCTATATCAGTCGGAGCTTCCACACCTCCCGGGAAAAGCCCTTTTCTGCAGATCGGGAAAAAAATGCTGAAACTGCACCCAATGCAGGGTGCTGAAAGCTGGACGCTGAATTCCTCAGAAAAAATCATTGAGGCCGGGTTTGGATACGCACAGGACATTCCAAAGAGTGCAAGGGGCCATGTTGTGCTGATGAAAAGAGGGAAAATTCCTTTTACGGAAAAAGTGCTGAATGCAGAGCTTGCCGGAGCAAAGGCGGTTTTAATTTACAATCATAAAGACGGGAGCTTTGCAGGAAATGTGGAGATTCCGGTCAACCTTCCAGTTGCTTCGCTTTCCGGAAAGGATGGCGAATACTTAAGAAATAAGGTGAAAAAAGAACTAGTTTCTACTATATATATAGACAGCACAGATGAGCTCGCAGATTTTAGTTCAAGAGGCCCTGTAACGAACACATGGAGCATCAAGCCTGATCTTGTGGCGCCGGGTGTTTCGATTCACAGTACAGTCCCGGGCGGCTATTTGGCACTGCAGGGAACAAGCATGGCTGCTCCGCATGTGGCAGGAGCATGTGCTTTATTGCTGCAAGCTCACCCCGGCTGGACGCCTGATCAGGTAAAAGCGGCGTTAATGAATACTTCAAAAAAGCTGTATCGTGATGGAAAAGCTGCTTATAAGCCGACTGAGCAGGGCACTGGCAGAATGGATGTGCTAAAAGCTGCAGAAGCTGATTTGCTTCTCTATCCTTCTTCGCTCAGCTTCGGACAGTTCAAAAGAAATGCTGAGCGGACGAAAAAGACAGTAAGCATCACGCTGGAAAATACATCTTCGGAAAGTCAAACCTTTACATTTTCCTATCCCAAGCAGCAGCAGGGCCTTCAATGGCAGATGCCGCTGCCTGTGACGGCAAAGCCTGGAGAGAAAGTAATGGTCAATCTTTCAGCTGACGTCACCCCGTCATTGCTGGAAAAAGGGAATTACGAAGGCTGGCTTCAGGTGAAAGCGGGGGATGATATGATTAATATTCCTTATTTGTTTGTGGTGGATGAGCCGGATTATCCGCGAATTATGGGCTTTTCATTTCAGGAGGGCGACATGCCGGGAACCTATCAATATGATGTATACATGCCGGGGGGCGCGGATGAAATGGGTATTGCTTTATATGATCCTGATACATTAATGTTTAAAGGGTTTCTCGATTACAGGAGAAATCTTGAGCGGGGGCTGTACAGTCAGGAGCTGAAGAACGGGAATCTGCAATTTGCAGAAGGGGTATATCTTGCGCTCGTGTATGTGAAAAAGGATGGCAGGGAAGATGTGGTCGAAACGGAAATTTTGGTGGAAAAACCCTTGTCAATAGGGGATGATTCAGTATTTGTGAACAATTTGTGTGGTCAATTTTAGATTGTGAACTTTTAGCATGAAACACATTGACAACAATATTTGCCTATTGTATGCTTAACAAGGATATAATGATAAGGTTTTCATTACTGTAAATATCCGTTAATTTTCCCCAAATTAATCCTTTTTCAGCCTTGTAGAAAGGATATAACCAAATGCGTAAAAATCAGCGTCAGCCCTTGAAGTCTATGGCTTTAATGTCTGGAATTTTATCGCAGTTAGTTGGATCTGTCCTCATCGGCATTTTTGCTGGAAGATGGGCGGATGGTTATTTTCAAACGCAGCCGCTGTTTTTAGTCATTGGCCTTCTATTGGGATTGGCTGCAGGGATTTATGCCATGCTTAAGTTAGTCCACCACTATTACTCAGGAGACTGAACATCACATGCTTGATTTGCATCACCAGTTTTTTAGATATCGCAAATACATATTTTTCTTATTGTCTTTCTATGTAATCGGATGGGGATTTACAAGCTATCAGCCGGTCTTTCTCGGCCTGATACTTGGGACAAGCATCAGTCTGTTCAATTTGTGGCTAATGGTCCGCAAGCATAAACAGTTTGGGAAAGCGATGGATGAAGGAAGAAGTGTCAGGTCGCTTGGCACCGCATCCCGGATGGCCTCAGCCGGATTCGCTGTTCTGATCAGCCTTGAATTTCCGGATGAACTTCATCTCGTCAGCGTTGTAATTGGATTAATGACGATGTACTTTGTCATTATGATAGATTATTTTGTACAACTTTTGCGCACTTAGCTGTTAGAAAGAGAGGTGAATATTTTGGGTCATGGAGCTCCAATACTTGAGAATTTCTTAGGTCTGAACTGGAACCTTGCAAATATGATGATGATCTTGATTGCATCAACAATTGTTTTCATCATTGCTGTATTGTGTGCAAGGAATCTGGCTATGAAGCCGACAGGTATGCAGAACTTTATGGAGTGGGTTATCGACTTTGTCAGAAACATCGTCGGAAGCACCATGGACATGAAAACTGGCAACCGCTTTACCATTTTGGGTTTAACTTTGCTCTTGTATATCTTTGTATCAAATATGCTGGGGTTGCCGTTTGCCGTAATTGTGGGTGAAAATCATGATTTATGGTGGAAATCTCCAACAGCAGATCCAGTCATTACATTGACACTCGCTGTAATGGTTGTTGTGCTGACGCACTACTATGGTATCAAGATGAAGGGTGTGCGGGAATACGGCCGCGATTATTTAAGGCCAATGAAGTTTTTATTCCCTCTCAAAATTATCGAGGAGTTTGCAAATACCCTCACACTGGGTCTGCGTCTTTTCGGTAACATTTATGCAGGTGAGATTCTTTTGGGACTTCTTGCAGGCCTTGCAGTGAATGGATATGCAAACGGCTTTGCAAGCGGAATTATCGGAACGCTTGCAGCAGTAATACCGATGCTGGTATGGCAGGCATTCAGTATTTTCGTAGGCGGAATTCAGGCTTTCATTTTCGTTATGTTAACAATGGTTTATATGGCACACAAAGTGAGCCACGACCATTAATAATAAAATTGTTCAATCTGATTGGACGAAAAAAATACATTTTTTATACATTTAAGGAGGACATTTATAATGGGTATGGGTTTATTGGCAGCTGCGATCGCAGTTGGTTTAGCAGCACTAGGTGCAGGTATTGGTAACGGACTTATCGTTTCACGTACAGTAGAAGGGATTGCCCGCCAGCCGGAAGCTCGCGGTATGCTTCAAACAACAATGTTTATCGGGGTTGCACTAGTAGAGGCTGTTCCTATCATCGCGGTTGTTATCGCGTTCATGGTATTCGGTGCTAACCAGTAATAACGCGAAAGGATATAGATAAATTGCTCTTCTGCAGTTTATCTATCCTTTTATATGGATGATTTTTGAAGTAATGGAAGTATCTGAAGGCGCTTTTACAGGTCCCGGACAAGCGAAGCTAATCATCGCTAAAGAAATGGCGAAGCGGGATCTTCGCCTTCCTTTATGTAGATTTATATGCAGTATCTGAATATGATTGATGCTTATGTTGCAGTTGCAACCAGTCATCATATTCCCTAAAAGACACATCCTGTAACCTTTTGAAGGGAGTGAAATTCAGCTATGTTAAACTTTGACCTTTTGGTATTAGGCGCAGCAGCTGAAGGCGGCGGCTTTTTAGCCCAATTTAATGGCGGAGATATTGTTTTCCAATTACTCATCTTCCTTATTCTTTTGGCATTATTGAAAAAGTATGCATTCGGTCCGATCATGAACATTATGAAGCAGCGTGAGGACTTGATCGCCAATGAAATCAGCGCAGCTGAAAACAGCAATAAAGAAGCAAGCAAGCTTGTCAATGAACAGCGCGAACTGTTAAAGCAGGCCCGCCAGGAATCTCAGGCGATGGTTGAAAACGCTAAAAAGGTTGGCGAACAGCAGAAGCAGGAGATTGTTGAGGCTGCCCGCGTTGAAGCTGAGCGCTTTAAAGAGTCTGCAAGAAAAGAAATTGCACAGGAGAGAGACCAGGCAGTTGCAGCATTGCAGCAGCAGGTTGCTTCACTGTCCGTGCTGATTGCAAGCAAAGTGATTGAAAAAGAATTGAATGAGCAAGAGCAGGAGAAGTTGATCAGCGACTACATTAAAGAGGTAGGCGAAGGTCGATGAGCAGCGGAATCGTAGCAAAGCGCTATGCGTTGGCTCTTTTTCAAATTGCTAAGGAAAACCAGCTGTTGGACCGGTTTGAAGAAGACATGCGCACAGTTAAAAAGGTTTTCGCTGATAATCAGACGCTTATGGATGTGCTGACTCATCCCAAAATTACGCTGACTCAAAAAAAATCAATCATCGGTGATGCATTTTCTTCACTGTCTGTCCATGTAGTAAACACGCTTCTGATTCTGGTTGAAAAGCATCGTATTACGGCAGTTTCAGAGATTGCCGATCAGTACATCGTGCTTGCAAATGATGAAAGAAGCACAGAGGATGCGGTTGTATACTCTGTAAAACCTTTAAAAGTGGAAGAAATCGCTGCGTTGTCAACGGTATTTGCCAGAAAAATCGGCAAAGCATCCTTGCGCCTGCAGAATGTAATAGATCCGAACATTATCGGCGGAGTGAAACTGCGTATCGGCAACCGCATTTATGATGGCAGCATCAGCGGAAAGCTTGAGCGCATTCAGCGGCAGTTAGCTGCAAAATAGAAAGTAGATAGGGGTGAAACTCATGAGCATCAAGGCTGAAGAAATTAGTGCATTGATTAAAAAGCAGATTGAAAACTATCAGTCTGATATACAAGTTAGTGACGTAGGTACCGTTATCCAGGTAGGGGATGGTATCGCACGTGCTCATGGCCTCGACAATGTCATGGCTGGTGAGCTTGTAGAATTTTCAAACGGCGTTCTGGGTATGGCTCAGAACCTGGAAGAGAACAACGTAGGTATCGTTATTCTAGGGCCTTTCCGCGATATTCGCGAAGGCGACGAGGTACGCCGTACAGGACGCATCATGGAGGTTCCGGTTGGCGAAGCGCTGATCGGCCGTGTTGTAAATCCTCTTGGACAGCCTGTTGACGGTCTTGGACCGATTGAAACAACAAAAACACGTCCAATTGAAAGCCCTGCACCGGGTGTTATGGACCGTAAATCTGTTCATGAACCTCTTCAAACAGGTATCAAAGCAATCGATGCCCTTGTTCCAATCGGACGCGGACAGCGTGAGCTGATCATCGGTGACCGCCAGACAGGTAAAACGTCTGTAGCGATCGATACAATCCTGAATCAAAGCGATCAAAACATGATCTGTATCTATGTTGCAATCGGACAAAAAGAATCAACTGTCCGCGGAGTAGTAGAAACGCTTCGTAAGCACGGCGCGCTGGACTATACAATTGTTGTAACAGCTTCAGCTTCTCAGCCGGCTCCGCTATTGTTCCTTGCTCCATATGCAGGTGTAACAATGGGTGAAGAGTTCATGTACAACGGCAAGCACGTGCTTGTTGTATACGATGATCTTTCCAAACAAGCGGCTGCTTACCGTGAGCTTTCACTATTATTGCGCCGTCCTCCAGGTCGTGAAGCATATCCGGGTGACGTTTTCTATCTTCACTCCCGTTTGCTTGAGCGTGCAGCAAAGCTTAGCGATGCAAAAGGTGCAGGTTCTTTAACAGCACTTCCTTTTGTTGAAACACAAGCCGGAGATATTTCTGCATATATCCCGACAAATGTTATTTCCATCACTGACGGACAAATCTTCCTTCAGTCTGACCTGTTCTTCTCAGGTGTACGTCCTGCGATCAACGCCGGTCTTTCTGTATCCCGTGTAGGGGGATCTGCGCAAATCAAGGCAATGAAAAAGGTAGCTGGTACGCTTCGTCTTGACCTGGCTTCCTACCGTGAGCTTGAAGCATTTGCACAGTTCGGTTCTGATCTTGATAAAGCAACACAGGCCAAGCTTAACCGTGGTGCGAGAACAGTTGAAATCCTGAAACAGGGTCTTCATAAGCCGCTGAAGGTTGAAAAGCAGGTTGCGATTCTTTATGCACTGACACGCGGATTTGTAGATGATATTCCTGTAGGGGATGTCGGCCGTTTTGAAGAAGAGCTGTTTGCATTCCTTGAGCAGAATCATAAAGATCTGCTGGAGCATATCAGAACAACCGGAGGACTTCCGGAAGACAAAGATATGGAAAATGCATTTAACAGCTTTAAAAAGACTTTCGCGATTACTGAGTAATTTCAAGAGGAAAAGTGCGGAGTGCGCTTTTCCCTTCCTTATAACTATGAACGGATCTTCTAAATAAAGGTGGTGAGAACCTTTGGCATCATTACGCGATATAAAAGCGAGAATCACCTCAACAAAAAAGACAAGCCAGATTACAAAAGCGATGCAGATGGTTTCAGCAGCGAAATTGAACCGTGCAGAGAGCAACGCCAAAGCGTTTGTTCCTTACATGGAAAAAATTCAGGAAGTTGTGTCTAACATCGCTCTAGGAAGCACAGATGTCAGCCATCCTATGCTGCAAAACCGCGAAGTGAAAAGAACCGGCTACCTTGTGATCACATCTGACCGGGGCCTTGCCGGGGCTTTTAACAGCAGTATTCTGCGAAGCGCTTATCAGGCAATTCAAAAGCGTCATCAATCGCCAAACGAGTACGCTGTCATTGCAATCGGAAAAATGGGACGCGATTTCTTCAGAAAACGCAACATCTCCGTAATTTCCGAGATTACAGGACTTGGCGATACGGTTAGCTTTTCCGATATCAGGGATATAGCGAGCAAAGCTGTCAACATGTTTGAAGACGGTACATTTGATGAGCTGTTCCTTTACTACAATCACTATGTGAGTGCAATTTCACAGGAAGTAACAGAGAAAAAACTGCTGCCTCTTACTGATATTGCATCGAACAAAAACTTGACATCATATGAATTCGAGCCTGCTCAAGAAGAAATTCTTGAAGTATTGCTGCCTCAATATGCTGAGAGTCTCATCTATGGTGCACTGCTTGACAGCAAAGCATCAGAGCACGCAGCACGTATGACTGCCATGCAGAGTGCAACGGATAATGCTAAAGAGCTTATCAATGCACTTACACTTCAATACAACCGTGCGCGCCAGGCTGCAATTACTCAGGAAATTACTGAAATTGTCGGCGGTGCAGCTGCACTCGAATAGCATAAGAAAAGCCGCTGTTAGTTCGTGAAAATAGCAAGTCAGGAGGGAATACGATGATTATAGGACGCGTTATTCAGGTTATGGGTCCGGTTATAGACGTGAAGTTCGATAACGGCCTTCCGGAGATCTTTAACGCAATACAAATCAAACATAAAGCGCGCAGTGCAAATGAAGTTGATATTGACTTAACATTGGAAGTTGCCCTTCACTTAGGTGACGACTCTGTGCGTACAATCGCAATGGCATCCAGTGATGGTGTTCAGCGCGGAATGGAAGTTCATGATACAGGAGCGCCAATCTCAGTTCCAGTTGGTGATATCACTTTGGGCCGCGTTTTCAACGTGCTTGGTGAAAACATTGACTTGGATCAGCCGATTGGTGCAGAAGCTCGCCGTGATCCAATTCACAGATCAGCTCCTACATTCGAACATCTTTCTACAGAAGTAGAAATTCTTGAAACAGGCATCAAGGTAGTAGATTTGCTTGCTCCTTATATCAAAGGTGGTAAAATCGGTCTCTTCGGTGGTGCGGGAGTAGGGAAAACAGTTCTTATTCAGGAATTGATCAACAACATCGCGCAGGAGCACGGTGGTATTTCCGTGTTTGCAGGTGTTGGTGAGCGTACTCGTGAAGGAAATGACCTTTACCACGAGATGACAGATTCCGGTGTTATCAAGAAAACGGCAATGGTATTCGGACAGATGAACGAGCCGCCTGGCGCACGTATGCGTGTTGCACTGACAGGATTGACAATGGCTGAATTCTTCCGTGATGACCAAGGCCAGGACGTTTTGTTCTTCATGGACAATATCTTCCGCTTCACTCAGGCAGGTTCTGAGGTATCCGCACTTCTTGGGCGTATGCCTTCAGCGGTAGGTTACCAGCCGACACTTGCTACTGAGATGGGACAATTGCAAGAGCGTATCACATCTACAAGCGTTGGTTCTGTTACATCTATCCAAGCGATTTATGTACCAGCCGATGACTATACGGATCCGGCTCCTGCAACAACATTCGCCCACTTGGATGCAACAACAAACCTTGAGCGTAAGCTGTCTGAAATGGGTATCTACCCTGCGGTGGATCCTCTTGCTTCCACTTCTCGTGCACTTTCACCTGAAATTGTTGGAGAAGAGCATTACGGCATTGCACGTCAAGTACAGCAAACATTGCAGCGTTACAAAGAGCTTCAGGATATCATTGCGATCCTCGGTATGGACGAGCTTTCTGACGAAGATAAACTTGTCGTTCACCGTGCGCGCCGCATTCAGTTCTTCCTGTCTCAAAACTTCCACGTTGCAGAGCAGTTTACAGGCCAAAAAGGGTCTTATGTTCCTGTAGCAGAAACGGTAAAAGGCTTCAGCGAAATTCTTAGCGGTAAATACGATCACCTTCCTGAAGATGCATTCCGTCTTGTCGGCCGCATCGAAGAAGTGGTTGAAAATGCGAAGAAGATGGGTGTAGAAGCTTAATCTGGACCTTAGGAGGGTATGAGTATGAAGACAGTACTAGTCAATGTCGTTACTCCCGATGGCCCAGTTTATGATGCACACGTTGAAATGGTAAGTGTAAAAGCTCAGGGTGGTGAGCTTGGGATCTTGCCGGGACATATTCCTATGGTGGCTCCTTTGCAAATCGGAGCAGTTCGCCTAAAAGACGGAAGCAGCACAAAACGTTTGGCTGTCAGCGGAGGCTTTATAGAGGTTCGGCCTGATAAAGTAACTATTTTGGCACAAACTGCTGAAACAGAAGAAAATATTGATCTTAGTCGTGCTCAAGCAGCAAAGACGCGCGCTGAACAGCGCCTGTCTGCGAAAACAGATGACATCGACCATAAGCGTGCCGAACTGGCACTGCGTCGTGCCATCAACCGCTTGGACGTACGAAGCTGATGATATGATAAAAAGACCTTAGGTGTTCATTCACCTAAGGTCTTTTTGGCTCTTTTCAGCCATTTTGTATATTCACGGTACACTGCTTGTTCCCGCTCATTTCTGACAGACAGATAATGATCCTGAAACAGGTTCAGGGAATGTGCGGTATAACGCCCAGTTTCCAATGCCATCGTATATTTGCCTTCCATAAAGGGATATTCCTTTGCTGCCCAGAAGGTATCCTCCGTATTGAAAATAACGACTTCTCCAAAATAAACGGTCATCGCTTTCTCGAACTCTTCAGGAGATATCTGCAAATCGTAAAAGCCGCCATGGCGGAACAGCTGAAAGTACAGCTCTTCCATCTCCTGTAAGCTGTTCGGACTGTAATCAAGCTTCAACCCATAATACTGAAAGATTTCCTCCATCAGCTCTAACTGCTCTTTTCTATAATCAAAGTAATAAACCTTTGCCTGTAATTCATTTTGAAAGTCAGGCAAGTTTCTTCCATACTCTTCCTGCATATCATGAAATTCTGGCTGCATGCTCTCACCTCTCCCCATCTTACTAGCCTAGTACAGGAACACAGTGTGTGCAACAGGATCTACTGATTTTACAGAAATCCTACAAATCATCATTTCTTTTCCAATTTGCTTAAGATCGGCCGGCTGTGAGGTGAAAATAGGGGGAATTGTAATAGAGGTAAACGCAAGGATAAGCGGAGATATTCCGGTTACTTGAAAAAAAGAGCGTATATTGGGGCAAATAAGGGAAGCTTTTCCGGTTAAGCACAGAAAAACCCCACATTTGGAGCTGTTTGAGGACAATAGACGGAATACCTCCGGCTATTAACGGATTTTTTATATGCTATTTTTAGCATATGCGGAAATGTTACGCCTATTTAGCAGGATAGCTTTTCCGCCAGATTCCTCACTATATAAAAAAAGAAAAAACTCACTACCAGAGGACAAAGATAAAAGTCCTGCTTGAAAGTACAGTTCTTTCAATATTTAATATAGATATACACAAAATAGAAGGATATATAGGACTAAGGGCTCTTTATTAGGGAGGAGGCTTGTTAAATAATAGTGTGAGTTGCTTATTTTTTTCGCCAATCATCTATGTATGTATATCGTGTGTAAAATTTTCGTAAAAGCATAAAAATATACATGAAATAGTTTGCAGTCTATATAATGAGTAGGGACTGTGAACGTTTCAATTGGCCAAAAGAAATTGTTCAATGGATAACTTGTTACATAGACAAACACCCGGCAAGAGCAAGCTTCATATGATAATCACGCAGGAGCAGATGGGGGAGATGCAATTATGGCAGATTTCGGACAGCAGGCATTACTCAGTATCCTGGTCCATCTTGTCTTTATCTTCATCACATGGTGGGCTTTACAGGCCATTAACATTGAAAAAGCAATCAAACGCGGCCGCGTTGTCCAGACGCGTGTCCTCCTTATATTAGTAACAATAGCGATTGCCTCACTCGTCAGTAATTTCTTTTTGAATTATTTATTGTGGTCAAGGCAGATTCCTTACTTGTTTTACGTTTACCAAAACTTTCTGATGGGAATATAGCAACTGTATTCACAACGAAAGTACTAGGCATTGTGTGTTGAAGATTGACGACTTTTTCCACGTATGTCCGCTTCCAATCCGGCAAGAATGTTAACAAGGAGAGGAAGTGGACGGAATGAAGGAAAAATTGAACGTCATCATTGCTGTTATTTTAATCTTATCATTAACGATTGTGCTGAATTCGATTGGTGCCGCAAAATTGGAAACACCGCTTGAAAGGATGGCTTCCGCTGCAGATAAACATTCCATTTCAATCAGGGAATGGTCACTTTACGCAAAGAAAAATATTGCGCTGAAAGGTGAAAAACCTGATGAATTTGTGAAACGTTTTACAGCTGAACACCGTCAATATCAGTGGGATTTTCAAGAGGATAACAACGTGCTGAAAGCAACAGGTACACTTCGCATTGACAGCCTCAATGTATCTACGCAGCTTGTAGTCACAGCAACAACCCTCAAAAATAACCAATCGCAATCGTATCTCTTGTATGAGATGAAAGGAAATGGCCTGCACACAGACTGGGAAAAAACAACGGATGTCTTTACAAAAAAATCATTCGACATTTTTCATGAAAAAGTTACAATTTTCTCTTGTATCATAGGAAATATTGATGATATGATGAAAGGTGTTTTGCAAGAAACTTTATCCACTTTGCTTATGGAATTTAACGCGGTGCCGGTGGAACAGCTTAAAGAGCAGAATTTTGTATCGGTATCAGGTTACACAAAAGAATGGGCTCAGCTGATTCCGGCTAAAAAAGGCAGCATGAACATTCAAATCGCTGTAAGAAGCGGAGAAGTGGGGAAACAGCCCACTGTTGTGATTGGAACACCAATCATAACGACTGAATATTAATATAGAGAATTTGGGACGCGGAGGGGAAGACCTTGGAAAAAATCATCGTCCGCGGCGGTCGAAAGTTAAACGGTACTGTGAAAGTAGAAGGAGCAAAAAACGCCGTTTTACCAGTTATCGCTGCATCTTTGTTAGCTAATAACGGAGAAAGCATCATTTGTGATGTACCTACACTCTCCGATGTATATACGATTAACGAGGTACTGCGCCATTTAGGTGCAAAAGTACACTTTGAAAATAATCAGGTAATTGTAGATGCATCAAGAGAGTTATCTTCTGAAGCACCATTTGAATATGTACGCAAAATGAGAGCATCTGTCCTTGTGATGGGACCATTGCTTGCCCGTAATGGAGAAGCACGTGTGGCGCTTCCTGGCGGCTGTGCAATCGGCTCTCGCCCCATTGATCAGCATTTAAAAGGTTTTGAAGCGATGGGTGCAAAAATCAAGGTAGGAAACGGCTTCATTGAAGCTGAAGTGGACGGCAGATTGAAGGGTGCCAAGATCTATCTTGACTTCCCAAGTGTAGGTGCGACTGAAAACATTATTATGGCTGCTGCTCTGGCTGAAGGAACAACCATCCTTGAGAACTGTGCAAAAGAGCCTGAAATTGTTGATTTGGCAAACTACATCAATGGTATGGGCGGATCAGTGACAGGTGCAGGAACAGGCACAATCCGCATTGAAGGTGTAGAAACACTGAGCGGCTGTGTGCACCACATCATTCCTGACCGTATTGAAGCTGGAACGTTCATGGTTGCTGCAGCAATTACAGGCGGCAACGTACTTGTAAAAGGCGCTGTTGCCCAGCATCTAACTTCCCTTGTTGCTAAGATGGAAGAAATGGGCGTAGAGATTATTGAAGAAGAAGAGGGCTTGCGCGTGATTGGGCCTGAAGAATTGAAAGCTGTAGACATCAAAACGATGCCGCATCCAGGTTTTCCTACTGACATGCAATCACAAATGATGGCATTGCTTCTTCGTGCAAACGGAACAAGCATGATTACAGAAACCGTCTTTGAAAACCGCTTTATGCATGCCGAAGAATTCCGCAGAATGAACGGCGACATTAAAATCGAAGGACGCTCTGTGATCATGAACGGCCCTATCGAACTGCAGGGTGCTGAAGTAGCGGCAACTGACCTGCGTGCAGGTGCTGCCCTGATTCTTGCCGGCCTTGCAGCTGAAGGATATACGCGTGTCACTGAGCTGAAGCACCTTGACCGCGGATACGTGAACTTCCACGGCAAGCTTGCTGCAATCGGTGCAGATGTGGAGCGCGTAAAAGAAGAAACAACAACAACTGAAAAATCTGTCTCAGACATGAACGCATAAAGCCAAAGAAGAAGCCAGTTCGCTGAACCGGCTTCTTTTTTGTGAAACTGAAAAAGCCTGTCCATGTTGTGCAGGATTCTGTCATAAATGGTTGTCCATCCCCATAAGATGAGGTATAAACATTTACTTCATTGCAGGGGGACCGGATAACATGAATTCACTGAAACCAGCCATTGCAGTTTTCGCCGGATTATTCATCATCATATTAATGATCCCTACCTTGATGGTTGCTCCATTTATGGATAGAGCAAAGGGTGAGCTTGGAGAAGATCTCCGGCAGACAGAAGAGGCAGAGGAGGCGGCAGCGCCAGTGACAGCAGAACCTGATATCGCCGTTGCAGTTTACAGAGCAAATCAGAAAAAGGTGGAGAACGTTCCGCTTCAGGAATATCTCATAGGAGTGGTGTCATCCGAGATGTCGCCAGACTTTGAGCAGGAAGCTCTAAAAGCCCAGGCGCTTGCAGCCAGAACGTATATTGTAAAAATGCTCATGTCCGACAAATCCCCTTCAACACCGGAGGGCTCTGTCGTGACTGATACCATTAGTCATCAAGTGTACAAAAGCCAGGAAGAGCTGAAAAGGATATGGGGTCATAATTATGAGCATAATCTCGCGAAGGTCAGGAGCGCCGTTGAGGCAACTGCAGGACAGATCCTAACGTTTGAAAATCAGCCGATCAATGCCCAATTTTTCTCCACGAGCAACGGCTATACAGAAAACTCTGAGGATTACTGGGCAAATCCTTTCCCATACCTAAAAAGTGTAGAAAGCCCGTGGGATGAAAAGTCGCCCAAATTTTTCGATCAAAAAGTGGTTTCCATCGCTGAATTTGAGCAAAAGCTTGGTGTGAAAATAGGAAATGCAGAAGAAGTGGGCAGAGTCCTTGAAAGAACGCCAGGCAAAAAAGTAGGTGTGGTCGAAATTGGCGGCAAAAAACTCACCGGCAGGGAGGTTCGCGAAAAGCTCGATCTTCGTTCAACAGACTTTACGTGGAACCTGAAGGGAAATAGTGTAGTCATTTCCACCAAAGGCTATGGCCACGGTGTCGGGATGAGCCAGTATGGAGCCAACTTTATGGCGCAGGAAGGCAAAAACTACGGCGAAATTGTCACCCACTACTATCAGGGTACCCAGGTCGCAGCTGCGGATCCTTTTCTTGCAAAGTACATGGCGAAAAACTAATGCAAAGAGCTGCCTGAGGCGGCTTTTTTGCGATGAATTACCCCATAGTGAAAATCCCTTATCATGGTAATAAATACCCTTAAATGCTAAAATATTGTTAATGAATCTAAGGGGGAAATCGGATGAAGGGTACAGGGATCGTTAGAAAAGTAGATGAATTAGGAAGAATCGTCATACCTAAAGAAATTAGAAGAACCCACAAGATTGACTTAAAAGATCCTCTTGAAATTTTTGTAGACGGTGATAAAATTGTTCTGCGAAAATATGAACCTAATATGGTCTGTGACGTGACTGGAGAAATCACTGACCAAAATGAATCCTTTCTCGACGGAGCACTGGTGTTGAGCCCGAGAGGAAAGGACATCCTGCTAAAAGAACTGAAACATTCGCTGCTGCGAGTGTAACAAGACTTGTTCACATAACCTAAAACGATAGTGGCGCTCAGGAATGTTTGAATTTCTGAGTGTTTTTTAGCGGGAAGATTTGAGAGCAGGATGCTTGTTCTATTGTACCAACTGCAGAGCAACTAACGGAGTTATTCCGCATATATGCGGATGGAGAACGCTCATGGGAGAAAAATAACCGGACGTTTTCCACTATCATTGCATATGTATCCACAGGCCAAAAGATCAATTTAATTACCCTCTATTAATTGAAATTATAGGGGAATTTTTTATGGACGAATGCAAAAAAATCTCCTAAACTAGAAGCTAAACCCACGTTATCCGTGACTTCTAATAAAGGA
>NZ_WKKI01000062.1 GCF_009674805.1 Metabacillus lacus | reverse complement strand
TAGGCACGCCGCCAGCGTTCGTCCTGAGCCAGGATCAAACTCTCCAATAAGATTGTTTGACTTGCTCATAGTAAAAATTTAAAACTAGATTTAACGTTGACGTTCTGCTTTGTTTAGTTTTCAAAGATCATTTACAGCAACTTTATTATCATAACACATCACTCGATAACAAGTCAACAACTTTTTTATTTTCTTGAATTTCATCACTTCCGGTTTTTTTGGACCGGAATTACATCTTACCATGCTGTTATATTAGAGTCAACAGTTTTTTAAAACTTATTATTTCCCTGCTGAAATGACAGCTATAGAAATATACCATGTCACACACTCTTTAGTCAACAATCTTTTCACAAAAACACTTTTTGCCTTTTTCCTTCTTATTATAATGTAGAAACAAAATAAAACAGGAGGCAGCATAATCAAGTCGCCTCCTGTTTTTATTTAAGCTGCAAGAAAGATAAAGTATAGGATAAAGATGACAAACATACCGTACATGATCGGATGAATTTCTTTTATACGGCCTTTGGCAATCATCGTGATAGGGTAAAAGATAAAGCCGACAGCAATTCCGGTTGCGATGCTGTAAGTAAGCGGCATCGCAATGATTGTCAAAAATGCAGGAACGGCAATTTCGAATTTGTTCCAATCAATCTTATTAAGGGAAGAAACCATTAGAATCCCTACAATAATTAAAGCTGGTGCTGTTACCGGAGCCGTGATGACGCCGAGCAGCGGAGAAAAGAACAGCGCGAGCAGGAACAGCCCTGCTGTGACTACCGAAGCAAAACCGCTCCTTGCTCCTGCAGCCACACCTGCAGAAGATTCTATATAGGAAGTTGTTGTTGATGTTCCCAGAATAGAGCCCACCACTGTTGCAGCAGAGTCAGCAAATAGTGCTTTACCTGCACGCGGAATTTTATTATCTTTTACAAAACCAGCTTGGTTCGCCACAGCAACAAGCGTTCCAGCTGTATCAAAGAAGTCAACAAACAGGAAAGTTAGTATGACTACCAGCATTTGTATCGTAAAGATTTGGTCAAAATGTGTAAGTGCGGCACCAAAAGTCGGGGCAAGACTTGGTATAGAACCAACCACCTGAGCAGGAGGTGAAATCTGTCCAACGATCATACCGGCAATGGCTGTCACAAGCATTCCGAAGAAAATGCCTCCTTTTACGCCTCTTACCATGAAAATCACAGTCACAACTACCCCAAAGATAGCAAGCAGTGTGCCCCCGTTCATTAAATCGCCAAGACCTACAAGCACTGCATCATTGCTGACGATAATTCCTGCATTTTGAAAACCGATAAAAGTAATAAACAATCCAATTCCGGCACCAACAGCATGTTTCAATTCACTCGGAATGGAGTTGATAATTTTTTCGCGGACGCCCGTCAGTGTTAATACTATAAAAATAAGACCGGAAACCAAAACACCTGCTAAGGCCGTCTGCCAAGGTATTCCCATTGTGAGTACAACCGTGAAAGCAAAGAAGGCATTTAAACCCATGCCTGGCGCAAGCGCGACGGGATACTTCGCAATAATCCCCATCAGCAGACACCCGATTGCAGCAGCTATTGCCGTTGCCGTAAAGACTGCACCTTGATTCATTCTCAATTCTGCAGGCAGATCCGGAATGGCTGCCAGAGAAAGAGTTGTTGGATTTACAAACAAAATGTAAGCCATTGAAAGGAATGTTGTTAATCCTCCCAAAAATTCTTTCCTGTAAGTAGTCCCTAGCTCGTCAAACTGAAAATACTTTTTCAACCTGTTCTCCTCCTATTCAACTTCTATCTATTTTTAGCAAATAAAAAAGCGCCCCCTACCTCAGGAGCGCTTGACGACTACGATACGAAAGAAACGTACAGGCAAAAAAGAGCACAGCTTGACCGCTTCTTCTATATCGTCGTAGTCAAGCCATTTACGGTAGCTTGGTAGAAACTCTCAGGCCATATCCCCAATATTATACGACGTAATTTGACATATTTCTTTGCTTCTTCATTATAGCAAGTTAGGCACAAAGTTGCAATAAAAAAACGAACATTTTTTCAAAAATGTTCGTTTTCGTTCGTGTTTTTACTCCCACTCGATTGTTGCAGGCGGTTTGCTCGTAATATCATACACCACACGGTTGATGTGGTTGACTTCATTCACTATGCGTGTGGAAATTACCTCAAGGACTTCCCACGGAATTCTTGCCCAGTCAGAGGTCATTCCGTCAATAGAAGTAACAGCTCGGATGCCGATTGTATAATCATAGGTTCTTGCGTCTCCCATAACTCCTACGCTGCGGATATCAGGAAGAACAGTGAAGTACTGCCAAATGTCTTTTTCGAGATCCGCTTTTTTGATTTCTTCACGGAGAATAGCATCTGATTCACGGACAATCTCCAATTTTTCTTCGGTTACTTCTCCTAGCACGCGGATGCCAAGGCCCGGTCCCGGGAATGGCTGTCTCCAGACAATTTCATCAGGAATTCCAAGCTCTGTTCCCAATGCTCTTACTTCGTCTTTAAAAAGCGTGTTCAAAGGTTCGATCAGCTTAAACTGCATGTCTTCCGGCAGCCCGCCTACATTATGATGCGACTTGATCGTCTGTGCAGTAGCCGTTCCACTTTCAATAATATCGGTATAAAGCGTTCCCTGTGCCAGGAATTCAATTCCCTGCAGCTTAGTTGCCTCATCATCAAACACGTAAATAAATTCATTTCCAATGATTTTTCGCTTTTGCTCAGGGTCGCTGATTCCTTTCAGCTTGGACATGAACCGCTCCTGTGCATCCACTTTAATCACGTTCATGTGAAAGCCTTCACTGAAGGTTTTCATAACAGCATCAGCTTCATTCTTTCTTAAAAGACCATGGTCTACAAAAATACAAGTCAGCTGGTCGCCGATTGCTTTATGAATCAGGACAGCTACAACAGATGAATCTACACCGCCGCTTAGTGCGCAAAGCACTTTTTTGTCTCCGACTGTGTTTCGTATTTTTTCCATTTCCACTTCAATGAAGTTTTCCATTGTCCATTTTTCTTTGCACTCACATACATCCTGGACAAAGTTTTTCAGCATGTCATTGCCATATTCTGAGTGGCGTACTTCCGGGTGAAACTGCACTCCATACAGATTTCTTTCCACATTGCTCATGGCAGCGTTCGGGCAGGACGGACTTGTTGCATCAACTGTAAATCCTTCAGGAACTTTTACTACAAGATCTCCATGGCTCATCCACACTACCTGCTGCTGCGGAAGTTCATTGAACAAGGCAGGAGAACCATCCACATTAATCAAAGCTTTTCCGTATTCCCTGTGGCCGGCAGGCTCTACTTTTCCGCCAAGATAATGTGTCATCAGCTGCATGCCGTAGCAAATACCAAGAACAGGAATGCCCAGTTGAAAAATCTCATCATCGATACGAAAGGCATTTTCGCCATACACGCTGTTCGGGCCTCCGGACAGGACAATCCCTTTTGGCTGCAGCCTTTTAATCATATCTGCTGTGAGCGTGTGGGGATGTAATTCGCTGTATACGCCCAATTCACGAATTCTGCGTGTAATCAGCTGATTATACTGGCTTCCGAAATCTAAAACTAAGATCATTTCCTGGTTGTTTGCTGTCATAGCCGTCACCTCTTCTATAAAATAAAAAAAACTAGAGTCCGCCTCAAAAAAAGAAGGCAGAATCCAGTTTTGTATACACAAATACATCCTGCCTTCATAGTCAGGTTGTTAACGGCAACCCGGTAGAGACTCTCGAACCGTATTATCGAGGATATATGAAGGATACTCTATTAATTTTTATCATTCTATCAATCTCTTATGATTCGGTCAAGGTGATGTTCTTTTAATTAAATTTTCCCACAATTCCACCGATTTCTCCCATTCTTCACGGGCATCATCATTCCGGTACAGGGCGCGCTCGTAGCTTGCGGTGAGGGCCATCATGTCTCTGCTGCCGTAATAGCGGTCAACATAAGCTGCAAAATCTCTCAGCGTCTGGCCATTTTTGCGTTGAAGTCCCGATCTTTCTAGGTGTTTCAACAAGGCGTTATACGCTTTAAAATATACCTCTCCGTCACGCTGGTTTTTGAACCTGTACACAGCAAGAAGCGGAAGCCACTTTCCTCTCGTAAAAAACACAGCCGTTGCAAACATCAGGAAAATACCAATCACCACATAAATGTATGGTTCGCCAAAGCTGAAAGAAATGTTCTGCCACCAATTATTCTGGTTTTGGCTGGCAGCTTCTTCCGTATCTTCCTCGACTGGCCTCTCGGTATCCTGAGTTTGTGTTTCTTCAGGAACATCCGGCTCCTCGCTCGCATCAGTATCGATGTTGTACGTAAAGTTATACGGATTGGAATAGCCTTTGGTCGGTTCAAAAGGGACCCAGCCAATTCCGTCGAAATATACCTCCACCCATGAGTGGGCATTGTTGTTGGTTACTTCATACTCTCTCATGCTTCCTGAAATATTTCCGGTGTATTCTCCCTCTGTATATCCTTTTATCCAGCGGGCCGGAATGTCCAGCGTGTTCAGCAAGACAGTCATAGAGGTAGAAAAGTTGTCGCAGTATCCCTTCATCGTCTCAAACAGAAACTGATCCACATAGTCATCTTCAGGACCAGGAATAGCGACTTCTTCTGTGTTGTATTCGAAATTCTCAGAGCCGAGGTAGCGTTCTACCGCTTTTACCTTGTCATACTGATTGTCATATCCCTCAGTCAGCTGAAGAGCAAGGTCTTTCACCCGCTGCGGCAAGTCTTCCGGAACATATGAATATGCTCCCTTCCAGATTGGTGCTGCTTTCAAGTCATTGATATCATACGTCGGGTAATCATACTCGACAGTGTAGTTATAAACTCTCGCCTGGCCTCTTCCAGAGCTGAGCCTCGGATAAAAAAGCTCTGTAGCTTCATTGGAGACAAGCAGCTCTGCGGGTTCCTCAGATGAAAAGGACGCAAAGCCGAGCGGGTAGATCACATGCGGGTAAGCATAGTCCGGACTAATAGAGACATTCGCAGTCAGCCTCTGTTTAGGTACAGACTCATCAAACCACTGAACCTTGACAGAATCTGCCGGCATTTCAATGGGAGGTGGAGCTTGCTGATCCCCGTAAGCGAGCCAGCCCTTTCCTGTATACACAGTCTTCGTCTCAACCCGCCAGTAGTGGCGGCGCTGTGTTTCTGCAGTGAAAACCGGAGTATCGTCCTGAATGAAAGGGCCGCCAAGCTGTTCATCATTCGTTCCGTAGCCGATTCTTTTTACACTGCTGTTCATGAGATCATCATCTTCCCTGCCATATGCGGTCAGATACGGAACCGGATCAGGCCAGATTGGATCAGCCTTTGGCGCAGCGAGTCCAATAGCCGTCGCACTTGAAATGAAAATAGTGAGCACCAGCAGCCATTTCAGCTTGGCCCCTCTTCCGACAGAAAAATTTTCAGATTTTCCAAGTCTTTCAAAATATAAATACCCTCCCAAAAAGAATCCAATGAAAACTGTCCGCACAATTGCTCCGGAAGCATCGTAGGGGGAGAACGTATCCAAAACTGTAATGTACACAAAGGTAAGAATCAGGAAAAACATGATCCTGTTTTGATGAAGTATCCAGTAATGCAGCAGATAAACAAGCAGCCACAGCAGGATAAAAAACAGCAGCGTCCGGAAAGAGGACGTCATGTCAATCCACGCCGCCTGCTGAATCATCCCTGCATTATAGATGATGTCTTCCATTACTTGAGGGAGCCATCCCCTGGCAAACATGCTGCCTTCATAAAACAGGAGGTGAAGAATAAACAATATATAAGCAATCTTGACAGGAAACGATATATACCATTTAGCCTGCAGATACGCCAGCATAAAGCTGAACGCAATAAATGTTATAAAGATAACTGTGTGCTGCGTATCAGTAAAATCCTGAAGGGGCCGCAGCCACTCCCATAAAAGCACAAAAGCTGCAATGTAGTATAAAAGGGATGCTGCGAGGCTTCGATTATGTTCCATCAGCTCACCCGCTTTCCCTTGCTGTTTCAAACGCTTCCTGAAATCTGCCTTCTCTAATGACTTTGACAAAGATGCCTCGTTTTGTAAGCCTGTCTATCATAACCTTCTCCTCATTTGCAATATTTCCATAAGCATTTTTCACAATAAAGAGCAGAGTGGAGCCCAGGTGGTTATTTCGTTCAATTTTTCTGTCCAGTTCCATTGTTAATGCGCCTGTAACCAGAATTTTGGACGCCTTTTTCTGCTGTGATGACGCTACCTGCTCGAACACTTTTGCGAAAGAATCTTCCGCATCACAATCGGCTTTTGCGAGATGATAAAAGATATTTCTGAGATGTGCTTCCCCTGACTGCATCGGAAAACGAGCGTGCTCCCTTCCTAATGAAACGAATTCAATCGAGGCACCGCTTTTCAGAACTGCCCTGATGACGGAAGCCGTAAATGAAACAATCTGTTCGAAATCAGGCGTTGGAGATCTATCCATCAGAATCAGCACATCATGGCTTTGAGTCTGCTCAAATTCCTTAATCATAATAGAGTCTCTTCTGGCTGTTGCCTTCCAGTCAATCCAGGCAAACCGGTCGCCCGGCTGATATTCCCTGATGCCATTGGCGAGCGTGGAATTGTCCCACAGCTTTTTATGGTTGCTGCTTCCTCCCTGTTCAATCTGCCTGGTATTTTGATGGTACTTCATCTCTTTATAATGCGGATACACCAAAAAGTGGTCCTCCAGGATGATCAAAGCTTCCTTGTCAATCAGCCCGAGAAGATCGCCGGTCCTGAGCCGGATGCCTGTAAAAGCATGTTCGCCCCTCGGCATATTATCAAGCTGATATGAAACGGAGAAAGATCTTCGGAACCAGGGAAACAGAATTTTTTTACTTCCTTTCGTACCGTTCAGCTTTTCAGGCAGCACTTCTTCCACAATTAAATAAAACAAAGGAAATGGAACCTTTCTGGAGATCGTGACTTCTGCTGCAAGCTTTTCTCCAACTGAAAACCTCTCCTGATTCAACCTTCTCTCAGCACTGAACTTTCCAACAGGGTAGAGCAGCAGGAGAAAGGAGTACAGGGCGAATGGCAGAAACGCATAAAATAAAAACCAGCTGACAAAACCGCCTTGAAACATGGCATAGCTGAACGTGGCTGCCATAAGCAAAAGCAGAGTTGCCAGCTTCCAAGGGAGCTTAATTTTCATTGCAAGCTGTTTCATTGTCTGCTCATCGTCCTCTGTACCGGAACAGGTGTTGAGTTCACAATGCTGTTTAAAACATCGGCGGCTGTGTTTCCTTCAAATTTGGCTTCGGATCTGAGAATCATGCGGTGCGGCAATGTGAAAGGTGCGAGATACTGAATGTCATCAGGAACAATGTAGTCTCTGCCGTGAACAAAGGCATACGCCTGCGCAGCCTTTAAAAGTGAAATGGAACCGCGGGGGCTGGCCCCTAAGTAAATGGAAGGGTGTCTGCGTGTTTTGCTTACAATTTCTACAATATAACGTTTCACTGTTTCATCAGCGTACACATTCTGAATTTCTTTCTGCATGGAAATACATTCTTCTTTCGTTATAACTGCGGAAATGCGGTTAATTGGACGGTCTCTTTCTGCCAGAGACAAAATCTCGAGCTCTTCCGTCACAGTTGGATAGCCCATTTTCAGTTTGAACAAAAAGCGGTCGAGCTGGGCCTCAGGCAGGGGATACGTTCCTTCATGTTCAATCGGGTTCTGGGTTGCCATCACAAAAAACGGCTTTGGAATTTCCCTTGTACGCCCGTCAACCGTAACATTTCCTTCCTCCATCCCCTCCAGAAGGGATGACTGCGTTTTTGGAGACGTTCTGTTAATCTCGTCGGCCAGGACAATGTTGCCCATAATCGGCCCTTCACGGTATTCAAACTCGAGTGTTTTCGGATTATAAATAGAAACGCCTGTAACATCAGACGGTAATAAGTCGGGTGTAAACTGAATTCTCTTAAAATCGGCTCCAACAGATTGCGCCAGCGCCCTAACCATCATAGTCTTGCCCACGCCGGGTACATCTTCAAACAGCACGTGGCCGTCTGCAAGCAGCGCAACAAGACTGAGGACTGCTACATCTCTTTTGCCTACCATAACGAGCTCAATATTTTCAATGACTTTTTCAAGTTTTGGGTGCATCGTTTCGTAGTGCATTTCTCTCCTCCTTATGTCTTCTATAACTATTATACTATTCTGACTAAGAATGCAAAATCCTTTTGCCTGGCAAAAATAAGATTTACATAGTTTCACATAATCAATACTAGGGTATTGAATGAACGCTTTTCTTGCATGAAAAGGAGCTGATTGCATGACTTCATCCTATCCTATTAAAGAGATCTTTTTTCTGAGAAGCATCGCCTGCCTCGGAGTCGTGCTCGTACATGCCATCGCGTGGTCATTTGCATATGAAACTGCCGGAGAGCTTTCAGGAAATGCCATACTCTCACTGGAATACATAAAGCTGCTGTTTATGTTCAGCACCCCGGTCTTTGTGTTCATCTCGGAGCTGCTGCTTGCTCATTCCTACAGGGGCGGGCTTCCGGAAAAATTTTTCAAAAAAAGAATCACATATATCCTTTTGCCGTATCTTTCGATGGCTATTATTTTTGCCGTTGAAACTTCGCTCTCTTCAGGATTAACCTTTTCACAATTTCTGGTGCAGAGTGCAAGCAATATTTTTCTCGGCACTTTTCTCGGTTACTTTGTGCTTGTAATTTTTCAGTTTTATCTGCTGCATTATTTTTTTGGCAGAGCACTTCAAACTGTAAGCCCCGGAAAGCTTCTTGGCATTTCTTTTGCAGTCAACCTGGCTTACCTGTCCTTTTTTAATTTCGTCGATCCGTTTCCTATCCCATATGGAGATTTCATCTGGTTTCATTTATCATGGCTTCCTTTTCCGGGCTGGATTTTTTATTTTTCTTTAGGCTATTGTATCGGCAGTGATTTTGAAAAAGTGATAAAAAAACTGCCGGACTTCAAAGTGCTGATCCTCCTGCTCCCTATTTTGTCCGGAGGAATTGTCGTTCTGATGAACCATTACGGCTATATTACCGTTTCATCATCTAAGCGGGCAGATATTCTTTTGTACTCCTCTGCCATGATTTTCTTTCTGTTATACATAGGAGGCTTGATTCAAAAAATGCCTAGGCCGATTATGCTGCTGAGCAGATATTCTTTTGGCATTTATCTGCTTCATCCGATTTTTCTTGCTATGATCACGGTTGCTGTCGGCGAGCAAATGACCTATTTCTTATATTTGGCCATTACTTATTTTGGCAGCATTCTTTTGTCTATCCTGACGGCATTTTTATTAAACAAAACTAAATACGGATTTGTACTGGCAGGAAAACCGGGGAAAAATCCTTATAAACATCAGCACATTCAGGAAAACCGGGAGAATCCTTATCAAAAAAGGGCTCTTTAGGAAGCCTGTAAACAGGGGTTGTGATCCATCATGGCGAAAACAAGCATTCATCCATTGATTCTGCTCAGCCTTACGATCAGCAGTGCTGCAATGGGATTGTTCTCTTATCAAAACTATGTAGAAAATCAGATGGGCTATACTGCCATCTTTCTGCTGTTATGTTTTCTGATGATCACTCTGGCCGTATACGGATTTGTGAGAAACGGCAAAATAAACAAATGAAGACTCCAGCACGTCCCTGCTGAACAGGGAGGTGCTATTTTTTTTCTTATCATGATTTGTATGTTATTTTTGTTAAATATTCAAATATGTCGAGGAGGGGAAACATTGAATTTCAGTTTACATCCGCTTGGTGATCAGGCGGTCATGATTCAGCTTGGCGAAGAAATCTCCCCTGCGATACAGCGGGAAGTTTCATTGATCGCATCTCTTTTGGATGAAAATACGGAAGACTGGATGATTGAATATGTTCCTGCATTTACAACACTTACCTTGTACTATGATCCCTTTAAAGTCATGCAGGCACCTTGGAACTCCTATCCGCTTCCGTATCCTGCTGTTTGCAGCAGACTGAATACATTGCTTGATCATGCTCATCAAGACAGCGGCATGGCACAGCGCACCGTTACCATTCCTGTCTGCTATGGAGGAGAGCTGGGGCCGGATCTTCAGTTTGTCGCAGACCATAACGGGCTGACTGCTGAAGATGTAATTCGTATCCACTCCACGGGGGATTACGATGTGCATATGATTGGCTTTGCACCCGGCTTTCCATATATAGGCGGAATGCCGGAAACCATTGCCGCACCACGCAGAAAATCACCCCGTCTTAAGATACCTCCGCGCTCGGTTGGAATTGCCGGGAAACAAACAGGCGTTTATCCAATTGAAACGCCCGGAGGCTGGCAGCTGATTGGGAGAACACCGCTGAATCTGTTT
This sequence comes from Metabacillus lacus, assembly GCF_009674805.1. GTDB lineage: Bacteria > Bacillota > Bacilli > Bacillales > Bacillaceae > Metabacillus_C > Metabacillus_C lacus. The sequence continues at coordinate 5,592 of NZ_WKKI01000062.1, read as the reverse complement.
CTCCCGAACGAAGATCCGCCAACTCTATTAAGAGCAGGGGACAAGATTCAATTTAAGTCAATCAGTCTGCAGGAATACATAGCGCTTGGAGGAGATGCGGAATGATTAAAATCATCAGGCCGGGCCTGCTTACAAGCATTCAGGATTTAGGAAGATACGGCTACCAGAAATACGGTGTGATTGCAAGCGGTGCAATGGATCAGCTTTCACACCGGATTGCGAACCTTCTTGCCGGAAATGATGAGAATGAGCCGGCCATTGAAATTACTTTAATGGGGCCGCTTATTGAATTTCAGGTTGATGCCTTTATCAGCATTTGCGGCGGTGATTTATCCCCCAGCATTGACGGCAAACCGGTGCGCACATGGCGCCTGCTGTTTGTAAAAAGCGGCAGCAGACTCAGCTTCGGCGCACCGGTATCCGGCAGCAGAGCTTACCTTGCTGTGTCGGGCGGACTCTCAATCGAGAAGGTGATGAACAGCAGATCCACCTATTTACGTGCGGAAATCGGCGGCTATGAGGGAAGGCCGCTTGAGCAGGGAGATATACTAAAAACCAGGAACTCATCCAGCATCTCACCTCGGGCGGCGGAACACTTAATGGGAAAAGCAAGCGGTAAAAGTTTTGCAGAAATGGAATGGACGGTTGCACCTGAATTCCTGCCGGCACTTCACGGACGCACCTCCATCCGAGTGCTGAAAGGAAGGCAGCATCACCTGTTTTCCGAAAGCAGCAGAAAAGCATTTTTCTCTGAACACTTTGCAGTTACTCCGCAGTCAGATCGCATGGGCAGCCGCCTCAAAGGTGCTTCGCTGGAGCTTTCAAAACCTCAAGAGCTTATTTCGGAAGCTGTCAGTTTTGGCACCATACAGGTTCCTGCTGAAGGAAATCCAATCGTTCTTCTGGCTGACAGGCAAACAACGGGCGGCTATCCAAAGATCGGCCAGATTGCTTCCGTGGATCTGCCGGTTTTTGCCCAAACAAAGCCTGGCGATGAGATCCTCTTCAGAGAAATTTCCCATGAAGAAGCACAGCAGCTTTATCTGAAAAGAGAGCAGGAGCTGAAGCATTTAAAACATGCCATAAGGTTAAAACTAAAATAAGGGAGGAAAAAACAATGCCAGTAGTGGATATTAACTGTGATCTGGGTGAAAGCTTCGGAGCCTATACACTTGGAAGAGATGCAGAAATCCTCGATTATGTTACGTCTGCCAACATTGCCTGCGGATTTCACGCAGGAGATCCGGCGACAATGAGAAAAACAGTCAAGATGGCGATGGAAAAAAACGTTGCAATTGGTGCCCACCCCGGCCTGCAGGATCTCGCCGGATTCGGAAGGCGCGACATGAATTTGTCTCCTCAGGAAGCCTACGATTTGGTACTCTATCAAATCGGGGCGCTGTCAGCATTTGTAAAAGCGGAGGGTGGAAGTATTCAGCATGTAAAGCCTCACGGCGCTCTGTACAATATGGCAGCCAAAAGCGCACCTCTTGCTGAAGCTATTGCGGAAGCCGTGTACAAGGTAAATCCTGATATGATTTTCTTCGGGCTCGCAGGAAGCGAGCTGATAAAAGCAGGTGAAAAAGCCGGGCTGCGGACCGGCAGTGAAGTATTTTCCGATCGTACATATCAGCCTGACGGCACGCTGACATCACGCAGGGAGCCAAACGCTCTGATTACCGACCAAAATCAGGCAGTCAGCCAGGTGATCAAGATGGTAAGAAATCAAAAGGTCAGCACTGCGGGAGGACCTGAAATTGATATAAAGGCAGATACAATCTGTATTCATGGCGACGGCGAGCACGCGCTGGATTTTGCCCGCCATATCACAGAGGCCCTGAAGAAAGCCGGTATTACCATTAGCCGCATTGAAAGCTTTAAATAACATCCCTGGAGGTTACAATGGAAAAAAAATCATCCACGCTCAGCGTTCTGCTCGGCGCCGCTTTTCTGATGGCTACGTCGGCCATCGGGCCCGGGTTCCTGACGCAGACGACTGTTTTTACACAAACACTCATGGCAAGCTTCGGGTTTGTTATTTTAATATCCATTATTATTGATATCGGCGTACAGCTGAACATATGGAGAGTCATTGCTGTATCCAAAAAGCGCGCTCAGGATATCGCGAATGACGTATTTCCGGGCCTCGGCGTGTTTCTCGCCATCCTGATTGTGATGGGCGGCCTAGCCTTTAACATCGGAAATATTGGCGGAGCAGGACTTGGTGTAAATGTACTGTTCGGACTGCCTCCCGAAATGGGCGCGCTGTTTAGCGGAATTGTAGCTATTTGTATATTTCTTGTACGCGAGGCAGGCAAAGCAATGGACCGCTTTGCACAGGTAATGGGACTTATTATGATCGGGCTGACCATTTACGTGATGTTCACCGCGCAGCCTCCTGTTGGTGAAGCGGTAGTAAAGACGTTTGTTCCTGATACCATAGATTACCTGGCAATTGTCACCCTTGTCGGCGGTACAGTTGGCGGCTATATCACCTTTGCGGGAGGCCACAGGCTGCTGGATGCAGGCATTACCGGCAAAGAATCCCTGCCCAAAGTAACAAGCAGTGCAGTCAGTGCAATTGGAATTGCTTCTATCATGAGAATCTTTCTGTTTCTCGCAGCATTGGGAATTGTCGCGCAGGGATTAACACTTGATCCTGCCAATCCGCCAGCATCTGTTTTCAGATATGCAGCCGGTGAAGTGGGCTACAAATTCTTCGGAGTGGTCATGTGGGCGGCAGCTGTCAGCTCTGTCATCGGTGCAGCTTATACATCAGTCTCTTTTATTCAGACCCTCAGCAAAACTGTTGAAAAACACCAGAAATGGGTGATCATCGGCTTCATTGCCCTTTCCACCCTTGTGTTTGTTATGATCGGCAGGCCGGTAAGAGTACTTGTCCTTGTTGGTGCCCTGAATGGTTTAATTCTCCCAATTGCGCTCGGCGTCATTCTTGTCGCAGCTCATAAAACCAAAATCGTCGGCGATTACAAGCATCCGCTCTGGCTGACCATTTTTGGCGTGCTGATCGTTATTGCCATGTCTTTGATGGGCGGATACACCCTTTTCACAGGCATTCCGCAGCTATTTAAATAATCTATGGATGAGCTAGTTTCTGCTGCTTCTTCTTTGACAACCACAACAAAACGCACGCTAATATTTCAGCGTGCGTTTTGTTATGTATTCATTTTCATTTATCCTCAGCTGCTCTGAATGTTTCCCCCTTTATAAATGACCATTGCACTGAAGTAGAAGATGGTTGAAGAATATTTGATATCTACTATATCAATAGAACCATTGCTTAGAAAATCATTCACTTTGTCATCCAGTGTTTTTTCAGTCCAGCCTGTAATTGTTTTTACTTTCATTTTTATTCGCCCCCAAAGTTTTCTGCAATGTACTGCCTTCGCCCCATGTCCAAGCCTCATACACATATATGTCTCCACTTGGCAGCCATTGATTTCAATATGCTTACCCCATATTTTAACATCATAACCCATTCCATTTTGCTATTTTTCTTTTCTTTCAGCCCTCCTGCTTATCTGGTGCAGCATGAAAAACACCAATATAGGCATCACCTCATAAAATAAGAATAAAACGAAAATGGAGCTGGATGAACATTGAGTTTAGCTGAATACGGGAAAATTCTTTCAGATATCGGAGGGCACCTCAAGGATATGGGGAGAAGCAGCAGCAAGGAAGCTGCATTATCCCTCGTGCTCACCAATCATAAAACCGTTTGCGAAACAACGGTTGAGAAACTTACATCCATAAAAGCACCTGCTTGTATCTGTTCAGATCATGAAAAATTAATAAAAGCATTCCGTCAGCTTGCCGAAAGTTATGCTCGCCAAATGAAGAGCCTGAACTCTCATGATAAGGTGATAGACGCTGAAACATATAAAGAGGGAAAACAGCTTGAGGAGCAGGAGTTTAACCGCATTGTTCACATTTTGATGTCTCTGATGAAAAACTGCAGCTCATTGCTGCTTCAACAGAATTAGCGGGATGGGAGTGAAGATCAAGAATGACAGAAACCCAAAAGCAGGATAAACAGAGTGAGTCAGACAACACTGAATTGCTGTTAAATATAGAGAGGCAGATTGCTGTTACACAATGGATACAAGCGTTCGGAGTGTTTGCTGAGTCCATTTTGCTGGTGAAACTTTTCAGTATAAAAAATGGAACCAGCAGGAATCCGGCTGTTATCTCAGGCGAGCAGAAAATCGTTACAGGAAACTGGGTGCAAACGATAGGTCAAGTACTGGAGGCAGCCGGTGTGACAGCTCAGATTGACGGCCCCAGCATAGGCCTTCAAAGGCTGACTGTCACGGGAGATATCATTCAATCCATAGGAGCGGCACTTCAGGCGGCAGGAGGAGAGCAGATTATTGCAGCGGAAGTCACACAGCAAGCCTTTGAGCCGTTTATCCCTTAATATCTTCTATGACTTCCGTTCTATAAAAAAGCTTCCCGGACATCCCGGGAAGCTTTCTTTTCATTCAAACTCCGTTTCTATTGAATCCACTTTGTTACGTCCTCAACCGGTTTTCTTTTTCCTTCCTGGAGACTGCGGAGCGGAAAACCAAAGTACAGGAAACCTAGGACCGTTCCTTCTGCAGGAAGACCGAGAAATTCTTTCATGAGCGGATCATACGTTGGCTGCCCTGTTCTCCAAATGCCTGCAAGACCAAGACTGTGTGCTGCCAGCAGCATATTTTGCACAGAAGCATACACAGCTCCCAATTCCTCCAGTTGAAAGGCTTTTGGATTCTCTCCCGGTGCTGCTGCGGCTGCAATTATAACCGGTGCACGAAATGGTTTCTCCAATTCTTTTTCCAGTTTCTTTTCGTCTGTTTCCCCGTTTTTCTGCGCTATTTTGACCAAAACATTGCCAAGCTGCTTTCTTCCGTCTCCCTTTATGACAAAGTAGCGCCACGGTTCTGTTCTGAAATGGTTTGGAGCCCATGTTCCCGCCTCTAAAATCTGCCTGATGACCTCATCTTCCACCTCGTCATTCTTTACCAGACCAAAGCTGCGGCGTGTTTTGATTGCTTTCAGTATATCCATCGCTGTTCCCCCTTATTTCCTGTCTCTGCCCATACTATGTATAAACAGCCAGCTCCGTTTCTATCTGTTTTTTAATAAGGGACAGACATTTCTCCGCTGTTTTAGCAAAAATGCGCTTACCATTGACAATTGCAAAAGGACGCTTTGCGCACATTCCGCAAAAAGACAAACAGCTGCTTGAGATAACAGCAGCCTCCGGATATTGAGATTCGAGCATTTCCTCTACCTCCGATATATTGAAGTAGCCAGCACCGCATATTTCTACTACTACAATGCCCATGGCATCTATCACCTCCCGCTGTTCTCTTAGTTGTTCCTCAGCCATTTTTCTGCTTTCGTTCTATCAATCTTCATCTGATGCACAAGAGGTTCTATCCCGTTAAAAGCAATTTCTTCACGCTTGAACTACCCGCCACTTAACTGCTCTTGCGAGCTGTTTGAAGTGGGGGATTCCTAAGAACACCAGCGTAACCGCTAGTTATGGATTAGGCTATCCCGTTGCACCGACGGTTAGAAGCCTTA
>NZ_WKKI01000061.1 GCF_009674805.1 Metabacillus lacus | reverse complement strand
TAGGCACGCCGCCAGCGTTCGTCCTGAGCCAGGATCAAACTCTCCAATAAGATTGTTTGACTTGCTCATAGTAAAAAATTTAAAACATTTAACGTTGACGTTCTGCTTTGTTTAGTTTTCAAAGAACTGTTTAGCCGCAACAGCGACTTAATAATACTACCATCTCTACACCAATAAGTCAACAACTATTTTCAACAGATTATATTGTCCGTTTTTCGTGTTATTTATTAGCGACGAATAATAATTTAACATTTTTAATAACTGGTGTCAATAAAAAAAGGTAAATGTTTTTCATTTACCTTTAAGAGAGAATAAACACTTTCATAATCATCAGCGCTGCTATGCCCGGAAGTCCCAAAAGACCAGAGACAGCTGCGGTTGCAGGATTGATTGGGACATGAATATCAAAGCTTGATCCAAAGGCATTTAAGAAAAACAGCAGAATTGCTCCTATCATGACTTTCACGAACAAACGGCCAAGAAGCTTCAAGGGATTGATAGACGCTCCTGCAAAAAGCAGAATCAGAATGAGTCCCCCTATAATAGAAAAAACAAAAACAGGTTCCAAACATGCCACTTCCTTTAACTTGATCTTTGTACAAGTTATGTAGGAGGCAGAAAATTAGAACCTGTCCCTCATTATAGTTTTATGGTTACATTTCTTCGTTTGGCTTCCCTCAGCAAAAACAGGTATTTAGATTCTGCTGTTTGAAGATTTATCATGACTTCAGGGGAAGGCTCCATACTTTGTTCAATCAGTTTTCTCTGACGGGCCCACTCTTCTTTCTTCTCAATCAGCAGGTCTATCAGCTGCTCGTCAAACTCTTTCCGCAGCCAGTTTTTTCTCCGAAACAGCAACAAAATCTCTCCCTATACTTCTCTTCTTCCTTCCAACGCTTTGGAAAGGGTAACCTCATCTGCGTATTCCAAATCGCCGCCGACCGGGAGGCCATGGGCAATTCTGGTGATTTTAATTCCCGTAGGCTTGAGCAGTCTTGATATATACATGGCAGTCGCTTCCCCTTCTATATTGGGGTTAGTTGCCAGAATGACTTCTTGAACAGTGTCATCCTGCAGCCTTTTTAGCAGATCCGGTATCTTGATGTCTTCTGGTCCGATGCCGTCCATAGGAGATATTGCTCCATGAAGAACATGGTAGAGACCAATATATTCCCGCATTTTTTCCATGGCGATGACATCTTTTGGATCCTGCAGAACGCATATGACAGTTTTGTCTCTTCTTTGATCTTCACAAATATAGCAAGGATCAGAATCTGTAATATGCCCGCATATGGAGCAGTAGGTTAGGTTCCGCTTAGCATTAACGAGAGCCTTGGCAAAATCCAGAACAGTATCTTCCTTCATCCCCAGTACAAAAAACGCCAGGCGAACGGCTGTTTTAGGACCTATGCCCGGCAATTTCATAAAACTGTCAATCAGCTTTGATATTGGTTCAGGGTAGTGCATACAATTCTCATCTCCCTAGAAGAGACCCGGCATGTTCATTCCTTTTGTAAATTGGCCCATTGTCTGGTTGGTTATGTCATCTACTTTTTTCAGGGCGTCATTTGTTGCTGCAAGAACCAGGTCCTGAAGCATTTCAATATCTTCCGGGTCTACTACTTCTTCTTTAATTTGAACTTCAAGTATTTCTTTGTTGCCGTTAGCGATGACTACAACCATCCCGCCGCCTGCTGTACCTTCAATTTGTTTTTCAGCTAGTTCTTCCTGAGCTTTCGCCATATCCTTTTGCATTTTCTGCATTTGTTTCATCATTTTTTGCATATTGCCCATTCCGCCGCCACGCATCATATCTATCTCCTCCATCTAATTAGTCTTTTATTTCAATGAGCTCTTCGCCCGCTATCTTTTTCGCTTCTGCAATAAGCGGGTCTTCTTCGTCATCGGACTGATCATTTTCATCCTGACGCTGCTCATGGATAAATTCTTCTCTTATTTTACCCCATTCCTGTTCGGGGACGCCAATCATTTCAATAGATCTTCCAAGTAAATTCTCCAAAATGGATTGAATATTGGATTGAACACCATTTGTGTTTTCCGAAACCATCTTGCAATGAATCTCATATTTAAACTTCAATATAAAGGAATTCTGAGAAGCAGCAACAGGTTCACTGTCATTTAAAAGGGCTGCATGAGATACTTTATTCTGGCTTTTTAAATACTCCAGCAGTTCGGCCCATTTGCTTTTAAGCGAATCCAGTTCTGGTCTGGATGCTGTTTTAAGGATTTCTTTAATTCTGCCGACAGGTGTTTTATATCCATTTCGGCTGCTTTTTGCAGCAACCTTTGTTTCTTTGGGCTGCTGCTCCTGGGCCTGTACTGTAATACCCTTTTGCTTTAACTGCTGCACTTCGTTCTGGAGGCTTGTTATTTTATCCAGCAGCTCTGTATAAGTCTGGTCACTGCCGGAAGGAGCAGCTGAGGGCTGGCACAGTCTTACCATTGCCACTTCCAGAAAAATTCTCGGGTGATTCGTCCATTTCATTTCCTGCTGGCTTTTGTTGAGGATATCTATAATTTCGTAAATTTCCTGAGGCTTTACCATTTCAGCCAGCTTTTTGAACTGTTCGTCAACAGCTGCTCTTTCCATGATTTCTTCAAGCCGGGGTGCGGCCTGATACAGGAGCATGTCACGGTAATAATAAATAAGATCTTCAATAAACCTCGCAGCATCTTTTCCCTGTCTCATTAATTCGTCCAGCGCTGATAAGGCACCTGATGCATCTTTTCTATGAATAGAGTCAGCCATACCTGCAATGAGAGAGTGTGAAACTGATCCGGTTACTAACAGGGCATCCTCAAGGGTTACTGTTTCTTCACTATAAGACACGGCCTGATCCAGCAGGCTGAGAGCATCCCTCATACCTCCATCAGCCGCACTCGCAATGATATTCAGTGCCTGTTCATCCACCGTGATGCTTTGATGCTGAATGATGTCCTGCATTCTTCCTACTATTGCAGCAGCTGTAATCCGTTTGAAGTCAAACCGCTGACAGCGGGATATAATTGTCAAAGGAATTTTATGGGGCTCTGTTGTCGCCAGTATAAAAATAACATGCTGGGGCGGTTCTTCCAGCGTTTTTAAAAGTGCGTTGAAAGCACCAATCGAAAGCATGTGAACCTCATCCACAATATATACTTTATATTTAACAGAAGAGGGAGCATACTTGACTTTGTCCCTGATGTCACGAATTTCATCCACACCGTTGTTGGATGCCGCATCTATTTCAATCACATCCGAAATAGTACCGTCTGTAATTCCTCTGCAGGCAGAGCATTCGTTGCACGGTTCCGATACAGGCGCGCGCTCGCAGTTGACTGCTTTTGAAAAAATCTTGGCAGCACTGGTTTTCCCTGTGCCCCTTGGTCCAGAGAAAAGGTAGGCATGCGAGAATTTCCCATGAAGCAGGGCATTCTGCAATGTTTGTGTAATATGTTCCTGGCCAACGACATCTCTGAACTGCTGCGGCCTCCATACACGGTATAGTGCTTGATAACTCACGAAATGCCCTCCCTTCGCTTTTTTCATTCTCATTATACATGAAGCACTTATTTATTTACAAAAGAACTTTGTGAACTGTCTGGACATAGGGACAGACAGATTTGTTCTCAGGAATACAAAAAACCCACTCTAAAAGAGTGAGTTTATATATGTAGTAACTGCCGTGCACCCTCTGTCGATTAGCAGCCATAAGCGTTACTCAAGCAGTTAGCTCAGCCCAGGCGACCCTGCGGCACATGGAAGGTTCCACTTAATGCTGCTTCCTTCCGGACCTGACATGGTTCATGGATTCCCATTGCGCAGGACCCAGACGTCAACACCACTTACTTGAGGCAGACCCTACAGTCTGCTAACCTCGAGAGGGAATTCAGCCTCGCTAGAGCGGATTGCGAGTACAGGACACCGCTACCTCCCCGCTTAGCACGACAAAATTGATACCATATGAAGTGTGTCATCTGACACAAACTAAGTATACATGTTCTGATAATAAAAAGCAACGTTCTGCATCTGTCAATAACTGTAAGATTACTTCTTCTTTTTCTTTTCTCTTATTCTTCGGAAAAAACTTGTGAGAAGCTCTCCGCATTCTTCACCTTTTATTCCCTTGACCACTTCTACCTGGTGATTAAACCGGCTGTCGTCAAGCAGATTCATCAATGTGCCTGCACATCCTCCCTTAGGATCGGAAGCACCGTACACAACCCGCTTTACCCTCGAGAGAACCATTGCCCCGGCACACATTGGACACGGCTCCAGCGTCACATACAGCGTTGTGTCTTCAAGCCTCCAGGAACCGAGCTGCCTGCATGCTTCATCAATAGCCAGTATTTCTGCGTGCGCGATAGAGCGCTGTTCCATCTCACGCAGGTTATGGGCCCTGGCCAGGACTATGCCCTCTTTTACAATTACAGCACCGATAGGCACTTCCCCTGCCTCTTCTGCGAGCCTCGCCTCTTCGATCGCCAGCTCCATAAAATAGTCGTCATTTCTTAACATATTATCACCCTGATTGATTTATATAGCTAGTGTAGCACACTCCTCCATTATTAAAAAAATAGGAACATATCCGCTCCTGCCCTTCATACACTTTACCAAGACATTTTTTCAGGAGGAATGACCGTGCAAATACATACAGTGTCAGCGGGACAAACCCTTACCGACATAGCGGAAGCTTACGGCACAACAGCAGCTGAGATCACCCGTACCAATGAGCTCCCTAATCCAGATCAGCTGGTGGTTGGACAATCGCTTGTTATACCAATTAGAGGCCGTTTTTATTTTGTACAGCCCGGAGACAGCCTCTGGTCCATTTCCAGGAGGTTTGGAACCACGGTAGAAGAACTGGGCAGAATCAACCAGCTTGATATAAACCGTCCTCTCTCAATCGGCCTCAGGCTCTATATTCCTGAAGGACCAAAGCGTGCAGCCGAGATCAATGCCTATGTTGAACCAAGAGGCGAACAGGTTGCTCCTGCGCTGGAACAGGCTGCAAGAGATGCCGCCCCTTACTTAACCTATTTAGGACCGTTCAGCTTTCAAATTCAAAGAGATGGTTCATTAAGAGAACCGCTTCTCAACAATTTTCCCGCTATAGCACAGGAAAACAATGTTACTCTAATGATGATATTGACGAACCTTGAAAATGATCAATTTAGTGATGAGCTGGGCAGAATCATACTGAATGATCAGACTGTTCAAAACACCTTGCTTGATAATATAGTCGCTGCAGCAAGAAAATACGGATTCAGGGATATACACTTTGATTTGGAATATTTGAGGCCTGAAGACAGAGAAGCGTACAACACCTTCCTCAGGAAAGCGCGTGACCGTTTTAAAGGAGAAGGATGGCTGATTTCAACTGCACTTGCTCCCAAAACGGAAGCAGGACAAAAAGGGAAATGGTATGAAGCACACGATTACAAAGCACATGGAGAGATTGTTGATTTTGTGATTATCATGACGTACGAATGGGGCTACAGCGGCGGTCCTGCCCAGGCTGTCTCTCCTATTGGACCTGTTCGGCAGGTGCTGGAGTATGCCTTAACAGAAATGCCTGCCGAAAAAATTATGATGGGGCAGAATTTGTACGGCTATGACTGGACACTTCCTTTTGTACAGGGTGGAGAATATGCGAGAGCGATCAGCCCTCAGCAGGCCATTCAGCTGGCCGCACGCTACAATGTTCCTATCTCTTACAATGAAAGGGCACAGGCGCCTACTTTCACTTATACAGATGAAGAAGGAAGGCAGCATGAGGTCTGGTTTGAAGATGCCCGTTCCATTCAAGCTAAATTTGATTTAATAAAAGAGCTGGATTTAAGGGGAATCAGCTACTGGAAGCTCGGCCTCTCATTTCCGCAGAATTGGCTGCTGATTGCAGATAATTTTAATGTAGAAAAAAAGACGATATCTTGAGGAATCGTCTTTTTTTGCGGCTGTTGGAGCGGAGGCAAAACTCCGGCTGCTGTGGTAATTATTGAGAATAGCAATATTTTCAATTAGTGAGAGCGGATTAGGGTACACTGTGATACAATAAAATACGTCTGTTTAAAAGTAACGGCTTTTTTTATGTGTTAAAGGAGGAACCGGGATGATAGGAACACCCTTCATTACTGTTGAAGGACCCATAGGAGTTGGAAAAACTTCTTTGGCAAAGGAGATCAGCCAGTATTATCAATATCATTTGCTCAAAGAGATAGTAGATGAAAACCCGTTTTTGGGTAAATTTTATGAAAATATCGATGAGTGGAGCTTTCAAACCGAAATGTTTTTCCTTTGCAATCGATATAAACAGCTTGAGGATATTCAAACACACTACCTGGATAAAAAATTGCCGGTAGTTGCTGATTACCATATATATAAAAATATGATTTTTGCCATGAGAACATTAAAAGATGGACAGTATGATAAGTACACACAAATCTACAAAATTTTGACCATGGATATGCCAAAGCCGAACCTGATTATCTATTTGCATGCAAGCCTGGATACTCTTCTGGAACGGATTGAAAAAAGAGGAAGAGCGATTGAAAAGAACATAGATCCCCTATACTTAAAGCAGCTTTCAGAGGATTATGAAACAGCGATGGCCCGCTGGGAGGAAGAGCATCCGGAAACTCCAGTGCTGCGATTTGACGGGGATACCCTGGACTTTGTCCAAAATCCTCAGGATCTGCTGGATATCTTTCATAAGCTGGATGCTACACTTCAAAAAGGAGCCATTACCAATGAATTTACGAGATAAATACGGAATTCCCCATCATGCAGTCATTACGATTGCGGGAACTGTAGGAGTCGGCAAATCAACAATGACAAACGCCCTTGCGCAGGCACTTGATTTTAAGACTTCCTTTGAAAAAGTAGATACAAATCCTTATTTGGACAAATTTTATGCAGATTTTGAAAGATGGAGCTTTCATCTTCAGATTTATTTTCTTGCAGAAAGGTTCAAGGAGCAGAAAAGAATATTTGAATATGGAGGCGGCTTTATTCAAGACCGTTCCATTTATGAAGATACAGGGATTTTTGCAAAAATGCATTATGAAAAAGGAACAATGACTCCGGTTGACTTTGAAACCTACACTAATCTTTTCGAAGCAATGGTCATGACTCCTTATTTTCCTCACCCGGATCTATTAATTTATCTGGAAGGAAGCCTTGATGACATCCTTGCCCGCATTACTGAGAGGGGCCGTCCGATGGAACAGCAAACACCCGTTTCTTATTGGGAGGAAATGCATGCAAGATATGAAAACTGGGTGAACAACTTTAACTCCTGCCCTGTTATGCGCATCAACATCAATGATTACGATATTGTTGCCAACGAAAATTCTATTGAACCTATTGTAGAAAGAGTAGGCTACTTTCTTGAGCAATCCAGATTATTAAAAAAATAACTTACTCCCGCCGGTGCTCCGGCGGTTTTTTTATTTAGAAGACTGTCACGGATTTTTTATGTTTCTTCTCAGCCTGTTCTATGTTGTGCCTAAGATACATTGAATGCAGGGTTGTGTAACAGAAGCATTACATAAAAAAAAGACCTGCAAAGGTGCAGGTCCCAAAATGTAATCTCCAATTTATGCGCAATTAGTTAATTAAAAGTTTAAGTTTAATTAAAATATGGAGGAGGAAGAGGGATTCGAACCCCCGCGGGCTTTGACACCCCTGTCGGTTTTCAAGACCGATCCCTTCAGCCAGACTTGGGTATTCCTCCGTATCGACAAGCATAAATATATCATAGATACTTTATGCCTGTCAATATTATTTTATACTTTTTTCTTATTTTGAAATAACTGTTTTATTTCCCATGTACGGTTGAAGAACTTCAGGGATGATGACACTGCCGTCTTCCTGCTGATAATTTTCCAGAATCGCCGCAACAGTACGCCCGATTGCAAGACCTGAACCGTTAATTGTATGAACATGTTCCGGCTTGCCCTTTTGTTCTCTTCTAAACCGGATATTTGCTCTGCGTGCCTGAAACGCTTCGAAGTTGCTGCAAGAAGAAATTTCACGATATGTCCCGTAGCTTGGAATCCAAACTTCGATGTCATACTTTTTGGCTGCGGTAAAGCCAAGATCTGCAGTACACATGCTCAACACCCTGTATGGAAGCCCGAGAAGCTGAAGAACTTTTTCAGCATGTCCTGTCAGCTTTTCAAGCTCATTATAAGATTCCTCTGGCTTTACAAATTTCACAAGCTCTACTTTGTTAAATTGATGCTGCCTGATCAAACCTCTTGTATCTCTTCCAGCAGAACCTGCTTCAGAACGGAAGCATGCACTGTAGGCAGCATAGTTGATTGGCAGGCTGTCACCCGGAAGAATTTCGTCTCTGTGAAAGTTTGTGACCGGCACTTCGGCAGTCGGAACCAAAAAGTATTCCTCACCGGCAATCTTGAATGCATCCTCCTCAAATTTAGGAAGCTGTCCTGTACCTGTCATGCTGTCACGGTTCACAATGAAAGGCGGCATCATTTCTGTATAGCCGTGCTCATCCACGTGGAGATCAAGCATAAAGCTCATCAGCGCTCTTTCAAGCCTTGCACCTAACCCTTTATAAAAAACAAAGCGGCTACCTGTCACTTTCCCTGCACGCTCAAAATCAAGAATGCTCAGCCCGTCTGCAATGTCCCAGTGAGGCTTTGCCTCAAAGCTGAATTGGGGAAGGCTGCCCCACTGCCGGATTTCTTCATTATCATCTTCAGATTCACCGACCGGAACTGATTCATGCGGAATATTCGGAATGGCCAGGAGAATGTTCTCGACCTTTTCTTCCACTTCTCTCAATTCCTCATCATAACCTTTAATTTTATCTCCCACTTCTCTCATTTCGCTGATGAGGTGGTCTGCGTCTTGTTTTTCCCTCTTCAGGGCCGCCACCTGCGCAGAGACTTCATTTCTTCTGCTTTTTAATTCTTCGGTAGCAACAATGAGTTCTCTTCTTCTTTTATCAAGCTCTTCAAACTGATCAAAATCTGATAAATCTTCTCCACGGTGTTTCAGCTTTGCTTTTACTTCATCAAAATTGGCTCTCAACGCTTTTATATCAAGCATTATTTACAACTCCTTCATAGATATGAGCAATCAAGCATTTCAGGAGTGCAGCAAATAAAAAAACTCCCGTCCCCAATGAAGGGACGAGAGTTACCCGCGTTGCCACCCTACTTGAGGATTACATACATCCTCCAGCTTCAAGAATAACGGCTTAAACCGGAAATGCTTACTAAATCACCTGTTCAGCATTTCATTCAAGGATGGATTCACAGGAGCCTACCACTGATTTGCACCGTCCACCAGCTCTCTAAAGATAGCTCTGCCTGTTACTGCTTCCTGTCATAACGTTGATCGCTCATTTAATTTATACATAATTTACTATAAGTTTGAATCAAATACAAGGCTTTTATGCAGCTAGTTTTTCTTCGCCTCTTCAGCCATTTTCAAAAACAGCTGTGTCATGCGGTGATCATCAGTCAATTCCGGATGAAAAGAACAGCCGAGGAACTGACCCTGCCTTGCCGCAACAATTCTTCCGTTATGCTTGGAGAGAATTTCAACATCTTCGCCTGCCTCCACAATATGCGGAGCTCGGATAAAGACGCCGACAAAGTCCTCAGCCACATCCGTAATGTTCAGTTCCGCTTCAAAGCTTTCCTTTTGGCGTCCAAAAGAATTTCTCTCAACGGTAATATCCATCACACCCAAATGAGGCTGATCCTGGCCCTTAATGTTGCTCGCAAGAAGAATTAACCCAGCACAAGTGCCAAACATCGGTTTTTCCTGCCCGGCAAATTGCCTGAGCGGTTCCATAAAACCATATTTGTCAATCAAGCGGCGCATTGTTGTGCTCTCGCCGCCGGGAATAATAAGTCCATCAAGGTCTGCAAGCTGTTCCGGGTTTTTGACCAAAACTGCCTCTGCGCCCGAAGCTTCAATAGAACGGACATGCTCTCTGACTGCACCTTGAAGGCCAAGTACACCTATTTTCAGCATCACAATACTCCTTTTTACTTACCAGCCGCGTTCCTGCATGCGTTCGTTTGGAAGAAGAGAGGAAATCTCAATTCCCTTCATTGCGTTACCCAAATTTTTGGAAAGCTTTGCAATCAGCTCATAGTCCTGATAATGAGTGGTTGCTTCAACAATAGAACGGGCAAATTTAGCTGGATTGTCTGATTTGAAAATTCCGGATCCTACAAAAACACCATCAGCGCCAAGCTGCATCATTAAAGCAGCATCAGCAGGCGTAGCTACCCCGCCGGCTGCAAAATTCACAACAGGCAGACGGCCTTCTTGCTTAATTTGAAGAAGAAGCTCAAACGGCGCACCAATGTTCTTTGCCTCTGTCATTAACTCATCTTCACTCATGTTGGAAACCTTGCGGATCTGAGCATTTACTTTTCTCATATGTCTGACAGCTTCTACAATATTGCCTGTTCCAGGCTCGCCTTTTGTACGAAGCATAGAAGCTCCTTCTGCAATACGGCGTGTTGCTTCACCAAGGTCACGGCATCCGCATACAAATGGAACTGTAAAATCACGTTTATATAAGTGATACTCCTCATCAGCTGGAGTCAGCACTTCACTTTCATCTATATAGTCAACACCCATTGCTTCCAGCACGCGAGCTTCAACAATATGCCCGATACGCGCCTTTGCCATAACAGGAATAGACACTGCATTCATTACGTCTTCTACGATTGTTGGATCCGCCATGCGGGCAACTCCGCCTGCAGCCCTGATATCTGCAGGAACACGCTCAAGAGCCATTACTGCAACCGCACCTGCTTCTTCAGCAATTTTTGCTTGTTCTGCATTTACTACATCCATGATCACGCCGCCTTTTTGCATTTCTGCCATGCCGCGTTTCACTCGATCAGTACCTGTACTTGCCATTCTGTTTGTCCCCCTAATCATGGTCTATCTAACATATGAATCATCATATAGGCTTATTTTATCCTAACTGATGTAAAAATCCTATTAAAATAATTTGATTTTTCCCCCTGTGCAGTACATGCACGTGAACAACTGCACAATTTTCAATCATCACAGCAAAAAGAAGTCGTTTTAAGAAAAAACTCCCTTTTCAGGGAGCTCAACATTAAAATAATCCTTTAATTGCACCTACTGTGTTATTCCAAAGTCCGCCAAAAAATCCTGTGACGCCTCTCATGGAAAGGACAAACCAGTTGGCTTTTTCCACACTTTCCTTCGCAACAAGCTGGGTATCAGAGGAATTAGAAAGAAATCCATAATCTGTATCCCCGCCTGTATATTCAACAGTCATATAACCGAGTGCTTCACCTTTTTCAACTGGTGCAGCAATATCTCCATTATCATTTAACTTGTCTTCATTAATCTGAAACTTTGGCTGATAATTCTCTTTCTCTCCACGCTTTACAGCCATTGTATAGGCAGTTTTTGTTTCAAGCTCAACAGTCTTCTGCTTACCTTTGTCCACTGTTACAGAAGTTTGTGCTTCATCCTGGTAATTCTGAGGGAAAAGCTCTTCAACTGTGAAATTATTATATGCATAATCAAGCAATTTTTTTGTTTCATTGAAGCGTGGAGTATGAAGGCTGCCTTTGTCGTCTTTCGCATTCATTACAACTGTTACAACACGCATACCATTTCGCTCTGCAGTAGACGTAAAGCTGGAGCCTGCAGACTTTGTGGAGCCTGTTTTTAGTCCGTCAACACCCTCTGTTTCAAAAAGAAGGCCGGGAAGCATCCAGTTCCAGTTATCCATCTTGATCGCATCGTCTGTGCCTTCTCTGAATACTTTTCTCGATGTGCTTGCTGTTTCCAGAATTTCTGGAAAATCTGTGACGATTGCGGATGAAAGAATGGCCATGTCCCTTGCTGAGACAGTATTTTCACCATCCGGATCTGTTCCTTCCGGATGTACGCCAAGCAAATCTTTATTATCAAGGCCTGTTGCATTCACAAATTTATACTGAGTCAAGCCTAATTCTTTTGCTTTTTCATTCATTTCCTTAACAAAATTCGTCTCTGATCCTGACACCATCTCAGCAAGTCCGATTGCGGCGCCATTTGCTGAGTAAATGGCCATAGCATCAAACAATTCCCTGGCTTGATATGTACCATCCTCGCGAAGAGGGACGTTTGAAAGTCCTCTATTTTGGGAAATACGATAAACGTAATTGCTGGGCGTGTAGGTCTGATCCCAGTTCAGGCGTCCCTCATTTACAGCTTCAAGGACGAGATACTCAGTCATAACCTTTGCCATACTTGCAATTGGGAGCTGCTCATCTATATTTTTTCCATAAAGAATTTTACCTGTGGACGCTTCTACTAGGATTGCTGCACTTGCATTAATGGCCAAAGGGTCGTTCTGCGCTGATGCTTGCTGAAAAGGCAGCAGAGTTCCTGCTAGCAATACTGCAGCGAAAATAAGGGACGTTAAACGATTAAATTTCTTGCTGATCAAATCTTCTACCTCCATACATTTTCTCTATATTTATCTTATTTAATTGTCTTTTCACACATACAAAAATCATTCTATCATAGATACTATTAAAAAAATAGACAGAGTCTATGACTCTGCCATAAGTAATTCATATTCAGGTCCTTCTTCCTACTGCCTTGAATAATTTGGTGCCTCTTTTGTTATTTGAACATCATGCGGATGACTTTCCTGAAGCCCTGCTCCGGTCATGCGGATAAACTGTGCATGTTCGCGCAGCTCCGTCAGATTCTTTGTCCCGCAATATCCCATTCCTGAACGGATGCCTCCTGTCAGCTGATAAATTGATTCAGCCAGCGGCCCTTTATAGGCAATGCGGCCCTCAATTCCCTCAGGAACGAACTTTTTGTTGTCTTCCTGGAAATAACGATCCTTGCTTCCTTTTTCCATGGCACCGACAGAACCCATGCCTCTGTACACCTTAAATCTTCTTCCCTGAAAAATCTCAGTCTGGCCAGGGCTTTCAGAGGTTCCTGCAAGAAGGCTTCCAAGCATCACTGCATGTCCTCCTGCAGCAAGTGCTTTTACAATGTCTCCGGAATATTTAATACCGCCATCTGCAATGATGGATACCCCGTGCTTCCTGGCTTCCGTTGCACAATCATATACAGCGGTAATCTGCGGAACACCAACACCTGCCACCACGCGCGTCGTACAAATTGATCCAGGCCCAATACCAACCTTGACGACGTTCGCTCCAGCTTCAATCAATTCTCTTGTAGCTTCACCAGTTGCCACATTTCCTGCAATAATATTCAGATTCGGATAAAGCTCTCTAATGGAAGCAACAGTCTCAAGCACTCCCTTAGAATGTCCATGGGCAGTGTCTACAACAATCGCATCCACACCTGCTTTGACCAGCTTTTCAATTCTGATCATAGAATCACCAGTCACGCCCACGGCAGCTCCAACCAGCAGCCTTCCGTGTGAATCTTTTGCAGAATGCGGAAACTCAATGACTTTTTCTATATCTTTAATCGTAATGAGGCCTTTCAGCACTCCACTTTCATCTACTAGGGGCAATTTTTCAATCTTATACTTCTGAAGAATACTTTCTGCTTCATGCAGGGTTGTACCCACCGGCGCAGTAACAAGATTTTCCTTCGTCATCACATCTGAAATTTGGATAGAATAATCCTGGATAAACCTCATATCACGGTTTGTAATAATGCCAACCAGCTTTTGCTCGTCCTCATTATTCACAACAGGAACACCTGAAATACGGTATTTACCCATCAAATGCTCCGCATCAAAAACCTGATGGTCCGGAGTCAGATAAAAAGGATCTGTAATTACGCCTCTCTCAGATCTCTTTACCTTGTCAACCTGCTCAGCCTGCTGTTCAATGGACATATTTTTATGAATAATGCCCATTCCCCCCTGCCTCGCCATCGCAATCGCCATTTCAGCTTCTGTAACAGTATCCATTCCGGCACTAATAACTGGAATATTCAACTTCAGAGTGGGTGTAAGCTCGACACTGAGGCTCACATCTCTGGGCAAAACCTCTGATTTTGCTGGTATTAACAAAACATCATCAAACGTTAATCCTTCTTTTACAAACTTACTTTCCCACATAGTAAAGCCCCCTATTCGGCAAAATATTATTAGTAGCTTAACAACTGCTTAGAAGAGTGTCAATCTAATGTAGATTATTTTAAATATTCAGAACAAAGATGGAGTGAACAAAGTTGTCACATACTGACATTTGGCACCGCTACCAATCCTTTCATTCCACAGAAACGGTTCAGCGCTGCCTCGAAAAAATATATAAAAACAAAAGAATAGAAGCACCACAGGAAAAAGCCTATCAAAACGGCTATTCATTTATCTATTATCTCAAGCATGCCGAGAACTTTTTTATCCAAGGGAAAAACGCTCCCCTTGCCATACAGCCTCTCCTGTATTTTTACGGTCTCACCCAGCTGCTTAAAGCCTGCTTATTAACAGTAGATCCTGACTACCCTGCAAGCTCATCAGTCCTGGCACACGGCGTTACCTCAAGAAAAAGAAAAAAACAACACTACTGCTTTTTTGAAGATGAAGTAAAAATTCAAAGAAACGGACTGTATGATCATGTCTCTGTTATTCTGTTCGGCCAAAAGCAGCAGGGAATGGAAAAATACACAATGAACCAGCTGCTCTCCAGAATCCCTGAACTTGCCGATTCCTATCTATTTCACAGGGAAGAACGTCCTTTAACAAAAGTCACAGTCGAAGCAAACAAACTGTACCTGACAGAACCAATGGCAGCACAATATCACATGTCCATCGGCAGACTGCAGGAATTCCTGCAATATAACATCAACCACAAACAAACAACAGATCTGCCTGGCACCGTACTTCTGTCAAAAAGCAATATCAACCCGTTCTTTTCTGACTTTCTTATGTACAACTCAACAGAAAAGCAATACTATCTGCCATCAGACAGAGAAAACTGTATCCACTTGCCGGAGCTCCTGACCCACTATCTTCTTCTGTATAACTTAAGCATGATTACCAGATATGAAACAGAATGGTGGTATGATCTGCTCCTGACCCACTCAAACGACAGCTATGTCTTCATCTCGAAATTCCTGGACATATCCTACAGGAAGATCCCGGCATACTGCCTTGAATATCTGCTGCAGGCTCCTGCATGTAATGGCGAGGATCAGGTTGAGTTTTGATGATGGGCAGGGGCTGTGCGGTAAGAAGGCGGAATTGGAGGTGATTTACGGTATTCTGAAGGCGGAGAGCAGTGTTTTTGGAGATGGTGGGTAGAACATATAGGGAGGTTTGTTTATAGTAACTTTGGAATCGTATCATGAGGCGGGGGTTTGTTATAGTAACTTTGAGATTGTAGAACAAAGTGGGGGGGTTTGTTATAGCAACTCTGAGATAGTAGAACAAAGAGGCGGGGTTTGTTATAGCAACTTCGAGATAGTAGAACAAAGTGAGGGGTTTTGTTCTACTATCTTGGGAATTTGGCCTGATAGTAGAACAAAGTAGGCCGGTTTGTTATAGCAACTTTGAGATAGTAGAACAAAGTTGGGGGTTTTGTTATAGCAACTTTGAGATAGTAGAACAAAGAGGCCGGGTTTGTTATAGCAACTTTGAGATAGTATAACAAAGTGGGGGGTTTTGTTATAGCAACTTTGAGATAGTATAACAAAGTGGGGGGTTTTGTTATAGCAACTTTGAGATAGTAGAACAAAGAGGCGGGTTTTGTTATAGCAACTTTGAGATAGTAGAACAAAGCGGGGGGTTTGTTATAGTATCTTGGGAATTTGGCCCGATCGTATAACAAAGTAGGCGGGTTTGTTATAGCAACTTTGAGATAGTAGAACAAAGCGGGGGGTTTTGTTATAGCTTCTTGGAAATTGTATTGCAAATCAGGAAAGAATAGTTAGAGTAAGATCATTTTTAAAATAGCCCCTAACTACCATCAGCCGGTGGAATAAAATAGGCGTAGAGATTCCGCTTATTCGGCAAAAACAGCTAAAATCGGCTGAAATAGAAGTAGGAATTCCGCCTAATCGGCTAAAAGCGCTGGAAATAAACGACTTTTAGCAACATAACCGGAAAAGCTTCCCTTATATTGCCTGAAATTCGCCTTCTTTTT
>NZ_WKKI01000060.1 GCF_009674805.1 Metabacillus lacus | reverse complement strand
CCGTTCCATTGCGCTGCAGACACTTGCTTTCCGCGGGGAGGGATCTGAGCCTCCTCGTCTGCGCCTGCGGGGTCTCAGCCTTCCCTCTATTTCCGCAGGAGTCAAGTGTCTTCCGCTTCATTGCACTCTAGGTCGGTTATCTTGCTTGAGAGATCTATAGGCGACGTTGTACCTTAACTGAAGTAAGAGAATGAAAAGCTTGAAAGATTAAATTGAACAAGCCCGTTTCTTATAGTTTAACTAACTTTCCTGCCGATTTTTATTCAATCTCGATTATCCTTAGAATTGATACAATCTTTCTGCAAGTGCTTTGTTTTTCCTTTAGTGATATCTATCGTGCCATCAGTTAGGATTGTATCTCTTTCACAAAACTGGTTCACTGTATGACTCCATTTTTTAACCCCATAAAAGTACGTTATATGGGGTTCATCTATAAAAACCACCTCGTCTGCGCCTGCGGGGTCTCAGCCTTCCCTCTATTCCCGCAGGAGTCAAGTGTCTTCCGCTTCATTGCACTGCAGGTCGGCTATCTTGCTTGAGAGATTTATAGGAGATGTTGTACCTTGACTAGAGTATGAGAATGAAAAGCTTGAAAGATTACATTGAACAAGCCGGTGCTATTGCGCTGTATCGGGCAATCATCATAAATGCCTGATAACTATTGCGGCGTCTATTACAGGGCTGTTTCCTGCTGCTGATATCTTTCAATCTTCTGAAAGACCCGGCGGCATAAGTAATAAATGGCGTAAGCTGTGCAGCTTGGAAGAGCGAGTAAGAGAAAAGGAAAAAGATAAAGTACGGTTCCTGCAAGTCCTGCCAGCAAAAAGAGAAGGATGGTCATGTGCAGCTGGCTTACTGCGAGAAGCAGTGAATTTTTAAAAATACTGATTGTACTAGTCTTGTAATGTACCAGCACAGGGAATAAGTACAAGCTGGTCATCGTGAAAATAGTTGAAAATAGAAAAAATATGGTTTTGAAGACAAATGCATCCATAATGCCTGAACGAAAAACAAGATAATAGTCAGCAGCCAGGATCAATAAAATCAAGAACCATATTAGACATGCACCAAGTGATTGGAGAAAATTTTTCCGGAAGGCATGCAGATAGGCTGAATAAACACTTCTTTCCTTTTTAAGCTGCCACTGCCTTGCAACAGAGAATAGTGCAGAGGTAGCAGGAAAAATAGTTATGATTGGTATACAAGACAGAAGCCACAGTATATTAAGAATAAAAAAGTTTGAAATCGTTTCCATAATTTTATAAAAATCTGATTGATAAAATTTCATTTTTTCACCCCATCTCTACCTATTATACAGCATTCCATTTGAGGCGTAACCTTCAATGTTTCGCATAATCCTTGTGTAGTATGTTGCAGCAAGGGGTGAAACACCAATCTTTTTAGTAAACAGCAAAAAGTTAATAAGGAACTCCAGACAGGAGTTTCTTTCATAATTGATGTAAAGACAACAAAAAAACCCTTGCTGGGCAAGGGTTTTTCAATAATGGAGAATAGGGGGCTCGAACCCCTGACCTCTACGCTGCCAGCGTAGCGCTCTCCCAGCTGAGCTAATTCCCCATGATGTAAATTAACGTCGTAATCATATAATAATTCTTAAAGACTCAACTGTCAATATAATTTTATGAAAATGGGCATCCGTTTACAGTGGAAAGTGGTGTAAAAAAATGAAAACAGGGGGATGGCCCCTGTTTTAAGCCAAGTGATACACATCAGCAGCCTTTAATGCAGCGGCTTTCACTTCAAGCGAGCAGGTGCTGCTCGGAAATGCCTGACGAAGCCTTCTGGCTTGATGATCATTTTCAAATCCTTGATTCGCTGAGTATAGGTATCCGTATCCTGAATAGGCCATCACTTCCCTGCCCAGTGTTTTCCCTCCGCAGCGGTCTTCGAAAACAGTTTGATAATCTGTGAGAAGCTGGGCAAGCCCTTCCTCATTTTCGCTAAGCTTGTCTGCCCATATTTGCTCCCAGAGATTATCTGCTTCGCTGTAGAATGTGAGAATGTCAGTGTCGCCGGCCAGCAGCTCCTGAATTGTTTGCGATGCCATTATGAATCAGCCTCCTTCAATCTTTCTAATCATTATGTACCCGTTTTCCCTATTTTTAAAGATAGAAATATGTCATAGGAAGAGGGCTGTCATAATAATCTATAAAGAAATCCTTTTCTCAACTAATCCGACTTGACTGATAGGTTTTATTGATTTATAGTTTGTTATGTTCATTGGTTAATTTTAGTAAAGGAGGAGAAAGTATGAACAATTTTCTTGTTATTATAAATGTCTTGGTTTTGATCTTATTTATTCTTGGTTTGTTTTTTATGCAAAGAAAACATATTTCCTTTTCAAAGCGTGTATTTACAGCTTTAGGGCTGGGGATCCTTCTTGGCTTCGCTTTTCAGTTCGTTTACGGGCCGGAGTCAGAAGTGCTGCAGGCTTCTGCAGACTGGTTCAACATTGCAGGAACAGGTTATGTAAAACTCTTGCAGATGATCGTTATGCCGCTGATTTTTATTTCTATTTTAGGTGCGTTCACTAAGATGAAGCTGACAAACAATATTGGGAAAGTCAGCGGACTTATTCTGGCCATTTTAGTCGGCACAACAGCAATTGCCGCTGCTGTGGGGATTGCTTCAGCAATAGGCTTCAACTTGGAGGCAGTACAAATTCAACAAGGTGAAGCGGAGTCAGCCCGTGCAGAACAGCTGGAAGAAACATACGGTGGAATACAAAACCAAACTTTCCCGCAAAAGCTTCTAGAACTTATCCCAGCGAATCCGTTTTTGGATTTTACAGGAGCCAGACCGACTTCTACCATTGCTATTGTCATTTTTGCAGTCATTCTCGGTGCTGCTTATTTAGGTGCAAAGCGTAAAACACCTGAACAAGCTGAGCTGTTTGCAAAGATTGTGGATGCCTTTTACACAATCATTATGAGAGTTGTGACGCTTATTTTGCGCCTTACTCCGTACGGTGTACTGGCCATTATGACCAAAACAATCGCATTGAGCGATTTTGACGCAATTATGAAGCTGGGGAAATTTGTAGCAGCTTCATATGTGGCTTTAATCGTGATGTTTGCTATTCATTTGCTTCTCTTGGCAATCGCAGGATTAAATCCGGTTACTTTTCTGAAAAAAGTACTTCCTGTTTTGACCTTTGCGTTTACTTCCCGAACAAGCGCAGGTACCTTGCCGCTGAACATTAGAGCTCAAACAAAGCAGCTTGGTGTACCTGAAGGAATTGCAAACTTTGCAGGTTCCTTCGGATTATCAATCGGGCAGAACGGGTGTGCAGGTATATATCCTGCCATGCTGGCAGTTATGATTGCACCAACGGTTGGACAAAATCCTCTAGATCCTGTCTTTCTGCTTACTTTGATTGCCGTTGTTGCGGTTAGTTCATTTGGAGTGGCAGGCGTAGGAGGAGGAGCTACGTTTGCAGCTTTACTTGTCCTTTCCACAATGAATATGCCTGTTGCTCTTGCAGGATTGCTGATCTCGGTAGAACCGCTCATAGATATGGGGAGGACTGCAGTGAATGTCAGCGGAAGCATGACAGCAGGAGTACTGACAGGCCGTGTCACAAAAGAACTGGATACAAACATGTATAACGCAGTGCAAGAAACAGAAGCAGAAGCAGAAGCATAAAAAGGTGAGAAAACCTGTCCCCCAGGGCAGGTTTTCTTTATTTGTTTGTGCTGTAAAAAAAGTAACATGTTAACCTTGCTTGATAGAGTGTTTGCAGGGAGGCTATATAATAGAAGTAATTGATATAAATTGAAAACAGCCTCTTTTTAATATAATCTGACAATTTCTGCTTCAAAAATGATAAAAAAGGCCGATGATATAAATAGATACTTACCTATGGAGGCATGAAATGAAAGAGGCTGGGGCTATAGTTGTGATATGTTTGCTTTTGCTTTTCGGATTCTTCTTTAAAGATCAGCAGGAGATTACTGCTGTCATTTTTAAAGATCATGCCAGCAAAAAACTGCTTGAAGAAGTGTTGAGTGACGGAGTAATAACCGATGAAGAGGCTCTGCTGCTGATCAGCAGTTATTTAGAACGCCAGGGAAAATCCGAGATAGGCGTTTTTTATCAGACAGAAACTATCACTCACTATCTGTGCGAAGCGAAGTGGTCAGAAGCTATTGTTGGAAGCGGCAGAGTATACCAATCTTCTATTTTATCAGTGGATAAAGAAACGGGAAAGGTGAAGATGAGATAAAAAGAACTATTGTGCTGCCGCAAAAAAAGAGAGAGCAGATTACTCTCCCTTATTGTACAGACAAGGTCTCTTTTAATTCCTGAATTTGCAGCAAATGGCGCTTTTCATGATAACCGACAAATTCAATCCATTGTTTAATTGATAGATTTCCCATTACCGGGTGTTTAAGGGCTTTTTGTTCAAGGCTGCCTTCTCTTTCTAACAAGTTCGAAAAATTAAGTAAATCTCTCCTTGCTTCTTCAAGCTGAGTCAATATTTCTTCACGTTGAATTTCTTCCGCTGTTGGAACAAGAGCAGCAGCTGCCTCAACTTTTCTGCTCCGGTCGGCTACCACACTTAAATCTTTTTCAGGCACTGTTTTGTTCTCTGCAAATTGTATCTGATCTTTGAGCGTGTCTGTTATTACGCATTCGCACAGATAGATATGGTGCATAACCTGCCCGATGCTCCACTGCGTTTCAATTGTCTTCATGTTCAATGCCTCGCTGGACAAATCCGCTGTTTCAGCAAGCAGCTGTTCTCTTATCGATTGCATATGCTCCATCATATGGACCGCCTCCTCTCTCGTACTCTCATTGTAACAGAACACTGACCCACCTCGCTGAATGGAAGCTTTCTGCTTATCTATTTGAGGCTTCAATAGTGCCAGGAGGCTCCCGCTATTTTGAAAATCAGGCTAGCACTACAGCTGATAAATAGATGAAAGAGATGGGGAATTCGCTCTTCGGTGGTACTCCAAAAATCAAAATGCGGTTCCTGCAGCCTATTTAGCTGTTTCGGAAATCCAGTTCAATGCTTGTTCCCTGAGCTTGAATTTTTGGATTTTACCTGAAGCTGTCATCGGGTATTGCTTTACAAAAAAACAGTATTCCGGAATTTTATAAAAGGAAAGCTGCCCCTTGCAGAAATCCTTTATCTCCTGTTCTGACAGAGAGGCTTCCTCCCTGATGATCATGCACGCAGCGACCTTTTCACCATACTTTGGATCGGGAACTCCAATGACCTGAACATCAATAATATCCGGATGCCGGTACAAATACTCTTCAATTTCTCGTGGATAAATATTTTCGCCGCCTCTGATAATCATATCCTTCAGCCGGCCTGTAATTCTTACATAGCCGTCTTCATCCTTTTCGGCAAGATCTCCGGTATGAAGCCAACCGTCTTCGTCAATTGCTTCTCTGGTTGCTTCAGGCATTTTATAATATCCTTTCATCACAAGATATCCTCTTGTGCAAAGTTCACCCTGTGTGTTAGGAGGCACTTCCTCCCCTGTTCCGGGCTGAACGATTTTGACTTCTACATGAGGGTGAGCTTTTCCTACAGTTTCAACTCTTCTCTCCACAGAATCGGTGACAGTTGTTTGTGTAATGACCGGGGATGATTCTGTCTGTCCGTATCCGATGGTGATTTCTGACATGCCCATGCTTTCCATAACTTTTTTCATTACTTCAATCGGGCATGTAGAGCCGGCCATTATCCCCGTCCGAAGGGAACTCAAATCAAAGCTTGAGAATGTTTCGCTGTTCAATTCCGAAATAAACATGGTCGGAACTCCATGAAGGGCGGTGCATTTCTCATCCTGTACGGTTTGAAGAACAAGTTCAGGATCAAATTCAATAATCGGTACCATCGCAGCACCGGCAGAGACACAGGCAAGGTTCGCAAGCACACATCCAAAGCAATGGAAGAAAGGTACCGGGATACAGAGTTTGTCCTTCTCTGACAGCTTCATATTCCGGGCAACGAGATAACCATTATTTACGATATTATGATGAGTCAGCATAACGCCTTTGGGAAAGCCAGTCGTGCCTGAGGTGTATTGCATATTGATAACGTCATGGGGGGAGAGTGCAGCTTCCCTTTCTAAAAGCTCTTCATCAGTAACAGCGGAATTGTACTGCATCATTTCCTGCCAGCTCATCATATTGTCCGGAGCCTGATGTTTTCCTATGTAAACAAGATGCTGAAGTTCTGGAAGCGGATGATATGTTGAAGCAGAGGAAGACTGCATCATACTATGGACAATGTCAGGATAAGAAGTGCCTTTGTAGCCGTCAATCAGGAAAAGTGCTTTTGCATCTGATTGCTGAAGTAAATAATGAAGCTCGCTTGCTTGATAACTTGTGTTTACAGTCACCAGAACTGCACCAATTCTTGCAGTTGCAAACTGCAAGAGGAGCCATTGGGGAACATTTGTAGCCCACACAGCAACGTGATCGCCTTTTGAGATTCCTAATCCCATCAGTGCTTTGGAAACCCTGGATGTTTCCTCATAAAATTCTCCATACGTATAACGGATACTTTCTGCTGAATAGATGACAGCCTCCCTGTCTGTAAAGGAATCTGCTGTATTTTTTAAAAGCCCGCCAACTGTTACATGTAATAAAGGGTCCATAAATCCTCCTTATAATATGTAGTCAATACTATTATACAATATATTTTGAATATTTCATTAATTTACTTTTCTACAGATTTCTGGAAGAAGTAATTGTGCAGCTAAAAAAAGTGGTTTAAGATATAGTTATATTATCAAAAGTGATAATATTAAAGGTGAGGAATGTCAGGGTATGAAAGCCTGGTTGCTGGCTTATTCATATGTGCTGTATATCAGAATCATTATTTGCTGTTCAGGGGACACATATGATGAATTCAAAGGGGGATAAACCAAATGAAAAAAACAAACTTAAAAATCTCACTGTTACTGGCAGCGATTTGCTTTATTGCAGGATTGTTTGCTGTGCCCTATCAGATTGAAATGGTCAAAGAGACGATGCCGGACGTATATAATGAAATGATGGCTGAATTGCCTTTGCCGATAGCCGGGTTGCAGCTGCTGGTCTCAGTGCAGCTATTCATTGTTTCTTTTGTTCTGAGTTTCATTGGTATTGTATTGGCAGGGAAGACTGGTTTTTCGTTACACTTTCTGCAATCTGTATTTACTAAAAACAGTTTCCAATTGAATAAGAGGTACATTATTTTAGCAATGATCAGCGGCGTCATATTAAGTTTTGTTCTTATGAGTTATGATAGATTTTATTACCAATATCAAGATCCTTTGATTGCAGAACTGCAGCCGGAGTTTTCTTTACTAGCCTTACTAGCAGGAATTACTTATGGCGGAGTTTTTGAAGAAATAGTGATGAGACTTTTCTTCATGTCGTTAATTGTTTGGATATTGATGAAAATTTTCAAACTGACAAAGGAAACAATTTCCGGCAAATATTATTGGAGTGCAATCATATTATCATCAGTATTATTTGCAGCAGCCCATTTTCCGGCTACTCAAATGGTTTTTGGTGAATTGACCTCCGGATTGGTTATTCGGGGATTCATTTTAAATGGTGCAGGCGGATTGTTGTATGGATATTTATATTGGAGAAAAGGTATTGAGTATTCGATGCTGGCTCATATGGTTACTCATATCTCAATGCAGCTGCTGGTCATTCCGATATTCTATTAAAGATCATCTGTAACACTTTAGATATCCAGGCAGTGCATTGATTCAGTGCTGTAAGGATTTCAGTCATTTGAAAATAACCGGAGGATACAAGGTAAGGGGGAGAACGAAAATGGGCAGACCTGAAGGAAAGCTGTATCCTTATATTGCTTTATGTATTGGTGTGCTGGCTGTATCTACATCAGCAATATTTGTTGTATTATCAAGCTCACCAGCTCCGGTTACCGCTTTTTACAGGCTGTTTTTCTCGGTGCTGCTTTTGCTGCCTTATTTTCTGAAACATTCCCTCCCCGAACTCAGAACCTTTAGCAGGCGGGATTGGCTTTATTCTGCTGTAGCCGGAGTGTTTCTTGCATTTCACTTTGTCCTCTGGTTTCAATCTTTACAATATACCTCAGTGGCCAGCTCGGTTGTGCTTGTCACCCTGCAGCCGCTCTTTGCATTTGCAGGCACTTATTTGTTTTTTAAGGAAGTCGTAAGCTGGAAGGAAGCCGCTTGTGCCGGATTTGCGATTATAGGCAGCGTTATAATAAGCTGGGGTGATTTTACTGTCAGCGGGCTTGCATTATGGGGTGATTTTCTGGCCCTGGCTGCGTGTGCCATGATTACAGCATATTTGTTATTTGGGCAGGAAGTACGAAAGCGGCACAGTCTTACAGCCTACACCTTCATTGTGTACAGTTTCTGTGCAATGACAATTCTACTCTACTGCCTTTTCACAAACATACCGCTTGTCCCCGTTTCGGCGGGTGACTGGAAATGGTTTTTGCTTCTCGCTCTGATTCCCACATTGCTGGGGCATTCCCTGTTTAATTGGGCCTTGGAGTGGATTAGCACAAACACTGTTTCGGTGTTTATTTTATTTGAACCCGTTGGAGCCATTATACTTGCCTACTATTTGTTTGGAGAAACCCTCAGTATTGCCCAAACGGCGGGCAGTCTGCTGATAATATCAGGAATTCTGTTCTTTGCTGCGGGAAAGAGAAATCAAAAAGTACCCCTGAGAGATGAATCAGCTAAGAAAATAATACAGGGATAGACCAATTGAAATACCATTATCAAGCCGGATGATGTTCATGGGATCTTATTGAATATTACTTTGCACTGTATCTTGAAATGTAAGAGGGAGTCCGGTTATCGGTACTCCCTCTTTTTTGCTGGGAAAAAGAGAATTCTTACTCATTATAACCTAAAGGGGCAGGAGTCTTCCTTGACCCGTTTAAAGGTTGCTTCCAGATAGTATGAAGTCTGTTTGAACTTGAGTAATGGTAATTGTGTCATTGGTATTCAGCAGGTTATCCAGAGGGCTTTCACGTTGCAAAACAAATTGCACCTTACTGTAGAGGTCTCCCTGGTAAGTGGTGAATAATGAAAGTCCATTCAGGAACGGGTTTGCCGGATCTCCATATTGCACGTTCAAGCTCTGAAATGGAGACAAAGTAAACGTAGCTGTGCTTCCTTGGTTGAATGGCTGATCACCCTGTCTTCCGAATAAAGTTATTTGGAAAGTCGCGCCTGTTTGGTTATTGAATGTTTTAGCTGCCATATGCTCCTCCTTTCTAAAGTAAATACAAAAGTATCTTATTCAGCAATAGCAAGGCTTGCCTGTGCTTGTATACAAGGAAGGGGAACTATGGAGAGTTTTGGAAATATTTCTATAATTCTTGAAACTTTTGGAATTGATATCCGTATTACAGGTAGAACAACAAAAGGAGGAGTGGGGATGTTCGAATTATTTAAAAGGTTGAAAACAGTTCTTGCGTCTGAGCTGCATACACTTATAGACAAGGCTGAAGATCCAGTATCAATGGTGGATCATTATCTTCGGGAAATGGAATATGAAATGAAAGAGCTTGAAAGATCTGCCGCTTCAATGATGGCAGAGGAGAAACTTCTTCATAAAAAGCTTGCAGATATAGGGGGCAGTATCAAAAGGCGGGAAGAACAAGCGCTGGAAGCCCTAAAGATGGAGCGTGAAGAACTCGCCAGGAGAGCGCTGGAAGATAAAGCAAACTTGAATAAAGAATCAGAACATTTGTCCTCCTTGCATGACACAGCATCCCGAAGAAGGACGGAGCTGGTTAACAAGCTGTCAGTCATGCGAAAGGAGTTCAGAGAACTGGAGAGAAAAAGAGAGTCTTTAAAGGCAAGAGCACAATCTGCAAAAGTACTTTCTTCTCTTCACAGCAAATCCCTGGACTCTGGAGGTTCAGCTGATCCTAAAAAAGGATTTGAGAGAATGGAGCAAAAAGTGCTCCGCTATGAAGCTGAAGCAGAGGCAGCCGGAGAGCTGAATGAATCATATAAAAGCCTGGATCAGGAGTTTGCTGAACTAAAGGCGGACAATGAGGTTGAACAGGAGCTTCTTAAGCTGAAGCAGCAGCTGAATAAAGAAGACGAACAGACAGGCTGAGCCTATGGAATTGTTAGGCTATTCAATTGAAAGTTTATATTTGTATGCCCTTATTCTTTCCGGGAGTCTTACATTTTTGTACATTTTGTTCGGCGATGTGCTGGATGGCATGTTGGAAGGTGCAGGTATTCAGCCCGTTCTTTTGTTCTCATTTTTCACCTTTTTTTCCGCAGGAGGCTATTTGCTTGAAAGAATTCAGCTAACCGGAACATTTTTTTCAGCTTGCATCAGTTTGACTGCTGCATTTATTTTTACGGTTATACTCAACGTGTTCGTCCTGATTCCGCTTGCGTCTGCTGAAGAATCTCTGGTGTATTTTGATGAGGATTTAAAAGGAAGAGTGGGGGAAGTTCTTACATCTATACCGGTTAACGGATATGGTGAAGTGCTGCTCAAGAGCAACAGCGGCTCCATTGCCAAGCCTGCTGCCAGCTTTGAAGACATCCCGGTCCCTTCAGGCAGTGAAGTGATTATTATAGACATTAAAAATGGTATCTTGTATGTGTCAATATATGAAAAGTTAGAAGACCTAATTTAGGAGGAAAAAGCATGACAGCAATTTGGATTGTTGCAGGAGTAGTCGGTTTTATTATTATCGCATTATTAGGTGTATTTGTTACGAAGTACCGTACTGCCGGTCCTGATGAAGCACTAATCGTGACGGGAAGCTACCTTGGTTCCAAAAATGTTCACAGGGATGAAATCGGAAATAAAATTAAAATTGTGAGGGGGGGAGGAACCTTTGTCCTGCCGGTCTTTCAGCAGGCAGAACCGTTAAGCCTTCTCTCAAGCAAGCTTGAGGTTTCAACACCAGAAGTGTATACAGAACAGGGTGTTCCTGTTATGGCGGATGGAGTTTCCATTATTAAAATCGGCGGCTCCATCAGTGAAATTGCCACAGCGGCAGAACAGTTTCTTGGCAAGGCAAAAGAAGACCGTGAACAGGAAGCCCGGGAAGTTCTTGAAGGTCATTTGAGATCAATTCTGGGTTCTATGACAGTGGAAGAAATTTATAAAAACCGGGAAAAGTTCTCACAAGAAGTACAAAGAGTAGCGTCACAGGATCTCGCGAAAATGGGCTTGGTGATCGTTTCATTTACCATTAAAGATGTAAGGGATAAAAACGGATATTTGGAGTCTCTTGGTAAACCAAGGATTGCTCAGGTGAAAAGAGATGCTGACATCGCTACGGCAGAAGCAGACAAAGAAACCCGCATTAAACGTGCGGAGGCTGATAAGGATGCGAAAAGAGCTGAGCTTGAACGTGCAACTGAAATTGCAGAAGCAGAAAAAACGAATAAAATGAAAATGGCTGAATTCCGCAGGGAACAAGATACGGCAAAAGCACTTGCTGACCAAGCATACGATCTTGAAACAGCCCGTGCGAAACAGGAAGTAACTGAACAGGAAATGCAAATCCGCATTATCGAAAGGCAAAAACAAATTGAGCTGGAAGAAAGAGAAATTCTCCGCCGCGAAAAGCAATATGATGCTGAAGTAAAGAAAAAGGCAGATGCGGACAGATATGCCGTTGAACAGGCTGCAGCGGCAGAAAAATCGAAACAATTTGCCGAAGCTGAAGCCCATCAGTACAGAATCGAGACGATGGCGAGAGCGGAAGGAGAAAGAGTCCGCATTGATGGTGTTGCCAATGCAGAAGCTCAGAGAGCGCAGGGTGAAACGGAAGCTGAAATCATCCGCTTGAAGGGTCTTGCAGAAGCCGAAGCGAAGGAAAAAATTGCAGAAGCCTTTGAACAGTACGGCCAGGCCGCCATTCTTGATATGGTGATACGTATGCTTCCTGAATATGCAAAAGAGATTGCAAGCCCGCTTTCAAATATTGATAAAATTACAGTTGTTGATACTGGAGGAAGTGACGGTAACGGGGGAGCAAATAAGGTAACAGGCTATGCAACAAACTTAATGAGTACGCTGCAGGAATCACTAAAAGCCTCTTCGGGCATTGATGTAAAAGATCTTATCGAAAATTTTGCAGGAAAAGGCACCATTCGTCCCAGCCTTGATGACATATCAAGAGAACTGAAAGAATCTAGATTGGAAAGCAGTGCTGAAGAGCAAAAAGTATAAGAGTTTGGGATGGCCTGCAGGTATCTGCAGGCTGTTTTCAATTTATACGGTAACCAAGCATGCATGATCAGGGCAGCATCAGATAGGGAGTCGTTTTATTTAGTAACATCATTTAGTTGCAGAGGTCTAAAGCTGATGGTAGAAAAAATTAGCGAAATAAGCGAAGGTTAAAGCGAACGGCAAAGACAAAATTAACCCCCAGCCGTTTACATGTTCATGTTCATTACTGATTCGGATGGCTTCTTTATAGCCATAAAGAAAATTAGCCAGTGATAAAAAATAGGTTGAAACCATAAAAAAGAGCATCTTACATAACCTCCGTTCAGGAAACTTCTCTATGTTCTAGTAGATTCAATCTTTCCTGAAATTATGTCAAAAACTCGCATAATTAATGGTAATTTATAGAGCTGCTAATCTTATAGATTCTAAGGGTGCTGTAAGGATACATTGCAGTGAGCAGTGACAGGCGAGATACCAAGTTACTATAACAAAACCCCTAGCTTTGTTATACGATATCGGGGAAATACCAAGATACTATAACAAAAGGCACTGCTTTGTTATAGTATTTTCAAGTTGCTATAGCAAAACCCCTAGCTTTGTTATACAATATCGGGAAAATTCCGAGATGCTATAACAAAAGGGTCTGCTTTGTTATAGTATTTTCAAGTTACTATAACAAAACCCCTAGCTTTGTTATACAATATCGGGAAAATTCCAAGATACTATAACAAAAGGCACTGCTTTGTTATAGTATTTTCAAGTTACTATAACAAAACCCCTAGCTTTGTTATACGATATCGGGAAAATTCCGAGATGCTATAATAAAAGGGTCTGCTTTGTTATAGTATTTTTACGTTGCTATAACAAAACCAAAACCAAAAGCCCCATACCTAAACCATTTGCTAGATTCCTAACAGCCTCCGCCAGCTTTCCGAAAATAAAAAAAACTGCAGAAAACTCAAGCAGAGTTTATCTGCAGTTCTGTATTTTATTTTCTCGGAGCAGCAAGTCTTGGAGCAGTAGACAGCAGCAGGACCAACACAATGGCACATACTATAAATGAAGGAACCATATAGGTAGCATTATATCCAAGGGAGTACGCTAGTACAGGGGTTCCTTCGGGTGCATAAGCACCGAAGAATACTACCCCTGCAGCTACATGAGCTGCATAACGAAGCACGCTTCCGAGAAAAACAGCCAGTATAATATATAAATTCAGTAATGCTAGTTTTCCGGAGCTTAAGTGCTGCTGAATATTTTTGAAAAACAATCCGCTCATTCCGACTAAAGTGAAGGCCAGAAAATAATCGATAAAGGCTTGAACGGGATGGGCAATATAAGCTGTACCCAAAACCACTTGAAGCAGTCCGAGCAGGAATCCGGAGGCTAATCCGCCTTTAAGGCCCCATCTGAAAGAAAGAAGAAACACGGGAATCATTGCCAGAGAGATAGATCCTCCTTGAGCCCAAAAGCGGCCT
The DNA here is from genome assembly GCF_009674805.1 of Metabacillus lacus. GTDB lineage: Bacteria > Bacillota > Bacilli > Bacillales > Bacillaceae > Metabacillus_C > Metabacillus_C lacus. The sequence goes on along the minus strand of NZ_WKKI01000060.1, from coordinate 4,148 downwards.
ACCACTCCTGAGAGCAGATCCAGCAAAAAGGCAAGGGCAGTCAGTATACTGACTTCTATCATGAAAGTTAAACGCTTGTTGTTCATAAAATAGTCCTCTCCCGCATCAACCAGGAGTTAGTTCCTGACAATAAAAAAAGCAATACGGGGAATATGGATGTAGGTTCCGCGTACTGCTTTGGTCACATAATGAGAATCCACTTCCACATCCCTTCGCTAGCATGAACTAACAGGTTCGAAGGGTCAGAACGGAATGTTCACTCTCAGCCGGTGGCTCCCCTTGTGGTTAATGCGAATATATTATTAATGATTACTATACAGGAAAATACAAATTTCGACAACAGTTATTTCTCTTTTTATATGTTTTCCCATAATCCGCAAGAAAACCTTTACAATTATAGAGATACTTGTTATAGTTCACATGAAAATTGAAAATGCGTCGGGGAGCTGAGTGAACTTGGCTGAGAGGATACTGATTGGTATCGACCCATGAACCTGATCTGGGTAATGCCAGCGGAGGGATATGAAGCAGCAAGGAACAATCCATCATTTGCTGAATATTCTGCTGACTGACAGGCTGCCCTTTTGGGCGGCCTTTTCTTTTTCGCCAAAAACAACGAGAGGAGAGGAATACATGGCAAATGTACATGTAGCATTTCAGGTGCTTCCAAAGCCGCTGGGAACACAGCATACATATGATCTTGTCGACAAGGCTATTGAAGTTGTTGAAAAATCAGGTGTCATTTACGAAGTAGGAGCAATGGAAACAGTAATGGAAGGAGAACTGGACAGGCTGATTGATATTGTGAAAGAAGCGCAGGAGGCTTGCATTTCAGCGGGTGCATCAGAGGTTATGACGCATTTGAAAATACATTACCGCCCTGTGACAGGTGTAACAATGGATGAAAAGCTTAAAAAATACCGCTGAGGGTACTGTTGAGAAGTTTTCCGCATACAGCAGCTCACTTCTGCCCGCTCTAGCAGTCACGCTGTTACTGCTCTTTTGGGAAGCTGCTGTATATATAAGCCAAATTGAAAGATGGATTCTCCCTGCTCCGAGCGCTGTAGCATCCTCGCTGTTTTCAATGGATACCGGAATTTGGGGTCATATTGGGCATACGGCCGCAGAGGCAGCTGCCGGCTTAATCCTGGCAGTAATAGCAGCATTTTTCATCTCTGTCATGATTGATTCTTCTACTATAATGAAAAGAGCGATTTATCCGCTGCTGGTCATTTCACAAACTGTGCCGATTATCGCCCTCGCTCCCTTGTTTATTATATGGTTCGGATTCGGGATGCTTCCGAAAATTATGGTTGTGGCGCTTGTATGCTTTTTTCCGATTACTATTAATACAGTTGAAGGCTTAAGGCTTGTTGACAGAGATATGCTGAAACTCATGAATACCATGGGAGCCACCGGGAAACAAATTTTTTTAAAAGTAAAGCTTCCTTCAGCACTGCCTCATTTTTTCTCAGGTCTTAAAATTGCAGGTACCTACAGTGTAATGGGTGCCGTCATTGGTGAGTGGCTGGGATCGAGTAAAGGATTGGGAATTTTATTGACAAGATCATCACAGTCTTTTTTAACTGAAAGAGTGTTTGCCATTATATTTTTGATTGTCATGCTGAGTCTGGCTGTATTTTCTCTTATTGAATACATTGCAAAACTGAGTATGCCATGGAAAACAAAAGAATTAAAATATAGAAAATAACCAGGGGGAAAACATGAAAAAAATAAGCTTTACTATCATATTAACTATCCTATTAGTGCTGGCTGGCTGTTCATCACCAACAAGCGGCGGTGAGGAAGATCTTCGAAAAGTCACCTTAATGCTGGACTGGTTCCCTAATACGAACCATACGGGAATTTATACAGCTATAGAAAAGGGATATTACGAGGATCAAGGAATTGAAGTGAAGATTATGGAGCCTGGAGACGGAGTAAGTGCCGAGCAAGTTGCGGCATCAGGGGAGGCTGACTTCGCAATCAGCTTTCAGGAGAACATTACTCAGGCAAGAGCAAGCGGCATTCCGCTCGTTTCAGTAGGAGCAATTATTCAGGAGAATACTTCAGCATTTGCTTCATTAAAAGAATCCAACATTACAAGCCCGAAGGATTTTGAAAATAAACGTTACGGAGGCTGGGGTTCAGCAACCGAGGAAGCTATCCTGAAAGCGGTAGTAGAAAAAGATGGCGGCGATTATCAGAAAGTGAATCAAATTACGCTGGGTGCGACAGATTTCTTTAAATCTATCGGGAGAGATACAGACATTCAGTGGATTTTTCAGGGATGGGACGGAGTTGAGGCGGAACGGCAGGGGATCCAACTCAACCTGATTTACTTGAAAGATATTGATCCTGCCCTAAATTACTACACACCTGTGATAGCGACAAATGAAAAGAACATTCAAGAAAATCCTGATTTGATACGTAACTTTATGGAAGCTACTGCAAAAGGATATAACTTTTCAATTGAACACCCCGGGGAAGCGGCTGACATCCTGATCAAGGAAGTGCCAGACATTAACAAAGAGCTGGTGAAGGCGAGTCAGGAGTGGTTAAGCCCAAGATACCAGGGAGATGCTGCAGCTTGGGGCATTCAAGAGGAAGAAGTTTGGAAAAGATACGCAGATTGGCTGTTTGAAAAAGGTTTGATAGAAAATAATATTGACCCTGAAAAAGCATTTACAAATGAATTTCTGCCAGACGGGAATCAGTAATGCTTCGTTTGCAAAATATATCCAAGGTATATGAAGGTGCGGCCGAGGAAGTCATTGCACTGGAATCTGTGGATGCGGAGGTAGCACAGGGGGAGTTTATCAGTATCATTGGACCGAGCGGATGCGGAAAAAGCACTCTGCTGGATATCATTTCAGGCGTGCAGCTCCCAACGGGCGGTACACTTTCTTATCAAGGAGAAGATATTGCCGGAAAAGTAGGCGTTGCTGCATATATGCCGCAAAGTGATGTTTTATTTCCGTGGAGAACAATCATCAACAATGTCATTCTTCCCCTGGAACTGTCCGGAATCCCCAAAAAAGAAGCGATGGAAAGAGCAGGGGAACTTCTTGAAAAATTTGGGCTGGCAGGATTTAAGGACAGCTACCCCTTTATGCTTTCAGGAGGAATGAGGCAGAGAGCTAACTTTCTGAGGACCTATTTGACGGGTAAAAAACTGCTGCTTTTAGATGAACCCTTTGGAAGATTAGATGCAATTACCCGAATGGAACTTCAAGAATGGCTGCTGCATATCTGTTCTGCTGAAAAGTTAACGGTCCTGCTGATTACCCATGATGTTGATGAAGCCATTTTTATGTCAGACAGAATCTATGCCCTATCCAAGCGTCCTGGAAAAGTTGTGGCCAATCGTCAAGTTATGGCGGACAGACCCAGAGACAGACAATTTTTTCTGACGCGGGAATTTCTCCATTTAAAAGAAGAACTGCTGATGCATCTTAAGTAAAGACAGAAAAGGAATTTCTTAATTATATTTCCTGCAGCAGGATTTCGTTATAGGAAGTCCGCTGCTTTTTCTTTATAAGTGTGCAAAACATCTTCAATGAAGCATGGAGGGAAGTGGCACATAGTCAGTGGCTTGCCAAACAAATATAGAGAAATCACTTTTTAAAAATTTGTTTACGATAATAACGATGTTGATACAAATTACCTTTTTGTGATACTGTCAAAACCCCAATGCATATTTTCGTGCTTCCGCATAATAAGGCTTGTTGTTTGATTTACTAACGATAAATGAATACTTATGCTAATAAAAAATCTAAGCTAAACACTGCTATTCCAATATCAACAGAGTTAATTAAAAAAGTTTAAAATGTAAAATAGAAAAAAGTACTTGTGTATTTAATTTATACATGGTATATTTTTATTCGCCGCTAATGAGCAGCAAGACTTGCTGAAGGCAGGCGAAAGAAACATACGGACAAATATTTTAAAAAAATATTGACACTCAATACCGTATGTGTTATATTGATTAAGTCGCTTCAAAACGACAAACTAAAAATGATCTTTGAAAACTAAACAAAGCAGAACGTCAACGTTAAATCTAGTTTTAAATTTTTACTATGAGCAAGTCAAACAATCTTATTGGAGAGTTTGATCCTAGCTCAGGACGAACGCTGGCGGCGTGCCTA
>NZ_WKKI01000059.1 GCF_009674805.1 Metabacillus lacus | reverse complement strand
TTTGTCCTTCATCGGCCTTATGAAGGACATTTCTCGAGCTGTAGCACTTAATTTTGTCCTTCATCGGCCTTATGAAGGACATTTCCCACGCTGTTCCACCCGAATTTGTCCTTCATTGCCCCTATGAAGGACATTTCTCGAGCTGCAGCACTTACTTTTGTCCTTCATCGGCCTTATGAAGGACATTTCTCGAGCTGTAGCACTTAATTTTGTCCTTCATCGGCCTTATGAAGGACATTTCCCACGCTGTTTCACCCGAATTTGTCCTTCATTACCTTGATGAAGGACAGTTATACATATATAAACGGAGGGTTTCCGCCTATTCAGAAAAAATAACAAAAAACAACCGAAATAGACGGCGGATTTCCGTCTAAGCACATAAAAAACCTTGAAATGGAGTATTTTCAGCTGCTTAAACGGAATTCATTCCCTTATTCTCTCAAAAAAACGGCCTATTCAGGATACAACCGGAATTCCTACGCTTATTTATTCTTTGTTGTGACGGGGGGTGCCATGTTCCACTCATTATAGTCCTTCCATCACCTTATGAAGGACATTTCTCTAGCTGTTTCACCCAACTTTGTCCCTCATCGCCCCTATGAAAAAAACAACAGTAAATGATAACTAGGCCTTTTTAAGAAGGGTATAATATTGAATAAGAATAAATAGCAGAAAGGAAGATTCTATGACTAAACAGCCTGGCTGGAAACTTAAAAGCAGCTATACAGCACTGCCTGAAAGATTTTACTCCATTATAAAAGTAAACCCTGTCAGTTCACCGGAGTTGCTTGTATTAAATGCTCCGCTGGCTGAAGAGCTCGGACTTGATGACGAAGCACTTCAAAGCGAGGAAGCAGTTGCTGTTTTTGCGGGCAATGAAGTTCCAAAAGGCAGTGTGCCGTTTGCACAGGCTTATGCCGGCCATCAATTCGGTCACTTTACGATGCTTGGAGACGGGCGGGCGCTTATGGTCGGTGAGCAAGAAACTCCAGAAGGCAAGCTGTATGATATTCAGCTTAAGGGCTCAGGCCGCACCCCTTATTCCCGCGGAGGAGACGGGCGCGCCGCTCTTGGGCCAATGCTCCGGGAGTACATTATAAGTGAAGCGATGCATGCGCTTGGCATTCCAACTACACGCAGTCTTGCAGTTGTGGCAACTGGTGAGCCGGTCTACCGTGAAACTGCCCTGCCGGGTGCCATTATGACACGGGTTGCCTCCAGCCACATCAGAGTGGGCACATTTGAATATGCTGCAGGAGGAGGCTCGGCAGAAGAGCTTAAGGCTTTGGCAGATTATACTTTAAAGCGGCATTTTCCGCATGTGGATACTGACGGAGATCAGTATTTGTCGCTGCTGCGGGAAGTGGTGAAGGTGCAGGCGTCCCTGATTGCCAAATGGCAGCTTGTCGGATTCATTCATGGCGTCATGAATACTGATAATATGACAATTAGCGGAGAAACCATTGATTACGGGCCATGTGCCTTTATGGATGCCTATGATCCTGCTACTGTGTTCAGCTCAATCGATGCTCAGGGCAGATATGCCTACAGCAATCAGCCGGGAATTGGCGGCTGGAATCTGGCCAGATTTGCTGAAGCGCTGCTTCCGCTGCTGCATGAAGATCAAGAGGAGGCCGTGAAACTTGCACAGGATGCGGTTTCAGAATACCCCGAGGTGTTTCACCAAAATTGGCTGAGCGGCATGAGGGCAAAACTCGGTCTTTTCAATGAAGAGGCCGGGGACAAAGCACTAATTGAAGACTTGCTCAGCATGATGCATGAGCAGAAAGCAGACTTTACAAACACTTTCAGGGCTCTTGCAGAAGGGGAATTGGAAGAAATTCAAATAAAGAATGATGAAGGCTTTCAAGTGTGGCATCAACAATGGAAGGAAAGGCTGGGCAGACAGGAAGAAACCGAGGAAGCTTCAGCACGGCTGATGAAAAGCAGCAATCCTGCTGTGATTCCTAGAAATCATATTGTTGAAGAGGCGCTGCAAGCAGCAGTTGAGGAGGGTGACCTCACTGTCCTGGGACGTCTTCTTGATGTCCTTCAAAACCCGTACGAAGACAATATGGAAAAAGACTACTGCAGACAGCCTGCGCCTGCAGGGATGCCCTATCAAACATACTGCGGAACTTAAGATCTTCAGGCTCCAAGAAAAAATGCTGCCCTTAAAAAAGAGCAGCATTTTTTCTATCTATCGGTGCAAGAGCACTACGTTTATTTATTTTTGCCGCGAGCCATTGCCCAGATGGAAGCACCGATTCCGGCCAGAGCCAGAGCAGTTGCGACAGGACGTTTGGTTGCTTCAACATAAAGACTTTTATCTCTTACCCAGCCAGAGTTGGTTCCTCTTTCGTGCATGCCGTAGCCTGGGTCATACAGGGCACTTTCCTCTCTTGGTTTGGAAGGTCTGTCATCATGCTGTGTACGGTACATCGTAAGCTGAATCCATTTATCCATCAGGCGCGGCGCAAGTCTTCCGAAGGTTGCCAGAAATTTTGCCTGCCCGCCGACAAATATGTCTCTTTTAGGATGCTCTGCGGCAAAAAGAATTGCCTCAGCAACTACCTCAGGAGTGTACATCATGCCTACATGAGCAGGCTGTTTTTCAAGATAGCTGACCGCATGTTCATTATAAGGAGTATCAATTCTGCCCGGGTGTATTAACGTGACAGACACAGGTGCTTTTTCTTTCTCAAGCTCCATGCGGATGCTTTCTGTCCAGCCATGGAGAGCAAATTTTGCCGACGCATACGTTGACTGAACAACTGTACCTCTGTCTCCAAACAAGCTGCCGATATTGATTAACGCTCCTGGAACGCCTCTATCCTTGAAATGCTTTACAGCTATTCTTGTGCCGTAAACAACACCCCAGAAATTTGTTTCAAACATATGGCGCATATCAGCGATTTTTACGTCCATAGCATTTCCGTAAATAGAAACTGCGGCATTGTTGACCCATGTATCGAATCCTCCAAATTCTCGTTCCGCAGTATCGGCAATTTCCATGACATCTTCTTCAATCCCGACATCCGCCACAACATACACTGCCTGGCAGCCTTTGCTGCGGAGTTCGTCTACAAGCTGCTTTAGCGCATCTTCATTTCTTGCGGCTGCGACTACTTTTGCGCCCCTGGCAGCTGCCATGCGTGCAGTGGCAAGACCGATTCCGCTTGATGCACCGGTAATGACAACTACCTGCTCATGCAGCTTTTTTAAATGAAGATGGGTAAATACAGCTTTACTCGCCTGTTGATTCTTGTTTGTTTCCACTTGATTTTGTACTGATAGTATTTCTTCATCCAACTTTTGCATGACTGCTCCTCCTTAGATAAATTCCCTATCTTTACCCTTCCCCAGAGGGTAAAGCATTAAACTTTGTATCTGATTTCCCAGAGCAGCCTGAAACGTTTTGCCCAGAAACAATAAGGGAAACTGCAAAAATACATTCTTTTCAGGAGGGGATTACTATGGCAAAAACAATATTTATTACAGGTGCTGGCAGCGGACTTGGCCGGGGAGCAGCCATTGGATTGGCAAAAAAGGGACATCACATTATTGCAACGACAGAAATTACCTCCCAAAAAACAGATTTATTAAGAGAGGCTGGGGAGCAGGGCCTTCATATGGAAGTTTTTAAGCTGGACATTACAAATCCGCGCGATCGGGCGCAAATAGAAGATTATGATTTTGATGTGTTTGTTGCAAATGCTGCAATTAATGAAGGAGGCCCCCTGGCAGAAGTGCCGATGGACCGATTTCGGGAGCTGTTTGAAGTAAATGTCTTCGCAACGCTGGAAACCGTCCAGATTGCAGCCAGGAAATTTGTTGAAAAAAGAAGCGGAAAAATCATCTTTATGAGCTCGATGGCAGGTATTTCAGCGACCCCTTACGTTGGACCGTATACTGCAACGAAGCATGCAATTGAGGGAATTGCTCAAACCATGAAGCCCGAACTGGAACCATTTAACGTAAAAGTTGCAACAATCAATCCAGGTGCATACGATACAGGCTTTAATGACAGAAGTGCAGAGGAAAAGTGGAAGTGGTTTGACTCTGAGGAGAACTTTACAAGCAAAGAAGATATGAAAGAGCAGGCTGAGGGATTGAAGGATCAGTTTGATCCTGAGGAAATGATTCAAAAAATGATTGAAATTATTCCGATGGATAACCATAAATTCAGAACAGTTTATCCTCAAGAAACAGAGCAGCAGCTCAAAGAAACAGAAAAGGAACGCTGGGAGATGGACATATAACGGAGAGAGCATCGCCTTTTTGAAACAAAGTAAGAAATTTCCCTTAATAAAAGAGGTGCAATCTGCACCTCTTTTATTTGTATCTATTTCAAGAACGTTTTCATGTTTGATTTTTTAGGATCTGCCGTGAAACGGTAGATTGGCAGTTCCTTTCCTATCTCGGAAGGAATATAGCTGAAAGTGACATAGCTGTCAACTGATTCCGGCTCGAGAGATAGAGATAACAGATTTGTTTGCGGCTGACCTGTTAAGAACACATAGCTGCCTTTCGGGAAGGTGACGGTCTTCTTAGACACCTGAGTTTCAACATCAACAAGCTGCCTGTTTTCATATTCTCCCGCATTTTCTTTTGCTGTTACCAAGAAGGATTCCGCCGGCAGTTTCACATTTGCTGGAAGCTTAAAGCCTGTTAATCCTTGATTTTTCAGCTTTTCAGCAATTCCTTCATTCCCTGGCATCAGCAGATACGCTGTAGGTCTTTCTCTTACTAAAGTTGGTTCTGCTTCAGTGGCACTGAAGTATTTGACAGGAATATCCTTAACAGTACCTGTAGCAATGTCGACTACACCCAGAGTTTGCCCGGCAAGTTCCTTATTTTCACTATCAATAATGATTGGATCACGGTCATTTGGCACTAATCCTTTCTGAACTAGTGAAAGTCTCTCCAGAGAAACCGTATTTTTGATTTGGCTGGCATGGTGAGCTGTTTGTTTTAATAGTTTCTCATGCGTTGCAATTTGTGCACTAACACGCCGCCCAAAATCTTCGCGACCAATTCCAATTCCTCGGCTCTCTACGAGAAATGAGAAGGAAGGATAAAGACCAAAAGAGTTGCGTCCGATTCTCGGTTCTGTGGATCCTTCAATTACATTGATTTCTCCCTGGCTGTCCCTGCCGGCTGTATAATAAATCTCACCAGTAAACCCTTTTTGCTCCAGGTCGCTTAATGTAGGATTAACGTACAGCGAATCGGACATTGTCCGGATTTTTTTCGGGATATTAAGGTTACGCCCTGACTGAATAAGAATGTCATAATAATTCAGTGCCCCTTTTTCTCCAACACGGCTAAAGGCACTATTGCTGACAGAATATTCGTGGGCATCAATGACGACTTCAGGAGAATACTTATTAAATTCCTTGTGGATGGCTTTCACTTCTGGTGATTCCAGTTTAATGTGATCGCGATTACCATCCAGTCCGTTAGCCAGTTGTCTTGTAAAAGCATATGAGCCGTCAGGGTTGACCCTTGGGACAATAATCACATTGATTTTATCAAGAACTTCCTTACCTAAATCTCCAGTTAGTCTATTAGCTAATGCCAGAATAGACTCGCCGCTGGCCGGCTCGTTTCCATGAATTTGGCTTTGTACCCAAACAATAGGTTTTTTTGATAATATTCCAGGCTGAATTTGTTTGTCCTTCGTAAAATAAAGGGCAGGGATCGCACGGCCTTCCTGTGATGTTCCGATTGTTTTGACTGTCAAATAAGGACTCTTGGCTTCAAGATTTCTTATGTAGGAGAACATTTCTTCCTGAGAAGTAAAAGAATCGCCGCTTCTTGAAAAAGCAGGTGTTCCATCCTTTACTTCCAGTTCGGGAAAAAGGTGTCTTACTTGTTCAGGCTGAGTATAGCTTTTTCCATAATAAGGAGTTTCCGCTGCTGAAACTGCGGGGGCCATAAGAAAGGTGGCAGACAGGAGTACAGGGATTGTACATTTGGATAAAAGCTTTTCCATCTTTATTGATTCCTCCTCTACTTTTCAAGTTAATGATAGAGTCTGTCGGAAGAGATGTCAAAATATTTGGAATAGTACAAAACTCACTGTTGCTTATATCATTCAATCAAAAAAAAGAAGCAGCTAGGGAATAGGTTTTGCTTTTCAAACAAAAACAAACCCTTCAAAAAATTAAACGGAGTAATGCTCACTAATTTCGGTTCATTTTTCTATTGAAAAAATAGGTATTTTGGGACAAGGGAACCGTCCCTCTGTCCCGGAACCGTCCCTCTGTCCCGTTTTACAAAATCTTATCAGAATTGTAACACAATTCTCCTGTTTTCCATCTTTTCTGCATGACATAATATCCCTTGTAAGAAACAAAAAGGGAGGCTTAATCAATGTTGAATCGAAAAAACATCATTAGTCCTGTATTAACATTCAGTCTGCTTGCAGGCATAATCCCGGTAAGTGTTCATGCTGAAAATGCTCCCGTACAGCAATATCAATTTGAGACAGGCAGCATGAATGGCAAGCTGCGCCATTTGGCCAGCTATCATACTGGATTAAGCAGCAGTGACGGTGGAGTGGCAGAAATTGTTGCCTATAATTCCGATAACCATAAAATGTATCTTGTGAACGGTGCTGCACAGTCTGTAGACATCGTCAGCACTAAAAAACTTTCTTCATCAGGAAAACAGACAGAACTAAAGCTGGAAAAGCGTCTTCAACTGAATGAGATGGGCAAAGAATACGGTTTTTCAGTAGGAGATATTACAAGTGTGGCTGTGAATACAAAAGAGAAAATCGTTGCTTTGGCTGTTCAAGGTAAGACCTACACGGACGGCGGATACATTGTCGCAGTTGATTATAACGGGAATTATATGAAGCATTTTTCTGCCGGTGTACAGCCTGATATGGTTACCTTTTCACATGACAACAAATACCTCCTTTCAGCAAACGAAGGTGAGCCGCGAGAAGGTTACAATGCTCCAGGTGCTGTAAATCCCAAGGGAAGCATTACGGTGATTGACCTGAAAAAAGGAATAAAGAAGGCCCAGGCTGATACGATTGGATTTGAGGCATTTGATTCTGAAAAAGCAAAAGCAAAGCTCATCGCCGACGGTGTGCTGCTTAAGCCGGGGACTAAGCCTTCGGAAGATTTGGAACCGGAGTATATTGCAGTATCTGAAAACAATAAATATGCATATGTGTCTCTTCAAGAAGCCAATGCCATTGCTGTTTTTGATCTGAAGGCCCAAAAATTCACAAGCATAAAAGGACTTGGCTTCAAGGATCACAACCTTCCAGGAAACGAGCTTGATGCACTTAAGGATGGCAAAGTACTTCTTGAAAACCAGGATTTACACGGTGTGTATATGCCTGACGGAATTGCATCCGCCAAAATCAAAGGGAAAGATTATATTTTTACAGCAAACGAAGGCGATGCAAGGGAATGGGGAACCAAGCCGTATTCGTATGCGGATATTGCCTTTTACACACTGCCAGGCACACAGTATAAGATTGACAGGCTCCTGAACAGCGAAAGAGAAGGTCTGGATGCTGACAAAACCTATATTCTTGGAGCCCGTTCATTCTCTATTTGGGAAGCAAATACTATGAAACAAGTATTTGACAGCGGTTCTGATTTTGAAAGAATTACAGCGGAACGTTATCCTCAGGCGTTTAACTCATCTCACGGCAAAACGGAGCTGGACTCCCGAAGCGGAAAAAAGGGTCCTGAGCCTGAAGATGTTAAAGTAATGAAGATAAAAGGGAAAACATATGCTTTCATCGGCCTTGAAAGAATCGGCGGAATCATGGTGTATGATGTAACAGATGTTCATAACGCCAAGTTCTATGATTATATTAATTTAAGAGATTTTAACGGAAGCAGTGTTTCCACAAGCGGCTCCCTTGGACCGGAAGGCATCAGCCTTGTCGAGGCAAAGGACAGTCCAACCAAAACGTCTTTGGTGCTGGTGGCAAATGAAGTTTCCGGAAATGTTGATATGATTGAAATTCGATAACAGCAGCTTTTCAATAAATCCATAAGCTAGTGGTGCCGGGAATAGTGAGTGATTCCCGGCTTCTTGCTGTTTGTAGTGTTTCATCATCTACGGATTCTGAATTGATTAACAGCAACAGAAAAATAAAAGGAGCCTTTCCGGTTAATGAAAAAACAAGGCTTATTTAAGGGGAAATAAGGGGAGTTATTTCCGTAATGCCCATAAAAAGCCCCGATTTCATGCTGATTTAGGCCAATAGAAGAAAATTCTCCGTCTATTTAGGGCTTTTTTTCTGCTATTTTTTCAATAAGCGGAAATGTTACGTCTATTTGTCATGCTGACTGAGATCCCTCAGCATGTCTATATTGCAGCCCCAAACCGTTCAAGCCTTTCAAAAAATAACTATGAGTGTAAGTGCTGGAATAGTTGTCACTCTTCTTAAAAAATGAAAGCGTTAAAAAACGATTGACATGATAATGATTATCAACGATAATGATATTGAGAATCATTATTACTTACATACAGGGGGCTGTCAACATATGTTTAAGAAGGTATTTTCATTGAGTTTAGTACTTCTGCTTGCATTAGCTGCTTTAGCTGGCTGCGGTAACACTGGGCAGAATAATTCTGCTTCTGAAAATCAGACAGAAGAGAAGCAGGAAACACAAGAGCCGGGTGAAGTGAATTTGTATACGAGCAGACATTACGAGTCTGATGTTGAACTTTATAAAATCTTCGAAGAGGAAACTGGCATTAAGGTAAATGTAGTGGAAGGAAAGGGCGATGAGCTTTTGGAGCGCCTGAACATGGAAGGCGAATCTACTGAAGCCGATCTTTTCTTTACTGCAGATGCGGGAAATCTTCACACTGCGAAAGAATCTGGTCTTTTCCAGACTGTTGAAAGCAAAATCATTGAAGAGAACATTCCTGAAAAACTTCGTGATGAGGATGATCAATGGTTTGGGATGGCAAAACGGGCACGTGTTCTTGTTTATTCCAAGGATCGTGTAAAGCCTGAGGAGCTATCAACCTATGAAGCTTTGGCAGAGCCTCAATGGAAAGGAAGAGTCGTAGCCCGTCCTTCTGAGAATATGTATAATATCTCTTTGCTTTCTTCCCTTATTGAGGTAAACGGAGAAGAAGATGCAAAGGCATGGGCAAAGGGCTTTGCTGAAAATATGGCGAGAGAGCCACAGGGGAATGACAGAGATCAGGCAAAGGCTGTCGCAGCTGGTGAAGCCGATGTGGCCATCATGAACACTTACTATATTGGCTTAATGCTGAATTCTGAAGATGCTGAGGAAGTAAAAGTAGCAGAAAATGTAGGAGTCTTCTTCCCTAATCAGGAAACGACCGGAACACATATTAACGTCAGCGGCATTGCTGTCACAAAGCATGCTAAAAATGCTGAAAATGCTGTGAAATTTATCGAGTTCCTATCTAGTGAAAAAGCTCAGGGACGATTTGCAGAGGTAAATTATGAGTATCCTGCAAACCCAAATGTTGAGACAGCTGAGCTGCTGAAATCATGGGGTGACTTTAAGGAACAGGACATCTCATTATCAGTGCTGGGCAAAAATCAGCAGCAAGCAATTAAACTGTTTAATGAAGCAGGCTGGAAATAAGTATATTAGAAATGCTCCGCAGCTGCGGAGCATTTTGTTTATGATTAGAGCTCCAGAGTCAAAATAAACCAGTCAGGCTGAATCTTAATAAATTTATCCCAATATAGTCGGGCAGCGTAACATTAGTACAGCAAAGCAAATAATGTCATCCCCTATTACTCTTATAATAGGATTCCATTGAGAATGATAATCGTTTATAATGAAATAGATAAACAGTTTCGCAGGATTTGGGATAAAGGATGGACAGCTATGAAATTTTTAAGACGAATAAAGCAGCAACTGAATATTTGGTTTTTGCTCAGCATTCTATTTATCTCAATCATGCTAATTCCCAATTTCATCATTGGCGTCCAGATGTTTTCGGAGCCGAATGAAAACTGGAGTCATATTAAAGAATATTTATTGAAGGATTATGTTTATAATACGGTCGTCATTTTGTTTTTTACAGCTGCAGCAGCGACTTTGATTGGAACCAGCCTGGCATGGCTGCTTGCTGTATATTCTTTTCCGTTCAGCAGATTTTTCAAATGGGCGCTGATCTTGCCTCTGGCTGTTCCGCCTTATATTGCTGCCTATACGTATCATGGGATTGTGAACTACACAGGTGTCATTCAGTCTACCCTGAGGAATTCTTTTGATATAACAGTGAACCAAAGCTATTTTAATATCATGAATATTCAAGGTGCAGTGTTTATCTTTACCATATGCTTGTATCCCTACGTGTACACCATCACAAGGGGGTTTCTGCAAAATGAGTCATCTTCTGTGATTGAGAATGCCAGGCTCCTGGGGGCCGGACCTATCGGGGTATTCTTTCGTGTAGCACTGCCAATTTCACGAGGAGCAATTGTTGGAGCCGCCACACTGGTCATTTTGGAAGTGCTGAATGACTATGGCGTTGTCAGCTATTTTGGCATTCAGACCTTCAGCACTGCTATTTTTAGAACCTGGTATGGCATGAAGGATCTGGATTCTGCATTAAAACTCGCGGGATCTCTCATGATCCTGGTCATTTTTGTGCTGATTTTGGAAAGAATTCTTAGAGGCAGAAAGCGATTTGGCTATACAACTGCAAAAATCAGGCCTATACAGCCGAAAAGGCTGACAGGTATAAAAAGCTGGGGAGCCGCAGCCTATTGCTTGGCCATTTTCTCCGTTGCTTTTATAATACCGGTTCTGCAGCTGCTGAGCTGGGCCACAATGACGTATGAAAAGGTACTGAACGCAACATTTCTTACTCTGGCATGGAACTCTGTTTTTGCAGCTTCCATTGCTTCGGCATTGATCTTGTTGATTGCTCTGGTCATTTCGAATTATACCCGCCTTCATCAAGGCGTTATCCCGAAAATCATATCCAGGTTAACCACGCTTGGGTATTCAATTCCGGGGGCAGCAATTGCAATTGGCGTTATTTCACTGTTTCTTGCTTTGGATCAACAGCTGTACAGCATGCTCAGCCGTATCAATATGGAGCCTGCCATTGTGTTGAGAACCAGTCTGGTTATGCTGATTTCTGCTTATATTATTCGCTTTCTTGCTATAGGATTTAACTCGATTGAATCCGGTTTTGATAAAGTCGGGAGTTCTTTTTCAGAAGCGTCCAGAACACTGGGTTCAAATTCTTTGCAAACCTTCTTCAGGATTGATATTCCTATGCTGAGAGGTGCCATTTTCAGCGGCTTTATCCTGGTGTTTGTGGATATTTTAAAAGAGCTTCCGCTTACTCTGTTTTTGCAGCCCTTTAACTTTTCCACCCTGGCCACACAGGCTTTTAAATATGCAAATGATGAAAGAGTTCAGGAGGCCTCGGTTGCTTCCCTGCTGATTATTGTGATTAGCGGCTTTTGTATTTTTGTCTTTCATAAATTATTGGAAAAGGAGCACAGCTGATGTTTATTCAAATTCAAGAACTTCTGTATAAGTACAGAAATGCCAAGGAAGAAACAATTAAAAACTTCACTCTCAGCATTAGCGATGGCGAAATCGTCTCCATTCTCGGTGAAAGCGGAAGCGGGAAAAGTACGCTGTTAAGGCTGATAGCAGGCTTGGAAATTCCAGCTGCCGGAACTATTAAGATTGCCGGGAAAACAGTTGTGGATAACATCCGGTTTACCCCTCCTGAAAAGAGGGGAGTAGGCATGGTGTTTCAGGATTATGCTCTATTTCCCCATATGACCGTTGAGAAAAATATCTCATTTGGGTTAAAGGGAACCTCCAGGGCAAATAAAAAGATGCGTGTGGAAGAGATGCTGAACCTTGTAAACCTGCAGGGCTATCAGAAGCGCTATCCCTATGAATTGAGTGGAGGACAGCAGCAGCGTGTTGCCCTGGCAAGAGCACTGGCTCCAAAGCCTTCCTTGTTAATATTGGATGAACCGTTCAGCAACCTAGACGCTAATCTGCAAAAGAAAATTCGTGATGAATTGAGAGATATTTTAAAAGCAACAAAAACGACGTCCATTTTAGTGACGCACGATGAAGCGGATGCCAAGGCGCTTGCGGACAGAATTGTGTATATGAAAGATGGCCGGCAAATAAAAGCTTCATAAGTTTGAAGGGTGTCATCCCGTGGAAACATAGAGGAAAAAAGGGTGACGTGGCCATGCCTTTTGACTATTCACTAGACTTTGATACTATTGATTTCCGCAAGCACCCGGAGCTTTACAGGGTTGGCCGGGGAGAGCAGGGTGTGCTTCTTGTTGAGCCTTACAAAAGTGAAATTTTGCAGCACTGGAGATTTAAAACTCCTGATATAGCAAAGGAGTCTTCAGAAAAAATCTATCAGATGTTTTTGGATTATAAGGAAAATAATGATTTTGTAGGAATGGATATGGCGAGGAAATTTATTCAGATGGGCTATACGAGGGCCCGCCGCTATACAAATTACAAAGGCGGCAAAAAGTATGATGAAGATGGTAATGTAAATGAACGTCAAATCGATCCGGTTAAAGCCGAATCAGCCTCTATTTTTATGGAAAAATGGAAGCTTGCCAGAGAAGATAAAGAATATCTGGCTTTGAAGAAGGAACATCAGAAGAAATACGGATAAGTAAGTAAATGGACATTAACATACGTGAGAAGCCCATTGAGACAGGGCTTCTTTTTGTTTGTTACAGCGAGAGGCTCATAGGAAGGGCTGCTTTGCTATAGTATCTGGGAGTTTTTCGAAGATAGTAGAACAAACGGGGCCGCTTTGTTATAGTAACTCGAAGATAGTAGAGCAAACGAGGGTGCTTTGTTATAGCATCTTGAAGATAGTAGAACAAACAGGGCTGCTTTGTTATAGTATCTGGGGTTTTTCCGAAGATAGTAGAACAAACGGGGCCGCTTTGTTATAGCAACTGGAAGATAGTAGAACAAACCCGGCCGCTTTGTTATAGCATCCCGAAGATAGTAGAACAAACCCGGCCGCTTTGTTATAGTATCTCGAAGATAGTAGAACAAACCCGTCCGCTTTGTTATAGCAACTCGAAGATAGTAGAACAAACCCGTTCACTTTGTTATAGCATCTCGAAGATAGTAGAACAAACCCGTTCACTTTGTTATAGCATCTCGAAGATAGTAGAACAAACGAGGCTTATTCAGGTACTCTTTCAGTTTCATGAAGAACAAAATATCTGACGGGGGTGTCATACAGATCCTATTTTCGCCTTCTGCAAAGCTGACGGTCAGCGCAGGAAAACGGATTAAGCCCGTATGATTGTGTAAAAAGGTAGAGTCATATTATTTACCCCCAGCAACAATATTTTCACCGAAGGAAACCATTCCGTTTAAAAGGATTGATTATGAATTTAAATCCACAAGACACCTTCCATCCTAAAAAAGGAAAAATAAGAGTAAGAATTCCGGTTAAATTCAAAATAAGTTTTTTTAAAAAGGAAATTAGGGAATAAATTCCGCTTAAACTGCTGAAAACACTCCATTTTAAGGGTTTTTAGGTGCTTAGACGGAAATCCTCCGTTTATTTCAGTCCATTTACTCTGTTTTTTTTGAATAGGCGGAGTTCCTCCGTTTATATATGCATAATAGCTTTCGCAAGACGCCTTTCCTCCGTTTATATATGCATAATAGCTTTCGCAAGACGCCTTTCCCCCTTTTTGAAAAAACAATCTTTTCCTATTTAGTTATGTCGAATACATGTAACTAATTTACACGATTTTATGAACTGACCGAAAATAGTATTGCTGAATTGAAAACTGATTCAACGTTGCTTGCAATAATTTAATTGAAGATAGTTTTCCCGTGAAAATTTCTCCAAGCTTATCATAAATAGAGTGCAGGTGCTTGCGAATTCAGTGCTGCTTCAGCGCTCGACCAATATGTGTTATTGACACGACCTGAAAAATCCTATAAATTACATAGGTATGTTTATTTTAGGAGGATAATATGGAAACTCAGAATACACAACAAGTTAAAATTACAACTGCTGATCCTTCAGCGATAGGTTTGTTCGGTCTTGCGATGGTTACGCTTGTAGCTTCTTCTCAGAAGCTTGGTCTAACGGACGGGCTTTCTATGATTCTGCCATGGGCGTTTTTCCTTGGCGGGCTGGCACAGCTGTTTGCAGCAGTGCAGGATGCCAAGCATAATAATATTTTTGGAACAACTGCGTTTGGTGCGTTCGGCCTATTCTGGTTTGGAGTTGGCATGAGCTGGATGATTCAGCTTGGCTTCTTCGGAGAAAACCTGGCGGCTAATGCAGATCCCCGCCAGCTAGGCATAGCATTTCTCGGGTACCTGATTTTCAGTATCTATATGACAATCGGTGCACTTGAAACACATAAAGTATTATTCTTTATTTTTGTTTTTATTGATCTATTATTTATCGGCCTTTTCCTCAGCTCATTTGGTATTATGCATGATGCAACGCATATGCTTGCTGCTGTGGCTGAGCTCTGTATTGCGCTTTTGTCATTTTACGGATCGGCTGCAATTGTACTGAACACTCATTTTGGCCGTGTGTTCCTGCCAATTGGAAAGCCATTTGGTATTTTCAAGAAGTAAAAAGTGTTTAAAGCAGCCTGCAACTGTCTATAAAGGTAAGAAAGATTTCATTGCTTTCTTGCCTTTTTTTCATATTCAGGGTGGTCTAAGTAAAGGAGTGATAACATGGATGGTACGAATAGAAGCAGTATAAAAATTGGTTCTTCGGTAAAGGTTGTTCAGAAGCAGGATCAGCGGACTGGAAAGCTGACAGAAGGAATAGTAGAGAAAATACTGACAAACTCCCCGACTCATCCCCACGGAATTAAGGTGAGACTTGAAGGCGGGATTGTTGGAAGAGTGAAAGAAATATTGAATTAACAGAGGCCCTGCATGATGCAGGGCTTTATTATATAGAATATAATGTGAGCTATCTGCAGCCATCTAAAAGCCCATATAGGGCAGAATGGGCGTAAGGTTGAAAACAGGCAGAGAAAATCCATCTGATGTACAATATTTGAAGAATGTTAGAAATCTGCATTACTTACCTGATATGTGGGAAGTTAGCAAAATTTTAGATACAGAGAAGGGTGCATCTTAGTGGGTCAAAATAAAAGAGAGCAATGGGGCTCAAAATTTGGTTTTATTATGTCATCTGCCGGTGCCGCAATCGGGCTGGGCGCTATTTGGAAGTTTCCTTATGTAACAGGTATGAGCGGCGGGGGAGCTTTTTTAATGTTATTTATCCTATTTACCATTCTGATCGGCCTTCCGCTTGTTATAGCTGAATTTATTATTGGAAGAGGGGCACAGACAGAAGCGGTCTCTGCTTACCGGAAGCTATCGCCAAAAAGTTCACTAAAATATACAGGTGCTTTAGGCGTAGTGGGAAGCTTTTTACTATTATCGTTTTATTCGGTGATTGGCGGCTGGGTTCTTATATACAGTATATTGGCCCTCGGCGGCAGGGTAATTGGGAATGGTGCTGATTATCCCGGGCTTTTCGAAAGAATTACCGGAACTCCGACAATAGCACTTCTTGGTTTGGCTGCCTTCCTGCTGATTAACATTGCAGTCGTTTCTCTAGGTATTCAAAATGGAATTGAAAAAGCAAGTAAATATATGATGCCGCTTTTATTTGTGTTCTTTGTGATGCTTGTGATCAGGTCGTTAACCCTTGAAGGTGCTATGGAGGGCGTCAGGTTTTTTTTATACCCTGATTTTTCAGCAATTACCCGTGAATCTGTCCTGTACGCTCTCGGGCATTCTTTCTTTGCACTGGCCGTAGGCTTTTCCGTGCTGGTGACATACAGTTCTTATTTAGGCAGGGACGTAAGCCTTCCTTCTTCTGCAAACTCTGTTGCTTTTATGAATATATTTGTTTCACTGCTTGCGGGGCTGGCAATCTTCCCTGTTGTTTTTGCTTTCGGAATGGAGCCTGCCCAAGGGCCGGGTTTGCTGTTTATGGTGCTGCCTGCGGTATTCTCGCAGCTGCCGTTCGGCGAACTGTTTCTCGCAGGATTTTTAATACTCTTTCTGTTTGCAACACTAACATCTTCCTTCAGCATGCTTGAAATCATTGTGTCTGCCTTAACAGCGGGAGGAAAGCGGACAAGAAGAGCTTCTACGTGGAGTTTAGGAGTCGTTCTTTTTTTTGCCGGCATTCCGGCTGCACTTTCCTTCAATGTCCTGGAAGGAGTCCTGCTGTTTGGCAGAAGCATTTTTGATCTGACAGATTTTCTCGTCAGCAATATACTTCTTCCTCTCGGGTGTCTGCTGATTTCCTTATTTGTTTCCAGACGAATGGATCCGAAAATAACAGAAAAAGAATTTATGGTCGGCAGCATTTCCTCAGGGTATTACATCGTGTGGCGCTTTCTCATAAAGTGGATTGTCCCGGCAACCATCATTCTCGTTTTTCTTAACAGCTTAGGAATTATGTAAAATAAGTACTTTACTGCTGCCTTTCCGGGCAGTTTTTTTTGTGAATTTATGAAAGAATCCTACTAATTCTGCTATTGAATAATCATTTTTAAAAGTATTCAGTATTCCTCATGTTGAACGGGTGGCTGAGAGGAGCAAAGGCAATTTCCGCTCTTTATCTGATGAAATCCCCCACAACAAATGAGGTACTCTTAACTATACTGCTAAGGAATTGAGCAAAGGGGGGATACGCATGAAGGAGAGAAAGCTTGCCAAAAGAACGGAAAAGCTGGAAAAGTTGAATCAAGAACTAAGCGCTTTGGAAAATAACGAAGAAAACCAGAAAAAAAGAGAAAAGTTGTCTGCTAAAATTGAAAAGCTTGAAAATAAGTTAGCTGAGAAACCTGCTGAAGAGCAGGAAGGATAATATTCTCATGCAATAAGCCTTTCCCTATCCGGAAAGGCTATTCGTCTAGTACAACTTTAAAATTCTACTGTTTTTTGGTTATTGCTCCTAGAGCATTGCATCCCTAATTTAAATAGAATGTAGTGTATCTTGGAAGGAGGAAGTTAATTGGCTCGCGAAAATCATCGCCATGATAAAAGAAAACAACGTCTACACGACAGATTGAATAGCCTGAAAGCTAAGATGCAGGAGCTTCAAAGCAACCCTGAGAATCTTCCTGCAGCTATGTTGAAAAGAAAAAAGAAAAGACTTCACGATAGAATTAAAGAATTAGAGTATCAGTTAAGTACAAATGTAAATGTTGATGTTGATGTAAATAATGATGCCAGTGCTGACGCAAACTCAGACTCAAATGCGGAGGCGGATTCAGACGCTGACGCAAACTCAGATTCAGAATCGGATGCGGATGCAAACGCTGATGCAGATTCAGAATCGGATGCGGATGCAAACGCTGATGCAGATTCAGAATCGGATGCGGATGCAAACGCTGATGCAGATTCAGAATCGGATGCGGATGCAAACGCTGATGCAGATTCAGAATCAGATGCAGATTCAGATTCAGAATCGGATTCAGAGTCAGATGCAGAATCGGATTCAGATTCTGATGCAGATGCAGAAGCAGATTCAGATTCGGAGTCAGATGCAGACGCAGAAGCAGATTCAGATTCGGAGTCAGATGCCGATGCAGAAGCAGATGCAGACGCAGAAGCGGATTCAGACTCAGAATCCGACGCAGATTCGCATTCTCAGTCAGACGCCAGATCAGAATCAGAAGCAAATGCCGAAGCGAATGCTGAAGCCAATGCTGAAGCCGATGCAGAAGCAGACTCCGATGCAGAAGCAGACTCCGATGCAGAATCGGATTCAGAAGCCGATGCCGATGCAGATGCAGAAGCGACAGCCGATGCCGAAGCGGATGCAGAAGCCGATGCAGACGCAGATGCAGACGCAGAAGCAGATGCAGAAGCCGACGCCGATGCCGAAGCTCATGCAGACGCAGACGCCGACGCAGAAGCCGATGCCGAAGCCGATGCAGACGCAGAAGCTGACGCCGACGCCGAAGCTGACGCCGACGCTGAAGCTGACGCCGACGCAGAAGCCGACGCCGACGC
>NZ_WKKI01000058.1 GCF_009674805.1 Metabacillus lacus | reverse complement strand
TAAGGCTTCTAACCGTCGGTGCAACGGGATAGCCTAATCCATAACTAGCGGTTACGCTGGTGTTCTTAGGAATCCCCCACTTCAAACAGCTCGCAAGAGCAGTTAAGTGGCGGGTAGTTCAATGATGATACTTTCCCGGAGGTAAAAGGTGTTGTTAACCTTACGTTTGTTGTGATGAAGACCACCTTAACCCCATGCAGCACTCATTGCAATTTCATCATCCTTCTGAGTATATTGAAATTTAGAGAGTACGTAAGGTTTCCCTCACAAAAGAAATCCAGTTAATATAACATTGTAACTTATTTCTTCTCGCCGTATCTTTTCTATTTTTGATGCTATACAATAGCTGTAAAGCAAGGAGGCTTCTAGATGACACAAGCTTTTATAAAAAATGAGCAATTTAATTATATGAAAAAGCAGCTGAACATGCTGAAGGATACAAGCAAGCGGACCACTGACTCTTCAGTCCTGCAGGCGGTAAAAGAGATGACAATGGATAAGATACTCAGTCTCTTTCCCCATGCAGACAGTGAGCAGAGTTCGATGCTTCAACTTGATGACACATATAGTGACCTACACATTGAAAAGTACTTGGAAAGGCTGACTCATTATGTTATTCGATTTCCGGAAGTCAGCGAAAAAGACATACAGAAGTTGTTTCCAAAAGTGAAAAAGCTGAAATTCCCAGATTACAATGAGTACCATCTGCAACGTACAACCTATTTGAGCTGGTCTGATATCAGCACCAATAAACGCTACCTTCTTTTTGAGCGTGAAGGTGAACTAATCGGGGTGGAATGCAAATTTACGATGGTTAACAGAGACAATATGTGTTCCTTTTGCAACAGCCATAGTCAAGTAACTTTTCTATCTGCCATTACTAAAGCAAAGAATCCTAGTAACCCTGATTACTACAAGGCCATCGGGCATTATGTCTGCTTTGATCCCCATTTGTGCAACAGCCGGATTTCCGGCACTCAGTACTTAGACAGCTTTATTGATGAGTATTTGAAAGTGCAATAGGCAGGGAGTGAACTTACCTCCATATTACAAATAAGTCAGCAGCAAAAGGAAACTGTTATTGCAATGTTAACAGTTTCCTTTTTTTATGTGTTTGCTGCCATCTACATTATTATAGATAATGAGGTAATTTCAGGTTACCTGCTGAAAATAGTTTATATTCTAGAAAATCAGGATTAATGTATAGTGGCTTTCACATAACGCCTTACCACCTTAACAAAGGTAAAATAAGCGTAGTAATTCCGGTTAAATCCAGATCAGCCCGTTTTTTAGAGGAAATAAAGGAATGAATTCCGCTTAAGCTGTTGAAAACCATCTATTCTAAGGTTTTTGAGGCGATTAAGCGAAAAACTTCCGTTTATTTCAGTTCATTTTCGTTGTTTTTTCTGATTAGGCGGAGTTCCTCCGTTTATATATAAGTTTAGTGCCTTTCACAACGCGCCTTTCTACCCTAATAACAATCTTATGGACTTACCTAATACCTCCGTTCAGTGGGATTTGTAGTCCCTGACAAGCATCCGAGTCAAGTGAAATTGGCATTGCAATAGCAAACAGAGTGAATGAACAAAGATTAGTTACAACTATTAATTTAGCAGCTCTCTGCTAAACAAAGGAGATGAATACATTGGAAGAAATTGTCCAGTATTACGTGGTGAATAAAGAATTAAACATGTCAGCTGGGAAGATTGCCGCACAGGCTGCTCACGCTGCTACCATTGCCAGCGTTGATATCCTTGCAAACAGCGAAAAAAAGGGGTCAGAGCAAATTCAATGGTTTTCAGATTGGTATACAAAGCAGGGCATGAAGAAAATCGTTTTGAAGGGAACTCGTAAGGATTTAGAGAATCTGGAGCAAGCAGGATTTTACTCTATAAGGGACAGCGGCCTGACAGAGATTGAGAAGGGGTCCTTGACAGTTGTAGCACTTCCGCCAATGCCAAGGGATACTGCCAAAAAATATACGAAACATTTGTCTTTGTATTAAGTAAATTTATTTTTTTCATTACATATTGCCCATTGTACTGTAGGCGGGGCGCGGGAAAAGCGCCTTTTTTTGTTCGAATGTTCATAAGTTGAATTTTATTATTATGACTTTATTCAACCTGTTCCAAAAGAGCAGAAAAAGACCGGATAGAAATGGAGAAAAATATTATGGTAGTAACAGAGGGGAGAACCGCACAGTGGAAATGTTAAAAAAGATGAATGACTGTTTGGAGTATATTGAGCAGCATCTGGATGCCGATATAGACATGGAAGTAATGGCGAGGATGACTTTTACGTCCAAGTTTCACTTTCAGAAGATGTTTCATGTCCTGACAGGCTGCACTTGCGCAGAGTACATTCGCAAAAGAAGACTGACAAGGGCTGCACAGGAGCTTTGTCAAAACGGCATCAGGGTGATTGATGTGGCATTAAAATACGGCTATGAATCTCCTGAGTCTTTTTCCAAGGCTTTCAGGAAAGTGCATGGTGTAACGCCGTCCAGTGTTAAAACGGGCAGTCAGCTCTTAAAAGCATTTCCGCAGCTTTCCTTTCAAATTACTTTAAGGGGAGAATACGAAATGGACTATCGCATTGTTGAAAAAGGAGCTTGGAAAGCCGCAGGTATCGGAAAAACAGTCACAACTGTAAATGGCCAAAATCTTCAGGAAGTACCTGACTTCTGGAGGGAAATGGATCAACGTGGAATAACATACAGTATCCTTGAAGATACAGGAGCTGAACATTTATTGGGAGTATGTTCAGCCTTTGACAGTTCCAAGGAAGAGTTTACCTATCTGATTGGTGCAGAAACAGATAAGGAAGTGAGAAACTTGCAGCATGTTCATATTCCCGCATGTCACTGGGCGGTTTTTAAAGCAGTTGGTCCGGTTCCGCATGCGGTTGTGGATGTGTGGAAAAGAATTTATGCTGAATGGTTTCCGTCCACGGGCTATGAACACGCGGGGTATCCTGAATTTGAGCTGTATACTAAAGGAGATCTAAGCGCAGAAGATTATGTATGTGAAATCTGGATTCCCATCCAGAAGAAATAATAAGAACGGGACAGAACATGAAATCTCAGGTTCTGTCCCTTTTTTCTCTCTTTCTATCAATAATCCGCTGTCAGCAATCATAAATATGTACAAAGAGGTGAAGTGCTTTGTTGAAGCGGAAACGATTTTTATATAGAGGAGCCCGGCCAAGGAGAAAGCCGCTTTCTGGTAAACAGGTATTTGTTCTGTCCTTTTTTCTGTTTCTTCTGCTGAATCTTATGTCTCTCATGATCGTTGATAGAGCAATAAAACCGATCTTAATGAGCATGTCCAGAACCGAGATCAAAGAAATTACGACAGATATTATCAGCCAGACAATACGAAACTCTGTCAGTAATGTAGATCTTGATGACATTATTGTGATTAGAGAGAACGAAGAAAACTCAGCAAGGACTTACAGCTTTAACCAAAGTGCCTATAACAGGATTGTCGCAGATGTATCAGACGAAATTTCCGAAAAACTTGGTGAAAAAACCAATCAGCTGGATAAAGATATGAAAACATCTGTTACTTATAAAATACCCCTCGGCTCCATACTGGGAAGCTCTGTCCTGTCGAGTTATGGTCCTAAAATTCCGGTGGAAACGTATCTAGTCAGCGATGTATCTCCAGAAATCAAAACCAGGCTGACGAGCTCCGGCATTAATAACACATTTCTTGAACTTTACATTCATTTGAAGGTCAATATTGAAGTGGTGATTCCTGCCCTAAAAGATCAGCAGACAATTGACACAAATATTAAACTTGGAGATCTGTTTATACCTGGTGATGTTCCTCAATACTACGGGGGAGGAAAAGGAGATGGAGGCATGCCAATTATTATTGAGAATAGTAAGTCAGATTAATGCTTTGCAAGTCAATATTTTCGCTCGAAAATGATTGTCTTTGATAAAAAATGTATTTTTGCCCAAGTCAAAGGTACCGTATTTACAGAGATGTCACGTAACATTAACACTCACTTTTCTCGGCGGTCATTATTCCTGTATATTCCTACTTTACAATTAAATAGAAAAAGTAAAGGAGGGAAAAGCACTTATGTTGAAAAAAAGTCTTGCAGGAATTCTTGTTGCTGCTGCTCTGGTCACTGGAATTGTTCCTGGATTCACGGCACACGCCGCACCACAAAAAGTTGATATTGTTGCACACAGAGGTGCTTCAGGCTATGCGCCTGAGAATACGATGGCTGCATTTGAAAAGGCAGTTAAAATGAAAGCTGATTTTGTAGAAGTGGATGTGCAAATGAGCAAGGACGGAGAACTGGTTTTAATTCATGATGTGACAGTTGACCGTACTACTGATGGAAGCGGACATGTTGCTGATTTGACTTATCAGCAGCTGAGAAAACTGGATGCCGGAAGCTGGTTTGGTTCAGAGTTCACAGGCGAACGAATTCCGACTTTAGATGAGCTGCTGGACAAGTACCGTGGAAAAACAGGGTTGCTGATTGAATTGAAAGCACCATGGCTGTATCCGGGAATTGAAGAAAAAGTTGCCGAAGCGCTTAAAAAACGAAACATGCATAAGCCTAAAAACGGAAAAATCATTGTTCAATCTTTTGACTTTCAATCTATGAAAACCTTTCATCAGCTGCTGCCACAGATACCAGTAGGATTGCTGATATACCTTCCACAAGACTTAACAGATGAAGCTCTCATAAAGCATTCTCATTACGCTTCTTATGTGAATCCAAGCTTGAATCTTGTTAACAAAGATCTGGTAAACAAAGTTCACACATACGGGATGAAAATTCAGTCTTGGACTGTTAGAAATCCTGAACAGGTGCAGCCTCTTCTAGATGCGGGAGTAGACGGAATCATTACCGATTTTCCTGATTATGTTCCGAGAAATCTTAAGAGAAAGAAATGAATGAGCTTGCTTAAAATTATATGATGATAAGGAAAAATGAATAAACAAGAATCAGGCCAAACATGATGAATGTTTGGCCTGAGCTATCAATGAATGGAATAAAATTGTACACAGGCAGGACGTTTTTCCAACTATTCAGCTGAAGCTCCTGCCAGCTCGCCTTCAGGGTTTACATCTTCTTCATTCTGATCTTCTGCTGCTGTATAAAAATAGTGTCCTCGATAAGGCTTTGTTACATGCTGATCGTACTCTTGCAAGCCCTTCAGATAGTTCCCCAGGTTCGACACCTCTATCCCTTCCCGGTCTAACAAGTCTTTAATTTCAGTCCCTTTTATGGCTACTGTCTGAGATTTTAAAAATTGAATAACAGGTTCATATTTCTTTTTAAGCTGGTTTTTTGTTTTAGCTCTTCTTTTTCTTTTTCTCGGTGATACGGTTGTTTCTATAACTTCAATAACTGGAGAGGTTTGATCGTTCAATTGAATTTTATCCAATTCACGCAGCCTGCCAAAAATGATATCCCGTTCTTCGGCAAATAACCTCATCATATTCTGTTCGGACTCCAGCAATTGTTCAAGCCGCCTCTGCAGGGCTGCTCTTTCATTGAAAATAGTCATGTCATCTCCTCCTCTATTCCCTTTCATTATAAACGACTGAACAAACGCAGAAAAGATTTTCAACATGGTTTCATAGTTTTTTAAGCGAGAGCGGCCGTTTTCAGGATTATCGGGCAAAGCAAGTCTCGGCAGAGCTTTCCCCATTTCACAGGCTGCTCTTGTATATGTATAGTTCTTATCCGATACTGTAAACAAATACATTATTTTTTAGAAGATTGTAAAAAAATTAACCGCAGCTGCAACCTTTTCAAAATGCAGCGCATCTATACTTTTGAAAGGGCCTGGGGGAGGGGAACAGCACAGTTGAGTATCATACAACAATTGAAAGAAAAACAGGAAATCGCGCTGGTTGAACTGATGAAGCTGTACGGTGACTATTTACTGCGCACCGCCGTTTTATTGCTGAAGGACCGGCAGGCAGCAGAAGAAGCTGTTCAGGATACATTTTTAACAGCTTTTGAGAAAATCGGCCAGCTTTCTGATGAAAACAAACTAAAGAGCTGGTTAACATGTATCCTCATAAACAAATGCAGGGCAAAAATGCGGAAGAAGAGCTGGAAGCACGCTTTCCTTTCACTGGATCTTTTAGAACGCTATGCAGGAGATGATCTTCACTCAGGGCCGGAAGAGTCGCTGGTTAAGCTCGCCGAACATCAGGTTTTGTTTGAAGCAATACAGCAATTAGATTATAAATACAAAGAAGCAATCATTCTTTACTACTATAATGAATTGAAAATAAGCGAAATCAGCGCCCAATTGAAGTTAAACGAAAACACAGTAAAAGCGCGCCTTGCCAGAGGGCGTTCCCTATTAAAACAGTTACTTTGTAAAGGAGAGGAATTTGGTGGAGAGAAAAACAGTCAAGAAAGTGCTCGATGAGGAGCTTCAGCATGTCACGTTTACTCTTGAGGAAAAGATATTGGCAGAAGTTCGGCGTCCAACCTTCAGCGAAAAGCTTTCAGCACTTCTCAATAAAGAAGTCGACATTCCCCTGCTGCCGGTTGGTGCAATGGCGGTCCTGTTTTTTTCATGGGGTATTATAAATCAAGTTCCTGATGAAAAACGATACAATCTTCAAACAGACGAACTGATTGAAGCTGGAGGAAATGTATACAGAAAAGATTTATATGAAGGGGCGACAATCAATCGTGAAAATTAAAGTAAAAATCAAACATATTATTGCGGCTTTTCTCAGTTTGCTGATACTGGTTCCGCTCTCCATTTTTTTAATTGTACCTCAGCTTCAGTTGTATATGGGAGGTGAACAGCTGGCAGCAGGAAAGGAAAACGGCAAGCAAACCATCCTCAAAGCTCTTGAGGGAACTGCGGTGGGAGAGCAGAGATGGGACACTATCAGGAAACATATGATAGATGATACGGCAAATGGAATATTTGAAGTATATGTAGGGCCCTCGTTTACGACTGTAGACGTTTCAGATGAGAAAGCTGGCTTTACATTTGAAGAAAAACTTCCTTTTTTACAAGAATATGTAGAAAAAGGACCTGCTGACTTTTATTTACGAACTGCTGCTGCTCAGCTGGCAGGCTATTATTTTACTGAGGGTGAAGTGCAGGCAGCGATGGATGTGTTACAGCAAGGAGAAAAACGAGTGCCTGCAAGCTGGGAAAAAGCAGAACTTCAGCTGTATAGAGCCAAGCTGCTTATAAGGGATCACAAACTCACAGAGGCACAAGAGCTGCTGAAATATATGAAAGCTGAGGCTGAGCAGGAAGAAAGTGATTTGCATGGCGAAATAGCTTTGCTGGAAGCGGAAATACTGCTTGGTAACAACAATTTGGCAGCAGCAACCGAATTAGTGTCCAATATAAAGGAAAAGCTGGAAACAGAGTATCAGGAACAAAAGGAAGAAGATGATGAAGAATGGACGCCGGCTGTTCTTGAGCAGCTTCGGTCTCTTCATCAGCACCTTCAAAAGGCACTGAAAATCAATAATACAAACACTTTTTCTACTATTAAGGGCAGAATTGTCCGCAGCGATGGAACCCCTGTTTCCCATGCCGGTGTATTTCTAAGAGAAGAGCAGGTGGTTCACCGCAGTGTGACCCCTGGAGATCAGTATCAAGTTTTTACCGACTCTAACGGAAATTTTACGATTGCCAGCGTGATTCCTGGTGCATATCAAATCTACTTGGGTCTTTCCTTTGAACAAATTGACGGCTGGACGTATCCAATACCAGCAGATCCATGGATTGACCTGGATGGAACTCCTGCTGAGGATATCAACATTGTCCTTCAGCCGCTCATGGACTTGAATTACCCTGTTAATCAGGAAGCTGTTTCTGAAAGTGAAATTTCATTTGCCTGGGAAAAGGTTAAAGGAGCAGCTTACTATGATATTTCTGTAGGTGTTGAAATGAACGGAGGATCTATTACTTCTCCTTTATTCACGAAAATAAGAGATAATGAACTGACTGTTCCGCTGGAGGAACTGTATGATAAAAGATTGGGATATGTTTCAGAAAATGCCGATTGGAAATCGGTGGCACCAGAATCAATTATCGCATTTACTAATACTGAAGACCGATTTTCCTGGTCTGTAGAGGCATTCAATTCAGAAGGAGACCTGATTACCCGAAGCAATGGCTACCGCCTGGATGAAAAGACGATGGGAAATCTCCCTTTCTTTTACCTGAAGGAACGAAGCATGTCAGAAGCTGATAGGCTGCTTCTGGATAAAAAGATACAGAAAGCATACGACAAATACAAAGAAGACTATGAAAAAGATGCCGAAGATAAGAGCAGTTTAAGAATGCTTGCCCGTTTGAAGGGCTGGGAAAGGTCAGTAAAAGGAGAAAGTGCTGGAGACAGCTATCTTGAAGCATGGGCTGAGGTCTCAACTAATGCTGATGATGCCTTCGACTTGGCAGAACAGTATGCAAAGAAACGGGATTGGAAAAATTATCAGCGCTGGTATGAGATATACAAGACAAGAGAGAAAGCTCTCTCTGAATATGTGGCCGGATATCATGCGGGTGTGCTGATGAAGCAGGGAAAAGTAACAGAAGCCAGAGAAGCATTTCAAATGGCCATGAAATTGGATCCCCATCACCGTTTTATTGGCAGCTGGCTTGCTCTGGAGCTTTCTACAGGAAAAAGCTTTGAAGAGGCAGAAAATCTGGCGAAACAATATCCGCAGCGAGAATTTGGCGGCAAGAGCAAAAATTGGGCTGATTTTATTAGCAATATGGCTGAAGAAGCTGAAGAAGATCATTCCTATCAACTGGAACTTCAAGAGGCATTGGGGCTGTATCTTAACGATGATATAGAAAAGCTTCAAAAGCTGCTGAACAACACCGAAAGAGAACATTTAAAAACATTTCTATCAGAAGTGAGAGAAGTGCGCTGAGGCAGAGAGGGCAGATGGTTTATACGGTGCATGGGAAGAGAGTAACAATGCTATAACCAGGCTGAGAGTCAGATAATGATAGGATGAATGAACAGCCGTTTGAAGGAGAAACGGCTGTTTTTCTTTAGATATTCATCATGACCATACAGTCCGGTTGACCCACTTAAAACTATTGGCGATATTTTTTCTAACCCATTAACGGAAAATTTCCTCTTAAGTAACAAAAACCATAAAAAATGCCGAAAATAGGAGTAGGAATTCCGTCTATTGACTCCAAGGACCCTAAAATGAAAGGTTTTTTTGAACACAACCGGAAAAGCTTCCCTTATTTCACCTTAAAAATGCCCTATTTTTCAATTAGACGGAAAAGCTCCGGTTATTTTCTACCACGTTGTCAATCAACCTAGAACACGTCATACAAGCGTCCAATAAAAAAACGCTTGGAACTCACCATCCAAACGTTTGCTTTTCACTTCTGTCGTTATTCTATTCTATTTAAAACCGAAAGCCCACTGTTTGGGAATTTAATTTAGATTCCCAGCTTTGATTTGCGGCTCTTTTGTTATCAGAACGCAGCTGCTTGCAAAGCGCATCCACATCGACTTTATGCTCGTAATGCCATTGCAGGGCAATGCTTGTGTAAAGTTCGTTTAGCTGGGCAAATGAAAAATCATTTGTAGATTGAATGACCCTTTCCAGATCTTCTGCATGTATAAATTGATCAATTTCTTTTCTAAGCAGATACTGATGGCGGAGCTCAGGTGTCGGGAGATGAATTTCATAAGCTCTGTCGAAACGGCCTGCTCTGTTAATGAGTGCAGGATCAATTTTGTCAGGATAATTTGTGGTCCCAATCAAGAAAATGCCTTCTTTTGATGTAGCGCCATCAAGCGTATTCAGAAACACAGAGCGAACATGCTCCGGCATGGAATCTATATCCTCTATCACCAATACCATTGGGGCAAGCTTGGCAGCTGTTGAGAATACCTCTCTGATTGAATAGCTGGATGTGTATTCAGTAATCTGCCAATAGGCGACAGGGGCAGAAATGCTGTTTGCAATGGACTTAACAAGTGTTGTTTTTCCGTTTCCTGGTTTTCCGTAAAGAAGAATGCCCCGCTTATACGGAATATGGTACTGCTTAAAAAAACTGCCGCTTTCATTGAAGAATTCATCAATACTTCTGTAGATTTCCTTCTTCATCTTTTCTTCTAAAAAGACCTCTTCTCTTGTGACCATGGAAGAAATTTTTTCAGTGCTGTTTTCCACACCATCCTCTGTATCTGTAAAGATGGTTACATTGTTTTTTGTATACTCTCTTTTTCTTTTTAGGATATATTGCAAAAACAGCAGCACATTTTCATCACTGGTACCAAAGATGAAGTCATGGTTCATTTCACTGTGATTTTGAAAAATGGGTATCTGTGCTAAAGCTACCTGAAACTCCGGATAATAATAAAGCGTATTGATGACCCGGGGTTTCACAATCAAATCAAGGCTCTGTGAATGATTGGATGAAATGGTTGAAGTCTCAATAGAATCAAATATGTGTGCTACAATGTGAACGTCGTCCCGTTTTTCAATTAAATCATTATCAAGTACTTCCCATATTTCGTTTCTTGTTTCTTCATCCGTATACATTTTAAAAGCAAGTTGGAACTGATCCTGCAATGTTTGTTTTATAGCTTCTACGACGTATGCGTAATCATAATAATTCGGTATATTGCTTCTGCTGATTTCATGAAAGTTAATAATATGTCTCAAGTATTTTAATCCTTTCTAATTTTGAAAATATTTACCTACTTCCATTTTACTAGATTTTCTTCTCAGGGAATAGAGTAAAGGGAAAGATTCCTTTTGTCAGAAAGAGTTTTTTCAGATAGAATGAAGAATGGAAAAACACAGGTGAAGGGAAGAAACAATGAATCATTCAACAAATAAAATTCAGGCAATTGTGTATCATCCAAGATTTACAGCTTTTATCACTGGATTAATCATTTTTAATGCGATACTGGTTGGACTGGAAACCTATCCTGAGATCTATCAGCCGAATAAGGTTCTGTTCCGATATCTTGATTATGCTATTCTTGCACTCTTTGCCATTGAACTCATTTTAAAAATTACAGCGGAGAAGAAGCGCTTCTTCAAAAACGGCTGGAACAACTTTGACTTTGTGATTGTTGTGAGCAGTATTGTTCTTTACAATACTAACCTCGTCAGTGTTCTCCGTATCTTCAGAGTGCTGCGGGTATTGCGGACAATTTCTGCCATTCCGTCGCTGCGAAGGATTGTCAGCGCATTATTTATGGCAATCCCGGCCATTGGCAGTGTCACACTGCTCATGTCGATTATCTTTTATGTCTATGCCGTCATAGGTACTGCGTTTTTCGGAAGCATAGCACCTGAATATTTTGGTAATCTTCAGCTGAGCTTTATCACACTTTTTCAGGTGTTTACATTAGAGTCCTGGGCGAGCGGTGTTTTCCGTCCAATCTTTCTGGAAGCAGGCTGGTCATGGCTCTACTTTGTTTCCTTTATTGTCGTAGCTACCTTTATTGTGATTAACCTGATTGTCGGGGAAATAGTCAATAACGCACAAAAGCTATCTGAGGAAATAGAAAAAGAGACTGGAGATATTAAAGACGATACGACTGAAATCGGTGAGCTTCGTAAGGAAGTTGCAGAACTCAAGGGTATGATGAAGCAGCTTGTCGAGAGGAATAACTAAAAATCGTAGGTCGCCCTATTGTTATCTATAGGGGGACTTTTTTGTTTAGGGAAATGGATAACTTGTCGGTAACTTGTTAGTAACGATCTGTAATTAGGAACCGGTTGGAACATCAAAAATGCTTTACATTGATAACCGGAAAAGATAGAGAGTCAGGTACATCATTTGGGCAATATATAGGCTTACTAATTCCGCTTAAACTGAAATTATCATCAAAAAAGCCTATAATAGCAGGAGTAATTCCGCTTAACGACCTAAAAATCTTTCAAAAAGAGGCTTTTGAAAGAGATAACCGGAAATCCTTCCCTTATATAGCTTAAATTGATTGAATGACAGCATGTAACCGGAAAACGTCCGCTTATTTTTTATCGATGAATCCACTCAACCAAGAAAGCTAGTTAAAGAGCCAGGTTCAGCACCTTAATAGCCAAAGCAGCGTTCACTCAGAGGTGCTATCTTTTTAAAAGTTCATATGAACCTGTTAAAATAGAAATATAACAGATTCAGAAAGGATGTAGATGTGAAGGCTTTTGTATCAGCTGTATGTCTTACTGCTTTTCTCCTTGCATGCTTGTATGGAGTATTATATATAATTGAAAATCAAGAGGATTATATGAATCCGGTTGTGCCATACGATGAAAATGCCCCTATGCCTGAGGGCCTTCACCCTGAAGTGGAGCAGAAAACAGAAGAGCTTGTGAATTCTGCTGCCGAAATAGGTATTGAAGTGGTGATTACGGAAGGGTTCCGCAGTATAGAAAGACAGAATGACTTGTACGAGAGAGGGAGAAGCGCACCTGGCAGCATTGTGACTAATGCAAGGGGCGGAGATTCCTACCATAATTATGGTCTTGCAGTGGATTTTGCATTGCGCACTCCCGACGGAGATGTTACTTGGGACATGGAGTATGATGGAAACGGAAACGGACAGTCAGACTGGATGGAAGTGGTAGAGATCGCCAAGAATCTTGGTTTTGAATGGGGAGGAGACTGGCAGCATTTCAGAGATTATCCTCATTTGCAAATGAATTTTGGATATTCCATTCATCAATTAAAGCGCGGCCAGCGGCCGCCTGCTAGTCAATAAAAAACAGCCTGCAAAGAACCGTGAAAAGGTTCTGACTGCAGGCTGTTTCTATTATGCTTTGCTGTAAACTTTTTTCTTTAATGTGAGCACTTCAGAAGTTTCCTGCGGCTGCTTGCCGTAAAAATCGCGTGCTTTATATGCATGAACCTCCTGATATGCTTCCTGCATTTTTCTGTACACCCACTCATCCTTTTGGGGAATTTGTGACCAGCAGTAGATGTCCATCTCATTCAATTCATTTGTGACTGCGTGAATGCGCTTGTATTCAATGGAAGACACTTTGCGGAACCCGTTTTTTTTATAAAAGTTTACCCGTTTGGCTGTATCTGCGTCAGACGGGTCAATGGGGTCCACTTCAAGGATAATCGCCTTGTCTTTATTCTTTACTTTTTCAATCAGCTTTCCTCCAAGCCCTTTTCCTCTTACTTTACCGCTGATTAAAATATAATCTATAAAAATAAAATCTGATTTTTCCAAGTAAATCAGAACAGATTCAGGACCTTCCTCAATAAGGTAGTTTTCCTGCTTGTCTGCAAACAGCTTTTCCATATGTTCTTTGGATTTCATCTCGTTTGCCGGAAAATAGTCTGTTAACTTAGCGTACCAATCAGTCATGATATAAGCTCCTTTGTCAGGGAATGGAATATTAACCTATACCTCCATTTATTCAAAAATAAACACAAATATGTAAAAAAATAGTTTAGAAGAATGAAAAGGGGGGTAAAAATACAACGTTATTATTCTATTACTTCTTTTTAAGGGGCAGGGAGAAAACATGGAGACTAAAGAAAATGTGAAAAAGATTGCGTTGCTTGGCTGGAGCCTTCAGGCTATTGAGGCTGCAGATAATTTGAATAAGCCTTATCTGGTGGTAGGGCCTCCTGATTATGAAGACTTTGCAAGGAAGCATGAAATTGATTTTGTAGCATGGCAATTTGAAAGACTGAATGAAAAATCAAATGAACTTTATGAAAAGCTCGCAGCCAAAAATGTAAAAGTAACGGTTCCCATTTATGAAGAAACAGTAGAATGGGCCGGAACACTGAATGCCAGGCTGCAGAACGATCCCCGTATATTCAACCGGTCTCTTTTACTGAGGGATAAAGGACTGATGAAAAGAAAGGCTCAGATGTCAGGCATTCGTGTCGGAGTGTTTGAAGAAGCGCATGGCAAAGAAGACGTACATAGATTTCTCAAGCGGGTGAATGAAGCGCTGATTAAAATTGACGGCGATCTTAATGATCCTATTCATGTTAAGCCTCTAGATAAGGCAGGAACAGTAGGCCACAGGGTGATTCATGAGGCCAAAGATATTGATTTGATGACAGATTCAGAATTTCCGTGCCTCATGGAAAGCCATCTGGACGGCCAGGAATTCTCCTGTGAAGTATTCATTCATAATGGAAAAATCCGTTTTCTCAATATTACTGAGTATGTAAAGCTGGGACACTCAAATTTCGTGCCTGCTTCCCCATCACTGGAGGAGTGGAGACCGCAAATTACGGAAGAAGTGCAAAAGCTGGTGGATGCTTTTGAAGTGAAAAGCGGTGTACTGCATCCGGAATATTTTATTTCTGCAGACGGTAAGCTTCACTTCGGGGAAGTAGCTGCACGCGTTCCGGGAGGGCATATCTTTGAGCTGATCGAAAGGGCTTACGGATTCAGTGCATTTCAAGCACAGATTCTCTGCAGTGATCCTGATACAACGGAAGAGGAAGCAGAAGCGTTTTTCCCGGAAGAAGTCGTATCGGCAAAAGGATTTGCCGGAAGCCTAATGGTTTATCCTAGGGTCAAAATTATTGAAAAGCTGAATGTACCTGAAGAATTAAAGGAAGATGCATACTTTGACAAGCATGACATGTTTGTTCCGGTAACATCAAAAGTTGCTGAACGTGTTGGTTTTGGGAATCATTACGGAACCATCTTTTTCTTTGGGGAAGACAGTGGAAAGGTTCGTTCGCTTTTAGAAAAATATGTAGATTATGATTTCTATTCATAGAAGTCCCGGGAGGAATAAAGCTTGAGTACAAATACATCAACATATAGCCAAAAGTTTCAGGAAAAGCTGGAATCCCTGCGAAACGCAAAGCCTTTTGCAAAAAGCATGTATCAGACAGATGTGTTTCAGGCTGCAATCGAGCTTGCTCGCCAGCCTGAAGGCCTCAGCGCCATTTATGAGCAGGCAGGCACATTTGATGAGTCAGGTGTTTTTCACGGGGGCCCATGGGAAGATCCTTCAAAAATGCAGCCTCCCCTTGTAGGCGGTTCGCTTCGCTTAAAAGGTGTGAATTCCATTGTAGAGCTGTTAAGTGAAATGAGAATGCTCTCGATCGCAAAAGGGGATTATCAGCACCCCAAGATCACAGCTGATGAGGCGCGTTCCTTTTTAAATGAAGTGCTTGCCCTGAATTTGGATTTGCTGTTTCCTCCTGAAACAGAACAGGCAAGGATAGACTCAGGAGAACATATCGACCGGGCACAAAATTTATTTGAGTATTTGGGTGCTGAACTTTCTCTCAATGCCATTGCAGGAAAAATCGTTAGTGAAATCAACAGGCTTGCTGTTCAGCGTCCGATCATGACAGAAAAGATTGAAAAAATGATCGGCATGGCTCAAAAGATGCTGGAATCTGACATTGATACAGAAGCGAAAGACGCACTGAAAAACTATTCAGATGCGCGCTGCAATCCAACTCCGCTGAGTGAACGATATGATAATCACCGCGACTATCGTGTGAATCTAACGAATGCAAGCGAGGAAGAGCTTGCTGCGGAAGCAGCCCTTTTCTCCGAATCCATGCAAAAAACGGGTCTTGTATCACCTCATCATGCAATCTTTGTTCGTTACCTGAATCGTGCAAATCCTGATCTTTTAGTATCTGCACTTTCCCTGGATGAAACGGGAACAGCTTCCTACAACTCCAGCAGGGAGCTTGTGAAAGATTTGATTCAGATTGCAATCTGGCCGCAGACACGTCAATCGGTGTATGGACTGGGAAGGCTTCTGAACCGAGGGGTGCTGATGCAGGAACACTTATTACCTTCTATAAGAAGGATCTTTGATCTAGTCATTCATCCTGAAGTGAAAAAAGGTATCATGAAGCCTCAATTTGAAAAAGCGGGATTGACTGCAAATGGTGTACTACTGGCCGGCGTCATCAGTGTGCTCGGGCAGCCGCTTGGAGTAGGGCAGGGATTGAACCCGACATGCCAGTCTGCAAGGGCAATCAGCCTCTGGTCACAGCATGGAACGGGGCAGCTCCTTGAATATATTGCAAGGGCGGCAAGAGACCATGATATTGACATGACGTTTGAGGGAGAAGAAATCCGCTCAAGCTTACTTGAAGGCGGAGTCGCTGAGGAAATTCATCAGGAACTGGATTCTGTATCAATCGCTCTCGTGCCTCACCTTGACAAAATTTATAATGAAATGATGAAAAGAACGCTTCTCCGCGGTGAGGATGGACATAAGTGGGTAAACCCTGAATTTTATGGTGAGTGGGTGAACAGGGGCTTTGCAAATGTAATTGATCCGATTACAGGGGCAGTAAAGAATTACGAAGCTTTTGTCAGGTTATTTTATGCTACGCACCATCCTGAATATAACGAAGGATATGAACTGATCTACCCGAATCCTGTCGGTATTTTCATTACCACTGTTCATGGGCAGCTTCTTGGACTTCATGCAGTATCCATTCAAAGGATTGCGCAGGATGAAAAAGGGGATTACAGAATTTACTTTTACAATCCGAATAATGACAGCGGGCAGAACTGGGGGCAGGGCATCGAGCCGTCAGTTCTTGGAAACGGTGAGATGGAAGGGGAGTCTTCACTGCCATTTGACCAGTTTGTCTCCAGAATGTATGCATTCCATTATAACCCTTACGAGCAGGGAGAAACCTACGTCGTTGAAGACAGCATTCCGCAGGAAATTGAAAGAATTGCAAGGGAAAGCTGGGGAGAAACGTATACTTGGATGTAAGAAAAGCACAGCTCATGCTGTGCTTTTTACTGTACTAAAACAGAAAGTGCACTACAGAGCAAGTGCATCTCAGGCAGGAAAACAGCGGTGTAAGAGGAGTTAAAGCTGCTGTTTCTCTTTAGGAACCGGACATTTCCACTCGTATTTCATCCAATCCTTCTTTCACCCACTCATTCTTTCCCTTCTCAACTCCCTCAATGACATAGAACAGCTGATCAAAGGTAACAAGTAAAGAGATTTTTTTAAGAGACTTTTTGGGATGAACATGTCCTCTCGCCTTCAAAAGATCAAGGGTAAAGCTACTCCCGCAGTCCTCTAAAATATAAAGATATTC
Organism: Metabacillus lacus; assembly: GCF_009674805.1. Lineage (GTDB taxonomy): Bacteria > Bacillota > Bacilli > Bacillales > Bacillaceae > Metabacillus_C > Metabacillus_C lacus. The sequence continues at coordinate 1,292 of NZ_WKKI01000058.1, read as the reverse complement.
ATAATCTGGATCACATATCGACATATCTCCAAAGTCAATGACTCCTGTTAAACTCCCACTTTTGTTATCAATCAAAAAATGGTTCGGGGACAAGTCTCCGTGAATAAGCTTTGGTTCACAGGCATGGTACTCTTCAGTAGTAAGGTATTCATGAAAACGCATGGAGATATATTCTTTGATTTCCTTTGATATGAGGGGAAATACTTTTGTTTTTACTTTTTCATACAGCTCTGTAAAAACTGATTTCAGCTTCACCACTGGAACACCCTTGCTTCTGGCAAATGTTACGGGGACAGATTGCATATCTGCCATAAATTTTGTTAGGGAAGCAATTAATAACTGCTTCTTGCGTTCAGCCATTGATGAGATAGAATTTTCCTGCAGCAACATCCCGGGAAGCATCACATAACCAACAAAATTCAATTCATTTTCTTGTACTCCTTTAAAATCAAATTGGGGAATACTCACAGACAACATAGTTTGAAGGTACGGTAACATGTTGATCTCTTTCTCCAAATCCCTAGAACTTTGCTCGTTCTTTGCAAAACGAAAAGCCCAATGTTCATTAATGGAATAGACTCTGCTCATCTTGCCTTCTCCAAGCTTTGAAACTGACTTTATTATAATACCCGGAAAATTCTTTTCAATGGTGTATTGAATGTTCAAAAGTTCTTTCACCTTACTAACAGCCCCTTTCAACCATTATTTTGCTTTTTCAAGTATTTCATTCTGTATAGTCAGGATGATGACTAAGTGAGATAGCTTATCGTTTAAGGTTTCCTCTATTATATGCTGACGAATCCACCAAATGGGGTTCAATTGCCTGGAAGAACAATACACTTCAGGCAGGAAATATAGCAGCTTATGAGGTGTAACAGCTGTTTTATACAAAAAAACTAATTATGAACTAAACAATTGCTATAGTAGTAGTAAGGAGGGAGGAAATTCATGAGAGTGGACATTGATATTCACGAAAAGCATTTAGAAACTTCCATTACCATTCATACAAAGGAATGGTCAGAAGATCTGGAAGGGGTATTGAAGAAGTTAAAGCAAACAAGTGTCCATTTTATCTTTATCCGACATAAGACTCCCTCTTCAAGTGCGTGATGAGCTTTAGCTCAGCGATAAGGGGGAGATGAATGGAGGTTGGCGATAGCCAAAACACTCACTGTCATGGTAGAATTAGAACGTGTGTTCCTGTAAAGCGAGGTGAAATCATGTTAGTTAAAAAGGCGTTTAAGTTTCGTATCTTCCCTAACCAAAAACAAATGGAGTTAATCAATAAGACG
>NZ_WKKI01000057.1 GCF_009674805.1 Metabacillus lacus | reverse complement strand
GCGGCTCGAGGTCATAAGTCATCTTGGTCAAGAGGTCAAAGAGCGACCTCATGCCCAAGCTGCCTTATGCTTGTCGCCGCTTAACGGGCGCCTTCCGCTTTTCGGTTTGTCCAGCTCCAGGCGCCAGCCCGTCGAGGTCATAAGCCAATCCGGCCAGAAGGTTAAATAACAACCTTCATTCCGGCTCGTCTTATGCTTGTCAGGGCTGAGCGGGCGCCTTCCGCTTTTCTTGGTGTCCAGCTCCAGGCGCCAGCCCTTCGAGGTCATAAGCCAATCCGGCCTGAAGGTTAAATAACAACCTTCATTCCGGCTCGTCTTATGCTTGTCAGGGCTGAGCGGGCGCCTTCCGCTTTTCTTGGTGTCCAGCAGCTCCGGCTAGGCCCTCGAGGTCATAAGCCAATCATCTCAAAAAGGCAAAGAGCGCCTTTTTGAGATGATTGGCTTATGCTTGTCGGGCCTGGCAAGCCGGTTCCGCTTTTCTTACAGAACATAAACAGCAGCACTTCCGCCATGAATTTTGCTGAACATTTTGGAGAAGGATTCTGCCATACTTTTAGCGTCTTCTGGATCCTGGTTTGGGTTCAAAAAGGCAATTTGCAGGCATTTTACGGTTTCCAGTGAGACAGCGCTTCTTTTAGAATCAACATAGGGGCTGCCGAATGGTCCGATTGAATCTGACAGCACAGGGATGTTTTTCAGGCTGACAGTTCTGCCGTTGAGCGCTTCGTACGTATCATTTTCGCTTCCGGAAGAGAGAATGATATCACCTTCCAGTTTGTCACAATCATATATGCCGAATGGAATGGTGTACTGCAGCGAGAAAAAATTGTTCATGTCTGCTGCAGAATGGATAGGGGACAGAAATTGCTGCTTCGCAATTCTTCTGTACATGGCTTCCTGTGATGGCCGGTATCTGTTTGGATCTGCTCCTAAGGCTTTGAAGATGCTTCTCCACTCACGAATTCCATCGTAGTCAGCAGGTTTTTTCTCCTCTGATTGAAAATAGAGAGACTCTTGAAACAGCTGCAGCCTTCCCCGCAGCATGGCAGGGGAGTCGCTGATGGTAATATCGTTGTAGGTAACAGCTGCCAATTTAAACCCCGGGATGATTTTCTTTATACTTTCTTCTATAATAATCTTCATAAACACCACTCCTCACTAACAATATCTTAACATAGAAACAATTTCTTACTAAGAAAGGAGGCCGCTGCCATGAATTATGCTGCATTTAAAGAGGACGTGATTTCTTACAGCAAGAAAATCGGAATTGATAAAATTGGGTTTGCTTCAACAGATGTGTTTCAGGAACTGAAGCAGCGGCTGATTCTTCATGAACAGTCAAATTATCAATCAGGCTTTGAAGAGCCGGATATTGAAAAAAGAACACATCCTGAACTGCTGCTTCCTCAAGCGAGGTCTATCATCTCTATTGCCATCGCTTATCCAAGCAGGATGGAGAATGCACCTAGAAGCACCCGGGAGGAGAGAAGAGGAATTTTCTGCAGGGCCTCCTGGGGAAGAGATTATCATGATGTGCTGCGCTCAAAGCTCTCGCAGCTGGAAGAGTATATAAAGGAAACCTATCCGGCTGCCCTCACCAAGTCGATGGTCGATACAGGTGAGCTTTCGGACAGAGCGGTTGCAGAACGGGCCGGGATTGGCTGGAGTGCGAAAAACTGTGCCATTATTACGCCTGAATACGGGTCATATGTTTACCTTGGAGAAATGATCACCAATATTCCCTTCGAACCTGACATACCGCTTGAGGATCAGTGCGGCACGTGCAATAAGTGTGTAGATGCCTGTCCGACCGGAGCCCTTGTTCAGGGAGGACAATTAAACTCTCAGCGCTGCATTGCTTTTCTGACTCAAACTAAGGGATTTTTGCCTGATGAGTTTCGGAAGCCGCTTGGAAACCGTCTGTATGGCTGTGATACATGTCAAACAGTGTGCCCGAAAAATAAAGGGAAAGACTTTCATTTTCACCCTGAACTGGAGCCGGATCCTGAGCTTGCAAAGCCTAAGTTAAAGCCGCTTCTGACCATGAGCAACAGGGAGTTTAAAGAAAAGTTTGGACATGTTTCCGGCTCATGGAGAGGGAAAAAACCAATTCAGCGAAATGCGATTCTTGCGCTGGCCCACTTTAAGGATGAATCAGCGCTGCAGGATCTGCAGCATCTGGTGAAAGAAGATCCCCGTCCTGTTATCAGAGGAACTGCCGCATGGGCAATCGGAAAAATCGGCGGCAGCGGAAGCATGCAGTTTTTGCTGCAGGCGAAAGAAAGGGAGCAGGATCCTCAAGCAGCGGAAGAAATTCAAAAAGGAATAGAGCTGCTTCAGAAAGATTAAGATACTAATATAGCCCCCCAGGCTCATATGGTGAATAAGATGGGTTTTTTGGGGGGGATAAAATGAAGCAGACATTGAAAGCTTTGTCTGAAGAGAAGCTTCATTATCTGGTAGGAACCAGCAAAAAAGTGACACGCATAAGGGATGAGGACTTAGCGGTGCTTGAGAGAAAGCGGAAGTCGCTGGAGATGAGAAATACTGAAATTGTCAAAGGCACTTTGCACCTGTCCTTTGATGATATTACAGAACAAAGCTCCGTCTATCAGTTTGCCTATCAGGCTCATTACCGGCTGCTTCATAAATGCGGAGAACATCTCTATCTTGAGGAAATAGTGGAACCGCGAAAAGCAGTTACCTGCAGGGAAGAGATATTGGAGGATGTATCGGTTGTGTTAAAGCCGTGGCAGGAGGATTTTACTCCGGACAATCTCCCCGCGGAAGAGCAGCCGGAACGAAAAAAATTTATTTATGACCGATCTTTGGCTGTACAGTATGCAGAACGCTGGTGGAACAGTTCCAACAGCAAGTATAAAAATTTTGATGTCAACTGCACCAACTTTGTTTCTCAATGCCTTCATGCCGGAGATGCGCCAACAAGAGGCTATCCTAAACGGTCCTCCGGATGGTGGATGCAGAATTCTTCCTGGAGCTACAGCTGGACTGTGGCACATTCTATGAAGCATTATTTTCAGCAATCCACTGCGGGCCTCAGGGCAACAGAGGTTTTTTCCGCCAGGGAGCTCATCCCGGGAGATGTGATTTGCTATGACTTTCAGGGTGACGGCAGATATGATCATACCACGATTGTGGTGGCAAAAGATAAGAACAGCATGCCGCTTGTGAACGCACAAACCTACAACAGCCGCATGAGGTACTGGGCTTATGAAGACTCGACTGCCTACACGCCGAACATTCAATATAAATTTTTTCATATTACGGATGATGAGCAAGGAAAAAAATAATGGTATAATAGCTGAAGTCTATATTAGAGGTGAAAGATGTGGCACTGCATGTAGTTTTATATCAACCTGAAATCCCTGCCAACACCGGAAACATTGCGCGTTCCTGTGCGGCAACCAATACAACTTTGCACTTGATTCGTCCGCTAGGATTTTCAACTGATGATAAAATGCTGAAAAGAGCCGGGCTCGATTACTGGGAGCATGTAAATGTTGTTTATTATGATTCTCTCCAAGAGCTGTTCCAACAGTATAAGGAAGGAGAGTTCTTTTTCCTGACAAAATTTGGCCAGAAGCCTCATACAAGCTTTGAATATCATGATAGAGATAAAGATTATTTCTTCGTCTTTGGAAGAGAAACTACGGGACTTCCAAAGGATTTGATACAGGAGAATATGGACCGCTGCCTGCGCCTGCCGATGACGGAGCATGTCCGCTCGCTGAATCTTTCCAACACTGCTGCAATACTTATATATGAAGCACTAAGGCAGCAGGGATATCCTGGATTGTCATAATAGAAAAGGGCTGCACAGCGTATCGTTGTGCAGCCCTTTTCTATGAAGTGAGATGCCCGAAAGCGGGAAGCTCCGCCTCATGTCACTATATATTACTTTTTTATTGTTGGCTTGGAATCGTATCCAGCAGTAAAAATAGCAGTTAAGAACGTAACACAAACCCCGATTAAAAGGATTACCTTCATGCTTCTTCCTCCCCTGAAAAAGAAATGTTTTATGTAAATGGATGCCCTTACATATATATTTGTCTATATTATAACTCATTTCCAGCGCACTGTGAATGTTATCCAGATAGAATCACAGATTTTTCCTTCTGAGAAGGCTGCTTGATTGTATTGAAAAGTTAGAATGATGACGGACATCCTCGCATAAAGTGTATTAATCAGGGCAGCATCACGATGAAGGAGGTCCTTATGGATATTTTAAAAAGGATTGAAAAATACAGAGAAGATGAACATCGTCTAAAGTGGGAAGGAACCTTCGTGGACTATCTGGCTTTATTAAAGGAAACACCATGGGTGGCACAATCTGCTCATTCAAGAGTTTACAATATGATAAAAGATAATGGTATTGAGGACGTGAACGGTACAAAGCATTATAAGTTTTTTGATCAGCAGCTGTTCGGTCTTGAGGAAGCGTTGGAGAGGCTTGTGGAAGAGTATTTTCATCCTGCTGCCAAGCGTCTGGACGTCAGAAAGAGAATTCTGCTTTTAATGGGACCTGTAAGCGGAGGAAAATCTACACTTGTGACCATGCTGAAAAGAGGACTGGAGAAATATTCGCAAACAGACCGGGGTGCGGTATATGCGATCAAAGGCTGTCCGATGCACGAGGATCCGCTTCATTTAATTCCGCTTCATTTACGTGATGACTTTTATGAAGAGTACGGCATCCGCATTGAGGGGAATTTATCGCCGCTCAATTTAATGAGGCTTGAAGAGGAGTACGGCGGCAGGCTTGAGGATGTAATCGTTGAACGGATCTTTTTCTCGGAAGATAAAAGAACGGGAATCGGTACCTTCAGCCCTTCTGATCCGAAATCGCAGGATATTGCCGACCTTACCGGAAGCATCGACTTTTCGACGATTGCGGAATATGGATCAGAATCAGATCCGAGAGCTTACCGTTTTGACGGAGAACTGAACAAGGCCAATAGAGGAATGATGGAGTTTCAGGAAATGCTGAAGTGCGACGAAAAATTCCTGTGGCACCTGCTGTCACTGACGCAGGAAGGGAATTTTAAAGCTGGCAGATTTGCGCTCATTTCAGCAGATGAACTGGTCGTGGCACATACGAATGAAACGGAATACAGATCTTTTATCAGCAATAAGAAAAACGAAGCTCTTCATTCACGGATCATAGTGATGCCGATTCCTTATAACCTGAAAGTAACCGAGGAAGAAAGAATTTACGATAAAATGATCAGGGAGAGCGATGTCTCTGATGTGCATATTGCTCCGCATACCTTAAAGGTAGCAGCCATGTTTACCATTTTAACAAGGCTGAAGGATGCGAAGAGAGCGGATATTGATCTTGTTAAAAAAATGCGCCTGTATGACGGCAAAAGTGTTGAAGGCTATAACACGATAGATGTTGAGGAACTGAAAAAAGAATACACGGATGAAGGAATGAGCGGGATTGATCCCCGCTATGTGATCAATAGAATTTCGTCGACCATCATCAGAAAAGAAACACCTTCAATCAATGCGCTGGATGTTCTACGCTCTTTGAAGGAAGGCCTTGATCAGCATCCTTCCATTTCTAATGAAGACAGAGAAAAATATATGAACTATATTTCAGTTGCCCGTAAAGAGTACGACGATATAGCGAAAAAAGAAGTGCAAAAGGCATTTGTCTATTCATACGAGGAATCTGCCAAAACGCTCATGGATAATTATCTTGATAATGTTGAGGCATATTGCAATAAAAATAAACTCAGAGATCCTTTAACTGGAGAAGAAATGAATCCGGATGAAAAGCTGATGAGATCCATAGAAGAGCAGATTGGAATCTCGGAAAACGCGAAAAAGGCTTTCAGAGAAGAAATTCTGATTAGAATCTCAGCATTTGCCAGAAAAGGAAAAAGATTTGACTACAACTCTCATGAGAGACTTCGCGAAGCCATTCAGAAAAAGCTATTTGCGGACCTGAAGGATGTCGTAAAAATCACCACTTCCTCCAAAACGCCTGATGAAACACAGCTGAAAAAGGTGAACGAAGTGGTGGCAAGGCTTGTTGATGAACACGGCTATAACTCTACTTCCGCAAATGAACTTCTTCGGTATGTCGGAAGCCTTCTAAACAGATAAACAAGAAAGTGCCGGTTAAGCAGACCGGCACTTTGTTCATGTTTACCCCTTATCGCAGCCGGGAATTAAACAGGTAAATACTTTTTAAAGAGGTGGTAGCATGGATAAGCAAAAAAATGACCATTTAAATAAAGAAGAAAAAGAAGCCAATCAAACAATGAAAAGAACGAAAGACTTAACAGAGTACTCCAGCATTATGGAGCATATGAAAACACACCAGGAAGTAAAGAGTGACGGAAATGCGGAAGATCCGCCAATCTATAATGAAAGAGACAAGGAGTAGCCTGATACAGGCTGTTCCTTTTTTTTAGAGATATTTTCGGAAGCGGGAGAACTATCTTTTTATATGTACAAGACATCTTGTCTATTTTTACAATAGACCGTCTAATTTTCTAAATTATTTGTCAATAAAATAGAACTGCCGCATAGGATAGAGTAATCCAAACAACCAAGGGTATAAAATCCCTATCCTATTCACTCACAGTAGATAGTGTATTCAGGAAGCTTAAAAAGGTGAGGGATATGGAAAAAATATTTGGAGGGGGAAGGGAAAAATGACAAAAGAAAATGCTCGTAATTTTGCCATCTCGAATGAAGATTGGTCCCTCCACCGCAAAGGCCACGATGATCAAAAAAGGCACCAGGAGAAAGTTCAGGAAGCAATCAAGAACAATCTGCCGGATTTAATCACTGAAGAAAGCATAGTGATGTCTAATGGAAAAGATGTTGTGAAAATCCCAATTCGTTCTTTGGATGAATATAAAATTCGTTATAATTATGACAAAAATAAGCATGTTGGCCAAGGCAAAGGGGACAGCCAGGTAGGTGACGTTGTTGCCAGGGACGGTTCCCCGGGAGATGCAGGACCGGGAAAAGGGCAGGGAGCAGGCGATCAGGCCGGCGAGGATTATTATGAAACAGAAGTGTCGATGATGGAGCTGGAAGAAGCCCTTTTCAAGGAGCTGGAGCTGCCGAATCTGAAACAGAAGGAACGCGATCAGAATGTGGTCCAAAACATTGAATTTAACGATATAAGAAAAACAGGACTTATGGGAAATATAGATAAGAAAAGAACAATGCTTTCAGCATATAAGAGAAATGCCATACATGGAAAAGCTGCTTTTTATCCGATTTATCCTGAAGACCTGAAGTTTAAAACATGGAATGAGGTTGTAAAGCCTGACTCTAAAGCCGTGGTGCTCGCCATGATGGACACCAGCGGATCAATGGGCCTTTGGGAAAAATATATGGCCAGAAGCTTCTTTTTCTGGATGACACGCTTTTTAAGAACAAAGTATGAAACAGTGGAAATAGAATTTATTGCGCATCATACGGAAGCAAAAATTGTAACGGAAGATGACTTTTTTTCAAAAGGGGAAAGCGGAGGAACGATCTGCTCTTCTGTCTACCGCAAAGCGCTGGAAGTGATTGATGAAAAGTATCATCCATCCCGTTACAATATTTATCCATTTCATTTTTCGGACGGTGATAATCTTACCTCTGACAATGCAAGATGCGTAAAGCTTGTGAACGAGCTGATGAAAGTATCCAATATGTTCGGTTATGGAGAAGTCAACCAATACAACCGCCACTCGACTCTGATGTCCGCCTATAAAAGTATCAATAATGAAAACTTCCGCTATTTTATCCTCAAGCAAAAATCTGATGTCTTCCATGCGATGAAAAGCTTCTTCAAAAAAGAAGAAGATCAAAGACAGTTTGCATAAAGGAACAGACAGGGGCGTCTACCCTGTCTGTTTTTCTTATATGGCGTTTTCCAGCTGGATAAAGTGTGCAGGTTCATGGCTGCGGGTCTGTCGGTGTAAAAAGCGTGCAGGATTCTGAGGTGTGGAAGTAATTATAAAACCGGTTCATTTATAAATCTTGGGCGGATAACGGTAAACTTCAGATTATCAATATCTAGCTCAAGAGGGATGATCTCGCAGTCACCATTGCTGTACACATAAATTACACGATATTTATTCCCGTTATATGTAAGCTCATCGCCGACGCTCATGGAAGCCACTCCTTTCAAACAATAGATCTGCTACCACTCACATACCCCTAAAAAAGAAAGAAAAAACTACTTTTTGGAGTGAGAGACATTTGCAAATTACAGAATTTTTTTAATCAGAAAATGGATATTTCACAGCAGACCCCGGCCTGAAAATGTAAAACGCAGGTAGCCTCAGCAGGTGCCAGGGACTTTACAGTGAAATATTTAATTGGTTTGAAATCTTCTTCTGCTTTTCCGGATTCTCTCCGCAATATTGATTCCCTGTCTTCCAGGGGGCGGAGTCAGGAGAAGCTGTACCATCATTTCAGCCATTTTTTCATTTCCGTTATCGTTCGGATGAATTTCATCGTATGCCCACGTGTCTCTGTCACTTGCAAGGAGCAGCCTTGCACTTGGAATAATTATGATTTTCGGGTCTTTTGCTGCAAGCTTATACAGTACAGCATTCCAAATGTCCACCAGCTTGACTGATGCAGAGTAATGAGGTTCTGTAACTGGCACAGGGTTATAAAGTTCATTCAGCACAATGATGCATTCGCTGTTGAGCTCTCTCACTTGCCTGACGATTTCCGTTATGTTTTCATGATAGCTGTTTTTGATTGCCCTGAACGCTGTAATCACTTCCATTGGCCCTTTTCCCATTGCGATCTTCAAAATATCATTGCCGCCGATGTTTATGGTAACGATATCAGCTTGTCCAATGCTGACTTGCATATGATCCTCCGTCATCATGGACAGAAGCTTGTCACTTGTAATGCTGTCTTTCCCGAAGTTTTCCAAATGAAAAGGCTTGTTCAGTTTTTGCTCAAGAAGCTGGTTGGCAATCCCTACAAACCCCTTCCTTTGCGAGCCGTAGCCCCTGGCTACCGAATCGCCAAGCCCTATATGATAAAGCGTCTCCCTTTCCAAACTTTCAAGATACCCTCCAGTAACCTGGGGATTCTTTTTGAACTGTCTCACTTGATAAGCAGGCGCGAATTGCCGAAGGCCGAAAAATACCATTGCAGCTGAAGCAGCCATACCGAAATATTTCCATGCTTCCTGATGTTTCATGAGATGCACCTCCTGTCAGTATGATAACAAAGAAGAAGTCAGTCTTATTATTGCTGTAAGCAGCACTATGTATGAAACATTAAATTGTAAAGGCGCTAAGCAATTAGCGCCTCACCTTACTTTATAATTGATTTCATCAGAGTTCCAGTGTCTTAGGGTCAATTTTTTTGCTGTTCATGAGACGGATGGATTGAGGCTGTATCTTAAGGATTGTGTAATTTGGATCATCCCTTCCATCAAACCAGGCTGCCACTTCATCGTTCCACAGCTTGTCCTTCAATTCTTCCGAATCATTTACTTCAGCTTTTCCTTCAATTTCAACATACTCATCACCGACACCTTGTCCATCATAGCCAAGCAGTATATGAACATTGGAGTTTTCTTCAATTTCATCTGTTTTATGAGTTTGTTTACTGGTAGGTGTATACAAGGTTAGATCTTCATTGAAAAATGTCATATAACGGGTATGCGGCTTATTATTTGAAACTGTAGCCAGTGTCCCTGTTTTGTTTTCATCAATAATTGATTCTATTTTTTTTCTGAGTTCTTGTTGATCCATTTTCATCAGCTCCTGTAAAGTGTGATGTTTTTTATATTCCTTACATCTTTTATCGTTAAACCCCAATTGTCCGACTCAATGTATGTAAAAAGCACAGCGGTTTTAAACCGCTGCGCCTTCATTACAGTTATCGATTAGTAACCGTAACCTCCGCCAACGTAAGCAGCACCTACAATTACCAACAAGATGAACAATACAACGATCAACGCGAAACCGCCTGCGTATCCGCCGCCGTAACCTCCGCCCATTCCTTTCACCTCCAACTGCTTTGTACTCTACATAGTATGTAAGAAACGAATTTTAGACATGGGCATTTTATGGAAAACTGAAGATTTATTGTAAAAAGGTTTTTTAATGAGAAGCTGAGGGTAGAAGCAGTCTACATTCAACATGCATCAGGAGGATTACATGTTTAAGAAAAAATTATGTAAAACAGCCATTATAACCAGCATACTGTTTCTGCAGTTATGTCCGCTTTCTGCAAAAGCGGAAAGTGAACGAAAAACCGTTACAATCCTATCATTAGATGGGATGCGCAATGATTTGACTTCTCAGTACTCACAAGAAGGAAAACTGCCTCATATCAGCAGGGTGATGGAAGAAGGGATAACAGCAGAATACGCACAAAGTATTGCTCCTTCTCTCACTGCACCCTCTCATGCTGCAATTTCCACTGGGGCCCACCCGGCTAAGACCGGCATTGTCAGCAATGAAATGCATAAGCCGGGCAAAAATATCGATAACACAGATGATGCATTTCACACAGAGCTTGAAGTGAATCCACTCTGGAAAGAAGCAAGAGAACAGGGGAAGAAAACAGCTACAGTTGCATTTGCAGGGGCCAATCCAAAAATAGGAAAGCAGGGTGATTATTCAATTTATTATGGTAAAACATTGGAAGATGCAAGTCTTGAAGAGTTGTCTTTTACACCTGCAAAAGGGTGGAAACAAGATGTACTCCCCGCAAGCTACAGCCCTCACTTGGAAGCGGCGGTGGAATTGAAGCTGAAAGGAAGAGGGAATCAGACTTTATATATTGCGGCCATTGACAGCACGGATGACGGCAGGAAGAATTATGATTTCTTCGTTGCTGCAACCAATAAGAATAGCGGCGGCAATGTTTACAGCAAACATGACTGGATCCCAGTGGAACTTTCAGCGTCAGAAAATGAGACTGCTGGATTTTGGCTGAAGTTTAAAAACACAAGTGGAAATCTTGAAAGGGCAGAATTGTTCAGAACTTCGGTTACAACTGCTGTGATTGATGGTCCTGAAGGATTTGCAGATAGAATAAAGGGGCAATTTGGGTTCTTTCCTGTTCAAGATGAACAGAAAGCTTTTGATAATGGTGAAATTTCAAGAAAAGAGTATGAGGAGATCATAGTCAGGTTCAACGAGTGGGTCTCTGATGTATCTCTTGATATTAAGGAAAATGAAAAGCCGGACCTTCTTATGTATTATCTGCCTCATGCAGATCATGAACAGCATGAATACTTGCTGACTGATCCGAGGCAGGAAGGGTACAGCGAGGAAAAAGCAGAGAAATACAGCAAATATGTGGAATGGGCTTACAAGGAAGCTGACAGGGCTGTAGGCAGAGCGGTTTCTGCTCTGGGAGAGCAGGATACCCTGCTGCTGGTCTCTGATCATGGCATGGAGCCGGTACATACGGAGATTCATCCTAATTTCATATTGAAAAAGGCGGGGCTGCTGGTAACTGATGAGAAAGGAAACATTAAGGATGATGAAACAAGAGCCTATGCTGTCGGCAGCGGTTCAGCTGCGCACATTTATCTGAATCAGAAAAAAGGTGCTTCTGGAGCGCTGACAAAAGAGGAATATGCTGAAGTGAGAAAAGAAATTGAAGAAGCCTTTCACTCTGTCAGAATTACTGCACCTAAGCGCTTTGCTGTCGTGAAGGAAAAAGGGAAGGATTTCAGGAGAAGTCTGAAGCAGGAAGGCCTATTAGCCAAGAAAACATTTCATATGCAAAGGAAGCAGTAAGAAATATCTTGCACGAAGATGTTAAGCCATTCACAGTTTTGCCGGAGAAAGAACTAAAAGAGCAGTCCATACATCACCAGAATGCCGGCGAAGTGGTGCTGCTGGGGGAAAAGGGATATTCCATGGGAAATGGCTTTAATAAGCTGAGTGAGCCTGCCAAAAAGCTTGGTAATCACGGAGGAGATCCTGCAAGGAAAGAGCTGCATGCCATTTTTATGGGTGTTGGGCCTGATTTGCCCGCAGGCCAGAAAATAGATCCGGTTTCACTTATGGATGTTGCACCGACGGTATATGACATGTTAGATCTGAAAAGCCCGGAATTTGTAGAAGGAAAGGCAATAGATTATCGGATGGGTAAAAAGGACTAAATGCAGTTTTGCTGCCTTAAAATTCATTCAGAATCGTTATAGAAACAGTGAGAGGGGTAATAAGAAACATGACCTAATCATGAGGAGGCTGACAAATGCAAGCTGTAACATACCAAGGTGCTGAAAAAATCGAAGTAAAACAAATGGCTGCCCCTAAAATTGAGAGAAATGACGATATTATCGTTAAAATCACGTCAACCGCTATCTGCGGTTCCGATCTTCACTTATATCAAGGAAACATGCCGCCATTGAGCAAAGACTACATTATTGGACATGAGCCGATGGGAATTGTAGAGGAAGTAGGACCGGAAGTAACAAAGGTTAAAGTAGGTGACCGTGTTGTCATTCCTTTCAACGTTTCCTGCGGTCAGTGTTTTTTCTGTGAGCATGATATGGAAAGCCAGTGCGATCATGTAGAGTCCAATCCTCATGGAGATACAGGCGGTTATTTTGGATATACAGAAATGTTTGGAAATCACCCTGGCGGACAGGCAGAATACCTGAGAGTTCCTTTTGGCAACTTTATGCCTCTGGTCATACCTGAATCCTGCGAGCTGGAAGATGAGTCATTGTTATTCCTTTCTGACGTCATTCCAACCGCATACTGGAGTGTAGAGCATTCAGGTGTAAAAGAAGGAGATACGGTTTTAGTTTTAGGAGCTGGGCCGGTCGGTTTGATGGCTCAGAAGTTTGCTTGGATGAAAGGGGCCAAGCGGGTTATCGCTGTTGATCATCTTGATTACAGGCTGAACCATTCCAAGGCTACGAACAATGTAGAAACTTTTGATTTTACCCAGTTTGATGATATGGGAAGCCATATTAAAGAACTGACAAACGGCGGTGCTGATGTTGTCATCGATTGTGTCGGCATGGACGGTAAAAAATCCGCTATTGAAAAAATGCAGCAAAAAGCAAAAATTCAGGGCGGTACAATCGGTCCCATCCAAATTGCTACAAAAGCCGTCAGGAAGTTTGGAACAATCCAGCTTACTGGCGTATATGGAATGAACTATAATCAGTTCCCGCTCGGAGAAATTTTCACAAGAAACGTAACTGTTAAAACAGGACAGGCACCTGTTGTTCACTATATGCCGGAGCTGTTTGATAAAATTGTAAACGAAGAATTTAATCCGGCTGATATTATTACGCATAAAATGCCGCTTGAAAAAGCTGCAGATGCTTATAAAATCTTTAACGATCATGAAGATGACTGCATTAAGGTTGTTCTTAAACCATAAACCCGCAGCATGCTGCCCTGAAAGGCTGTTCATTAACAGCTTTTCAGGGCAGTTTTTGTGTTGGTGTATGAATTTGATTAAAGAAGAAAATGAAATTCCTGCATAAAATTCCTGCAATTCTCGATCACAGCCTGAAGTCCGTCACAACCAGTTTTTTTCAGCGGAAATCGGGAATGATGAGAGCGGTCAAAGTACATATTATGAAGGTGTCCTGCAGCAATAACGGGCAACATGTGACCTGGAGGGGATTCTATTGATGAATCAGCAAATGCAGCAGCAAGCAAATATGTATCAGCCTGGGGCAATTCCAGCTTCCATGAATCATGGAGGGCATGAGATCTTTGAGATTCACGAGATTTTATCCGGCACAGTAAGCATGCTTGATCAATGTACGCTTTTGCGGGAACATGTGAAAGATCCGGAGCTGCGTGACATTATGGACCGCCAGCACCAATTTGTACAAGATTCTTATAATATCACTGTAGAAGCTTTCAGGAGCGGACAAGATCCGTCACACCCTACAGGCAGCTATAAAATGAATCAGAGCAATGATGTGCTGTACGGGCTGAAGCCTGGTCAGCCTAAAAAGCCGATGCAGTCGGCTTCTGAGCTGAATGATGCGGCTATTTCTCAGCAAATGCTGCAAATGGTGAAAATGAATGCAGGCATGATGACAAAGGGAGCCCTAGAAGTCACCAATCCGGTGGTTCGCCGTGTGATTGGAGACAATGTTCAAAACTTGATTGAAATGGGCTATGAACTGTTTTTGTATCAAAACAAAAATCATTATTACCAGGTTCCCCAGCTTGCCCAGGCAGATGCACAGCAGCTGATTTCCGCTTTTGATACAGCCGGAAATGCAGGACAAGGACAAATGATGCAGTAACAAAAAAATCTCATCCGTAAGGGTGAGATTTTTTTGTCAAGATATGCAGGAATATTTCTTGGGAAATGCTGTCGATTTACTCACGATGTAAAAAGCCTTCATGAGCAAGTACCCCTTGTAATGCTGATTGAAAATCTTCGGCAGCTTTATCCCGCCACTTTCCTTCAGCAGGATAAAAAAGCTCCTTGTAACGTCTTTTAATAATGCTATCAGCCAAATGGTTTTGAGATGGGTATTGGAAATTCTGGTTTTCCTCCACCGTTCTTTTTAATGATTGTATGCTGGCAGCGGTTCCTTCACCAAGTGTCCCGAATTCAAATGTTGTTGAGTAGAGGCTCTTTTCAGGACTTATCCTGTTTTTCAGCTTATAAAAATACTCAGTTATATCACCTGTCGTTACATAATACTCCTCTGTTTCCGGGGTGAAGACAAGCGGATAGTTATAAGCTTTTTCCGCCTCATTTTGAGTCATGGTCTCCTCAATAGAACTGAAGATGCTCATTTGATAGCGAGGACCGTAGCCGGTATGAATATCAATATGAACAATGTTTTCATATTCGCTATTCAATGCTTCTTCCATGATATCCTTCACTAATTTCGTAGAAGGCTCATCCTCGGTGCCACCAAAATATACTCCCTCTGGATTTGTATATTGTCCGGACAGCAAGGCAGTTTCAATCTTAGCTGTGCCGTGGGAAGCGGCAGTCTGGATTAGGGATGCAAAAAACGCTGCATCGTGATTTGCAGGGTTTTTTGCATGCTTTTCCGGCTGAAAAAAGCTCTTCAGCTCTGTGTAATATGTGTTCATATCGTAATCATGATCTTCCCAGTTATGAATGAAGTTTCTGTTCAAGTCTACATTGTTTTCATTATATCTTCGGAAATTTTTCATTCCCCAGGGATTAATGGAGTGAATCAGCCATACTCCTGTATTCTCTGAAGGAAGCTGGTTCAGCATGTTCTCCATAAATACATTTTGCATCGCGGATCCTGTGTAGCCTTCAATACCATGAGTTCCACTGGAAAGAATCAGCAGGTTTTTCTTTTCCTCCGGCTCCGCTTTCAGCATGTCGATTGTCAGGTTTTCGAGCCCGATACTATAGGAAACAGACTCAGTATTTTTCCAAATTTCTTGAAGTTGATATTCATAGCCTGCAAAGCGCTCTCTTGATTCTTCAAAGGATTCAGGAAAGTGGTGTGCGGCAGGGCCGTTTCTGTTAACATCTTTCTCAGCAGCAAGAGCATCCATGACATTTGGAATCACCACATTCCAGGAAAAAATAACAGCAATTATCACATAAATCAATTTTTTTAACATATGTAAGCCTCCTTTACCTTTTATCGGCAAAAAATTTGAAAAAATGAGTGGAAAAAACAAAATATATGACGAAAATAATTATATCAGGAAAAAATTTCCGTAATCACTATAGGAGGTAATAGCAGGTGCAAAAAGCAAGCTTAATAGAAAAGAATACAGAGAGTGTTAACTCTATATTAAGAAAGGTTTTCGTGATTGCTTCAATCGCATTAATCGTAAATAATATTTTTCAAATATATTTATACGGTATACCAAAGCTCACCTTTATGGGCATTTCCTATAATTTATTGTTTTTGCTGTTTCTTCTGCCGGTTGTGCATTATAAGCTGAAAAAAGATGAAGCAGTGTTTAAAACACTGACGGTCGGTTCAATGGTTGTATTCGCATTTTTGCTGCATACAGATTCCTGGGTTAATGTGCCGTTTGTCTGGCTGATCCCATTTGGTGTTGCAAGCTTGTATGCTGATTACAAATTAATGAAAAGAACGTTTTTGATTGTGCTTCCACTGCTGGTTGTCTCACAATTCACACATTTGTGGCTCGCTGAAACAATGGTGATTGAGACAAGCATGAACCGTTCCGTTCTGACTGGAGTTTATTATGGTCTTCAGTTCCTCTTTATCGGCATTCTTTTTATGAACAGTACAAAACGTTCAAACAACATGCTGGAAGAGAGTGAGAAGTTAAAGGGGCAGCTGGATGCGATGCTGCAGACTGCCAGCAGTTCTTCTTTGCAGCTTTCAGGGCATGTAAACCAGTTGAATGAAAACATCAATGATACGACTGGTGCAATTGCTCAGATGAATACATCTGTCCAAAGTGTTTATCAAGACTCAAGGCACCTTTCTGATAAGCTTGCAGAAGCGGAAAAA
This sequence comes from Metabacillus lacus, assembly GCF_009674805.1. GTDB lineage: Bacteria > Bacillota > Bacilli > Bacillales > Bacillaceae > Metabacillus_C > Metabacillus_C lacus. The sequence goes on along the minus strand of NZ_WKKI01000057.1, from coordinate 2,626 downwards.
GAAGTGCTTGCGATTATGGATGATCTCTCAAGCTCAAGCGTGTACACACAAAAAATTGAACAAGATACGAATGGCATGGCTGACATGCTGAACTACAACAAAGAAACATTGCTGGCTGCCGTAGGGACAATTGAAGAAATGAAAACCCACTCCGGCACTTCAATTGAACAGGTTGAGCAGCTCGCATTAAAAACAAATGAGGTGGAGAAGGTTCTCCATGCCATCAGGGGAATTTCAGAACAAACCAATCTTCTTGCCTTAAATGCTGCAATCGAGGCAGCAAGGGCAGGCGAACATGGGAAGGGCTTCGCAGTTGTAGCGAATGAAGTCCGCAAGCTTGCAGAACAGTCATCTCAATCTTCAGAAATCATCCAAAGCATTCTGAAAGAAATTCTTGCTGCAAAGGATCAGGTGATTGATACATTAAATATCTCTAAAAATGTTGTTGAAGAGGGAATTGGAAGCATACAAAAAACTGCTGAAGCATTTGATGAAATGGCAGACAAACAAAGCAATACACTGGATGATCTCAAGCGGATTATTGAACTGGTTAAAAATCTCGCGCGTCAGGGTGAATTTGTAAAAGATCATATTAAGGATGTAAGCAGCCAGCACCTGGAAAATCAGGACAGCATTGCGGAAGCTGCGACAGCTATTGAAGAAATCAGCGCTTCAGTGCAGGAGATTTCTGCTTATGTCATGCAGGTGGATGAAAAGGCTAATCAGCTGGCTGAAGCGCAGCGGTAGCGGGAAAATGCATAGAGTCCTTGTTTTTTTTTCATAATAAGTGAAGAACAAAAAAGGAGTAAAATCATGAATATTCTGATTGTCTATGCACATCCAAATAAGAAAAGCTTTAATGCAGCTCTGAAGGAAGCAGTGATTGAACAGCTGAAGGAATTAGACTATGACGTGAGAGTCAGGGATTTGTATGAAATTCAGTTTGACCCGGTTCTGAAGGAAGACAACTATACAGAGTTTTACCAAACAAATGCACCTGAAGACATATTATATGAGCAAAAAGAAATAAGCTGGGCGGATGTTCTGATTTACATTTTTCCCACATGGTGGACAGGGATGCCTGCAATTATGAAGGGCTATTTTGATAAGGTTTTTACAAATGGATTTGCCTTTCGTTTCACTGAAAAGGGGGCTGTCGGCCTGCTGGACGGAAAAAGGGCGCTGATTTTTCAGACAACCGGGCTTTCTGAGGAAGATTTAAAGCCAAAGCAGCTCATCGCTGCCATGGAAACCTCCTTTGATCTGGGAATACTTCACTATTGCGGTGTGAATATATTGACTCATAAGTTTTATTACTCACTCCCCTATTTGGATCAGGACTCAAAAAAGAGAGTGATTCAAGAAGTAAAAGATCAGCTGATTATGATTTAAAATTCAGAAAAAGACAAGCAATATCTTTGTTATTTCTTTACAAACATCAGATAATAGATAAGTATCTTAATGTAAAGGGGTAATCATATGACAAAGTCTTTATCTGATACTGCTGTTTTGCACAATGGCGTTGAAATGCCCTGGTTTGGCCTGGGCGTATGGCAAGCTGAGGATGGAGAAGAGGTAGTGAATGCTGTTTCTTCTGCAGTTAAAGCAGGCTACAAGAGCATAGATACAGCTGCAATCTACCGAAATGAAGATGGAGTTGGAATTGGCATCAAACAAAGCGGTGTTCCCAGAGAAGAGCTGTTTATCACGACAAAGGTCTGGAACACCGAACAAGGTTATGAGTCGACTCTGCAGGCCTTTGAAGAGAGCTTGAAAAAACTTGATCTGGAGTATGTAGATTTGTACCTGATTCACTGGCCGGTGGCAGGCAAGTATAAAGAAACATGGAAAGCCCTTGAAAAGATTTATAAAGATGGAAAGGCACGTGCAATTGGCGTGAGCAATTTCCAAGTGCATCATCTGAAAGATTTAATTGAGGATGCTGAAATCAAACCGATGGTCAACCAAGTGGAATTTCACCCTCGCTTGTGCCAGCTTGAGCTTCGTGAGTATTGCAAAGAGCAGAAAATACAGCTGGAAGCATGGTCACCGCTTATGCAAGGAAAGCTGCTGGACAATCCTGTTCTGGCTGAAATAGCAGAAAAACATAACAAAACAACAGCACAGGTTATCCTGAGATGGGATGTTCAATCCGGTGTGGTAACAATACCAAAGTCAGTGAAAGAGCAGCGTATCATTGATAACGCTGATATCTTTGATTTTGAGCTTTCGCAAGAAGACATGGAGAGAATCGACGGTCTTAATCAGGACGAGCGTGTGGGTCCAGATCCTGACAATTTTGATTTTTAATAATAAAAGAGGCCTGCTAAGGCTGTTGACAAACTCATAGGAATTTCTAAAAAATCGGTGTCGAATGAATATTCATATTCAACACCGATTTTTTTATCTTTATCCGACAGAAGACTCCCTCTTCAAGCGGGTGATGAGCTTTAGCTCAGCGATAAGGGGGAGATGAATGGCGGTTGGCGATAGCCAAAACACTCACTGTTATGGTAAAATTAGAACGTGCGTTCCTATAAAGCGAGGTGAAATCATGTTAGTTAAAAAGGCGTTTAAGTTTCGTATCTTCCCTAATCAAAAACAAATAGAGTTAATCAATAAGACG
>NZ_WKKI01000056.1 GCF_009674805.1 Metabacillus lacus | reverse complement strand
AGAAGGATAAATTTTGTCTGCCGGAAAAATATGAAAAAAACACCCGTTTTTTTGAGGGAAAAAAGTGAGTGTTTACACAAAAGGGTTCATCATTTTAAACTTTCCATTAACCAACCACGTTTTCCGGTCTTTCCCGCCATAGATGGTTCCCTGATAGTTTTTTGTTTCAATAGTAAAGATGCCGTATGAGGTTAACACCACATGGTCAATTTGGGAATAACCTGATCTCCCTTTGGGATTTCCTACGAGTAGATCGCTCAAGTAGCGCCAATCCTTTGGCAGCTGGTCTAGTTGAATATCAATCTTGTATTCTCCTATTTCACCTTTTCTAGTAGCAACCTCTTCATTAATCTTTTGGGATTTTGAAGCTGGTATAATAACTTGTTCTGGTTTGGTCACGTTCTTCTTCTTTTTAAGAAAGTTTAGGAATAATAGCATGCCATTCTCCTTGCTGGTTTGGTATACTATTATTGTAGCTTTATATGGGAATTTTAACCAGACTCAATATTATCAATTATATTAAAAGGGATAAACTATGGGAATATCAGGTTGGTAAAAGTACTGTGGTAAAAAGAGTCCCAGCTAACTTTAGTGTTAGCTGGGGCTCTTTTGCTCAATACACTTTAACGCATTAACGCTTTATCCTATCGGGGGTCAGGCACCCTATTTACACTTATTTACACTTATTTACACTTAAAACTTCTGTGCGCAAATCACTCTCAGTATTCCCATTCTTATAATCATCCAATAAAGAATTTATTCTTTGAATATAACTATCTGAATTCTCGATACATCCTTCAAAACAATCCATAAAATGGTCTACTAATGTATCATCTACTAAAGCAATTGGTTCTGGATAATATTTGACACCTTCTCTTTCAAATGCTTTCCTACTAGTATAAGCAACTGCATCAATAACACAGTTCCAAGCCATTACATCTGTTTCATTATCTGACATCTCTTGAATTATTGTTATACCATTTTCCTCGTTATCTAATAATTCATAAAGGTTATCTCCTATATTTTCTTTATATTTTAGCCACTCCCAACATTTATGTATAATTTCCTGAGCTAAAATTTGATCTTCCTTTTGAGAAAATACCGACAAAACTTTCTCTGAAAGTCCAAGAAATAATATTACTTTACCATCATCTGTTAAACTACTAAAGTTAGTATTAGCCATAATTAACCTCCAACTAGTCAACATACTTCCCATTTTTAATTATTAGATTAAGCCTACCAGTTAATTTAATGCTTTCATCAATTTCCGATGTTACTGCGATTTTTAGATTAGGATATTTTAAACTTAATTGCTTCAAATCTTTCAAAACCGTATTTTCAATAGATGTGTTATAGGGTATATCATTCATTCTTTCAGGCATTCCCGAAACTGCCACAGTTGCCTGGCGGTTTGAACTTCAGGTATTGACTCTTCGTCAATCGTACTCGACTGCTTGCTGCCTTTTACCTGCTTATCCATCCCTTTTGTTCCAACAACAGGTACTGTTTCAGTTTTTGACAGATTTGATTTGTTTATTGGTTCATGAACATTAGTATTACTCTTATCATTCTTACTTGCTTTAACCGGACCTACTGGACCCTTATTACCACCATCCCAAGCAAACTTCACAGTCAAACCGCTTCTCAAATCGCTCAAAAAGGTATTTGAGTTAAATGTATTGTATGGGATCTTATAACCATATGCAGGTACTCCCGCCATTGCCGGCTGCATCACGGTTTGACTTTCAGATTTCTCTACCTTTAACTTCGGCTGTCATAACTATCCCTACCATATAAAATGTCATCTCGCCTATTTATCGTACTTTTCTTACTATCCAAGTATTAAAACGATACTCCATGACGGTACAACCATCATGAGCTTTCGATTCTCAAACAAATCACATTCTTATTGTCCCACTCATAAATCTTCACTTTTTATTATTCACTATCTTTATGTATCCGTACCGTTACCACCTTTAGCATTACGAGCTTTCTCATTGTCTTTAGTTTGTGGGTTTTGCAGTATCATAAGTATCCCTACCTTATGGTACCAAGTTATTGATTGACGTTGCGACTTGGTCTCCGAGTCTTGCGTTTCGACAATGTCATCTGCTACTTTTACCACAGCTCTTGCTAGAAACTATAGAAATAATAATTAATACACTTATAAAATTATAATTTCCCTACTCCTTTCTATCTTTTAACACAAAAAGCACTCATTGCCTAGTCGACAGTCAAGCGCTTTAAGTTCTCATGTGTTTTTAAAGTTGCACAGATTTATAGATGTTGTAGCAAAAGTATGAAACCATATATATATTGTAAAATCTGTTACGTTAAACTTACGAATCCTATAAGAGCTCGTTAAAACATACCTTACGTTTCATATTCCTTATCATTGCAAAAAGTATTGCATGGTGATAATTTCATCATGGAGTGCGTACTCAAAATGACCTTTTCTTTAACTATAGCCTTTATTTTATCAGTCCATATATCCTGAATGACTAAATTTTTTTGTTTTTGATAAATTGACACCATTAGCTAAAGTACAACACTTTGATAACCAACCTCAGTTACTTCGCCTTTCACTAGACAAAGGCCTAATCCATTTTCCATATCCCATGTACAGTCAAACGTAAGTCCTATATCAAGAAAATCGCTAAGATCATTATCCGGCACAAAAATTCCAACTAAAGTAATTTTTTCGAGTATTTGATTAACTGTATTTATTAAAGGGTAATTTTCGTTTTTTTCAACATCGTAACCAAGTTCATATCTTTTTTGATTATAATATTCTAATATTGGCTCCAATATACTTTGTTGTAACCATCTTTCTATTAAAAATTTATATGCCACATATTGTTCTTCCTCAAACTGACCATCATCCTCTCCCCTAACTATTAATGCCACCTTAACTTCTTTCCCAAAAAACTCAATGTTTTATATCCAATCCAATCATAATTATTAAACTCAAGTTCGCCAAAAATTTCATCATTTATTTTCACTATAAATCTCTCCTTTATTATTTACTAGCATATCCACCTGGCATAAACGCACCCGCATTTATTTCACCTACTCCACCAAGATGTCCAAACTTGCTGTTTATTTCTGTCAGTACAAGTTGTATTGTCTTTAAATCATTCAATTCATGCCAAGTTAACTTATTTGCACGTCTATATTTCTCTTTTTGCTTCCATGTTATTTCACCAGGTACCATTCCAAACTTATGTGCTAGTTCAGGAGAATTATTCAATTGCTCAGCCAATTTTTCATCAGCTTGAGTGAAATTATGACGTCTGGCTGCTGAACCATTTCCACCAGTGCCACCTACCATATGATTAATTTCTACCTGTGCTTTTGTTACTGGGGAAAAATCAGGAACTCCATTTTTGTATTGAATACCTTTTATACCAGCCTAATCGAGTATGCCTTTCAATTTAGGATCCGGTGGCGGTTTAAGCGTACTTAAAGATTCTCCCCTAATTCCTTCAAATTCAATCTTTGGATTAATCTGTGAAGGTGTCACGTTACCTATTGTTTATCGCCACGAGCTTGTACGCTCTCGTTAGTTAGTTAGCCATTCCATGTCATAAGTACCCATACCATGTAAAATGTCATCTCGCCTAATTCTCGTTCCTGTCAGCCAATCCAAGTATTAAATTGATACTCCATGACGGTACAACCATCATGAGCTTTCGATTTTCATTCAAATCATTTTCTTTTTGTCTATTTAACAGTGGTTGATTCAAATAAAGTAAAAAACCTTGAATGGCATGTAGCCAATCCAATAAAAGGCACTTGTACAAATGGCTTAATGTCACTTCTTATATCAATACAATAAGCCGTATCTCCACCATCAGAACCAATGATTAATAAACCTGGGGCAAACTCTTCTACCCCATAAGCATCGTTTAATTCAATTAAATCCTCTATCTTCCACAATACTAAATATGATTGACCAATTGCTCCTTCTCCACCATTAGAAATTAAAAGAAAGTCATAATATTCTTGTGGAAAGTTTATACTTAGTAGTTCTTCAACCTTTTTAATATTGTTTTCTGTAACTGGTTCATTTAGTTCAAATTGACTTAATAAAGCTTTAATTTGTTCATCCATTCTTATCTCCCTTTTACAAGGTAGTTATTTTTTAAGATTACGCATAAGGTTGTTCCAGTATCTTGTATCTTCAGCATGCTCTTTCGGACTTAACGGGATTATATTAGCACTATCAGTGGGACTTCCACCAAACTTAACTGGGTGTATTTCATGAATTTGTTTACCCTTTAGCTCTGGAAGATATAGATGAATATGCTTATTGTTTAGATACAAGCAATATGGAGAATAATGAGTGTCCAGTTGTAGCGTGGAATAAGCAAGGAGGACTTGATGACTACAATACGGCAGAAAATTAAGTAGTTCATCTCCACCCTCAAAATTAACTATATAAACTTTATCTGTTACAGTATCCAGTACTAATACAGCATTTGCTGACATTTCACTTAAAACCAGATATTGCTTCGGAAAACCATGTTCTTTTCTAGAAATGAGTGTGTATGATTCAATATTGTTTTCTTCATCTGCTATATCTAGTAATTCAAAGGGTAAATGCTCTTCCCAAAAAGGTCCTGCATACTGGACATAAAATTCTTGGAAAGTATCCGATGCGTTTACACCTAGCCTTATTAAAGCATCCTGTACTAGATTGCTATCTTCACGTTTATATATTTCTTCTCCTAGAACTTCATCTAGTCTCTCAGGCAATATACTCATTAATCCAATTTAAAAGCAACAATTTCTCCTTCTGGATAATCACCATTCCAACCGCAAGGAAAAGCACCGAGTTGATATATCTCAAACAATTCTTCAAAAAAAGAACTACTCTTTCCGTTTATCGCTCTATTAATGGCACAATTAGTAAGGTCAGCTACAACATCGTTATAAAATATACTATATTTAAATGAGCTTTTTCTCACATTATCAGCAATAACTTCTAATAATCCTTCCAATCCTTTAGGCTTTTCATTTTCTGACATTGCGTAATAAATACCCCAAACTTCACTCATTTCCAATTCTCTGATATCTTTCCAATTATACTCATCCTCGCCAAAAATCTCATCATAAGCTAAATGCTCTGCTTTTTTTATATCATTAATAATAACAATTTTATTGGAAATATTATTAGTAAGTTCGCTCTGGAAATTTTTCGAGAACCGAATTACCTCTTCAACTAAATTATTAAATACACCATAGTCCATTACTTATTATACCACCTTTCCCAAAGGTCAACTGTTGCCCCTCCTCCTCTTTTCCATACAGGGGTCGTAACCTCTTTGTCCATTCTTTCTTTTTTGTATTGTTCCATTCCAATTTCCTTAATCCTTTTAAGTTCATTTTCAAGGTAATTATCCTTCATGTATAGTGGTAATCCCTTTTCTTGAAGTAGTCTTAACTTTTGTTGCAATTCAAAAACTTGTTTTTCTATTATAGATATATCTTGTCTAATATCTATTTCATCCAATTTTCCTCTCACAAAATTACTATAAACTGCGTGATATCCTTTATGTCTAGAAGTTACACTAACATCTGCATCTGGAACTCGAAGAAAAAATCCATTTGAGGCATCGTCCATATCCATGCCTATTTTTTGTAATACAGGATGACTTCTAAATTCCTTAGGAATAATATGTTGTGCTTGATAAGGAGTTCGTTTTGTAGTTTTAGGCAAACCCATTTCTTCAAACATATTTTTCCCTAGTTTTGTAGAACTTCCTCCTGTTACTTTTCCGGGAGTTCCAGGAATAAGCCTAGTAGCTTCACCCGTACCCTTAGTACTCTTACTACCCCCATCACCATCAAACTTCACATTCACATTGGGCTTTAAATCTTTCAAAACCGTATTTTCAATAGATGTGTTATAAGGAATATCATTCATTCTTTCAGGCATTCCCGAAACTGCCAGTTGCCTGGCGGTTTGAACTTCAGGTATTGTCTCTTCGTTAATTGTACTCGACTGTTTGCTGCCTTTTACCTGCTTATCCACTCCTTTTGTTCCGACGATAGGAGCTGTTTCAGTTTTTGACACATTGGATTTGTTCCTATATTCATCAACATTAGTTTTACCGGCATCATTCTTACCTGCTTTAACTGGACCAACTGTCCCCTTATTACCACCATCCCAAGCAAACTTCACAGTCAAACCGCTTCTCAAATCGCTCAAAAAGGTATTTGAGTTAAATGTATTGTATGGGATCTTATAACCATATGCAGGCACTCCCGCCAGTGCAGGCTGCATCACGGTTTGGGTTTGACTTTCACGTTTCTCTACCTTTAAATTTGGCAGCTTCACGCTTGTAGCCAGCTTGTCCACACCTTTTGTTCCAACGACAGAGACAGCAATATTTGTCAGTGCATATGAGAACCATTCCGCCCGGCTTTTCGCGTCTCCGTTCACGACATCTCTTTCCCAAGATTCTGTGAGGCCATCCCACATAATTTTGACTGTATCAACTGGATGAAGGATGGAGTGGATTATGCCGTTTATAAAATCTTCTGGGTTTGTGCCCATATACACAAGACCATCCCATATGTCTGTGACATTTCCAACAGTCCGAATTCTTTAAGGATATCCATTTTTATTTTGGCATTCCTCATATCTTTCCTTATGTTTGACTCCATATAGGCCATGGTGGCGTACTTTGCAGCGGTACCCGACTGATTCTTATTAGTAAGCTTTATTCTTTGGTGATACTATGGCAGAGTTAGTACATTTCTACAACGTAAGCAGAACCATGTTTAACATCGTTCTTACCACCTAGTGACAGGAACTACACCAGCAAGTGCCAACGAGGTTACCACTCTTCATCCTGAGTGAGGACAACAGTAACAGACTATCTTTGTCTTACAAAGAGCCCCAGCTAACTTTAGTGTTAGCTGGGCTCTTTTGCTCGATATGCTTTAACGCATTAACGCTTTATCCTATCGGGGGTCAGGCACCCTATTCGAGATGCCATCCCACATGAGTTTGACTGCAAAAAAACCTTGAAAGGCTTAAGCCAAACAAGGTCTAGTTTTACAAATTTTTCTGCTTCACTTCTTCGAACCATAACTCAAAGATATCATCAGGTAATAGTTCTTCATCAATCGAATAAATTAAATCATAACTATATTTTCCTTTTAAGCTGTTATTCTTTGCATTATAATGTAATTTCATTTCTGTTGGCATATGTTTATTAAACTCTTCACATTTTTCATGAATAAGCTCTAAATTTTCCCTATTCTTAATGCAGCACTCTGTCTTTCTTCGGAAAAATCGTAAACTTGATCATGTGGACTATCTAAGTCTTTTGAAGCCTCGTTGAGTAGATGTTTATGAACAATCTTTCCATTAATTTTATAGAAGAAATCAAAAACATACATTTTAGGTTCATATGAACAATAAATAAAGATTTCATCTGCTTGATTATCGACATATTCTAAACAAATAGCGACCATATCTGTTTGTAATTCTGAAAAATAGTCCTCGAACACTTTCACATAATCACCCGCAGTTCTCAATATTTAGGAAACTCATAATCGTCATGCTAGAAGGCCCTTTTAGGGAGTCACTATGACAAACATTCTGGGTTTATTCTGTTAGCATTAGTAAAAGAGACAGATTATGGAGGTATATGTCCTTCATGTATCTTGCTGATGAAATGAACCCTCCGTCCTAAAAAAACCAATAAGGCAACTGGATTAATCAGTTGCCTTTACTAATTTGTTTAGTGTTTTGCCATGGTGGGACTAATAAGGATTCGGCTTACTAGTGGAAGTTGTTTCTCATAAATAGACAATCCTCTTAATTTAAAAATCAATTTTATCAAGAACAACACTAGGAATTGAAATACTTTCACCCCTTGTTAACTCATACATAATCAAACCAGATTATTTACCAAAAATAGTGATTTTATCATCTTCTAATACTCTTGAACTAATAATGGAAGAGTCAAATTGAGCAAAGATAATTGCGTTGTAATCATTGTTCACAGCAAGTATTATCTGTGTTTCACCATCCTTCAATGACTTGAACGACTTTCCCTTTGAATTTAACCTTCTCAAAAATAAAATCATCAGGTGTTCTCACTAATATTGATTATATGTAATCCAGGTATCGTATCTTTGCTTTTCTTTCTTTTCCGTTTCCACATTTGATTCCTAATAAGGCAATCAATTACGTACGGTTAATTTCTTATTATATTCGTAATCATTACTGAAGTGGGCCCATAAAGTTAGTGATAATAAGAATATGTTCCCTCAGTTTGACTTTTTTTAGATTCTCTACTCTTTCTGCTCCACCTAAACCCAATAAAGGTGTGTATCCAAAACACTCATCATAGTCAGGGGCACTGTATTTATTAATCGCTTCAGGATAAGGCTGCCACTTTAATTCATCATTCATGAAGTGATTATCTTTTAAGTCCTCAAAAAAGAATTCAAACCCGGATGAAACAACATTTACATATCCTTTTTTGTAGTTTAACAAATTTACATACTTATCTTTTTCCCATACTATAATATCACCCATTGCTGTTGTAAAAATAGGAATGGCCTGCTCATGCCTTAGATAGCTTCTCTCTAGAACATCTAAATGACTTTCAGGGTTAATAACTCTTAAAAAACCGTTTACAAAAGTACCAAAACCGTATTTTCTCCATATCTCCATTAATTCTTCGGGAATTTTATTTGTATATTTTAGAAGAACACCTTCATCAACTGTTTCACATTTAATAAAATCGTTAAATATAGTTTCCAACTAACATGCCCCTCCTTGATTATTGAGTTAATCTTACATTTAGATAAGTATTCTTTGACTGCTCAGGTGACATATTCTTTGCAATTCCCTTAATTTGTTCATCAACAATATCTATTCTATATTTCCATTGCGAACCTATCGAGGAGTTTACTCTTTTATCTCCCATACCTCCAATAATGTCTGCTCTTCCTCCAGCTATTTGATCTGGATTATGAAGTGCTGCCTTTGTTTCCAGCCACTCTGTAGCTTGCTTTGTCGCATCTACTCTGGAAAGTCCTTGTTTTCGCAGTTCAGCAATTTTGTCTTTAAGTGCTTCTTGTCTAGCCATTTTCAGAGCTGCATTACCTTCTAGTGCTCTGCCTTCAGTAATATATCTATCTCTATTTTTCATATACTCATCAACTGTAAGTTCATTCATACCTCTTTCTTGGTCCTTCAATTATCTAGCAAACTCTTCAGAGTCATGTTTATCATTTCTTTTAAAATTTACTGCAACTTCTTTAATTCGCGGTGCATCACCTAAATGCTTGCCTTTAACCGGACCATTAACAACCTTACTATCTCCATCAAACCTCACAATCACACTGCTCTTCAAATCTCACCAAAACGCATTAGAGTCCAATACGTTGAACGGAAATGGATTCATGCTTCCAGGCACTCCTGCCAGTGCAGGCTGCATCACGGTTTGGGTTTGACTTTCACGTTTCTCTACCTTTAAATTTGGCAGCTTCACGCTTGTGGCCACCTTATCCACACCTTTTGTTCCAACGACAGAGACAGCAATGTTTGTCAGTGCATATGAGAACCATTCCGCACGGCTTTTCGCGTCTCCGTTCACGACATCCCGTTCCCAAGATTCTGTGAGGCCATCCCACATAATTTTGACTGTATCAACTGGATGGAGGATGGAGTGAATTATGCCGTTTATAAATTCTTCTGGGTTTGTGCCCATATACACAAGACCGTCCCACATGTCTGTGAACGCATTTCCAACACCTGTCTTAATTCCTGCAAGGATATCCATTTTTATTTTGGCATTCCTCATATCTTTTCTTATGTTTGACTCCACAAAGGCCATGGTGGCGTACTTTACAGCGGTGACATAAGGAGATCCGAGAGGCATTCTTTTAACTTTTTGGTATGCTTCAGAGAAGTACATCTCGATGTCATTTGGGTTGACGACATGCAGGGTATCCATCCAGCGCTGAGCTGATTTAAGATACCTTTCTTCAGACAAGTGTTCCTGAGTAGTCCAACTTTCACCCTGCACCTCGGCTGGCTCCACATTTTTTACAGAGAGCAGCGTTGTAAAAGCAGGGGTGCTCTTTGCCTTGGCCAGCTCCATCTGAATGGTTGGCAAATATTGACTGAACCAATCAGGGCTCCGCGTTTTCATCGGTCCGTTTCGGGCTTTGTACAACAGGGCAGATATCTCTTCCATCATGGATTGAATGGAAGACAGATCTCCTTTTCCGCTGTTAGTAAACTGATTATAATGGCGTTTTAGGTTAGTAGTAACTTGCAGGGTGTCATCAGCACTGCTTCTCATATCCCCGGCTGATGGCGCGCTTGCACTTGTGATATCTGCAACGCTTTCAATCTGCTGGGAAATTCCCTTCGCTATTCCTTCTAACTTATCATCGTAATTTCCAATCTGTTCTTCCTGATCCTCTATGTAGTCTCTGTTTAACAATGCCTGTTCGCTTGAGTCTACATTATCATAAAATGCTTGAATGTGAGCGGCTAAGGTTATGTCTAACTGAGCAAATAATCCTTGAAAGGCATCCAGCATTGTTCCGTGGTATTCGGTAAAAAAGGCTTTAGCTGCTTCCGCTGTTTGTCCTTTGAACGAGTTCAGGTTTTGAACAGAGTCGATATTGGTTTTAATCCTATTTAATTTTTCACGAATCTCTTTGTTAATGGAAGATTGTTCTTCGTAAAAGGCATGAACTTCTTCTATACTGACACGCTGATTCGACATGTACCGCCCACCTTTGTATAAAATTGTAAAATACTTCTTTACAAACATTATACCTAGTGGGAATTAGTGGATAATATAGGCCTTTTCATCTATTTTTGGGACAGAGTGACGGTTCTGGGACAGAGGGACGGGTTCATTGTCCCGCCAATATTTACAAGGTTAAAGGTGCATCCACTTCATTCCTGGCAAGGGTTGTGTGGCCGTAAAAGGACTCACGCCACATTAGGTAGATGGGGAGAAAGCTTTTCTATTGAAGGCTAACTTGTCCTCAAAATTGATAACTTTCAGCAGAGGCAGTGATTCTACGTCCAGCCATTACTTTACAACATATGGCACACAAGGACAGGTGTCGTGTACTGCCATTTATTTATCACCATATAAAGAGCGGCAAGTCTTATTCATGAAAGAGAGCTGGAAAACAAAGATTTTCTTCAAACCAATGTTATCAATCATAAAGTACTATTCCAAAAACTAGTAAAATGGTATAATTTTACTATTCTATATATGGAGGAAATTGGTATGGTGATTTTTCGTAAGTTTGGAAAAGTCATCATGGAGAACAGCCGGGAGTGCTTCAATTGGTAGATCAAGATCTTCATGAAGGGACTGGACACACTGGCGGCCGTGAAATGTGGGGTGGGGGAAGTGGGTATCGATAATAGGCATGTTGTTTTATTTTCAATTGTGGGTTTTAGTTACAGTTGAAGACCGTTACCTATACAACCAATTTACAGATCAGTGTTTTGGATTTTCACTAAAAAGAGCAGGAGTAGAGTTAAATGGAATTGAATTTTTTCAGTGTGTTTAAGCTGGCTTTTGAGATACTTAAGTCTCTGTTTACAGCTGAGCCTTTGCTAACTTTAGGGATACTAGTATATTTTGGGGGCTTCTTAATTTTTGCGTGTATAGGTAAAGCCATGAGGGAACGTAAACTTAGGAAGTCAGGCATTTTAGAAGTTGATAAAATGCCGGGCAGAAAATTTGAAGAATATCTTCACGCCTTATTAAAAGCCAGGGGATATCACGTGCAATTGACGCCAGCAAGCGGGGATTACGGTGCAGACCTAATCTTATCGACGAATGGAAAGAAAATTATTGTTCAAGCGAAAAGGTACAAGAAAAATGTAGGAGTGAAAGCTGTTCAAGAGATAGCTGCAGCAAAAAGTCATTACAATGCAGATGAGTGCTGGGTCATAACTAATAGCTTCTTTACAGACCAAGCAAAGAAACTAGCTGGATCAAATCAAGTAAAATTGGTAGATCGGAAGCAGCTGATAAACTGGATGCTGCAAGTAAACGAAAGTGATAAAGAACATATTAAAATGATGGGCTGAGTGGGACGGGGGGGTCAGTTCAGACATTGTCCCTCCCTATCAGGACGATACTTTGCTATCTAAATGAGGCCGATATTGATGAGTTTGGAAACAGAATTAAACGAGTTATAAAAGGAAATCGCACAACAGGTTAATGATATGATTCCAACTGAATGGGAAAATTTCTATTTTAATGGTGAAGTTAAGGAGGGAGAAGGTGGAGTTTTCTTCTTTTTTACGCCAAAAGGTGAGGAACAACAAATTTTTTCACATTATATTCCAAGATTATATAGTGTAGATAAGAGGGCTTATAATAAGGAACTGCATAAATTATTTCACCTCACTGTTGATCTCCAAAAAGTTTTTACTGATAATGACCAAGATCCTTAGTTTTCCGTGACATTAATATTTAATGATACAGGTAAATTAAACGTGCATTTTGATTATACAAATTGGCATGCAAGTGAATTTGGTCCATCAGATAGAATAAAGTATTTTGAATATAAATATATTAATCAAAACAAAGAACTGCTAAATTTAGATAGATTAGAGAGAATGAAGGGATTTGAAGAAAAGTAAACAATAAAGCACTTGGTTGACTTTTAGGCAACAGGTGCTTTTGTTTTTAGTGAAGCAAGAGCAACCTAGGCCACAAGCGTGAAACTGCCAAATTTTAAGGTAGATAAACCTGAAAGTCAAACCGTAATAACAGGTAATATTTACCGATTAATCTATTATCAGACAGAATAATGGAGCAATTATTCAAGATATTAAAAAAATCTAGAAGAGGATATGAAGGCCGTTGTCGAGCGGCTTTCATATTGGGGGCATCTCTTCAGATTAGCTGGCAAGCCTTGTATCGTTATGGCTACAGCTGACACCAATGGGGTCAACATTGTTTCTGACTATTTAGAAAAAGTGGCTAATGTTATGGGGTTAAACGTAGTTGATAAATGAAGCATTACTACAAATTCTCCATTAAGAGATAGCTATTTAGATGGGCTGGCTGATGAAATTTATGAATTTGCCAATAATCTGAGGGAAGTGGAAGTGGATAATCGAGCAGAACTAAGCTTTCAAACGTATAAGAAAATGTATCAATCATTACCCCTAACAATGGCGGAACCAAGGTACTGGCACGAAAATGGATTATTCGAACACGATTTTTTGCAATCTTATGTTGATAATATAATTAAACAACGAGAAAACCGAAGTGTTTTTAATAGATAAGTAATTCCGGAAGGGAGGTCCGATAGGAAAATGACGGTTAATCTAGTATATAACCTACAGGTAAGTGCTTGGAACGAAGTATTTGACTGGGGACGATATGTATTAATCATTCTATTTATCCTTTTTATAATGTACTCAGCATTAATTATTCATGAAGTTGGACATCTTATCGCTGAGAAATATCTAGGTTATGAATTTCAAATATTACATCTCGGACCTCTTGTTATAGAAAATCAGAACGGTAAAAAGAAGATTAGAATTAATAAACGGAACTTCAATTGGGGCCAATGTGTTATGCTTCCACACTTGAACTCATACAATAAGTTCATAAAAGAATATCCTAAATATTTAGCTGCTGGTAGTCTCGCTAATTTGCTCGTCGCGGTAATGGGCTCCATTATACTAGCGGTATCTGGAAATTCACTATGGATTCTCCTGTTAATTTCTCATCTTTTAATCGCCTTTATAGCTTTAATCCCATTAAAAGCTGAAGGAATATATTATACAGATGGATTGGCGATAAAAGTCCTTTTAAAAAACAATGAAACCAGCGAGGTTTATTACTATTTATTAAAACTCTCCTATAAACTTTTATTTAACAAGGAGGTAAACGATCTTAGCGAATTACCTCAATTAGAGAAAAAAATAGAAGGTCTGGTATCATTTGAACAAAAAAATAGGTTACATGAGGAACTATCTACCTACCTAATATATGAACTATCTACATATTATTTCTTAAGTGAAGCATATGAAAAATGCTTTAATTTATTGTCCCCATTTTTCAATAAAAAGACTATCAAGGGGCCATTGAAAGAAGAGCTCAGATCCTATTATTTATATGCTTCATATACTTTAGCCAATAACGAAAAAAACAAAAATGGCACTTCTTGGATAAAAACTGAGAGGAAAAGCTCAACAGACCATTTAATACTAGAGTTAAAATTAGATGCTTTTAATCATCTAATGAATAATCAGAAAGAGCTTGCAATCGCTTGCCTGAAAGAAGCAAAAGAGGCTGTCAGAAGAAATAAAAGAAATATACACAGTACTGATACAGAAATAAATATAATAAATAGACTCAAAAGTATCATTGAGGCCAAAACGATATAAATACTCATTGTAAGCGTGCTTTATTTAAACAAGGGGTTAGGCGTCGGAAATATACATAAAAAGCAGTAGGTAATTCATCGCCTTATGCGGGTCGTTTAGGTAGCACCTAAAACTGAGTATGTTTTGGTCTTTAAGAAGAACTGGAAAAATTCCGTTCTTCTTGTTTTTTTAGTTCAGCTTTGTCGAGTCCTTAGACTTCACAATATAGAGCACATTTTAAAATAATTAAATTGAATGGTTGTATTTTTATAAAACAAATTCCCTTTAAGTATTGAGACGGCACACAAGTCTTAATTTTATTAAAAGGATGATGTAAAATGGCAAACCTGTACACTTTCATTGAGCCAATCGTTATTGTTGGTTCTGGGCAATTTAAGGTAAAAGTGATAGAAACACCCCTGAATAACATTAAGCCTGAACGAATTCTAAAACCTATCTCACAAACAAGTTATTCAGGAATCAATGGGGGATTTTTCGTTGATGATTACACTAGTCCTCCTAGCCGTGGTGATTCCATCTCCTGGTCCTATGAAGATCAGGGCACAGGAAAAAACTATGACTATAATGGAAGTGCGTCCAGTCAAAAGAGCCGTAAAAATTTTGTCGTTTATCAAGAAGGTAATTTTTACTTTGGGGCAACCATGTATGCACGAAACATTTCAGAAGTACGTAGTAAGTATCCTGAAGCTCGTGAGGTTATCGGAGGGATCGGTTTAGAATCAAGTGATTGGGGAAGCGATACTGCCTATTTAGGGCCGACAGCCAGAACATTTATGGCTTATGACGGAAATGTGGGCAGCAGAATGGGTTACCTAATTAATAAAGTAGTACTAGAATGTGATTATTTTGATACAGATGCATTAAAAGTTTTTAAGAAAACAAGGGATGCTTTAATAAGTAAGGGGGCTACAAGTTCAGATTGATTATATTAGTAACCTTATCAGTTCGTATGAACAAATTGCTGAAGATAGAGAAAAGCTAGATGATAGAATTTCTGGTGATAATTAAAAAAGGTCGGATTTGACATCCCGTATCATACTAAGAGGGCTCTTTTTTGTTCAAGTCCCGAAAATCCTTTTAACTGGAGATAGGGGTTATCACTTTCTTGTAAGTACATGTTGTTAATGCGGCACTAAGTAGCCTCGTTAAAAAAACCATGAAAGGCATAAGCCATCAAGGTTTAGAAAGGGGAGAGAAAATATGAAAAAAATTGCAATGACAATCATGACGTGTTTCATGATGATAGGTTGTGCTCCTGAACAGAATATGAATAAAGAGCAATCAAGTGGGGAGGAGGAATCATGGGCTTATGAGTTTGTAAAATATATTGGAGCCAATTACGAGATCACGAGTACAGAGGCGACAGAAGATGTTAAGGGAGAAAAGCTAGGTGAAGTGGAACGGAATATTGTTGATCTGGATGTTGAAGGAGAATCGGAGGAAGTGAACTTCGACAGTAATAGCCTGGAAGTGGGGACACCACTCTATCAGCATACAGAAAATAGTGAATCGCTACTTTATGAAATGGATGGGAAGCTGTTCATACTGGAAAAAAAGAAATGAATCAAGAAATGAATCGTAATGTAAAAAAGAAAGATTGCAAGAGACTTTCCTGCAACCTTTCTTTTTTACTTCTACCATTATTGTTTTGTTATAGCCTTAATTTGTTTCACAATATCCTGAAAATCCCTATTGCTCATTTCCTTTGTCAACGCTGTGTCGGCTGATGCATCCACAGTTTCCTTATCAATGGAAAATAGTCCTTCAATTCTATTTGTAAGTTCTTCACTGTCAAACTTCTTTTATTCTTCAACGTCCTCTTATAAATGTGTTGATCGGAATTGGGTGTATGCTTCCAGGCACTCCAGTCATTTCCGGATAATTACCGTTTGAACTTCAGTTTTCTCTACCCCTAAATTCGGTAACTTTTGTCTGGGGCTTTCCCAGATTCTGAAATAAAGTGCAAAAATGAGCACATTGTTTCAGTCGATTATGGCGGTCAGATATTGTCAAGGTACTGATTCAACGAGAGCTAAAGAAATACGGCTGTGACATTAAGAGCATTGGAAAGCCATTTTACAGTATCCATAAGAAAGACCCAAATGACTTTTTGGTCAATGGCTTAATGGAATTATTAGACCAACAATGTTCACATGCCTTCTCATTATGCATACTGCTTGTCCTTTTGTTTTGCCTTCTTTAAGCTTTCGTTCACCTTTCTTCACTTTTTTATTTCGCCATTTCGTTAGTTTGAGAGCTACTTCAAGCCATTGATATTGTAAATTGGTTTAATTGACGTTTGAGCTTCGTCGTGACTTCTTGCGTGTCATCAATATGGCTTGTGATGTTATTGGTTCTGTTCTATCATTAAAATAACACTCCGTGATAGTACATCCATAAAAAGGAGAGGGTAATTATGGATAAAAGGATATTCTATCGTATACTGCAAATTGTAAGTATTATTGGCATATTGATTTTTACATATTACTTTGTTTGGGATGAACAACTGGTGAAGTTCATTATTTTCTCTATTATGACCGCATCTATTATACTCCTTGTTTATTATTTCTTTCATAAAAAATCCAAACGGGATAATAAAGAGAAAAAAGATTTCATTCGCTAACGGAAGCGCGGCCGTCTTTATTGCTCCATGTATGAATCGATGCGATCCGCAATGTCGACCTTTAATTTCTTTATTTCGGCTGCGGTGTAACGGGCATTGGAACGGGTGCTGGAAAAGCGGTTAAAGATGTTTGGGATGGCCATGTATTCATGGTGACGAGTCCGAGAGACCGTCAAACTGAAACATACGGAATGACTGGTAAGAAATTAGAAGACTATCTTAACCTTGAACCACGTGACGCTTTAGCTCGTGATATTCAAGGAATATCTATATAAAAGAAGGACTTTATACTCCAGAGAAACGTTCAGGACTATTGGAAGTAATAAAATTAAATAGAACAAAGTACCCAAATATTTTTGATAGGCAATAGGGAGGTGGGGAAAGTTGGACATTTTAGTCGAACTTACCGAATTAAAGAATAATCGTTTATTAAGAGATGAGAGTGAAGTAGAAAAATTTGAAAAATCTATAGAAAATATTTTAGACATGGAAGATGTCAAAAATATAGAAATATTGTGTCAAGGCTTTTATGATTTAACCGAAAATGATGAAGTAATGTTTGGATTAATTCATGCTATAGAGTCTTATGATAAGATTGTTAGTTCTGAAATTTCTTTGAAAGTGTTAGCTGATTCTATTCCTAAAATGCTTCCTCATGCTAAGGAATGGTTAAAGATACTTCACAAAAGGATATTAAATCGTGAACCATCGAGGAATATTTATAAAGAAATCATCCCCACATTAAACAATGATATTCAGAAATATATTGTGTCTCAATTAAATAGTATTAAAGAAAGGAACCCAAGTCGTTTTGAAGAAAGTGTAAATACAATATTAGATTTTATAAAGTAATGTAAAACCATGATTGGCAAAGTGCCTTTCAAGGTTTCTATTTTGAGGGGCTACCTAGTGCCGAATGAACCGCTAATTATTTATAGAATACAGATAAGCATTGTATGCCCCATATGATGTTTAAGCAAATTATTTAGCACGTACTACACCTTTAAATTGTATGCCCTATTTAGTGAATTTCACTTCGTTAAATAACCTAAAATTCATCAGATACTACCATTATCATCCCCTAGTACTTTACCTTCGCTTTCTCCCTGCCTTTTAAATTTTTTCGCAACTTTTGGGACGGTGGGACGGGTACATTGTCCCGGACTATTTTAATTTCATGTGATTTTGAGCTTAAATTTAGAATGCACTACATACCATATGGAACCAAGTGAATTCTATATTTACCCACTGTGGCTGTTGGATTAAACTGAATCATGCCAATTGACAACCAGCTACCACTATTTTAAAATCTCTACTCTAATCTAATTTTCAATGCATCTTCCAGCATTGATTCAAAGTCAGAAAAAGTATTTATAATCGTACCTGAGGGTTTATCAAGTTCCATATAAACCTTTTGGTTTAAATCGTAACAATACAGTGCTATATCAGAATCCCCAAAAAACACAAACTGTTTTTGCCATTCATTCTCATGCCATAACTCATTGGTTTCAATAAAACCATGAATCTCTTCTTCTGCTTTTGTTTCTAATAGATTCTTATCAACTCCATAAATAACTAAGCCATTGAAATCCAACCCGTTAACTCTCATTAAAAATTGTTTATATTCTGTAGGCAAATCAAGGCTATTATAATGTAAGAATAATTTTTGTTGTAGTGTTTGTATTTCTTGACTGGTTGCAGGCTCTCTCAAAGCGAGGCCATATTTACTTAGTTCTTTTTTTATATCTACGAGTAAGTTTTTCCACACAATTATCTACCCTCCTAGTATTTCAGTTTCTAGGTGAAATAAGACCATCTATATAAGGATAACCTATTTTTGTTATACATTTCATTTATAAATTGGAAGAATAAAAGGGCATCCTTTGGTTACATGACATCGTTGATGATAATCAGCATAGATTCTATAATATGGTTGTACTAGTAAAATGTAGTGGATGGATGTCAATTAACTTCATTTCTGCGTTATTTAAAATGAAGAAAAATTACTATAGTAAGCTGATGAGGGCTCAATGGACGAAAAAGGTAGTATTGCCCGCATTGCAGGTTATCAGATTATTGGCGACTATAAGAGAATTGGCACAAACCCAGAAGATTTTATAAACGGCATAATCCACTCCATCCTCCATCCAGTTGATACAGTCAAAATTATGTGGGATGGCCTCACAGAATCTTGGGAACGGGATGTCGTGAACGATGACGCGAAAAGCCGGGCGGAATGGTTCTCATATGCACTGACAAATATTGCTGTCTCTGTCGTTGGAACAAAAGGTGT
>NZ_WKKI01000055.1 GCF_009674805.1 Metabacillus lacus | reverse complement strand
TAGGCACGCCGCCAGCGTTCGTCCTGAGCCAGGATCAAACTCTCCAATAAGATTGTTTGACTTGCTCATAGTAAAAAATTAAAACATTTAACGTTGACGTTGACGTTCTGCTTTGTTTAGTTTTCAAAGAACTGTTTGCGCCTCAGAGGCGACTTTATTAATATATCATGTATCAACCGTATGTGTCAACAACTATTTTTAAATAATGTTTAACCAACAAGCTGACTTAAAGAAGTATATCAGGATCTTTTAAAAAAATCAATAAAAAAAAGAGCATTTTTTTGCTCTATTTTAAGATTGCTTCTATGTATAGTTCCGGCTTATCTTTCAAATGTATGATCGACTCGCTTTCAAGCTTAATTATTGGCCTTGTCGGTAAATTTTCCTCTATAAATACAATTTCAGCCTTTGATCCATCAGACAGCATGACGCGGCTTCCTGTCGATATTTTCATCAGTTCCTTTTTCAGCATATTGACTGCTGTCAGGTCATAGCGGCCAAACTCTGCATGCAGAATTTCTTCCAGTGCTTTGAATGGAGATTCTTTTCTTCTGTAGCTTCTGGCTGATACCATAGCCTGAAATGAGTCTGATAAAGCTACTATTTTGCTGAAAGGATGGAGCTTTTGGCCTTTGATTCCAAGAGGATAGCCGCTTCCGTCCATTTTTTCGTGATGCTGCAAAGCTGCCAGCTTTGCCCCTTCTTGCAGTGCAGGTACGTCTTTCAGCATTTTGTAGCTTAATACCGGGTGCTGCTTTACTTCTTTATATTCCTGTTCAGTCAGAGCGGCTTTTTTCGATAGGATGGAAGAAGGAATTCTGGCCATGCCGCAATCAGCAAAAAAACCGCCAAACGCAACCTGATAGATATCTCCCTGCTGATAGTCCAGTTTTTTTGCAAGAAGTGAGCTCAGCAATGCTACTGACAATGAGTGGTGATAAATATAGTCTTCCGAATTTGAAAGAAAATGCATTTTAAGAATGTCTTCATTGTTAGCCAGCCCCAGATCTATTAGAGGAATTAGAAACTGCCTTACTTTGCTAATATCTATACGGGCGCCTGCCTGCCAGCCTGCAAATAGATTTTGGTATTCACTGAGTGCAGCTTCGTATGCCTTTGAAAAGCTGAAGTCTGCGGCTTTACTACTTTCTTCCGTCTCTCTTATTTGCTTATTTTCTTTTGTGGATGCACCTGATGTGCTGCGGACTGGTTCACCTGAAACCAGGTATGATTCTATCTCCAGTTCTTTTACCATGAACATCTTTAGAATAGATAGAATGTTTTCATCTATAACGGTATCCTTCAAGAGCAGCGGATACTGTGACTGCAAAAAAACATCTTCAGCAGCAATGCTGCCTTCCTGTATCTGATATAATTCGACTTTCATCGCGCATACCCTCCTTTTGTACTATTATAAATCATCTTTTAAGTAAAAACATGACAAATTTCTCAATTTTTACATATTTGTTTTTCACAAGGACGTTTATCCAGCTTTTCTAAACAAGTAAAGTCAAAAATAAAAACCCGGCGGGATGCCGGGTTTTCTAATTAGGTTTCATCAGTTTCGTTTAACGGTTCTGCTTCTTCGTTTAACAATTCCTCTTCAGCCAGTTCTTCAAGCTCTTCTAGTTTTTCTTCTTCTTTTTCAACCAATGCTACTGTCGCAACGTGGACATTTTCATCAAGGCGGATCAATTTCACACCCTGCGTGTTTCGTCCCATTTTTGAGATGCCATCAATGTCCATTCGTATGAGCACGCCGCTCGCCGTAATCAGCATAAGATCTTCAGCGCCTGATGCTGTTTTGACAGAGACTACCGTTCCATTCTTATCAGTGATATTGCACGTTTTTAGACCTTTGCCTCCGCGGCTTTGTCTTCTGTATTCATCAGCGGACGTACGCTTACCGTAGCCGTTTCTTGTGACAATCAGAACATCTTCATCTTCTTCAAGTATCTCCATACCCACTACTTCATCTTCAGAATCGAGATTGATGCCTTTGACGCCAGTTGCTGTTCTTCCCATCGGCCTTACATCATTTTCAGGGAATCTGATCAGCAAGCCATTTTTAGTTCCAATCACCATTTCTTTAGATCCGTCTGTCAGGCGGACTGAGATCAGCTCATCATTTTCACGAAGATTAACTGCAATCAAGCCGCTGTTCCGGATGTTGGAGAATTGTGAAAGCGGAGTTCGTTTTGAAATGCCCGTTTTCGTGGTAAAGAATAAATACCAGTCATCAGCAAATTCAGAAACCGGAATAATCGCATTTACCCATTCGCCTTTTTCCACCTCTAAAAGGTTGACGAGCGGAAGGCCTTTTGCCGTACGGCCAAACTCAGGTATTTCATATCCTTTTGTACGGTATACTTTCCCTTTGTTAGTAAAGAAGAGAATTGTATCATGAGTTGATGTTGTCAGCAGCTGCTGAACAAAATCATTCTCGTTTGTGCCCATGCCCTGTATCCCTCTTCCTCCCCGCTTCTGGCTGCGGTACGTTGAGATAGGAAGACGCTTGATGTAGCCGTTGTGAGTAAGAGTCAGGACAATATTTTCCCGCGGAATGAGATCTTCATCTTCAATGGCCTCAATGCCGCTCGTAATAATTTCTGTTCTTCTGCCGTCATTAAAGCGCTCTTTAATTTCCTGCAGCTCCTCGCGGATGATTTCAAGCACTTTTTCTTCATCAGCTAGAATTGCTTTTAATTCGGCTATCAGCTGAACAAGACCTTGGTACTCTTCTTCAATTTTCTCTCTTTCAAGTCCCGTTAAACGCTGAAGCCTCATATCCAGGATTGCCTGTGACTGTTTGTCAGTTAGAGAAAACTGTTCCATTAATCCTGTGCGGGCAATCTCAGCAGTTTGCGAGCTGCGAATCAGGCTGATGACTTCATCTAGATGATCAAGCGCAACGCGCAGCCCTTCAAGAATATGGGCTCTTGCTTCAGCTTTTCTGAGTTCGAATGCCGTTCTTCTCTTAATGACTACTACCTGATGATCAAGGTAGTACTGCAGGCACTGCTTGAGGTTCAATACCTTCGGCTGGCCGTCAACGAGTGCAAGCATGTTGATTCCAAAACTTGTCTGGAGAGCTGTCTGCTTGTACAAATTATTCAAAAGAACGTTGGCATTCGCATCTCTTCTTACTTCAATGACAATCCGCATTCCGTTTCGGTCTGACTCATCACGAAGATCTGTAATGCCATCAATCTTCTTGTCCCTTACGAGATCAGCAATTTTTTCAATCAGCCTGGCCTTATTTACCTGATAAGGGAGCTCATGAACAAGAATAACCTGTTTTCCTGATGCTTTTTCTTCTATTTCCACCTTCGCACGGATGGTAATGGAACCTCGCCCTGTTTCATAGGCTTTCCTGATTCCGCTTCTGCCAAGAATTTGACCGGAAGTTGGGAAATCCGGACCTGGAATGATCTCCATTAATTCTGCTATAGAAAGCTCTGGGTCTTGGCTGACAGCAAGTACACCATCGATAATTTCTCCAAGCTGATGAGGCGGAATATTTGTTGCCATTCCTACCGCAATTCCGGCAGCTCCATTCACTAAGAGGTTAGGGAATCTTGCTGGAAGTACAACTGGTTCACGTTCTGAGCCATCATAATTGTCTTGATAATCAATGGTATCTTTATTAATATCCCTGATAAGTTCCATTGAAATCTTGGACATGCGCGCTTCTGTGTAACGCATGGCAGCTGCCGCATCTCCATCTACAGAACCGAAGTTTCCATGCCCGTCTACAAGCATATAGCGGAAGTTAAAGTCCTGCGCCATCCTTACCATCGTATCGTAAACAGCCGAGTCTCCATGCGGGTGATATTTCCCGATTACTTCGCCGACGATACGTGCAGACTTTTTAAAAGGCTTGTCGCTTGTCATACCAAGATCATTCATTGCATAGAGAATTCTCCTGTGAACAGGTTTTAATCCGTCTCTTACATCCGGAAGCGCCCGGGATACAATAACACTCATTGCATAATCAAGAAAGGAAGTTCTCATTTCCTGGCTGATATTTATTTCTTTTACTGAAGACATATTATTTTCAGACATACTATAGTGACCTCCCTGAAAATTTATTGGTATGGGAGTTAGGTGAAAAACTATCTCCGATTTTTATATAAAATAATTTAAGTAGCTATGAATATGAACAATTTAGTCTATTCTCCATTATATCAATAATAAGAGGACAATACACCTCAATTTGATGGAAATTTCAATAGTCAGGCATTTTTATGTAAAAACACCCGGATTTTCCGAGTGTTACTTATTACCAGTAAGGGCCATAAGGGTATGGTCCGTAGTACGGATTCAGAAGTACTCCTGCTGCAAGTCCGCCGGCAAATCCAAGCGGCAGACCAAGTCCATAGCCCAAAAATGGTCCTCCAAACCCATAACCAAACGGCCTGCCGAACCCAAACGGCCTGCCGAACCCAAATGGTCTTCCGAATCCAATCGGCCTGCCAAAACCAAACGGCCTGATTCTCTGATCTTGTTCCTGAAAATGTCCGTAGTTCATATTGAACCTCCCGCATACATATAGGTGATTTCCTTATACCATCACCATATGCACGGGACAAATCATTGTATTGGGCGTTTGGCCAGAAGGTATTCATAAAAATAAAAGAAGAGGGAACTCTCCCTCTCCTGAATTAAATATCTAGGTTTTTTACATAGCGGGCATTTTCCTCAATAAAGTTTCTTCTTGGTTCAACTTTATCGCCCATTAAAATTTCAAATGTATCGCCTGCCTCAATGGCATCTTCAAGTGTCACTTGCAGCAGGGTGCGTGAATCGGGATTCATAGTTGTTTCCCAGAGCTGTCCGGGATTCATTTCCCCTAGACCTTTATACCGCTGTAAGCCCGGTTTAGGCTGCTGAGGTATCTCAGCCATGATTCTTTCCAGCTCTCTCTCGTTGTAGGCATACTCGATGCGTTTGCCCTGCTGTACTTTATATAGTGGCGGCTGCGCAATATAAATATAGCCTTTTTCAATAATTTCTCTCATATAGCGGTAGAAGAATGTCAAAAGCAATGTACGGATATGGGCTCCGTCTACATCAGCATCTGTCATAATCACAATTTTATGATAGCGTGCTTTGGATATGTCAAAATCTTCGCCAATTCCAGTTCCAAGGGCAGTGATAATCGCCCTAACCTCATTGTTGGAAAGAATTTTATCCAGGCGCGCTTTTTCTACGTTGATGATTTTTCCCCGCAGCGGAAGAATGGCCTGAAAATGACGGTCCCTACCCTGTTTTGCCGAACCTCCGGCAGAGTCTCCCTCTACCACGTACAATTCACAGATTTTCGGATCTTTTGAGGAACAGTCTGCGAGCTTTCCTGGCAGATTGGAGATCTCCAATGCACTTTTTCGTCTCGTCAGCTCTCTTGCTTTTTTTGCAGCAAGACGCGCTCTGGCAGCCATTAAGCCTTTTTCAACAATCTTTCTGGCAATTGCCGGGTTTTCGAGCAGAAATGTTTCAAAAGTACTGGAGAATACCGCATCTGTAATAGTTCTTGCTTCAGAGTTTCCAAGCTTTGTTTTCGTTTGTCCTTCAAATTGAGGGTCAGGATGCTTGATGGAAATAATTGCTGTCAAGCCTTCCCTGACATCTTCCCCTGACAGATTTGCATCACTTTCTTTGATCATGCCGTTTTTGCGGGCATAATCGTTGATGACTCTTGTCAGCGAGGTTTTGAAACCTGCTTCATGTGTTCCGCCCTCATAAGTGTGAATATTATTTGCAAAAGAGTAGATATTACTTGTGTAGCTGTCATTGTACTGAAGAGCAACTTCCACGGTAATTCCTTCTTTTGCACCTTCTACATAAACAGGCTCGTCATGAACGACCTCTCGTGTTCTGTTCAGATGCTCAACATATGACTTGATGCCGCCCTCATAGTAGTAGTCGTTTTTGCGTTTATTTTCACGTTTGTCTTCAATTGTGATTTTGATGCCTCTGTTAAGGAAGGCAAGCTCACGAAGACGGTTCGCAAGGATGTCATATTCATATTCGAGTGTTTCTGTGAAAATTTCAGGATCCGGCTTAAAGTGAATGATTGTACCAGTTACATCTGTTTCACCAATGACCTTTAAATCTTCCGCAGGAACACCGCGCTCAAACTTTTGATAGTGGACTTTTTCATCACGGTGAACTCTTACTTCCAGGATGGTGGATAATGCGTTCACTACAGAAGCACCAACACCATGAAGTCCCCCGGAAACTTTATATCCGCCGCCGCCGAATTTTCCTCCGGCATGCAGAACAGTCATGATAACTTCAACAGCCGGCCTTCCCATCTTCTCATGTATTCCAACGGGAATTCCGCGTCCATTGTCCCTGACAGAAATGCTGTTATCTTCTTCGATTGCCACATTGATTTCATCGCAGTATCCGGCAAGTGCTTCATCGATACTGTTGTCAACAATTTCCCAGACTAAGTGGTGAAGACCTTTTGTACTCGTTGACCCGATATACATACCAGGCCTTTTTCGAACTGCCTCAAGACCTTCAAGTACCTGTATTTGACTTTCATCATATGCTTGCTGTTCCATTTGTTTTTGTTCCATCGACATATTCATCACCTACACTTTTCTAGAACATGCAAAAAGTTTATTTAATAAGTTTTTCTTAAGAACGCAGAACATGTTCATTCAGCTGCGCTCCACTCATGTGATAAGTATATATATAATCGGCAAGGTGGCCGTAAACAACAATATTATTTCAATACGGAATAGCTGGTTTGCAAATCTGCGTCAAAGGACATTCGCGCTCTTTTTTTCAGCGTTGAGGATGTTAAGGGGGAAAAGTAGATTTTTCCCTTAGTAATGACGACTGATTTTGGCTTCATTTCTGAAAGCTTCACGCTTTGCTTGCTTTGTTTGCTCAGGAACTCCTGTGCAATTTGCGAATCCTCCAAGGATTGGCAGTCGAGTATCATGACAACTTCTTTGGAAGGGAGGATAAAGTTTTCTCCCAAATGGATATACAACTGGATCACTCCTGTTCTTCCATATTGGCCAGGCTGCCGTTCACAACGTAGTATGTGGCCGCATCCTTCAGTGTCTGGTGGTCTATTCCTTCAACACTTGTGGTTGTCACAAATGTCTGGACCTTCCCCTGTATGGTGTTCAGAAGATGAGACTGGCGAAAATCATCGAGTTCAGATAAAACATCGTCAAGAAGGAGAATTGGGTACTCTCCAATCTCATCATAGATTAGGTCAATCTCTGCAAGCTTGAGAGAAAGAGCTGTGGTGCGCTGCTGACCCTGCGAACCGAATGTCTGCACGTCACGGCCATTTACAAAAAAGACAAGATCATCCCGGTGCGGGCCTGCCAAAGTAACGCCCCGCTCTATTTCCTTCTCTTTTATTTTATCAAACTTCTCAAGATATGCTGCTATTATTTTCGACAAGTCCTGTTCTTCTAATACCTCAATCGATGATTTATATTGAATTGTTAAAGTTTCAAGTCCCCTGCTGATGCCAAAATGAATCGGCTGTGCCCATTTTTCAAGCTGTGCAACAAACTGCATCCGCTTGATCAGAAGCTTGCCAGCAGTTTCAGACAGTTGTGAGGTTAATACTTCAAGCATTGTCCTGTCCGTCTGCCTTTTGGTTTGAAGCCCTTTTAAATAATGATTTCTCTGCTGAAGCAGTTTTTGATACCGGCTCAGCTCATGAAGATATACAGCTGAGACCTGGCCGATTTCCATGTCTATGAACTTTCTGCGCACTTGGGGATTTCCTTTTACAAGATTCAAATCCTCGGGAGCAAACATAATGACGTTCATCGCCCCAACATACTGGCTGAGCTTTTGCTGTTCAATATGATTGACCTTTGCCTTTTTTCCCTTTTTGGAAATCACAAGCTGCATTGGAACTGTGCTGTTATGTTTTTGGATCCTGCCTTCTATTTTAGCATATTCCTGATCCCATCGGATAAGATCTTTATCATTTGAAGTCCGGTGGGATTTTGCCATCGCAAGCACGTATATGGCTTCCATCATGTTTGTTTTTCCCTGGGCATTTTCTCCAAGGATCACATTGACTTTATTTTCAAACTGAACTGTCTGTGTTTCATAATTACGATAATGAGTTAGCTTCAATTCTTTAATAAACAAGATAACACCAACTTAATTGGTTATGGTGAAGCTGCCGACCTCGGGTATTTCCACCTTGTCGCCATGTTTCAGCTTTCTTCCTCTGCGGGTATCAAGCTCGCCGTTGATGAATACTTCATACTCCTGCAAAAACCATTTTGCAGTTCCCCCGCTTTGGATAATATCCGCCAGTTTCAAAAACTGCCCCAATGTAATGTACTCTGTTTCAATTTTTACTGTGGACATCTTCATCGCTCTCTTTCAGTCATATTAATTTATTGTACCTGACTTATGAAAAGAAAAGAAGCTACTAGTTCTGTTTCTAGTAGCTGCTCATCCGGTTCAGTACGTTCTTACAGGCAGAATCAGCTGCAGAATCGTGTCATCTCCGGGTGTCCGGATTAAGAACGGTCTCATTGCACCTGTAAAACTTATGCCAATTTCAGTACCTTCCAATGCCTTTAATGCATCCATCATATATTTTGCACTAAAAGATATTTTCAATTCTTCTCCTATAACACTCTGCGTCTGCACTTCTTCAATGACTTTTCCGATCTCTGGTGTATTGGAGGATATCTCAACATAACTGTTATCCACAGTGGATAACTTTACTACATTGTTGCGGCCTTCTTTTGCAAGAAGAGATGCACGGTCAATTGCCTGAAGAAATTCCTTCGTATGAACGACAATCTCTGTTTTGCTTTCGTTAGGGATGAGCCTTGCTGTATCAGGATAGCTTCCATCCAGCAGCCTGGAATAGAACAAGACATTCTTTGCTTTAAACAGCACCTGATTTTCCGTCATAACAATATCGATTGAGTCATTGCTGTCATCAAGAATTTTACTTAACTCGCTCAAGCTTTTCCCTGGAATCACTACATTGTGAGTTCCTTCCACTGCTGTTTCAAGCGGCGCTTTTCTTAAAGCAAGTCTGTGGCTGTCTGTGGCAATGCAAACCAGCTCTCCATTCTCAATCTTCCAGTTAACTCCTGTCAGGATCGGGCGTGTTTCTGAAGTGGATACCGCAAAGACAGTCTGCCTGATCATTGTTTTCAGCAGGTCGTTCGGAATTTGAAATTTATTGTTTTCTTCAATTTGGGGCAGATGCGGATATTCTTCTGCATCAAGTCCATTTAAGTTGAATTCTGCCTTGCCTGAACGGATGACAGTCATAAAATGGTGTCCCACTTCAAGTTCAACAGTGTCCATTGGGAGTTTTCTTACGATTTCGCTGAAAAACCTGGCCTGCAGCACGATACTTCCGGATATCTGGGTTTCAACATTTACTCGTCCGTCTTCTTCAGAGGGGATAAAGGATTCGATAGAAATGTCAGAGTCGCTTCCCGTCATGGTGACGCCATCTTCTCCTGCGGTTATTTTGATACCGGTCAAGATAGGAATGGTGGTTCTGCTGGAAACAGCTTTCATTACGTCCTGCACGCTTTGAACAAGTTTGTCTTTTTGAATTACGAACTTCATGAAAATCCTCCTTTTATGTCAGGGTTATAATTTCATTTTATAGGCATATATTTATATTTTATTTAATAAAAAAAGTAATAGAAGTACTAGTAGGGCCTGTGGATTTGTGGATAACCCCTGAAACAGAAAGCAAACACAGCCTATCCACATGTGGACAGCCTGTGTATGAGTTGAGCACTGTTATTCACATTGTTAACAATTAAGAGCTCTTCAACGTTTCCTGAATATCCTTCAATTGCTTTTGAAGAACTTCATCAACCTGAAGCATCTTTGAGATTTTTTCATGGGCGTGAATGACGGTTGTATGGTCCCTTCCTCCGAATTCTTCCCCAATCTTGGGCAATGAAGAATCCGTCAGCTCCCTGGACAGATACATCGCAATCTGCCGCGGAAAAGCGACTGATTTTGTACGTTTCTTCGCCTTAAAATCTTCCAGTTTCACATTGTACTGCTGTCCGACCACTCTCTGAATATCCTGAATTCTGATAATCCTCGGCTTTGAGCTTGGAATAATATCTTTCAATGCTTCTGCTGCCAAATCAGCATTAATATCCTTGTTAATAAGGGAAGAATAAGCGACAACACGAATAAGTGCACCTTCAAGTTCACGGATATTGGAATCTATTTGATTGGCAATATAAAGCATGACTTCATTAGGAATATCCAAGCCTTCAGCTTTGGCTTTTTTACGCAGAATCGCAATCCTTGTTTCAAGATCCGGAGGAGTAATATCTGTTATCAGACCCCATTCAAACCTGGAACGCAGCCGGTCTTCCAGCGTAGGTATTTCTTTTGGAGGCCGGTCGCTTGAAATGATAATCTGCTTGCTTTCTTCATGAAGCGTATTAAATGTGTGGAAAAATTCTTCCTGCGTCTGTTCTTTTCCGGCAAGAAACTGAATATCATCAATAAGCAGAACATCCACATTGCGATATTTATTTCGAAAATCGACAGCTTTATTGTCCCGAATGGAGTTAATGAATTCATTTGTGAATTTTTCTGATGATAAGTAAACAACTTTAGCAGAAGGATTATGATCAATTACATAATGTCCAATCGCATGCATTAGATGGGTTTTGCCAAGCCCAACGCCTCCATAAATAAATAGGGGGTTATAAGCTTTTGCCGGGGCTTCAGCCACAGCTAATGAAGCAGCATGCGCGAATCTGTTTCCCGAACCGATAACAAATGTATCAAAAGTATATTTTGAATTAAGTACATTTTGGGGGAGGTCTGCTGGTTCTTCATCCTGTTTGGACACTTGCTTAATGGGTCCTTTAGGCATGAAGTCATCCTCATCCTGGTTTTGCGGAATAATGAATCTGATTGCCAGTTCTTCGCCGGTCAGATTATAAATCGTGTTTGCAATTAAGGGAAGATATCTAGTTTCGAGCCAGTCCCTTGCAAAATCGGTTGGAGCGGTAATGGTTAGAGTATCACCCTGCAGGCTGTGGGCCTTCGTGGATTTCAGCCAAGTATCAAAACTGGGCTTGCTTAATTTTTTTTGGATTTCTACCAAAGCCTTGCTCCATAACTCCTCGATATTCTCCATATTTTATTTGTCCCTCCTTTGCCAACTAATAAACAGACATGGTTGTACAATGTTTGTACACCCTCAAAATGACAGTGTATGTTTATGCGTTCTTGCTTATATGTTGAAAACTATATAATATAGTAGAAAAGCGTCTTTTCGACAAAATTCACTATATGTGGATAATCTCTTACACACACTGTTTATAATTTTCCACAGTTTATCCACAGATTGTGGATAAAAAATCGTATCAGGTATTTATTAAGAGTGAAAACACAAATATAATATCAAATTTAACCCAGTGTTGCAATGGCAATCTCAAACTTATCCACATAGAAGACATGCTGTTGAAAATAAATGTCCACAAGAGGGAATTCTGTGAAAAACTTGTCGATAAAGGGTGTGGATAAGAAAAATATGTCGAAAATCTATCCACAAACTTTAAAAAACCAAAAAATGTACAAGAAGATTTTCTTCGGATGTGGTAATATGGAGAAGTTGCAGATCACTGATGCAAAATGCCTTTGAAACTCTTGATTTATGGATACAGTAAACTTTTTTATTAAGTTGACAATATAAGAAGTTCTCTCTATAATTAGAAAGACTGTCTTTAACAGCTATTCCTCAGGGAGGTGTAATAGAATGAAAAGAACTTACCAACCAAATAAGCGTAAGCATAGCAAGGTGCATGGTTTCCGCAGCCGCATGAGCTCTAAAAACGGACGCAACGTTTTGGCTCGTCGTCGTCGTAAAGGAAGAAAAGTATTATCCGCATAGGCCACTGAACAATGTCAGTGGTCTTTTTTACTATGAAAGAAAGTGAAAAGCGGAAGGCTGCAAAAGAGAAGAGGATCCGCCCCGCCTCCTGTTGATGTCAAGGATATTCAATGCAGCCGGGCATCCGTCTTCCCTTACAGCCAGCCGGAAAAAGTATTACTACCAGATAAAAGGCTTAATAAGCTTAAAAATAGATTGCAGTTTAATTCCTGACAGGAACAGGCATAATGATGGTGAAAAAAGCGACAGCTTGATTTCTTGACCGGAGTGAAAAGAATGAGAAAGAAAAATAGAATTAAGAAAAATGAAGATTTTCAGACTGTCTTTAAAAAAGGAAAGTCTATGGCTAACAGGCAATTTGTGGTGTATTCACTTATTCAGCCTGAAGAGAAAGAATTCAGGATTGGTCTTTCGGTAAGCAAAAAGCTTGGCAATGCCGTGACAAGAAACAGAATAAAGCG
This sequence comes from Metabacillus lacus, assembly GCF_009674805.1. Lineage (GTDB taxonomy): Bacteria > Bacillota > Bacilli > Bacillales > Bacillaceae > Metabacillus_C > Metabacillus_C lacus. The sequence goes on along the minus strand of NZ_WKKI01000055.1, from coordinate 7,294 downwards.
GCTGATCCGCCAGGTCCTGCTTGAGGAAAAAGAAAATCTCCTCACAGGAAGGGACTATATTATCATTGCGAGAAAACCCGCCGCAGAAATGGATTACAGCGAGGTTAAAAAGAGCTTGATTCATGTATTAAAGCGGGGAGAAATGTTCAAGCAGAAAAAATAGAAGTTCATGCCGAAAACTGCAGAAATTCTTTCTATTAAAACTTGCCCATTACAAGGTTAAAAGATGTTAAAATACAAACTGTACTGAACTCAGTCTGCAGATTTTACAGCATGGGCAGTGAGAGTATAGGTTATTTACGTGTTAGGAGGAAATACGGTTGAAAAGGCGAATAATGTTAATAGCAGGATTAATCGGCTTAGTTGCAGTCTTATCAGGCTGTACCGAAGTTAACCAGCCGATAACGCCTGAAAGTGAAGGGTTCTGGAATTCATATATTGTTTATCCTTTATCTTGGCTTATTACCTACTTTGCAGATTTAACGGGTGACAACTATGGTGTGGCTATCATCATTGTTACATTAATTCTGCGTTTGGCTATATTGCCGCTTATGATTAAGCAAATGAGAAATTCAAAAGCGATGCAGGCTCTTCAGCCGGAAATGCAGAAGCTTCGTGAAAAGTACAGCTCCAAAGATCAGAAAACGCAGCAAAAACTGCAGCAGGAAACAATGGGGCTTTTCCAAAAGAACAATGTTAATCCGCTTGCAGGCTGTTTTCCGCTGCTTGTACAAATGCCGATTTTGATCGGTTTTTACCATGCAATTATGAGAACTCAGGAAATTGCAAATCATAACTTCCTTTGGTTTGACCTGGGGGAGAGAGATCCTTACTTTATACTTCCGGTCGTTGCAGGTATTACGACATTCATTCAGCAAAAAATGATGATGGCTGGAACTGCAAATCAAAATCCGCAGATGGCGATGTTGCTTTACTTAATGCCGATTATGATTGTTGTTTTTGCTGTTACATTCCCGGCAGCTCTTTCATTGTACTGGGTAGTAGGGAACTTGTTCATGATTGTGCAGACTTTCTTTATTAATGGACCTCAAATCAAGCCGGCTGTTGAACAATCAGGAGGAGCTAAAAAGTGAAACAATTAACTGCTACCGGGCTTACAGTCGATGATGCAGTAGAGAAGGCCCTTATGAAATTGGAAGCTTCAATAGAAGAAGTTGAAATTGAAGTAATCAATGAAGGTAAAAAAGGTTTTCTGGGTATTTTCGGGCAAAAGCCGGCAGTTGTTAATGTATCAGTGCTTGTGGATCCGATCAAAGAAGCACAGGCTTTTCTTGAAAGTGTTCTGGATAAAATGGGTGTTGCTGCAAAAGTGGAGAGCAAAAAGGATGGAAGAAACATCAGCTTTCAGATAACCGGTGAAAAAGTCGCTGTGTTAATTGGCAAAAGGGGACAAACTCTGAATTCCTTGGAGTATCTCACCCAGCTGGCAGCCAATAAAAACTCAAGTCATTATATTCATGTGACGGTGGATGCTGAAAACTACCGGCAACGGAGAGAAGAAACACTCATTCAGCTCGCTGAAAAACTCGCCCGCCAGGCAATTGCCACTAAAAAACGGGTTGCTCTGGAGCCGATGCCGGCAAATGAGAGAAAAATTATTCATGGTGCACTGGCTTCTGAAAAACAAATTACTACCTGCTCAGAAGGAGAAGGCAGCAAAAGGCATATAGTTATTTCTCCAAAGCTTAGAAAAATCAACACTGCTGATAAATGATCAGCAGTGTTTTTTGTGTTTCTGTTGCTGAGGATACCCTGGATGGCGGATCGGAAACCATTCTGAATCAGCAAGTTTTCCTTTTAGCTATTAAGGCCATACTGATAGGATAAAGAACTCCTGAAATATTGTTATTCACATGTGGATAAGTTAAAATATAAGGGCATTATGACGATGTGGATAAAATTTCTTTCCTTTTAAAATAACCTATGCTATCTTTAAATTTTGGTAATTGAAAGTAAGCTGTTTCTTTTCTATAGATATAAACACACAATGAAAAAGGCAGGTGAGCACAATGGAATTTGACACAATTGCTGCGATATCAACCCCAATGGGTGAAGGAGCCATCGCAATCGTCAGATTAAGCGGGGATGAAGCTGTTCCCATCATCAATAAGATTTTCAAGGCGCCTGTGGAGAAAAGCCTGCTTGAAGTTCCCTCGCACACCATACATTATGGACATTTAATAGATCCCCGCACTCAGCAAATTGTTGAAGAAGTCATGGTTTCCATTATGAAAGGCCCCAGAACATTTACGAGAGAAGATGTAGTAGAAATTAACTGTCACGGAGGTCTGGTAACAGTCAATCGTGTGCTTCAGCTTGTATTAAATCAGGGCGCCCGTCTGGCAGAGCCGGGAGAGTTCACAAAAAGAGCATTTTTGAACGGCCGAATTGACCTGTCTCAAGCTGAAGCGGTGATGGATTTAATACGGGCAAAAACAGACCGCGCCATGAATGTAGCTCTTGGGCAAATGGAGGGTCGGCTCTCAAGGCTGATTGCCACGCTGCGCCAGGAAATTCTCGAAACACTTGCTATTGTGGAAGTGAATATAGATTATCCAGAATATGACGACGTTGAAGAAATGACGCAGCAGGTTCTGGTGGAAAAAGCTGAGTATATTAAAAGCGAAATCTCAAAGCTGCTGCAAACCTCTCAGCAGGGGAAAATCCTGCGGGAAGGACTTGCGACAGTGATTATTGGAAGGCCGAATGTAGGGAAGTCATCCCTTCTGAACAGCCTGATACAGGAAAATAAAGCGATTGTAACAGACATTCCCGGCACGACGAGAGACGTCATTGAGGAATATGTCAATGTAAGAGGAGTGCCTCTTAAGCTAGTTGATACAGCAGGTATCCGTGAGACGGAGGACATTGTAGAAAAAATTGGTGTTGAAAAATCCAGACAGGTGCTGAAGGAGGCCGACCTCATCCTGCTGGTGCTCAATCATAATGAGGAGCTCTCAAGCGACGATGAGCAGCTATTTGAAGCTGTCAAGGGAATGGATATTATCGTGATAGTCAACAAAACAGATCTGCCGCAAAAAATTGATCTTTCCCGGATCAGGGAGCTGGCGGGCAGCCGCCCGGTTGTGACCACATCCATATTGGAAGAGCAAGGGCTGGATGAACTGGAAGAGTCCATCAGTGCTTTGTTCTTTGAAGGCAGCGTGCAGACTGGAGATTTAACATATGTATCTAATTCAAGGCATATTGCACTGCTCGGACAGGCGGATATGGCTGTAAATGATGTGCTCACTGGAGTAGAAAACGGCCTGCCTGTTGATATGGTGCAGATAGATATGACGAGATGCTGGGAGCTGCTTGGCGAAATAATCGGAGACTCGGTACACGAAAGCTTAATTGATCAGCTCTTTTCGCAATTTTGTCTAGGAAAATAACAATATAATAAGGAGGAAAGCAATATGGGATACAAAGGCGGAGACTTTGATGTCATTATCATTGGCGCAGGGCATGCAGGAACGGAAGCGGCATTGGCTTCTGCAAGAATCGGCGCAAAAACACTCGTTATCACCATCAATCTCGACATGATTGCATACATGCCCTGCAACCCTTCCGTAGGAGGTCCTGCAAAAGGTATTGTTGTACGGGAAATTGATGCGCTTGGCGGAGAAATGGCTAGAAATATTGATAAAACCTATATTCAAATGAGGATGCTGAATACAGGAAAAGGCCCTGCTGTCAGAGCATTGCGGGCACAGGCAGATAAATTTACCTATCAGCATGAAATGAAGAAAACGATGGAGAAGGAAGAAAACCTTACGCTCATGCAGGGAATGGTCGAGCGGCTCATCGTTGAAGACGGGGAATGCAGAGGCGTGATTACCCAGACAGGTGCAGAATACCGCTCCAAATCAGTGGTTATCACAACGGGAACATTTCTAAAAGGCCAGATTATCCTTGGTGAGTTATCCTACTCAAGCGGTCCGAACAATCAGCAGCCATCCATTAAATTATCTGATCATCTCGCCGAACTGGGCTTTGATCTGGTAAGATTTAAAACGGGTACACCGCCGAGAGTAAAAGGTGAAACAATTGATTACTCAAAAACAGAAATTCAGCCGGGCGATGAAGAGCCGAGGGCATTTTCTTATGAAACAACAAAATTTATTACTGACCAGCTTCCATGCTGGCTGACGTACACGAGCACGAAGACGCACCAGATTATAGATGACAATCTTCACCGTTCCCCGATGTTTTCCGGAATGATTAAGGGAACAGGACCCCGCTACTGCCCGTCCATTGAAGACAAGGTTGTCCGCTTTAATGACAAACCGCGCCATCAGATTTTCCTGGAGCCTGAAGGACGCAACACACAGGAAGTATATGTACAGGGACTGTCAACAAGCCTTCCTGAAGATGTGCAGGTGAAAATACTGCAGTCAATTCCAGGGCTTGAAAAAGCACAAATGATGAGAGCGGGATATGCGATTGAGTATGATTCCATTGTACCGACACAGCTATGGCCGACTCTTGAAACGAAGAAAGTGCCGGGTCTGTACACAGCGGGACAAATCAATGGCACGTCCGGTTATGAAGAGGCAGCAGGACAAGGCTTGATGGCTGGAATCAATGCTGCCCAAAAAGCACTCGGACGCGAGGAAGTTATACTAAGCCGTTCTGATGCTTATATCGGTGTGCTGATTGATGACCTTGTTACAAAGGGAACGAATGAACCGTACCGCCTGCTTACATCCAGAGCTGAATACCGCCTTCTTCTCCGTCACGATAATGCTGATATGAGGCTGACCGAAACCGGCCGCAGCATCGGACTTATTTCAGAAGAGCGCTACGCAAAATTTCTTGATAAAAAAGACGCGATTGAAGTGGAGAGGCAGAGACTGAGCGCTGTCATGATCAAGCCGAATGAAGAAACGCAGGAGCTGATCCGGTCCATCGGAGGAAGCGAACTGAAGGACGGAATGAAGGCGATTGACCTGCTGAAACGTCCGGAAGTTAAATATGAGCACATCCATCAGCTGGCGCCAGCAAGTCAATCCGTTGATCCTGAAGTTGCGGAGCAGGTGGAAATTCAAGTGAAATACCAAGGGTATATTGAGAAGTCGCTTCAGCAAGTGGAAAGACTAAAGAAAATGGAAAACAAAAAAGTACCGGAGAATATTGATTATGATGCCATCAGCGGCCTTGCATCTGAAGCCAGGCAAAAGCTGAAAGAGGTGCGTCCGCTGTCTGTTGCACAGGCATCAAGAATTGCCGGAGTGAACCCTGCTGATGTTTCAATTCTGCTTGTATATTTAGAGCAAGGAAGAATAGCCCGGGTGAGCAACGAATAAAAAAAGAAAGGTCTGAATAATGGATACAGCCAAATTTCAAGCCATATTATTGGAGAAGGGCATTACCCTGTCTCCCGTCCAGCTGCAGCAGTTTGAAACATATTATGAATTGCTGGTAGAATGGAATGAAAAAATGAATCTTACATCAATTACGGAAAAAGAAGATGTATACTTAAAGCATTTTTACGATTCCATTTCAGCAGCATTTTATTTCGATTTCAGCAAGAAGCTGTCAATATGTGATGTTGGGGCGGGAGCAGGCTTTCCCAGCCTTCCCATTAAAATCTGCTTTCCCCACTTAACAATTTCAATTGTCGATTCATTAAACAAAAGAATTTCTTTCCTGAACCATCTTGTTTCTGAACTGGGGCTTTTGAATGTGAACCTCTTTCATGACAGAGCTGAAACATTCGGCCAGAATAAACTGCACCGCCAAAGCTTTGATGTAGTGACAGCCCGCGCGGTAGCCCGTCTATCAGTACTGAGCGAGCTCTGCCTTCCTCTCGTGAAGCAGGGAGGCCATTTTGTTGCAATGAAAGCAGCTTCAGCAGAAAGTGAGCTGGCAGAAGGGGAAAAAGCCATTGCTGTATTGGGCGGCAAAGTAGCTTCCATCAAGTCTTTTGTCCTCCCTGTCGAGGAAAGTGAACGAACGATGATTGTGATAGAGAAAACCAAAGAAACACCAAAAGCATATCCGAGAAAACCGGGTACTCCTAACAAGTCTCCTATTTCCTGAAAAATAACACATTGAAAATGATGGTGGTTTTAGGGACAATAGAAGGAGAACAGAGCGGGACAGCGAAATAATAAGTTGGTAGTTTTTAAAGGTGGTGTAGGATCATGAAGCATCCATTCTCTCGTTTTTTTGGGATAGGAGAGAAAGAAGAAGAGGCAGAAGTTGAATTGGGGACAAGCAGCCAGGAAGATGACGGAAAAGAAGAAGTAAAACAAATTCCCGTTCTTGATATTGTTCCTAACCGTTTTCAGCCGCGCACTGTGTTTGTTGATCAGAAAATTGAAGAACTTTCCATGACCATTCGTACCCATGGGATTATTCAGCCTATCGTCGTACGGCTCGTTGACGGGCAGTACGAGCTGATTGCAGGGGAAAGAAGATGGCGGGCTGTTCAGAAGCTTGGCTGGGAAACAATTCCTGCCATTATAAAGGAATTTAATGATAAAGAAACAGCATCTGTTGCATTAATTGAAAATCTTCAGCGTGAGGAACTTTCAGCCATTGAAGAAGCAATAGCATATGCAAAACTTCTTGAACTGCATCAGCTGACACAGGAAGCTCTTGCCCAGAGGCTTGGCAAAGGCCAGTCAACTGTTGCCAACAAGCTTCGCCTGTTAAAGCTTCCACAGGAAGTTCAGGATGCGCTGCTGCAAAAGGCCATTACGGAACGTCATGCCCGCGCCTTAATTCCTTTAAAACACCCGGAGCTTCAAATGAAACTTCTTCAGGAAATCCTTGAAAAGCAGCTGAATGTTAAACAAACTGAAGACCGGGTCGTCAAACTGCTGGAAAACAGCAAACCTAAACCCAAGCCCAAGCGCAAAGCCTTCAGCCGGGACACCAGGATTGCCATGAATACGATCAGGCAGTCTCTTACCATGGTGTCTGACAGCGGCGTCAATATAAATACAGAAGAAGAAGAATTTGAAGAATATATCCAGCTGACAATTAAAATACCTAAATAATCCAAAAACCGCCGGGGGGGTCAAAATCCAGGCGGTTTTTTTATCTTTATCCGACAGAAGACTCCCTCTTCAAGCGGGTGCTGAGCTTTAGCTCAGCGATAAGGGGGAGATGAATGGCGGTTGGCGATAGCCAAAACACTCACTGTTATGGTAAAATTAGAACGTGCGTTCCTATAAAGCGAGGTGAAATCATGTTAGTTAAAAAGGCGTTTAAGTTTCGTATCTTCCCTAATCAAAAACAAATGGAGTTAATCAATAAGACG
>NZ_WKKI01000054.1 GCF_009674805.1 Metabacillus lacus | reverse complement strand
TAAGGCTTCTAACCGTCGGTGCAACGGGATAGCCTAATCCATAACTAGCGGTTACGCTGGTGTTCTTAGGAATCCCCCACTTCAAACAGCTCGCAAGAGCAGTTAAGTGGCGGGTAGTTCAAATGTAGCAGTAGGAAATACTACGATAAATTTTATCAAAAATAATAAATCTGTTCTGATAGAATAGTTGAAAGGCCCAGATGAGCATTACTGGCTTCTTCTATTCAATAAATATAACAAAATAAACATTATACCTAAAAGACTAATGTGAAGGGAGAGAAGAATATGTTATTGCCAATCGGTTCTATCGTATATCTCAAGGAGGGAACAAGTAAGTTAATGATCATGAATAGAGGTCCGATTCTCGAAGAGGGCGGCGAGCATACAATGTTTGATTATTCGGCTTGCTTTTACCCGCAGGGATTAGTCCATGATAAAATCTTCTACTTCAACCACGAAAATATTGATGAAGTTGTCTTTGAAGGTTTTCAGGATCAGGAGGAGGAACGCTTCCAAAAGCTGTTTCATGATTGGAAACAGGACAATGGAGACAGATATAGTAAGGGGAAGGTAGATGGCCCCCTTGAGTAATGGATTGGTGATTAACTAATCAGGATGGGAAAATACATAAAGTGCGAAGTGCAAACTATTAAAGCTTTACGTTATAGAATGTTAAAAATTGAAGGGCAGACCTACATACTAGATATAAGCCAATTTATCTGGAATTTAGTATTTCCATTTTTATTATGGGTTCTGCCCCAAACAATTTATAAAGTCGATGGGGAAGAAATAAATAGGAAGCTGAATTTACCAGCAGCAAAATCTAATAAAAAGAAGAATGTAAGTATTTTGTTTGCAGCAGGAATTGCAATCTTTCTGGGGAACATATTGACTGATTTAACAGATCTCTTTACGATCCCAAGTACGGTTTTCGTTAATAAAATAATTGCTGTGGTTCTTCTGTTAGTGCTTATTTTATTCCAGGTTTTATTTAATATTAGAGAAAAAAACTATTTATTTGAAAAACTAGAACCCAAATTGTTAACAAGGGAGCGGATTTGGCTCAGACCAATGTCTTTTAAACATTGTATATATTGCTTGTTTTTGAATTTTTTTTCAATGTTATTTTTTATAGGTAGTGTAATGATAGTTCTAGACATTACGAATATTTTAGGAATTCTTTCCTTTCTTGTCATGGGACTGGTTTTTTCATTTATCCATATGCTATATGTACCTATTGGCCAGACTACGGTAAGATTTATGAAAAATAGGTAAATATGTTTTTAGTAGAATTGTTGAAACGGAGTAAGAGGAAGGTAGAAGGGTCAGTTGAGTAATGCCGTGGTGGATACCTAATTAGGATGGGAAATTCAATGAAGTGTGAAGTGCAATATACTAAAACTTTAAGGTATTTAAAGATTGAAGGAAATACATATGTATTAGATATGAGCCAATTCATCTGGAATATTGTATTCCCGTTTTTAATATGGATCCTCCCTCAAACAATCTATAAAGTGGACGGGGGCCCCATAACAGTGAATTTCAACAAAAGAGGTGTGTGACACATTTTAATAACTTAGATACTAGCTAGTATGACTGATTTATGGGGAATGTTCTGCTTCAATAAAGCTAGAAAAAATGGATTAAAGATCGAAGGCGAGACTTATATTTTAGATATGAGCCAATTTCTCATTCTTTGTTTATATTCTTTGCTCTTCTGGCAGCTTTCATTAGCACTATAATTTTAGTCTTTGTAATGAGCAATATCCTGGCAATTGTTTGTTCTTATTTTTAGGTTTACTTTTATCAATTGTAAATATTTTATATGTAGTAGATGGTCAGATTACTGTAAAATTTAAGTGGAATACATGAATATGTTCCTAACGAGTGTTTGAGCATTCACGGAATTTCTCTGTTGAAATCCAAAAGATAGAAGGCTAGATCAAACCTAATACTCTTTCCATTTTTAGCATGGGTTGTTCCCCGTCTCAATTTAAAAAGTAGATGAAGAGTAACTTAAAAAAGTTGCAGCGTATAGAAACATATGAGGTTTCTTGAATGATATCCAAGCAGGAGACTCAATTCATAAAACCTTCAGATCTTCCGATAGTAATGTTCAATGCTTCCTAAGACCCCTCCTTTATATTCTATTTCATCCATAAAAATCTATTTTCCTTTCAAAAGTGGCATGCTACAAATGGTGAGTTTTAACAAAAAACAGTTACTATTGTATAGTGGTGGCTGAGAAGGTAAAATAATTAAATCAGTTTTTAAAATGAAAGAAGCAGGGACACTCTGTTTTTGAGATAGGAATAAGATTGACACTACGAGAGGATTTGAGTACAACTATGACAGACAATTTTTGGCGTGAGTTACCGCGTCCTTTTTTTATACTGGCACCAATGGAAGATGTGACTGATGTTGTGTTTCGCCATGTGGTAAGTGAAGCAGCAAGGCCTGATGTGTTTTTTACGGAGTTTACGAACAGCGAGAGTTATTGTCATCCTGAGGGGAAAAAAAGTGTGCGCGGGCGCCTGGCTTTCACAGAGGATGAACAGCCGATGGTGGCACACATTTGGGGAGATAAGCCCGAATTCTTCAGGCAAATGAGTATTGGTATGGCAGAGCTTGGATTTAAAGGGATTGACCTCAATATGGGTTGCCCGGTGCCCAATGTAACGCAGCATGGAAAGGGAAGCGGTTTGATCCGCCGTCCTGAGGTTGCAGCAGAATTAATACAAGCAGCAAAAGCGGGAGGCTTGCCTGTGAGTGTTAAAACCAGGCTTGGTTTCTCTGAGATAGATGAGTGGCAGGGCTGGCTGACCCATATTTTAAACCAAGATATCGCCAATCTTTCCATTCATCTGCGTACCAGGAATGAAATGAGCAAGGTAGACGCTCATTGGGAACTGATTCCGGAGATCAAGGAACTCCGTGACAGGGTGGCACCAGATACACTTTTAACCATTAATGGAGACATTCTTGACCGTCAAACCGGAGAAAGGCTCGTTGAACAATATGGTGTTGACGGGGTTATGATCGGCCGTGGCATATTTCAGAATCCATTTGCCTTTGAAAAAGAGCCGAAAGAACATGCCAGCAAGGAATTGCTGGATCTTTTAATGCTGCACCTGGATCTTCATGATAAATATTCAAATTTAGAATTGCGTTCTTACAAGGCACTTCATCGGTTTTTTAAAATTTATGTTAAAGGCTTTCGGGGGGCAAGTGAGTTAAGAAATCAACTCATGAACACATCATCAACAGACGAAGCACGTTCATTGGTTGATAAATTTGTGTCACAGAATCTTAATGACTCTGGTTTGGCATAGTTATAGGAATGTTGAGGAATAAATAGCCGGAGAAATTCCGGCTTTTCTACATAAAAAGTCTTTTGAGGACGATATAAGGTGAGCTATTCCGGTTACGACCTCTAAATATTGCTCAAACAGCCTATGTAAGGTATTGTAAGCGGAAAAAATTCTCTTATTTGGCGGGAAATATGCACATTTCCCGCTTTAAGCGAAATTCTTCCGCTTATTTCTTGGGCCCATCTTGCAACATAGGTTGTTTCAGCCAGACACGGTGAACTTCTAATTATTATTTACTACAAGGAGCTGCTTATCTGCGGCTTTTTTTTATTAGACAAAATACCTAATATTTATATATGGTACTTTCTTCCATAAACAGTTATCCATTATAATAAGTAAAGGGGGGGATAACTTGAAGCTGAAACCATGGGTGCCATTTTCTATAGTCATCATCATGATGTTGTTAACAGGTTGTAATTCTACAATCCTCAATTTAGAGGGATCCACTGATAATTGGGATGCCAAAATTCAAGTGACTTATACGGAGGATAGAGAGGATCAAAGTTTTGTATTAAAATATCAAGGCGATAAATTAGACGAAGTAAAAAACACAATGATTGATTATGAGATTGATAGCAGAACCGGATCAAGCCGGGGTAAAGCACAGCTTTCGAAAGGCGGAGTACTGCAAAGCAGTGATGGGGATTCCTGTACCGGCTGTGCCAAGCTTTATGAAGATGATGAGGTCGAATTTAAAGTGATGTGGAATGGACAGGAAGAAATAATTGTATTGAGTAAGAAGTAATCCTTGATCATTACATTTAGCTGATTGAGCTAAATACTTGCGGGAGAACAAACAGAAAGAGCCCTGGTAAAGAAGCCGAAAGAAGCTTTCGATTTCTTTCTGCCAGGGTCCTTTTTCTTTTATTGAGTATGCAGAAAGTATCTGAAGCAAATAGATTGACTCAAAGAGGGACAGTTAAAGGATTCCATGGTCTTGGCACTAATTGCATAGTTTTCCAGGAAGATAGGATCTAAAAGCAGAGATCGCCCCTTCCAATTCTCCAAACAGCTCTGATTTTATTTGGTACAATTTAGATAATGCACGATGATGGAAGGTGGATTCGATGAGAAGGTTTTTTTTGAAAAAGGGCAAAAAGTATAATCCTGCAGACCAGTATACGCAGGATGATATAGAGGAAATTTTACATTCAGTGTTAATAGACAAAGAAGCTCATAAATTGCCTGCTGCCTTTTTACTTTTGTTGAGCACTTCAGAAGACCATAAAATTCAAGCCGCTGAGACTCTTCATAGATTTCTGCTGAGTACTTCTATGAAAGAATTATTGCGGATTGATACGCTATTCCGGGAAGCATCTTCACTGGATTGGACATATAATTGGAAGAATGAATCTCCTCATGCTTTATGTCCCCCAAATATAACAAATGATCAAAAAGTATCAGTGTTAGGGTTAAGTACCTTTCATCTAAATGGCTATTTCAGGGAAAAAGCATTAATTGAGCTAGCTTCTTACGAGACAGGAAGAGAAATTCCATACATGCTCATTAGATGCAATGACTGGGTTCCTCAAGTCAGGAACACCGCAATGAGGCTTGTTGAAGAACGGTTAACAGTGGATTATGCAGTCACTTTTGCTGAAAGCCTGCTGATTATCTTTAAATTGAGGAGCTTGAAGCGTGTTAATCATGAGATTCTTTTTGAGAAGATTGTCAACCTTCTCTCAAAGAAGGAAGCAGTGCCAGTTTTAAAGCAAGCAGCGCACTCAAAAGAAAACCACTTAAGATATACCAGTTATAAGATAATGATTCACGCTAAAGTACTGAACAAAAGTGAACTTCTGACTTATTTTCAGCGAGAAAAGGAACCTCGATCAAGATTGCTGTTGTTCAATGAAATCATAAATAACATCAGTGAAGCAGACTTTTTAAAATATTACTTCCTATTAAGGAAAGATAAATTCCCTAAAATACGTGTGCAGGTTTTAGAAATGTTCCATTCAATGAATCCCCAGCAGAGTATAGAGGAACTTGAAAAAGCGCTTTTTGATAAAAATGAATCTGTCAGGTCAGTTGCAAGATATTTATTGAAAAAACAGGGTATAACAGATTTTGCCCCCTATTATATTAGGGCCATTCAGCAACAGTCAGAGGAAAATGTACGTGGCGCGTTATTAGGTATTGGAGAGGCTGGCCGTAAGGAGCATCTCCCAATCATTCTGCCTTTTACCCAGTCATATAAGGCTGAGATTGTGAAAGCTGTTATCCGTTCTATTTCACTGCTTGATGCTGAAAATCATCAAGATTTATTTCTGAAGATGTTGATGCATGAACATATTGGAGTGAGTAAAGAAGCCAGGAAATCTTTACAAAGAACCTCTTACTATGACAGAATTCATGAGTTATACCGTATTTATAAAGAGGGAAAAAACTCTCACAGCAGGTACTCTGCTGCCCTCCTGCTAAGCTCTCTTTCAAAATGGGAATCTATAAGATACAGTATTGAGTTTTCTAACAATAAAGATGATCATTCTGTGAGCAGGCTGGGAGAAAATCAGCTGAAAAATTGGGTAGCTACTTATAATCAGTCCTTTCAGAATCCAAGTCAAGAGCAAGTTGCAGCGATCAGAGACGCTCTGAAAAAGTATGAGATCGCTGAAAGTCTGAAGCAGGAAATTGAATTCTGTCTTAGGGGGCTGTAACTGCCGATGTAAAGTTGAATAGAGCTGATGGTTGTATGGAGACAGCAGGGGGTTTCTGCCAACATCTCCTTTAAGAAATCATCATTGATTAGCATAAGAAAGTACCCGCCAGAATAGGATGAAAGGGATTAAAAATCCGGATAACCATTTTTGCAAAAGAAGTGGAGGCTGAAACAGTGAATCAGAGCTATGAAAATCACAGAAAGATAGATCCGCTTTACGTCGGCGGCATTACCGTCATTGGATTCATTACACTTATCCTTTCGTTTGTATTTTTCTTCCGGCATATAGGGAGTCAGTGGCTGCTGAGTGCAATCCTGCTGTTGTTTGCGGTGCTGTTTGTCCTGATTATTATAAAGCTGAGAGGCTATGCGCTTCAGCTTCAGGACCGGCTCATAAGGAGCGAGGAAAATTTTCGTTATTTCCGGTTAACCGGTAATGTGTTGGACGCTTCTCTCTCGATGAAGCATATTGCAGCACTGCGGTTTTCAGAAGACGAAGAATTTCCGGATCTGGTTGAGCGGGCGGTTTTAGAAAATCTTTCGCCGGATGATATTAAAAAAGCTGTTGTGAATTGGCGGGGAGATCATCATCGCGTATAATGATAAAAGAAACAGCTCTTACACTGGCTGTTTCTTTTTTTAGATAGGTGTTTCCAAATTTAAGTAATATTTACATTCCCAAGGAGGTTTGTTATGCAGAGTGAGATTATGGTCGATGTAAAAGGCCTTTTCAAACGGTATGAGGCCCTCACAGCTGTAAAAGGGGTTTCCTTTTCAGTACATAAAGGAGAAATATTCGGTCTGCTTGGTCCAAATGGCGCCGGAAAAACAACGACCATTGAAATGCTTGTCGGCTTGAGAAAGCCTGATGAAGGAACAGCAGAACTTGCCGGATTTGATGTAAAAAAAGAAGTGAACAAAGTCAAAGAAGTCATTGGTGTACAGCTTCAATCCACATCTCTATTTGAATTGCTGAAGGTGGAAGAAATTCTGCACTTATATGCCAGTTTTTATCCCACACATGTAAATATTGAAGATTTAATTACAGAAATGCTTCTGACAGAGAAGCGGAATGACCGGATTAAAGGGCTGTCTGGAGGACAAAAACAGCGCCTGGCCATTGCGCTTGCCCTCATCCATGACCCTCACATTGTCTTTCTTGATGAACCAACAACAGGCCTCGACCCTCAAGCAAGAAGAACACTTTGGGATATTGTACTGAGATTAAAGAAACGGGGAAAAACAGTCATCCTTTCCACTCATTATATGGATGAAGCCCATGTGCTCTGCGACCGGATAGGCATCATGGATCAAGGAGAACTCATTGCCCTAGATACGCCAGCCAATCTTGTGAAAAAATTAAAGTCTACGAGTACGATTGAATTTCAATTGAGCAATCCACCTGAAAAAGAGTGGTTTATGAATTTGGCGGGAGTGGAGGACGTATCCATCCGTGATACGTATGTTCAGCTTTATACAGATGATTTGCAGGCAGCTTTAACATCTTTTATAAGTGCATCTGCTGAGCATGAATTTAAGATACAGGATCTACAAACGCGGTTAGCCACTTTGGAAGATGTATTTATCTCAATGACAGGAAGGAGCATCAGAGAATCATGAGGGCGTATTGGCAGTTAACTCTTGCACAATTGCGGATTTTTTCAAGAAATAAGCAAGTCCTGTTTTTTACCTTGCTCTTTCCAGTCATATTGATGCTGGCCCTTGGCACATTTGCAGGAGGCGGACATTCTCTTTCGCTCGATGTGGGCATCATTGATTCTGACCAGACAGCTGCATCAAAGAATATAACAGACCTGTTTGAACAGCAGGAAGGAATTGGTGTAACAAGCTATAACGATGTAAATAGCGGAAGAGAGGCAATCAAAAGCGGAGACATTCAGCTGCTGGTTGAAGTTCCGGAAGGATATCAATCAAGCGTAGAGGATGAAAACAAGGAAGCGGTTCTGCCTGTTTATTATAATGAGAAAAACCTGGCATCCGCGGAGCTGGGCCTGACAGTAGTAAACGGTATTATTGACACATACAGTAAAGATCTTGTGGATTACACACCTTCTGTAATAGTTGAAAAACGAGGGTTAGAAGCCCGGGATATTCGTTATGTGGACTTCCTAGTTCCGGGAATTGTAGCGATGATGATCCTGAGCAACAATATGAATGGTGTGGCCGGCCAAATCTCTGCCTGGCGTGAAAGAGGAATTCTCCGGAGAATGCAGGGCACGAGACTAAAAGCCTCCACCTTTATCGCTGCTCAAATCTCAGCACGTCTGGTACTTAATGGAACACAGGCCCTGCTTGTCATCCTTATTGCTAATTGGGTGTTTAACATTGAAGTTGCCGGTTCCTGGCTCGCCTTAATTTTCTTCATTATCCTTGGCACCCTGGCGTTTATGGCACTTGGATTTATTATTGCCGGAGTGGCTAAAAATCCGGAAAGCGCAGCACCAATTGCAGGCTTTATTACATTTCCAATGCTGTTTCTTGGAGGAGTGTTTTTCCCGATCAGTGATATGCCGGATATCATTCAGCCACTCGTGAATCTTCTGCCGATTTCTCACTTAGCTTCAGCGTTAAGAGAGACGATGAATCTTGGAACACCTTTTCTTCAGCTGGGTACGGAAACGCTCATATTATGCTGCTGGCTGCTTGGCGGATTTGCGCTCGCAAGCTATGTTTTCAAGTGGGAGTAGGAGATCCTTTTGAGCAAGTTTCTTGTATAAAAGGCACCTGCTCTTTTTTGTAAACTTAAGTTTTTCACGCCATGAATGGTAAAATAGAACATAAGAACACATGAAAACTGGGTGGTTAACAATGAATGAACTGATGAAAAAAATAACAGATTTTAGAGACGAGCGCGGTTGGTCTGCTTATCACAATGAAAAAGATCTAGCTGTTTCCATATTAATAGAAGCGAGTGAGCTATTGGAAAACTTTCAATGGAAAACCAGTGAAGAAGCTGTTTCTGACTCTTTTCAGAACATTAAAGAGGAAATGGCCGATGTACTTATCTATCTAATGCAGCTTGCTGACAGGATGAACATTGACTTAGAAGAGGAAGCGTGTAAGAAGCTGGAAAAGAACGCTGTAAAATATCCAATTGACAGAGGTTTGCGAGGAGAATAAGAATGAAAAAGCATATTCATGTAGCGGGAGCTGTGATTGTCAGGGAAGGCAGCATACTGTGCGCCCAAAGGGGGGCGAATCAATTGCTGCCGCTGTTATGGGAATTTCCCGGCGGCAAGATTGAGCAAGGAGAAAAACCTGAGGACGCTGTGCAAAGAGAAGTGCAGGAAGAGATGCTTTGCAAAGTGAAAGTCGGGGATCAGATTGTCCATACAGTGCATGAGTACGATTTTGGCATCGTTCATTTGAGTACCTACTACTGTGAACTAATTGAGGGGGAGCCGGCTATGACGGAGCATATAGACATGAAATGGCTGAAGCCGGTGCACTTGTTTACATTGAATTGGGCGCCTGCTGACATACCTACTGTTGAAAAGCTTGCTGCAGGGATTATTGATGATGTAGACTGAGAACAGAAAAGAGCGCAGGTGCTGCTGCGCTCTTTTTAATACTCATAATGGTGAAGGTGTTTCCTTTATCATTTCTACTCTGTTTCCGAATGGATCTCTAAATTCAAACCTTTCAAAACCAGGAATAGGCACTGATTCATAGATTTCCACACCATTCTGTTCAAGGACATTTCTCCAATATGAAATGTCACTCACACTGTAAGCTAAATGCGCCTTTATTTTTTTGCGATGAACTCTATCTTCTGTTCCTACATGTACTTCTCTGTCTCCGACTTGAAGCCAAAATCCGCCGCGCTTTAAGAGGGATTCCGGTTTTTCCTTCTCGGGCAGCCCAAGAACCCCGCAATAAAATTTTTTACCTTCCTCTTCAGCGCCCTTTGGGATTGTAATTTGAGCGTGATGCAGACCTAGAATCATAGAAATCAGCTCCTCTTTTCTAATGACCAATTTCCTCTCTCGGTATATGATATGATTGGTAAACTTCTCCATACACTTGACCTGTGAAACCATAAAAAGGGCAGTTTATAGAAAAGCGAAAAAATCAGACAGAAACACTCTGTCTGATTTAAGATATCTAGGAAGTCGTTGTACCCTCGAGTTTTTCCGCCCTAATCTTTCTAATTCTGCGGTTTTCTATCTCTTCAACTGTTATGAGAAGATTTTCGTATTCGAAACTCTCGCCTTTTGTCGGTATATTTTCAAACCTTTCAACCACCCAGCCGCCTATTGTATGATAAGAGCTTTGCGGTTCTGGAACATCAAGCAAATTTGTAAATTTATCAAGCTGAAATTGTGAATGGAATGTATAGATACTGTCGTTAATTTTTGTCATTTCCAGCACTTTTTCATCCTGTTCATCCCAAATTTCACCGACAATTTCTTCTAAAATATCTTCCAGGGTGATGATACCGGTTGTACCGCCAAACTCATCTAAAACAATCGCCATGTGAACCTTGTCTTTTTGCAGCCGTGTTAACAGAGAGGATATCTTTGCAGATTCAAAAACAAACATAGGCTCTCGAATTAACTCTCTAATATTTACTTGATCATATTTAATAAGGTGGGTGAAGAATTCTTTTTCCGACAATATTCCGATTATGTTATCTATATGATTTTCATACACTGGAATGCGTGAAAATCGTTCCTCAAAGAACATTTCTTTGATTTTTTCTATTGACTGGTTTACTTCTACGGCCTTCACATCTATACGGGGAGTGAGCACTTCTGCTGCTGTAATATCATCAAAATCCATAGATCTGTGGATCAAGTCTCTCTCCTCTTTGGCAATAACTCCTTCTTCTTCGCTAATATCAAGCATGACCTTAAGTTCTTCTTCAGTAACAGAAGGCATCGCTTCCTTTTTTGAAAACACACTTGAAACAAAGTTTTTTAGCTTGATAAAAAAGAAATTTATGGGAGTAAGCAGCTTAATCAGAAAATAAAGTATCCCTGAAATCATTAAAGAATATCTTTCCGCATGTTCCTTTGCCAAGGATTTAGGAAGTATCTCTCCAAAAATCAGGACCAGTACAGTCATCACAAAAGTACTGATAACAAGGCCGGCGTTTCCTCCAAACAAATCAGTGGCAAGCTTGGCGGAAATACTTGCGGCTGCTATGTTGACAATGTTGTTACCTATCAAGATGGTAGACAGGGAACGATCAAAATTGTCAGCAATGTACATCGCTTTCTTACTGCCTCTGACACCATCAGCTTCAAAGTTTCGCAGCCTGATTTTGTTGACACTTGAATAAGCTGTTTCAGCTGAAGAGAAAAAAGCTGATAAAAACAGCAATAAGCCTAGTAATGCCAGTGAATAAAATGGTAAGTCGTCCAAAGAAGTTTCACTCTCCTGTAATGCTATATTTTATCTTATTTTATTTTCACTTTATAAAGAAAATACCGTTAATTTTTTTTGAAGTCTTTCTGCTTGAACCGAAAGCCGGTTAAGTATCCGCAAATTTCCCTCATAATCTAATGTATTTACTGCCTCAATAATTTCTTCCAGCTCGGCAGAAAGATGTTCCATGTCATATTTTATGCGATTTATTTGTATTTCAAACTCACTTTTATCTAAATTAGACTTCTCCGTGACAAACAAGCGCTCTTTAATCTCTGTAAGCGGCAAATGCAGCTCCTGGCATTGTTTGATATATTCAAGTCTGCTGAGAGTATGTTCATCATAATATCGATAGCCTTTTTCAGAACGAATACAATCTAACAACCCTATGTTTGTGTAATAATCAAGGGTGCGCTTGGAGGTCTTGCTCTCTTTAGCCAGTTCGCCGATTTTTAGCAACTTCCCACATCAATCACCTCAGACAAATTATATATCATCATTTCAAAAGTGTACAGTCTCACTGTATGGTTTAATAGGGTGTAGGGCTCAAGCCGTACAGTATTGTAACCTTCCGCTGTATGGAAGGAAATACCTTGTGATGTTACCATTTTACTTGTGAGAATAACTGGAAAGCAGGAGATGTTATGAAATATACTGCAAGCTTGCTATCATTGCTGATCATGATTGTATTTTTATTGGGATGCAGCCTTCTAGAAGAGGATGTGGTTGACAGCAGCGGGTTGGAAAAAGTGCAAAGAATTGATATTTCGTCAGCTGAAAATCCGGAAGAGGTACTTTATGTGATAGATCATCCTGATGAAGTGAAGAGTTTCGTGAAAGGACTTTTTGTGCATAAGTGGATAATATCTGAAGTCCCGGCCAGGCATCACTCCAAACAATATATCTACAGTTTGTATCAAGGAGAAACCGTTACACTTGGGGACACTTTTTCTACAATAAACGGTGCTGGAGTGATTGCGGTAATTACCTCGTATAATGGCAGCCCGTATGTGCAATTTGAGAAAAACAAGCACAGCCTTACTTTTAAAATTCCTAAGGAGGCAGCAGGAAATTTATCAAAATTGATAAAGTAGTACACACCACCATATCTAAACCAGTTCCCACTTATAATGTTTGTACTGAATTCTTATCAGACTGCCATTGTCTATATGAAGATGCTCTGTTTCGGGCTGAAGCCTGGATACTGCCGC
Source organism: Metabacillus lacus (assembly GCF_009674805.1). Lineage (GTDB taxonomy): Bacteria > Bacillota > Bacilli > Bacillales > Bacillaceae > Metabacillus_C > Metabacillus_C lacus. The sequence continues at coordinate 8,345 of NZ_WKKI01000054.1, read as the reverse complement.
CTGTATCCAGGCTCCATGTGTGACAGCTGCAACCGTTTTATTTTGATGGTTTTTTTCAATATTATATAAAGCATCCCAGACCCTGGATTGAAGCTGGTCAAGCGGTTCAGCCCCCAGGGAAGTCAGGGTTTCTTCTGTCAACGGTCCCCACTGCTTTTCCGCTGCTATTCGCCGCTTTCCTTCCAGCTTACCAAAAGACCGCTCCATCAATTCATCCTTTACCGTAACAGGGATATCGAGGTGCAGACTGAGTATGGCGGCGGTTTGCCCGGCCCGCTGCAGAGGGCTTGTGAGGAGGGCATCCGGCTTTGCTTCTTTCAGCATGTTGGCAATCTGCAGCGCCTGTCGTTTTCCATTTTCATTTAATGGAGGGTCGGTCCGCCCAATAAATTTTCCCATTTTGTTCTCATCAGTTTCTCCGTGCCTGATCAGGAGGAGAAGAGTCATACCCTCACCACCATTGGTTTTTTATATAGATATGTTGAGGGGCAAACTTTTATCAGCAAAACCCTTTAGGCGTTGTGATGGTGGGGTGAATATGTAGTGCTTCCAGGGTTTTTTTTTATTTTGTTCCATGCTTCAATTGCATCTGCGGTACTTTTGCTTTGATTGTTGTCGTCAGCAAAAAAATCACTCATAAATTGATTATATTCAAATTGGGGAGGTATTACTTTTTTATAAGAAGGATCTTTTTTCCGCTCTTCCTCCCCGTACCAAGCATCTGCAGCATCGCGATACGTTTTTCCAACGTTGATTTTAAAATAATTTTGGATATAGGTAGAAAAATGAAAATGAGGGATAACAGTCTTGAAAAAAGCTCTAACATGTTGGCTGCACCGATGGTTCTCCAAAATAACAGTATCAAGACTTAAGTTGGCCTGCTGTTGCTGAGACTTTTTATATCCACTTTTTCTAATGTGTTTTTTTATTTCTCCTGTTATAAGGAAGGTTTCTATTGCTTCAGAAATGTCTATTTTTGAACCCGAAGCACTTAGTCCATTTTCCCTGCAAAATGACTGTAATTCTTCTTTCAACCAGTAAAAATCTCTGAATGTATTTACTGAGATATCTTTCGTTAATTTTGGTCTCAATTTTTGCACCTCCATATTTACTTAACTATTATAGAACGATTGTTCCTTTTTTAGGGGAAGTTTAAAGATTTTTTGTAAGTCATCCTCCATTTCTGGTAAAGTGTTCTGCCTAAGGATACTGATTTGCATTTTTTGGAGTCCCAAGCATACTTCATATTGGTTCTAAGAATTGTGAACAGCCATTAGAAAGATCTTTTACACAATTTGCTGCGCGAGACATATAGTATAGAGAATGCTATTTAATTCAATTTTGGACAGGGCATGGGAAGAGGTTGAAGTATGAAGATATTGCTGGCCAACTATAAATCTTATCCCCGTTTCAGCGGTGTAGCGAGTTATATGGCCCGGTTGAAGGGCGTACTGGAAAGCAAGGGGCATACAGTCGATATACTTGCTCATAAACCGGGAATGAATGAAATTTACTTAGGAAACAGCGGGATCATGAAGCTTCCTGTCAGGCAGAGCATTGAAGAGAAGCTGCGGCTGAACCAGGAATGTCAATTGAGTGATTGGATGAGGTGGAGAGAGCTTGAAGCATACACATTTGAGCAAGCCTCAAGAAAACTGAATCTGCAGTCATATGACTGTATCCATACGCAGGACATCATAGCTGCGAGAGCACTGCGCAGAGCAAAACCTGCTCATGTGCCGTTAGTCGCTACCTTTCATAATTGCAAAACAAGGGAATGGAAAGCAAGCGGGGAGATTCAGAGAAAAACAGAGATTGAGAAGTGCTATATCGCAGCAGAAGAGCATTATAGCGCCATTTCGGCTGACAAGCTGATTCTCCCCTGTAAATGGCTGTGGCAGGAGTTTGAAAAGCTGGGTACACAAATTCTTCAGCCTGCTGTCATCCCTTATGGAATTGATCTTGCCTCTTTTGAAAGGAAAGCACAGGAAGTTGAAAAAGTGCCGGCAAAAGGTGATGCTTTGGTTATAGCCTGCCCGGCCAGGCTGGTAGCAATCAAGGGTCATGAGTTCTTGCTGCAGGCACTGAAGAAGTTGAAGAAAAGAGGCAGTTCGTTTATCTGCTGGTTTATCGGCGACGGTATTTTGATGGAGGATCTGAAACGGAAGACAGCAGAGCTTGACTTGCAAGACGAGGTGTTATTTCTCGGAGGCAGAAGCGATGTGCCGGGACTCCTGCGTTCATCTGATATTGTTGTTCTTCCGTCCATTCATGATACTCTTCCATTTACTGTGATGGAAGGCCAGCTCTCAGGAAAACCTGTTGTTGCTTCTGCAGTTGGAGGAATTACAGAGATGATTCAGCATGGAGAAACGGGCTTGCTTGCTGAAAAGGGGAACAGCGATTCACTGGCATATTCATTGGGTATGCTGCTGAGCTCGGAAAAACTCAGGAAGGACCTTGGCGCGCGCGCAGAAGCTTGGGCAAAGAAGGAATGGTCACTGAACAGGATGGCCGACAGAACGATTGGAGTTTATCAAGCAGCCCTTTTACAAAAGAGGGACGCAAAAAATAGTAAAAGCGAAAGCGAGGTACCTGATCCGGCTTTTCTGCAAAAGCTGCTGTCCAGCTGCAGGGGGCGAAGTGAAAAGGCTGCAGTTCCTGCTGGATTCATTTCCGGAAAGGTGAAAAATGAGCTGCGGCAGCCGGTAAAGGGTGCATCCGTTCATCTTATAGATCACTCCAATATCTCGCTTTTCACAGTCACAACAGATGAACACGGAGAGTATGTTATGAAAAATCTGCCGCTGGGTAAATATTCGCTGACCGTTTACAAGAGTGGCTGCCTGCCCGTGTCCTCTTCAGTAAACGTGGATAATGCAGCAGGTGTAAATGCCGACTTTGAATTGCAGCAGGATACAGTGGATTGATTGATGGGGAACGGACCTGCGGAAAACAGTCGTGCTCTTGTTCGTGTTTTCTGCATAAAAAAAACCTGCGGGCTTCTGTAGCTCGCAGGCTGCATTTAATATATTTCCTTTACAGAGTTTCTCCATTGGTCTTTATTACTTGCTGATACCAGTGGAATGACTCTTTTTTTGAGCGCTCCATGGAGCCATTGCCTTCGTTGTCACGATCCACATAAATCATGCCGTATCGTTTTTTCATTTCACCAGTTGTGAAGGATACAATATCAATGATGCCCCATGGTGTATAGCCAAGGAGATCAACGCCGTCATGGGTGACCGCCTTCATCAGCTCTTCAATGTGAGAGCGCAGGTACTGTATTCTTTCCGGATCATGTATGGAGCCGTCTTCCTCAACAGTATCGACAGCCCCAAAGCCGTTTTCTACGATAAACAGCGGAATTTGATAGCGATCATAAAAACGGTTCAATGTGTAGCGGAGGCCGACTGGATCAATAGCCCAGCCCCAGTCGCTGGATTTTATATAAGGATTTTCAACACCGTTAGGCAGGCCGCCGTTGACAATATCTCCTCTATTATCATTGACAACATCGCTTTTCACCGTTGTAGACATATAATAGCTGAAGCCCAAATAGTCTACCGTGCCGTTCTTCAGAATCTCTTCATCGCCGTGCTCAATTGGAATATTGTAGCCTTCTCTTTCAAATTCCTTCAGTGCGTAGCTCGGATAGTAGCCGCGCACATGAACATCAGGGAAGAAGTAACGCTGGCGCATTGTTTCTTCTGCAAGCATGATGTCTTCCGGGTTGGAGGAATAAGGGTAAATCGGAACATGTGAAACCATCGCGCCAATTTGGAATTCCGGGTTGATTTCTTTTCCTTTTGCAACAGCAAGGGCGCTTGCCAGCAGTTCATGGTGTCCTGCAATATACATAATTTCTTTTGGATTTTCACCCTCTTTTACAGTTACACCTGAATTTGTCCAAAGAAACAGCGGATTGTTTACATCCATTTTGTTGTTGATTTCGTTAAATGTCATCCAGTATTTTACTTTGTCTTTATAGCGGGTAAAGCAAACTTCAGCAAACTTTACAAAGTAGTCTGTTACTTTTCTGCTTCTGAAGCCGCCGAATTCTCTGGCCAAATGTAGCGGCATTTCAAAATGAGACAGGGTGATGACAGGCTCAATGCCATGCTTCAGCAACTCGTCGAACACATCGTCATAAAACTGCAAGCCTTCTTCATTCGGCTCTTCTTCGTCTCCACGCGGAAAAATTCTGCTCCAGGCAATGGAGGTTCTGAGGCACTTCAATCCCATTTCAGCAAACAGTGCAATATCGCCTTTGTAGCGGCTGTAAAAATCAATCGCTTCATGATTAGGATAAAACTCTGAATCTTCCACCGTTTTAGTAATTTTTCTTGCCACACCATGAGCGCCGGCCGTCATAACATCAACCACGCTTGGTCCTTTTCCTCCTGCATTCCAGCCGCCTTCAAATTGATGGGCAGCAAGCGCGCCGCCCCATAAAAAATTCTTTGGTAATGATGCCATTTGATTATTCCTCCTCTTATTTAACTACTGTAAACAGTTTATCTTCTATTCTGCTAATCTCAGTTTCTTCTGAAAGAATTTCTTCGTAGGCTGCTGAGTTAGTAATGATAACAGGTGTAATTGTAGATAGGCCTTTCTTTACAATATCATCCCTATCAAATTCTATGAGCAGATCACCCTTTTTCACCTTGGCTCCATCCTCGATATGAAGGGTAAACGGTTCACCTTTCAGGTTCACCGTATCAAGCCCAATATGAACGAGAAGTTCAACGCCCGCTTCTGATCGAAGGCCGATGGCGTGCTTGGTAGGAGCCACCATTACGACTGTACCGTCAAATGGTGCATATAAATGGTTGTCCTCCGGCTCAATTGCAATTCCTTTCCCCATTGCTCCTGAACTGAAAACCGTATCAGGTACATTGGTTAGGGGAAGGATCTTTCCTGCAAGGGGTGCATAAATGGCTTCTTCATTATTTTTGCTGTTTTTGCCTTGAACGTTATCAGCAGCTGTCTCATCAGCCTGCTTCGCAGTATCTTCTCCAAATCCAAAAATTTGGATTAGAACAATCGGGAGAATAATGGCAATAGCCACACCAAGCAGGATACCCCATATTGAAGTTGGAACATCGGGGCTGATGCCGTTTACAATTGTCAGCGGTCCCGGAAGGCCGGCATAAGCAAAGTAATACGGGTTAAAAAAGCTTGCTGCAATGGCACCGATTGCACCGGAAATACTTCCTATAATAAACGGTTTCTTAAAGCGGAGCGTTACCCCGTATATCGCAGGTTCTGTGATTCCGAAAAGTCCAGTAATCCCAGCGGACACTCCAACTTTTTTTGTTTCCTGGCTTTTCGCTTTTAGAATAACTCCAAGTACTGCTCCAACCTGGGCAATAACGGCAATCGTCTGATATGCCTGAAAAGAATCGCGCCCATACTGATCAAAATTGGCAAGAACAACCGGTGTGATGCCCCAGTGTACGCCGAAGATAACAAGTACTTGCCAAAATCCTCCGATAATGGCTCCAGCAACTGCCGGTGCATTTTCAGCGAGGAAATTGTATCCGTTTGCAATTCCGTTTGCCCCCATTGTCGTAATCGGTCCAATTAACAGGATGGTTAAAGGAACCATTAACACAAGGCTTAGAAACGGAACAAACAATGGACGGACAATTTCATGAATACGTGAATTCAAAAATCTCTCAAGATATGAAAGAATCCAAACTAGAAATAATGGAGGCAGCACTGAGGACGTATAAACTGTTTCAGATAATGCCAGTCCGAAAAAGGTGATTGTGCCGCCCTCAGCAATTTGCGCGGCCATTTCTGCCCAAGTGGGGCTGACCAATGCAGCAGAACAGGCAACGGCTATATATGTGTTCACTTTAAAATGCTTTGATGCTGTTATCGCAATAAATATTGGCAAAAAGGTAAATGGTGCCCAGGATATAAAGCTAAACACTTGATACATCCCCGTTTCAGGAAAGGCTGGAAACAAGAGAGTGATTAAAATGAGTAAACCTTGCAGAATGCCAGCAGCTGCTAGAATATACACAAAGGGTGCAAACACAGCTGACATTGTGGCAATGACACGGTTTAGCACTGTTCCTTTGTTTTCGCTTTCTTTTTCGGAAGTGTCAAGGTTTACCAGCTTGGAGAATTCCTCATATACCTCCCCTACGTGCTGGCCGATGACCACCTGAAACTGGCCGCTGTTTTCTACTACAGTAATAACACCAGGCAGAGAGGCTACTTTATCTTTGGCTGCAGGCTTGGATCTTTTCAGGACCAGTCTCAGCCTTGTGGCACATCTCGTTGCCCCAACAATATTGTCTTCCCCGCCAACTGCTTTCAATATATCTTCAGCCAGCTTTGGATAATCTCTCACTTTACCTGCCATAGCTTATCTCTCCTCCTTAGTAGTATACGCTTACATTATAATTGTACCGATACAATTTTACAAGTAATAAACAATAGTATTTTTTGGTTATAATCTATTTGTATAGATTTCCCCTGATTGTGATATAATTTGGAGAAAAAGATATAGAAAATTGATGGGGAATGTTCATGTTAAAGTACCAGCAAATTGCAATTGAAATAGAAAAATATATTGAAGAACAAGAGCTTCAGCAGGGAGATAAACTTCCGGTTCTGGAGCATTTTATGGCACATTTTAAAGTAAGCAAAAGCACCATCACCAAATCACTTGAGCTCCTTGAAAGAAAGGGCGTTGTTTACCAAGTCCGGGGAAGCGGAATATTTGTAAGAAGGCATAAGCGAAAGGGCTATATCAGCCTTTTATCCAACCAGGGATTTAAAAGAGAGCTGGAAGATGCTCAAATTTCGTCAAAGCCGCTTCAACTGGAAGTAAGAAAACCTTCAAAAGAAGCAGCTTTAAATCTAAATCTCCATGAAGATGAAGACGTATACTACGTGAAAAGAATACGGTATATTAATGGAGAAACGCTGTGCGTAGAGGAATCCTATTATAACAAAGCAATCGTTACCTATTTGAACAAAGAAATTGTATCTGAATCTATCTTCGGCTATATTCGGGAAGGTCTTGGACTGAAGATAGGCTTTTCAGATATGTACATGCAGATGGATCAGCTGGACGAAAATGAAGCAGTTCATCTCGGTTTAAAAAAAGGAGAACCTAAGCTGACTGTAGAGACTGTATTTCACCTAACGAACGGCCAGCCCTTTGATTTTTCAAGAGTAGTTTACAACTATAAGCAATCACGCTTTTTTCTACAGACAAACAGTGATACTTAATTGTAAAGAGCCTTGCATCCAAGGCTTTTTTTGTTTACGCCCTTCCTCAGTATGTTTCCTTCCTTAGAGGGGAATATATTGAAAAAAAGAGGGAGTGATGACTCTTTGTGAAGGCGCTGTCTATGATTCAGCCATGGGCATCTCTATTTGTCCTTGGCGAAACTCAATATGAAACGAGAACATGGAGAACCAACTACAGAGGGCCGCTGGCCATTCATACAAGCAGAAAAATAGATGTGAATGCCTGCAAGCAAGCTTCAATTCTGCCGCTGCTTGCCGCCCACGGATATTCTGCCAAGAATCTGCCGGCAGGATATATTATCGGAATCTGCCGTTTGACCAACTGTATAAAAGTAATTGAAAACCATGGAGGCTGGGCAGTGCTGGAGGACGGAAGAACAGTGGAGGGAAAAGATTTCCTTCTTGGGGACTATAGAGAAGGGTGTTATGTGTGGGAAGTACATGAAATGAAAGTGCTGAATAACTGGATTCCTGCGAAAGGGCAGCTTGGAATCTGGGAAGCTGGCGATATCCCGGTCAGCTGGTGAGATTTCCATGGTGGCTGCGGGGGTCAACTGAAAACAGGGTGGGAAATCTTCTCTTATCATAGGTGTAACATATCCGCACGATACATAAACGGAGTAATTCCGCCTATTTAGAAAAAACAGCGAAAATGGGCTGAAATAAGCGGAGGATTTCCGTCAATGCACCTAAAAAACCTTAAAGCGGAGCATTATTAGCTGCTTAAGCGGAATTCATTCCCTTATTTTCTCTAAAAAACGATCTTATTTGGATTTAACCGGAATTTATACGCTTATTGTGTTGAGGCGTCGCAATGTACTTGCTGTTTCACCCAACTTGGTTCTTCATCGGCCTTATGAAGGACATTTCTCGAGCTGCAGCACTTACTTTTGTCCTTCATCGGCCTTATGAAGGACATTTCCCACGCTGTTTCACCCGAATTTGTCCTTCATTGCCCCTATGAAGGACATTTCTCGAGCTGCAGCACTTACTTTTGTCCTTCATTGCCCTTATGAAGGACATTTCTCGAGCTGTAGCACTTAATTTTGTCCTTCATCGGCCTTATGAAG
>NZ_WKKI01000053.1 GCF_009674805.1 Metabacillus lacus | reverse complement strand
GCTGCGACAAGCATAAGATGGCTTGGACGGAAGGGCGTTCTTTGCCCTTATGGCCAAGACAGCTTATGACCTCGAGCAGCTGGCCGGCGGAGCTGGACAATGTAGAAAAGCGGAACGGGCGTAAAGGAAGTCATGCTAAGAGCGCCACGTCCTGTGGCAACGCATGACTGTCCGACGTCGTGTCGGGCTCCGACAAGCATAAGACGAGCATCTCTAAAAGGCGCTCTTTGCCTTTTTGAGATGATTGGCTTATGACCTCGAGCCGTTGGCGGTGGAGCCATCAAGTCCATAAGATTGTGTAAATACATAGTTACATGTATGTCCTCTTTGAACGGGTGGAAAGGCGCTTGTGAAAGCCACTATACATATATAAACGGAGGAACTCCGCCTATTAGGAAAAAACAATCAAAATGGACTGAAATAAACGGAGGATTTTCGTCTATGCACCTTAAAAACCTTCAAATGGTGTATTTTCAGCAGCTTAAGCGGAATTCATTCCCTTATTTTCTTAAAAAAACGACCTATTCCCAATGTAACCGGAATTTCTACGCTTATTTTTTCTTTGTTAGGATAAGGCGCCTTGTTAATTTAACATTCACACATACTCTTTTAAAACGGCATACTTTCCGTCTCTAAAAACAGTGTTTTTCCCCCAGCAACCTTCTTCAACCACCTCTTTAATGTCTGTCTCCCATGATTTTCTTTATCAATATTCAACAAGGTTTTTGATAGCAGCCTAGAAATGAATATAGCGGACATGTGCTGAGCCTAAGACTTCTCAGCTAGTCTGTTTCTTGGGTGTAAACCAGGATGTGAAAATTTGTCTGGATCTTAATCTAAAATTAATAATAGATTTGCGGAATCTATTATATAATATGAATTGTTGAAAAAATCTGAAAGGGAGCGGAGAAATGAAATCTTATAAACAAGTGTGTGCAGCAGTATTAGCCGTTTTAATTGGACTTGCAGGGATCTTACACCCGGGAGCTGCTGAAGCATCAAAAAATCCTCAAGCGCCGGCCGACAAGGGAACTTTTATTAAGGAGCTCGTTACTTCGCTGGGAATAGATCTGCAGGGAAGCGACATCCCCTACTCTGATGTTGATTCAGAACTTGCACCCTATATCCAAGCAGCTATCAGAACCAATATTCTGCCAGAGGATGGCAAGACTAAGTTTGGCCCCAATGAAAAAATCACAAAGGAACAGGCTTATGTATTCCTAATCAGATCACTCAACCTCCGGGACTCTTACTCTTTAGGAGCGCTGAAAAAATTCAAAGACTACAACGCAATTCACTCTGCCTATCATCGTGAACTTGCAGCTGCAGCTGAACTGGATTTAATTGATAGAAAACTGCCGGTTTTTCAGCCTAAAAAACCTCTTACCGGCAATGATATCAAGAACATGCTGGAAAGCCTTCAGAAAAAACTTGAATTTGTTACAGTGATTCACACTAACGACATGCATGGCCGCATCATGCACAACCCTGTCAACAAAGAAATGGGACTGGCAAAAATCAGCAGTATCGCCAATTCAGCAAGAAGCAAGAATCCAACCATTCTAATTGATATGGGCGATACATTTCATGGAACAAACTATGTTAATTTAAACAAAGGAATGGCAGCTGCTGAAGCCATGAATGCAATGAAGTACGACGCAATGGTTCCTGGAAACCATGATTTCAATTATGGGCAGGCACATTTGTTAAATCTCAAAAAGATGCTTCAGTTCCCGCTGATCAGCGCCAATATTAAAACATACGGAAGCCCTTTCTTAGAGGGATTTACAATAGTTGAAAGAAAAGGAAAGAAAATTGCTTTAATCGGACTGACAGCAACAGACACAGCAGTGAAGACAAATCCCTCAGGAATTACAGGAATCACCTTTGAGGATGAAACAGAGACTGCTAAAAAGCTTGCTTTAAAACTGAAAGGAAAAGTGGATGCAGTTGCTGTTATCTCCCATTCAGGTCTTGATACCGAAATGAAGATTGCAAACGAAGTGAGCGGTATCGATGTGGTATTCGGGGGACACAGCCATGACACAATTGAAACTCCTAAGAAACTAAAACATGCGTACGTTACTCAAGCAAATGAATATGGAAAAGCGCTCGGTCATACAAACTTAATTTTCCACAAAGGAAAACTGATTGGTGTGAACGGCTTCCTGTACCGCGACAGTGAAAGCAAAAAGGAAGATTCTAAAGTTAGAAATGTACTTCAGCCTTATAAAGAACAAGTAGACAGAGAGTTAAATGTAGTGATCGCTTCCGTATCTGAAACACTTAATGGAGAACGAAATGCTGTGAGAACGAAAGAAACAAATCTTGGCAATTATATTGCCGATGCTATGAAAAACAAGCTTAAAACAGATATTGCGGTTACGAACGGAGGAGGCATCAGGGCTTCCATTGTGGCGGGAGATGTCACCCGCAATCATGTCCTGACCACACTTCCTTTTGATAATACACTTGTTAGAACAACGCTGAAAGGATCAGATCTTAAAGCCGCTTTAGAACATTCTGTTCGATTATATCCTGCAGAAAACGGAGGGTTTCTTCATGTCTCCGGCTTAGCCTTTAATTTTGATCCGTCCAAGCCGACCGGAAGCAGAGTAACAGAGGTGGTAATCAACGGTGCTGCTCTGGATCTTCAAAAATCATATTCTGTTGCAACAAACAATTTTACCGCAGCGGGCGGAGATGGTTTTGTCATGTTTACAGCAGAAAATATTGAATTTGACAGCGGTGAATTGCTGAGCACCGTCCTTATGGAGGCTTTGCAGTCAAACACCCCTGTACCAGGCATTGAAGGAAGAATAAAAATAACTCAATAAATACACAAAAGCGAGAGGAATACATCCTCTCGCTTTTATGATGCTGCAGCCCTGGAATCTATTCTTATGAAACATAAGATCAGGAAAGCAAGCAGCGTCATGCATCCAAAGAACAAATACACATGCAAAATGGACAGTGCTTCCATAATAATGCCGCCAAAAAAGGTGCAAAACCAGTTTCCCAGTCCATTTCCCGCAGCGGAGTAAATGGAAATGGCTGTGGCGCCGACTTCTGCCGGTGCTGTATTTTTCACATGCAGCAATGCAGCAGGAATAAACAAACCAACTGAAAAACCTTGGGCGAATGTTGTTGCATACACCACAGCCAGCGGAGGCTCTAAAAAATAGAGAAACCAGCGTGCTGCGGAGATGAATACGGCCATCAGAAGAATTCTTTTCATTCCAAGCCTTGTAATCCAGCTGCTTGCAAACTTCATAAAAGGTGCTTCACTTCCTGTTGCAAATAAGAAGGCAATACCAATCCCTGCAAGCCCCCCGCCAATTTCATCTATAAATAAACCAAAATAAATATTGTTTGCCAGAATGGGGCCGAGTACAAGAAAGGTTACGACCAAAAACAGCAAATAGCTCGGCAGCTTTCCAAGTTCCCGGAAACCATCCTTCAGGCTGACCTTTAAAGATTCATTGTCCCTGGGCAGCCGCGCTGCAACAATGGCGCCAGCCAAAAGAACAAATGTAAATGCGTAAAAAATGACCGTTAACTGAAATGTCTCAGAAAGCTTACCGACCACAAGGACTGATACTGCAAATCCGATTGCTCCCCAAAGCCTTAAAGAGCCATATGCTGTATTTGTCCTTTGAACATAACTCATTGAAATGCTGTCTGAAACCGGCACAATTGCACTTTGAAAGAATGCGAGCAATATTGCAATTGAGACAAAGAAGGAAAAAGATTCTCCCATTGAAAAAATGATTCCTGTTATCCCTGTTCCGATCAGGGCAGCGGTCAAAACCGCTGTCGGCTTTCTGGTCGTATCACTCAGCATCCCCCAGAGCGGCTGTGCAAACAGCATCACGATGGGATTGATGGACATGATCATTCCAATCTGGCTTCCTGTCAGACCGACATTATCTTTCAGATATACAGATAATAAAGGAAATAAAGCTCCAAAACCAAAAAAGACCAGAAAATAAAACAAGCTGAAAGACAGCTGAGTCCCTCTCTGCTCCCTAGATACCAAATGTTCCATCCCTCAATACCTGCCTTTTCTAAATGCAAATTTAAAAACCGCTCTCAGGGAAAGAGCGGTTTTCCAATTATTTTTATCCTAACATAATTTACCTGACTGTGTAAGATACTTTCCTACTTTGCCAGCTCATAAATAGCCTGTGCATAGATAGCAGTTGCCTTGAGTAAATCATCAACAATGATGTACTCGTCTTTTTGATGGGCAACGTCTTCTCTTCCGGGGAAAAGCGGACCAAATGCTACCCCTGCTTCCAGGGATCTTGCATATGTCCCACCGCCGATTGAAATTAACTCAGCGGTTTCTCCTGTTTGTTCAGTATACACCCGCTGTAGCGTCGAGATAAGCTCATGATCCTGATTAACATAGTGAGGCTTAGAATCACTGAGAGAATGAAGCAGGAATCCCGGAATTTGCTGTAGTCCCTCCTTAATGTCTGCTCCATCAGCAGTTACAGGATAGCGAATGTTAATGCCTGCACTCGCCGCCTTCTCAGTATATCTGAGAATACCGGCATTCAGCGTCAGTTCTCCGCTGACTTCATCTTTACTGGCGATGCTGACTGCTTTCCCTCTGCTGTCTCCAAAGAAGAAGTCTGTCAGGGAGCTGAAGTATCCCTTTGCACCACTATTCAATTTCAGGTCCTTAAGAAAAGCGGCAAGATATAGTCCTGCGTTTATACCGTTATTTGGTTCCATGGCATGTGCAGATTTTCCTGTTAACATCAGTTTAGCTGTTCCCTCCTTTTCAGCGTAATCACCTTTCAGGTTATGTTTCTTCAAAAAAGCGGAATAGCTGCTCTGAATTTCATCAGAATTAAGATTCCCGCTTAATGCTGCGAAAGCCTTGTCAGGAACCATATTGTATCTTTCACCGGAATGAAACTCTGTTACGATGATCCCTTCCTGAGTGGAGGTGCTCTCAGAAGGCGTATAGTGAAGTTCTGCGTCAATAATTCCCTTTTCAGCATAGATAATAGGAAAATCAGCATCAGGGGCAAATCCCATCAGGGGCATTTGTTCATGTTTAAAATAATGATCCACACACTGCCAATCGCTTTCCTCGTCGGTCCCGATAATCATTCTTACCTTTTTTTGAAGGGGAAGGCCCGATTCACTGACAATCTTCATTGCATAATAAGCAGCCATTGTTGGCCCTTTATCGTCCATCGCGCCTCTTGCATAGATTCTTCCTTCACGCAGATCTGCATCAAAAGGGCCGCTAGTCCATCCGTCTCCTTCTGGAACAACATCTACATGGCAAAGGATACCGATGATGTCCTGTCCAGTTCCCAGTTCAATATGACCTGCATATCCATCTAGATTTTTAGAAATAAATCCTTCTGAACTGCCCTTTTGCAAAAGAAATTCCAGCGCTTCGTTTATTCCTTTGCCAAACGGAGCTTCCTTTGAAGCCGTTTCCTTGTCCAGAATACTCCTGATCCGTAAAAACTCCTGCGTATCTTTTATGAGATCTTCTTTTCTAGCTAAAACCTCTTTCATCCAGTCCATCCTATTCATCTCCAAAAAAATCAATTTGTACTTTCTAATGTAAAGATACCAAACGAATGTCCATAGGAAAAGCTACCAGAAAATAAATGACGCTAACCACTTGCGTTATTCTTTAAAAACGAATATTATATTATAGGTTGTTATAAAACGTTCGTTTATTGGAGGTTTCTATGTTTAAGTTAAAAGAAAATAAAACAAACGTCAGAACTGAACTCATCGCTGGGATGACTACTTTTTTAACGATGGTATATATTGTGGTTGTAAACCCTGTCATCTTGTCAGATGCCGGAGTTCCTTTTGACCAGGTGTTTACGGCTACTATTATCGCTTCTATAATTGGAACATTATGGATGGCTTTTTTCGCTAACTACCCTATCGCAATTGCTCCCGGTATGGGCTTGAATGCCTACTTTGCTTACTCAGTCGTTGGAGCAAATGAAAACATTACCTATCAAACAGCGTTTGGCGCTGTGTTTGTGGCAGGTATCCTGTTTATTATTCTTTCATTAACACCTTTTAGAAAACAGCTGATTGAAGCAATACCGTCTAATCTTAAACATGGCATTACAGCAGGTATCGGCCTGTTTATTGCTTTTATCGGTTTAAGATTAACAGGAATTGTGGAAGCTGATCAGGTTAACCTTGTCAGATTGGGAGATCTTCATTCTCCCCCTGTTCTTCTTGCTCTGTGCGGACTTGCAATTACTCTAGTACTGATGAGCATGAATGTACACGGAGCGCTCTTTATTGGAATGCTCATTACAGGAATAATTGCATACGTAACAGGTCATCTGGAGTTTACCAGTGGAATTATGGCTCTCCCCGATCTTCCGGAAGGTTTGATTGTGTTTAATCCGTTCACCGCAATCGGCGACGTTTTCCAATATGGATTATATGCTGTAGTATTTTCGTTTCTGCTTGTGACAATCTTTGATACAACCGGAACAATGGTTGGTGTTGCGCAGCAGGCTGGACTCATGAAAGGGAATGAACTTCCTAAGGCAAGAAAAGCATTGCTGGCTGATTCTACCGCAACTACGGTAGGAGCTATGTTCGGAACGAGCCCGACTACGGCTTATATTGAATCTTCTGCGGGTGTAGCTGCTGGAGGAAGAACCGGCCTGACAACTCTTACTGTTGGAATTCTCTTCGGCCTGACTGCTTTCTTTAGTCCATTAGTGGGAGCTGTATCAGGAATTGCTGCTATTACAGCACCTGCCCTGATAATTGTTGGAAGCCTGATGATTGGATCCATTTCCAATATTAAGTGGAACGAGCTTGATGAAGCTTTCCCTGCGTTTCTGGTCATCCTGACAATGCCGCTGACTTCCAGTATCGCAACTGGCATTGCCTTGGGCTTTATAGCTTACCCGTTGATGAAAATAGCGAAAGGAAAATGGAGAGAGGTTCATTTATTTGTTTATATTTTTGCCATCCTCTTCTTCATTCAGCTTGCTTTTATTGGAGGGCATTAAGTTTCTCCAAACGACGGTTAAAATAATCGGCATAGCAAGCCATAATAAATCAGCATTGAAAAACGCTCAGAATTATTTTCTGAGCGTTTTCCTGTATTCATAAATATCGAGACTAAAAGTATATCTGTTACCAGCGCATTCTGAAAGCGGAAATATTCATTACCAGGAAGCAAGATAAGTGAATATGGTTACATGCAGGTTCTCCCCTTATTTGTTATCACAATGAAAACTCTCACTTTCACCCCTCATTACGATTAATAGTCTGAATTTCTCCAGATATAGAAGGCTGGTTTGAATGCCATCTGCTAAAGCAGCGGAAAACTTACGCCTATTGAGCAATTAGCACTTTTCACTATCACCATGCTGATAAGAGGTGAGCTATTTAACCTGGATGCCATGCGTTTTACAGTTCTTTAGAACTAAAAGTGAATGCGTTTACAACTCAGTAACAGCGACCATGTACACCCATTTCACAGGGTGTGAATAGGAACAAGGTTTGGATTCTGACAGTCTTTTTTTTGCAATCTCTTATCATAATTTACAGCTCCTGCCGTATAACTATAGTAAAAGCTTACTAAGAGAAGTTTGTAAATATTTCGTAAATTAAGCACTTTTCCTAGAATCCCGGTATGCTTATCGTGTAAAATAGGCATATAGCGTTACAGTATCTAATTAAATAACAAAAGTAGAGACACACCAGTTGCAGACATCTTGGTTATACGTAGGCTTAGCCCTATAAAAGACAAGGAGTGGTTTTTTGAAACCTTCGACAAACCGTATGCTGACTCGTATCAAATCAATCTACATGTTTATTTATGAGAAAGGGACTGTGACAACTCAGCAGCTTGTTGATGAGTTTGGTATTACACCAAGGACGATACAGAGGGATTTAAATGTGTTAGCATATAACGACCTTGTAAGCAGCCCTACCAGAGGAAAGTGGACGACCACAAAGAAAAGGGTTAAGATTTCTTAACATTAACAATGATAATAAAATATTACATAAAAGGAACCTTGTTTTCATCAAGGTTCCTCTTTTTGCTTACATTTCATATTTTTCTGCATTTCTCAGCATATCTATCTCTTCCTCAGTCAGCTCTCGATATTCTCCTTTTTGAAGATCTTCGTCAAGCTCCAGCGGACCCATGCTCACTCTCTTCAGAAAGATCACTTTCTTTCCAACAGATTCAAACATTCTTTTCACCTGATGGTATTTACCTTCTGTAATCGTAACGTAAATATGTGAAATTTCCCCGGCACTGATTATTTCAAGCGCTGCTGGCTTTGTCACATACCCGTCATCAAGGGTTACCCCTTCTTTAAAAGCCTGACCATCCTCCTCAGTAACCTCTCCCTTAACATGGGCAAAGTACTTTTTGGGCACATGTTTTTTAGGTGAAAGCAGCTGATGCGAGAGCTGGCCGTCATTTGTCAAAAGAAGAAAACCTTCAGTATCCTTGTCCAGCCTTCCCACCGGAAAAGGTTCCATAATGGCATCCTCGTGTTCCAGTAAATCCACCACTGTTTCCTGATGGTTGTCTTCTGTTGCCGACAGATAGCCCGGAGGTTTGTTCATCATCAGGTAGATAAACTCTCTGTATACCACTGTTTCTCCATTTACCGTAATATGCTGATTTTCCGGATCCACATGAGTTTTAGCATCTTTAACCGATGTATCATCTATCCTGACTGCTCCTGACTTTAAAAGCTGCTTCACTTCCTTGCGGCTTCCAAATCCTGTGTTAGAAAGAAGTTTATCAATTCTCATCATTATCACCTCTTTAAGGTTGAATTTTTTTGTGCTGAAGACACCAGGCGATCGTTCTTCCCCTTACTCTGCAACGGCGGAGAAGATGTTTCAGTAGAAAAAAGAAAAGCTCTTACCCGCGAGCTTTTCTTCTAAAAAATCTTGAAAAACGGTTCCCGATTATTTTCTCTAATAAGTGAGAACGATATGCCAAATATAAATAGCTGCCTGCACCTGCACCAATTGCCAGGATCAGGACAATCAAAGCATTGATTCTGCTTTCGCTGTAATCTATAAAAATTCCGCTGATTGACTGGACTACCGAGACCACCAATCCCATAAACACAGCAAGAATCATAATGAATACAGATCGCTTAAAAAACTTCTTAAAGGAATATTTCGCATGCCGTTTAATCATGGCGAAACCATAAATTAACGATGCAGAGTAGCCAAGCACCGTCGCCAATATGGAGCCTGCACCTTGGAACAAATGTATCAAGGGAACATTTAAAGAGAGTTTTATCAGCACACCGATCACAAGGCTGATGACGGCGAGCTTTTGTTTGTTGATGCCCTGCAGAATGGCTGCGTTCACCGTGAACAGCGAAAACAGCAGAGCGGCAGGAGCAAACATAGCAAGAATCGCCGGGCCAAATGTTTCTGCTTCTCCCCTATAGAAGAATGTATATGCAGGGCCGGCCAGGATTGACAAGCCTACCACAGCAGGAAGTACAAGAAACATAATCATCTGAAGAGTCTGGTCAATCTGACTCGTCAGAAGGCGGCGGTTTCCGCTTGTAAATGACTCAGTAACAGCAGGAATGAGCGTCAGCCCGAAAGCAGTTGCCAGAGAAACCGGAATCATCACCAGCTTTGGAACCAAAAGTGTCAGGACTGCAAAAACATCCTGAGATACATCTCCATAACCTGCATCAGTCATAGCCTTATTGAACGTATTGGTATCTATCCAGATATATAATGGAATAGCCAGACCCACAAATACAAAAGGACCTGCATACCTGAACAGTTCTCCGAACATTTTTGAATAAGGAATATCGGCACTTTCCACAGCATTTTCTCTCATGGCGGTTAGAGAGTTTTTTCTCTTCATCCAGTAGAAAAACAATACTGCAAGTCCTCCGACGGCTCCCACAAAAGCCGCAAATGTCGCATAACCAATAGCCAGCACAAGACCATCATCATATATTTTTAATATGTAGTAGGTAGCACCCAGCAGAAATGCAATTCTGACAATCTGTTCGACGACCTGTGAGACAGCTGTCGGGCCCATTGACTGATGACCCTGGAAAAAGCCCCGTATTAAACTCATAATTGGAACAACAATTAAAGCAAGGCTCACCATCCTGATGATGAGGACTACATCATCAACTGTAACTCCATCTTTTTCCTGCCCGCCAAGCGAACTCTCAGCGAATACCGGTGCCAGAAAATATAATACTGCGAAAGCAAGAAATCCGGTCAAAAGCATGACCGCAAGTCCGCCCTTGAACATTCTTCTGCTTGTCTTATAATCTCCCAGTGCATTATATTTGGCTACATATTTAGATACCCCGGCTGGAAATCCCGCCGTTGCTACACTGAGAAAGATTGCATAGGGAGCATAACCGTATTGATAAAGAGCTGAACCTGCCGTACCTACCATTGCATAAAAAGGAATGATATAAATCATTCCAAGAATTCTTGAAATATACGTACCTAACGTTAAGACAAAAGTACCTCTCAGCAATTTATTTCCCATGTATTAATCACCATTTCAAATGATTTAAAGATTCAACTTTTCTATTTTACCACAAACTAATCATTGAGTTATCTTTTTGCCTTAAAACATGAAGGTTTCTTTCCTTGTTATTTACGCTATAATAAATAAAGCATTTTAGAAAAAGGTGTGGTCGAATTTGAAATATGATGTGATTGTCATCGGCGGAGGACCTTCCGGCTTAATGGCAGCTATTGCAGCCGGTGAGCAGGGAGCCAGAGTCCTTCTTATAGATAAAGGAAATAAGCTTGGAAGAAAGCTGGCCATCTCCGGAGGCGGACGCTGCAATGTTACAAACCGCCTTCCGGTTGAAGAGATTATTAAACACATTCCTGGAAATGGACGGTTTTTATACAGCGCTTTTTCTGAATTCAGCAATGAAGATATTATTGATTTTTTTGAGAAGATGGGAATTCAGCTGAAAGAAGAAGACCACGGCAGAATGTTTCCTGTTAGTGACAAAGCTCAAAGTGTTGTTGATGCGTTAATAGGAAAATTAAGAGAATTAAAAGTTGAAGTGCGTACGAATGACCCTGTTGATCACGTGGTGTATAGTAACGGCAGAACGGCAGGAATTCTGTTAAAAAGCGGTGAAGAAATTTCTTCTCATTGCGTTGTCATCGCAGTGGGAGGAAAAAGCGTTCCCCATACAGGAAGCACAGGTGATGGATACGCCTGGGCGGAAGAAGCCGGGCATATCATTACTGATCTGTATCCAACCGAAGTTCCGATTACTTCAGCAGAATCTTTCATTAAAAGCAAGAAATTGCAGGGCCTCTCCCTAAGGGATGCTGCATTAAGCGTCATGAACCCTAAAGGAAAGACTGTTATTACCCACAGAATGGACATGCTTTTTACTCATTTTGGCGTATCAGGACCCGCTGTGCTCCGCTGCAGCCAGTATGTTGTCAAAACGCTTAAAAAGTTCAACGTGAGCACAGTTGTCATGAACATCGATGCCCTCCCTGATAAAAAAGAGGAAGCACTGTTTCAAGAAATACTGACACAGCTGAAAAGCGATCCCAAAAAAGCGGTAAAAAATGTTTTAAAAGGGCTTTTGCCGGAAAGATATCTTTTATTTCTTCTGGAGAAAAACGACATAGATCCTGCAACAACGTTTGCCAATCTGTCGAATGAAAAGCTGCGCTTCTTTGTCAGTGATTGTAAACACTTTGAATTCAGGGTAAACGGAACACTTTCCCTGGATAAGGCATTTGTGACTGGAGGAGGGATTTCTGTAAAAGAAATTCACCCTAAAGAAATGTCGTCAAAGTTTATGGAAGGACTCTATTTCTGCGGTGAGGTACTTGATATTCATGGATATACCGGAGGATATAATATAACCTCTGCCCTTGTAACGGGCAGGCTTGCCGGGTTGAACGCAGCACAAAGTGCACTTGTCCAATAAATTCCGAATTTCCTGAAGCATGCATAAAGGAAAAACCAAAAAAGAACCCGTTACTGGGTTTCTTTTTGGTTTATCACCAACAGGAGATCTCTGCCTTTCAAGATAAGAAGGCTAAAAGCCGGACTATAGTCAGCAGCAGCTCTTAAGAAAGCTACTTTTTGTATAGTATCATTGCCGAAAAGCAGTAAACCTGTTCACCTGTTTCATCACAAAGCACAGCTACATCATATTGAATTTCCACAAATTGATTTTCGCTAATACCCGCAAGAAATGTATTGATTTTCCGCTCCAGGTCCTTTTCATGCTCCTCGTCAAACACAGCTACCTTATACATTGATTCAGCACCAGCCCATGTCACAGCCTTCCGCGTATTGTTTTTGAGGGCAGCTTCTGTCATAAAGCTTATAAATTCTGCCATCTTCATACACATAGTCATATACTAAATCATATTTTCTGCCTTCTTCAGTTATGACAAGCCTTCCTACATAATCTTTGCTGATATACAGCTCAATCTCCTCTTCAATAATTCTGGCAAAAATTTTGTGCGTTACATCAAACTTGTGATATTCCTCCATATCACATCCCTCCTTAACTTAATGTATGAAGGGGGAGGTGAATTATGATAACGCTTCCATAATTACATGTTAGTTGCTGCCCTTGTCTTGGTCTTTCAGGATGACAAGGGCAGCAAACAGCTCGTTCTAATTTATTGTTTTGGTTGAGATTGCCCTTTCCAATCAAGCATGCCGCCGGTCATATTGACCACTTTATAACCTTGATCTTGAAGAAATGCACAAACATTTTCGCTTCTTCTTCCTGAACGGCAAATAAAGATATACTCTTTATCCTTATCCAATGACTCAGCTTTTTCAGGAATATCTCCCATTTTTATATGCAGAGCGCCGGGTATCATTCCCTCCTGCACTTCCTCATCTTCACGAACATCTATTAATTGAAGCTCTTCACCATTCTCCAGCTTTTCCAGCAATTCATCTGCAGAAATTTCTTTCACATTCATGCGCAGTCACTCCTTTTATTTAGACTAGCTACATTATAGCAAATCGGTTGTTTACGCCGCCACTTTAGCAGTCGGCATTGCCGCAGCAGCGCAGGATCAGAATACAAAAAAACCCGAAAGGCTGCAGTTCAGCAGCTCTTTCGGGTCATTCTTTTGTTCTAGCCGGCAACAATATTAACAAGCTTGCCCGGGACTGCAATCACTTTGCGGATTGTTTTTCCTTCCAGCTCTGCTTGAACCTTTTCGTTAGCAAGAGCTAGTTCCTGCAGCTGTTCTCTGTTTGCATCAGCAGGCACATTCATCTTCGCACGAAGCTTGCCGTTCAGCTGAACAACAATTTCAACTACATCGTCTACAAGCTTGCTTTCATCAAACTGAGGCCAGTTTTCATATGAAATGGTTTCTGAATGCCCAAGCTTTTCCCAAAGTTCCTCAGCAATATGCGGAGCAATTGGGGACAATAGCTTCACAAAGCCTTCTGCATATTCTTTTGGAAGGGCCTTGGCTTTATAAGCATCATTGATAAACACCATGAGCTGTGAAATAGCTGTATTGAATCGAAGTCCTTCCAGATCTTCAGTAACCTTCTTTACCGTCTGATGGTAGGATTTTTCAAGCTCATCAGAAGAGATATTCACCACTTTGCTGCTGATTT
Source organism: Metabacillus lacus (assembly GCF_009674805.1). GTDB lineage: Bacteria > Bacillota > Bacilli > Bacillales > Bacillaceae > Metabacillus_C > Metabacillus_C lacus. The sequence goes on along the minus strand of NZ_WKKI01000053.1, from coordinate 7,483 downwards.
CTCCGCTTTCTGCAACAAGCAGTCTCCATATACGATCAAGAAATCTTCTTGATCCGTCCAGCCCGTTTTCCGACCATGCAATGGAAGCTTCCAATGGCCCCATGAACATTTCGTACAAACGGAGTGTATCTGCTCCATGGCTTCCGACAATATCATCCGGATTGACGACGTTTCCTTTTGATTTGCTCATTTTTTCGTTGTTTTCTCCAAGAATCATACCTTGGTTAAAAAGCTTTTGGAAAGGCTCCTTTGTAGGTACAACACCCAGATCATACAAAACCTTGTGCCAGAACCTCGCATACAGAAGGTGAAGCACAGCATGTTCAGCACCGCCAATATAAATATCTACTGGAAGCCATTTTTTAATTTTTTCAGGGTCGGCAAGCTTTTCGCTGTTTTTAGGGTCTATATAACGCAGATAGTACCAGCAGCTTCCTGCCCATTGAGGCATCGTATTTGTTTCTCTTCTGCCCTTTTTCCCCGTTTCGGGATCTGTGACATTTACCCAGTCTTCTATATTGGCAAGCGGAGATTCTCCGGTACCAGAAGGTCTGATTTCCGTCGTTTTTGGTAGTGTGAGCGGAAGCGCACTTTCAGGAAGGGCAGTAGCTGTTCCATCTTCCCAGTGGATAATCGGAATAGGTTCTCCCCAGTACCGCTGCCTGCTGAACAGCCAGTCACGCAGTCTGTAAGTCGTCTTTTTCTCTCCTCTGCCCTGCTCTTCAAGCCACTCTATTGCTTTTTCAATTGCAGCTTCTTTTTGCAGTCCGTTAAGGAAATCAGAGTTCACGTGCTCTCCATCCCCTGTATACGCCTCTTGCTCAATATCACCGCCCGCAACTACTTCCTTAATTGGCAGCTCGAATTTTTTTGCAAATTCGTAATCTCTTTCGTCATGTCCCGGAACAGCCATAATGGCTCCGGTACCATACGACATCAGCACGTAGTCCGCAATCCAGATCGGCATTTTCTCGCCATTCACCGGATTCACAGCATAAGCTCCAGTAAATACCCCGGTTTTATCTTTAGCAAGATCAGTTCTTTCAAGGTCACTTTTTGCTTTTACACTTTCGATGTAATCTTCAACGGCTTTTCTTTGCTTTTCTGAAACAATTTTTTCAACAAAGGTATGCTCAGGCGCCAGCACTGCATAAGTTGCGCCAAAAAGCGTGTCAGGACGAGTAGTGAATACAGTAAAGTTTTCCTGATGACCGTCGATGCTGAATGTGACATGAGCACCTTCAGAACGGCCAATCCAGTTCCGCTGCATTTCTTTGATGCTTTCCGGCCAATCAACCTCGTCCAGGTCTTCCAGCAGACGGTCCGCATAGGCAGTAATCTTCAGTATCCACTGTTTCATTGGGCGCCTTTCAACAGGATGGCCTCCTCTTTCGCTTTTCCCGTCAATCACTTCCTCATTTGCCAAAACTGTTCCCAATGCCGGGCACCAGTTTACAGGAATTTCATCTACATAAGCAAGGCCCTTGTTAAACAGCTGAATGAAAATCCACTGTGTCCATTTATAATATTCCGGGTCAGTGGTATTCACTTCTCTGTCCCAGTCATAAGAAAAACCAAGCGACTGAATTTGGCGGCGGAAGTTAGCAATATTTACTTCTGTGAATTCAGCAGGATCATTGCCGGTATCCAGTGCGTATTGTTCTGCAGGAAGGCCGAATGCATCCCAGCCCATTGGATGAAGAACATTATATCCTTGCATCCGCTTCAGTCTCGACAGAATATCTGTAGCCGTAAAGCCCTCCGGATGCCCCACATGCAGTCCTGCTCCAGATGGGTAAGGAAACATATCAAGAGCATAGAATTTAGGGCGTCCCTCTTCTTCGGACGTTTGAAAGGTTTTCTGGTTCAACCAATAATCCTGCCATTTTTTTTCGATTGTACGATGCTGATAACTCACGAGTGTTCTTCCTCCTTTTCGGTAACAGATGTACTTGAAACGGTTTAGAGTGCAGGAAAACAGAAAAAACCTCCCATCCCTGTAAAAACAGGGACGAGAGGTTTCATTCCCGCGGTACCACCCAGCTTAGCATACAAATTTGTATGCTCACTCTACCATCCGTAACGTGGACAAACGGCAAACGTTACTTTGCCGGCAGGGCATTTCACACTTGCTACTCTAAGGCGAGTTCATAAATTTGAATGTATTGGCTTTCACCAGCCGCCAACTCTCTGCAACACCAAACTTATTACTATTCCTTTTCACCGTTCAGCTTTTCTGTTGTTGTATCCTATTTTAAATGTATTTTTTATGAAGTGCAAGTTTCTCTTAAAATTAGGGGGATTTCATTAACTGGAGGTTCGCTATTCGTCTATGCTGGCTGAGGAGGAATTTTTCTGCCTTCGTTCTTCCGGCAGTCTGGAAGGTACAGGCTGTCTGACAAAATCAAAGCTGCGGAGTACAGCCTCTCCGCTGTAGCCTGCAACAACTGCGATGACGACAAGCTGAAATGAAGATTCGGGATTAGAAGAAAGGACTGCAAGAATGCTTGCGATTGATCCCATTAAAAACTCTTCCCAATATCCGAGGTAAATGTATCGTTTTGTCTTTCGGGGCCTTTCCAGCCTCCCTTTTTGTTTCACATGACCTAGTACACCCATTAACCCCCCTATTATGAACGCCACAATCAGTTGATGCAGCATATTTCTCATCCTTCCTAGTGCCGATATTTTTCGTACACGCGACTCTAGGTAAGTTGTCAGATAGGTCTGACAGCGGGAAATAATAAAAAGCTTGTTTTCTTCCATTATATGAAATAGAAGCGAAAACAAGCTTGAATAAAAAGAATGAATTTTCAAAATTTTTTTCTTGTGACATTCACCCTATAAGGTATGCCTAAAGATACGGTCATTTGTTCTCCTTTATCAGCTAACTGTGTGAATAGAACTAGTTATTGAACTGTATAGCCCCCATCAATGACTGCAGCCTGGCCTGTTATGCCTCTTGCGCTGCTGCTTGCGAGAAACAAAGCATATTCTGCTACCTCTGAAACATCCAATAACCTCTTTTGGGGGACGAGAGGATAAATTACCTCTTCTATAACAGAATCCATAGACACATTTCTTGTTTTGGCCAGATCAGCGAGCTGATTTCGAACGAGGGGCGTGTCAACATAGCCCGGGCACAGTGCATTCACTGTGATTCCATGCTCCGCTCCCTCCAGTGCCGCCACCTTGGTTAACCCTATGACTCCATGTTTAGCACTGTTATAAGCAGACTTTCCAGCAAACCCCACAAGTCCATTTATGGAAGCTACATTAATAATTCTGCCAAAAGACTGTTCTTTAAATATGGGAAAAATAAGTTTAGTAGCAATAAATGGACCAATCAGCATGATTCTGGTTAACAGTTCAAACGTTTTAACAGGAAAGTCCTCCAAATAAGCTACATGCTGCATTCCGGCATTATTAATGAGTATGTGAATCGTTCCGAATTGCTCTACAGCGGTATTTATTGCTGATTTCAGGCTTTCTTCTGAAGTAACATCACATTTATATCCGGCAGCTTTTATCCCGGTTTCGCTCAGCATATCAGCGCTCTCTACAGCTTTTTCTTCATTAATATCCGTCAGGAAAACGTTAGCGCCTTCTTTTCCAAAGGCTTTGGCAATTTCAAGTCCAATCCCTTGTGCAGCCCCTGTAATGAAAACTGTTTTGTCTCTTACCATCATGATAACCTCCTTAAATTCCCAAGCCAAGAGAAAATAGCAGGATTGCCAGAGCAACTCCTATTAAAGGTACAATTACTGTCACCACACCTACCGCACCATAAGCTGCGCTGTGTGATTCTCCGCAAATGGCTCTGACAGTGGTTACAACATACCCGTTATGCGGCAGAGAATCCAGTGCGCCCGAAGATATTGCCACCACTCTGTGAAGCGCTTCAGGATTCACTCCCATATCAAGGTAATGCGGAGCGATAATTGGAAGAGCAATTGCCTGGCCTCCTGAGGCTGAACCTGTCATACCCGCAATGACGCTGACTGCAATAGCTCCACCGATGAGGGGGCTGCCCGGTATGCTTGTCATTGCGTCGACCGCTGTGCCAAATGCAGGCACTGCTTTTGCCACACCTCCAAAGCCGACAACCGCTGCAGTATTTCCAATTGCCACCAGTGCTCCCATTGTGCCTTCTGAAACTGCATTCCAAAATGAAAGAAAATAGGTCCGGTTAAGGAGATACGTGACAACCACTCCGCCCAGCAATGCAATAATCAATGCAGATTGTTTTAAAGAATCATGGAAAATATAAGATATGATCAGCACAACCAGCAGCGGGACCAGCCCCAGTAAAGGATTGGGCAGTCTCCGGTTTTCCGAAGCAGCAGGGTCGTTTTCTCTGGCTTCAAAAACCTCTCCCTTTGCCACTGCCTTTGAAATCATCCGCTTCAGCAGCCAGTAGCCAAAGATCATCATAAAAACAGCTACCAGTGCACTAACTTCCCAGCCTGCGTAAGGTGATGTTTGCAAATATTCAATCGGGATCCAGTTTTGAATTTCAGGAGAGCCAGCGGATGTCATTGTAAATGTAACAGATCCAAAAGCAAGAGCTGCAGGTATAAACCTTCTTGGCAGATTTGCCTGCCTGAACAAGCTGATTGCCATTGGATATACTGAGAAAGCAACAACGAATAAACTTACTCCTCCATAAGTCAAAACAGCACATGCTATTACAATGGCAAGCACAGCTCTCTTCATTCCGAGCTTTTCAACTACCCATCTGGATACGCTGTCTGCCGCCCCGCTGTCCTCCATCACTTTTCCAAAAACGGCTCCTAACAGGAACATCAAGTACCATGAAGTGACGAACCCTGAAAAACCAGTCATATAGTTTCCTACAAAATTTGCCTCCCCTTCTGCTACCAGCTGAGGAAAAAGCGGCATACCGCTGAGCACTGCCACAAACAGGGCGCATAACGGCCCGGCAATTAAAAGATTCATTCCTCTCATCGTTAAAAATATTAGTAGTGCCAAACCGCCTGCAAGACCAATCATACTTAACATTCGTTTTCCCCCTTGTCTACACTCTTATTAAGTAAACGCTTTCAGTATTTGTTGAAAAAATTCAACGTCCTCCCTTCTACATAAATACGTATGCAAGAACCGTGCCAAAACACTCATACGCACAAGACCGGGAACGTTCTGTCACGAAAAATTCACAATTCCAGTAATTCGGAAAGTTGGATAACTGGGGGACAAGCTGATTCCTCTATCAACCCAGAGCATATCAGCAACAAAAAACAGTCCGAAAATTCGGAACTTATTCCGGTTTTTCGGACTGAACTGGTTCTATATATTTTTGAATCTTCTCATAAAGAGTTGATTTGCTGATTCCAAGGGCTGCCGCCGCTCTTTTCTTGTCTCCGCCATGCCTTCTGACCGCTTCAAGAATTGTTCTTTTTTCAGTTTCAGCCAAAACGTCTTTCAATTTTCCGCTATGCTGCTGAAAAACACCAATTTGTTTTATATAATCCGGAACAGCCTGAGAAGTAATTTCTTCTCCCTTAGAAAGGTGAATGGACGCTTCTATCACGTTTTCAAGCTCCCTGATATTACCTTGCCATTTATACTGCATAAAAATTTCCATCACTTCTTCATGAATGCTTGAAATTCTTTTACCAGTCCGCAGTGAAATTTTTTTTATAAAATGGGCAACCAAAGGCGCCAAATCCTCCATCCTCTCTCTAAGAGGCGGAACATGGATGGGTATGACACTGATTCTGTAATAAAGATCCTCCCGAAAACTGCCATTGTGAATCATCTGTTCCAACGGTTTATTGGTCGCAGCAATCACTCTCACATTCAAAGGAAGAGTCTTAACTCCTCCTACAGGCTCAATCTCTTTTTCCTGTAATACTCTTAAGAGTTTTACCTGCATATGAAGGGACATGTCTCCTATTTCATCCAAAAAAATTGTCCCTTTATCTGCAAGAAGAAACTTCCCTTTTTTTCCGCCCCTTTTTGCACCTGTAAAAGCTCCTTCTTCATATCCGAACAGCTCAGATTCCAGCAGATGTTCAGGAATGGCTCCGCAATTCACTTTAATAAAAGGCTCCTTGTTTCGATCGCTGAGCAGATGAATACTGTGGGCAAACAGTTCCTTCCCCGTTCCGCTTTCACCCCTGATTAACACAGCACTGTCGGCAGCAGCAACGCTTTTAACTTTTTCTTTGAGCAGCAGCATAGTCTTTGATGCGGATTTTATATCATCCAGTGTATACTTTGCTCCAGTATCCTCCAGTCTGTTTCGATGAGGCTGAAGCGAAGTTAAATGCTGACGCACATGGGTATTCATTTCATTCCACTCGTTAGGATCACGGAACATAACAGTTCCAATCGCCCCGACTATTTTTCCATCAGCTCTTACCGGAATTCGGTTGGCAATCATATAATTTCCTTTTATATATTGAAGGGCAGCTATTTCTTCCTGTCCTGTCTGGACCACAATGTGCATTCTTGTGTTTTCAATCACTGCCGTCACATGTTTGCCTGCGGCTGCAAGGCGGTCAATGCCCAAAAATCGGCTGTAACTTTCATTTATATATAGGACAAACCCCTGCTGATCTACAATGACTACCCAGTTGATAGCGGTTTCAATAACTGTTTCATAAATTTCTCTTGCATAAGGAAAGTCTGTATGCAGCATAAACTCCCACACCAACCCTTTTTTGTTCATCGTACCATAAAATGAGAAAAATCTGAATTTTAGTTTTATTATTGCGAAGTATTGGGGTTAACATAGTACAGCTAACCAATATTGTTCCCGTACATAGCCCTTAGGGGAATGATATAAGGGAAGGAATTCCGGTTACTTTGAATTTGAACCCTTTTTCAGAGAAAATAAGGGGAGAGATTCCGGGTAAGCTGCTGAAAATTAATTCTTTTGGTGTTTTATTTGGGATTAGCCGGAAAACTCCCGCTTATTTCACGGTATTTTAGCTGATTTTCTCCAATAAATGAAAATCCTCCGTTTATTTCAGACCATTTTCGTTGTTTTTTCTGAATCATAGGGGCGATGAAGGACATAACTCAGTGAAAAAGCAACAGAAATGTCCTTCATAAGGATGGTGAAGGACAGAAGTGGGTGGAGCAGCAAGCACAAGGCGCCTCCCCATCATACCAAAGAAAAAATAAGCGTAAAAATTCCGGTTACATCGGGAATAGGCCGTTTTCTAGGAAATATAAGGGAATGAATTCCGCTTAAGCAGCTGAAAATACTCCAATTTAAGGTTTTTTAGGTGCTTAGACGAAAATCCTCCGTTTATTTCAGACCATTTTCGTTGTTTTTTCTGAATAGGCGGAATTTCTCCACTAGCATTGTAAAAATATCCACAAGGGTATACTGAGTTTACTCTATATGTAATTTAAGTATAATTTTACCATCCAAGCTTCTTCGTTCAGAGCCAAAAAGTCTAGGGGGTTGTAATTGAACCCAGTTATCCAAAAATTGGATATTATTTTCTTT
>NZ_WKKI01000052.1 GCF_009674805.1 Metabacillus lacus | reverse complement strand
CTTACACAAAGAAAAAGGAACCGTTTATAAAAACAATTATAAAAAAAGCTACGAAGGATATTCATATTAAATAAAAATAGCTTATTAAAGTAACGGGTGGGTTGATCCCAGCCAGACAGAGAAGAAGATTTTATTCAGATTTCCGGATATCAATTTTTCTGAATTTCTTGTTTTAATAGAACATAACAGTCCAAGTTGGGGACCTACATTTTTTTATTAGATAGTGAAGCAGCTTATGAAGTTAAGAAAAATGGTCTAGATTATCTCCTAACACCATTCGAAGGTGGGTATAGAGAATTTAATAGCTTGGTTTGGGAAAGATTAAATAGTTAATAAACTACCCTCGTCTAATCGAACTGGTTATCATCAACAATAATTAAACATAATAAAGAGGCTGGGACAAAACCCCCTCTAAGATGAAAAAGCCGGAGAAATTTTACGACGAGTAAAATTTCTCCGGCTTTGATTATTTTTGAATTAAAATAAGGACCTCTTCTGATAAAATAAAGTTACCACACAAAATTTCATCTGAAAGAAGGGTCCTTATGTTTAAAAATTATATCATGAATCAAGTGGTTTTGCCCCTGGATTTAGAAATCAAACTTCAAAAAAATGATATTGCCTTCTCCGTACACGACCTCGTCGAGCAAATTCCACACGCAGCCTTCGATTCGTTCATACGAAGCAAAGGCTGCCCTGCTTATCATCCACGTATGATGATGAAGATTATTTTATGTGCTTATACCCAATCCGTTTTCTCAGGAAGGAAAATTGAAGCTTTAATGTCATTTAATCGATATGCACCTCGAAATGGAACCCTTTACTATAAACTCCCCCGACTTTTTTATTTATAAAATTTTTTCTCTATCTTTTTACTTAATAATTCTACTGACAAATTAACCATAACATTTTCATAAATGGAGTCGATTTCTAATTCCAGCTCTTCATCCACTTCTTCTTTCTCGTGATCGTAAAGTGGGAAATTATCATACTTCCAAGCGGAAAATTCATCATAAATTAAATCCTTGTAACTCAACCAGTTCTTTCCGTTATTTGATGTATAAGTAGGTACCCATCTATTAATATTCAAGCTACTTAATAATTGTGTTACCTCCGATTCTTCCCAATCTTTTTTTCCATTTACTTTTAAGTCATTGATAATATGCTTATATTCCTGAATAGACATTCTCCTTACTTCTCCTGAGAAATCAGAACTAAGTTTTCCATATAGATTAACAAACTTTTCTTCCGTCGAAATCCAAATATAAGGTGTGTTATTTTCAATAACCTCAGTAATTATAGATGGTATAATCGATTTTATTTTATTTGCACCAATTTCATTTATTTTGTTTTCTATTTCTACTGTCAAATTTTCCACCCCTATTCATCATATACTTTTATTATAAGCAACTAATTTCATTAAGAACCATTTTTCGCATTAACTGATATTTTTTCTAAAACCAGTCACTTAGTGTACTGGCCTCTTTTTATTTAACTGATTTAACTCTACTTAATATTTTTATACAAATTCACCAGCTGTTGTTGCGTCACGCTATAGGATGCTCCAGGATGTTCCAAACTCCATAGCGTGTACTTACTTCTAGTCTCCTTACCGATAACTACCGCAACTTCTTTTCCCTGAGTAGGAGTGTATCCGCAATCTCCTTCTGAGTAGAAATCCTCCACCCCCTTCATCATTCTTCGCGTCAATTGATGAACTTAGGGTGTTTAAGGACAAACCTACAAAAAAAGAAACCCTAGACGAAAAACAGGCTTTTTTGAACTTACAAGCCTTAACCCTCGATGGAAAATTAATTAACATTGAAGTACAATTAAGAAAAGAGGAATTTTTCCCTAAACGAAGCGTATATTATACATCTAAATTGGTTACCGGGGACTTTGAAACGAAGATGTTCCGAAAGTACTCGCTATTGATATTTTGGATTTCATATTATTCGCTAACATCGATTCTTTTGTTACCCATTTCGTTAGTTACGAAAAAACAGAAGAAGTTATCCTCCAAGAAGCACCGGAATACTATTTCATCGAAATGCCTAAAATAGATAAACACTTCCACAATGATTACAGCCTAATCCCTCTTTAAAACGAGTTTCTCTAATCGTAGTGAACGCATCTTTCATATCAGCATCTTCATTATCAATGAAATCTTCTTTTACAAGGTTAAATAGCTTGATTTGTTCGTCTTTAGTTAGGTCCGAAAAAGTTGCATAGATGTCTTTAATCAGTGATAAACTGCCTCCTGAAAGAGTTATTTTACCACCTCTCAGAAGGATGGTAAAAATAGCAACAATCTATACGAAAAGAGCCAAATAAAAAGATGACGGGGCGTAAAGGTTTGCTATACGCCCCGTCATCTTTATTATGTTGAAAATCAAAGCCTATTATCCTATTCATAAGGTTTGAGGAAAAATAGATTACCCTATAGAAGTGGACTTACTATTACTTCTCTCCCCCTGCTTCCCATTCAGCAATTTCTTTGCGAACAAGTGGAGCAACTTCTTCACCAAGAAGCTTGATGGCTTCCATGACTTCTTCATGCGGCATTGTTCCCAGCGGCATGTGAATCATAAATCTTGTCACGCCTACTTGCTTGCGCAGATAAATGATTTTTTGTGCCACAGTTTCAGGATCTCCTACATACAGGGCACCCTCAGGTCTTCTGGCTGCGTCAAAAGCGGCCCTCCCATAATGGCCCCAGCCTCTTTCACGGCCTATCACGTTCATAACGTGCTGTGTGGATGGAAAGAACTGATCTGCGGCAGCTTCTGTATCCCTTCCGACAAATCCGTGGGAATGAGAGGCAACCGGCAATTTTGATACATCATGACCTGCTTCCGCTGCTGCTCTTTTATACAGCTGAACAAGCGGAGCAAATTGGGCAGGCTGTCCCCCGATAATGGCAAGTGCAAGCGGAAGCCCGAGTAATCCGGCACGGATGACAGACTCTGCATTTCCGCCGCTTGCAATCCAAACTGGCAGCGGCTCTTGAACAGGACGTGGATACACGCCGATATGATTGATTGGAGCCCGGTGTTTTCCGCTCCAGGTAACTTCTTCTGATGCTCTCAGCTTTAAGAGCAGATCCAGTTTTTCTTCAAACAATTCCTCATAGTCACTCAAATCGTAACCGAACAGAGGAAAAGATTCTATAAAGGAGCCCCTGCCCGCCATGATTTCCGCGCGCCCGCTGGAAAGGCCGTCCAGAGTGGAAAACTCCTGAAATACTCTCACAGGGTCTGCTGAAGAAAGCACTGTGACTGCACTGGTGAGCCTGATGCGTTTTGTTTGTGAAGCTGCTGCTGCCAGCACCATACCAGGTGCAGAAGCCGCAAAATCTCCACGATGATGCTCGCCTACCCCAAACACATCCAGCCCTACTTGATCAGCAAGAACAATCTCCTCTACTACCTCCCTCAGCCTCTGTGCATGGGAAATGACTTTTCCCGTTTTCACATCAGGGGTAGTTTCTGCAAATGTACTGATTCCTATCTCCATCTAACTTCTCTCCTTTTCTCGAATTCAAGATAATTTTATTGTATAGTGTTTTTGACTCTTTAGCGAGCTATAATGCCTAAAAATTGATTTCAACGTTTTCAACAGCATATAGATAAAAGGGCTGGATCATTTAACTTTTAAGGGGGAAGGCAGCATGACAGAGGCAGAGCTATTAAAAAAACAGTTGATGGATAAAGGATTTCCTGTTCATGAAGGTGATATTCCCTATATATTGATGGTGCTGAACAGCATCAAAAGGGCACCCTCGCCGTTTGGAAGAAAAACAGATTTAAATGAAGAAGTGCCGGTGGTCATTGTCGATAAGGAGCTTTTGAAGTATGACTGATACTTCCTATTTAACAGCATCTCAACTGGCTCCCCTGTTGAAAAGCAAACAGCTGTCACCGGTAGAACTGATGAGAGATGTATTGAAAAGAATAAAAGAAGCCGACTCTACGGTCAATGCCTATATCACCATTCTCGGTGAACATGCGCTGGCTGAAGCTAAACACACGGAAAATCAAATTCAGAAAGGATACTATAAAGGGCCGCTCCACGGTATTCCGCTCGGTGTTAAAGACAATTACTACACAAAAGGAATTCCAACCACTGCCGGCTCAAAAATATTAAAGGACTTTGTTCCCACCTACAATGCAACCTCTGTGGATAAGCTGCTGCAGGCAGGCGCCATCATGACAGGAAAGCTGAACATGCACGAATTTGGAGGAGGCCTGACAAACACAAATCCCTTCTACGGCAATGTGAGAAATCCTTGGAATCCCAACCATATTCCCGGCGGTTCCAGCGGAGGCAGCGGAGCAGCACTGGCAGCCGGCATGGCGGTCATTGCTACGGGATCTGATACTTTCGGCTCCATTCGTGTACCGGCGGCCATGTGCGGAGTGTACGGCTTAAAGCCTACATATGGACTAATCAGCTCTTATGGAATTGCTCCGCTCGCATGGTCCCTCGATCATCCAGGCCCGATGGCCCGTTCTGTGGCTGATTTGGCGCTCATGCTGAATGTCATGACAGGATATGATCCGAAAAGTCCGGAAACCCTTTGTGTACCTGTACCGGATTATACGGAGAATCTTCATCGTGGAATCAGGGGGCGCAAGATAGGAATTCCCGCTTTCTATTTGAAAGGGCTGGATGATGAAGTACACCGTCTCTTCTCACAAGCGGTTAGAAAGCTTGAAGAGTTAGGGGCACATGTCACAGAAGTCTCAATACCTGAAATAGAACTTGCTGCATTCACAGGCTATGTTGTGACAACCGGCGAGGCTGCCAGCTATCATTATGAAGATCTGCAAAATCGTCCGGAAGACTTTGCTGCAGATGTACGCGCCTTTTTTACTGCAGGCACTGTCATACCTGCTCCCTATTATATCCGGTCACAGCAGGCTCGGCGTGCACTGATCAAAGCATTTAAGAAGGTATTTGAAGAGGTTGATATTCTGGCAGCACCTACTATACCCATTATTTCTCCTCCATTTGAAGAGAATTTTGTTTCTCAAAATCTTTCAATCATAGAGCGCTGTATGCCTTTTACTGCCCCGCCAGCTGCAGCGGGTCTTCCAACCTTGGCGGTTCCGATCGGCTTTTCATCCGCAGGGCTGCCGTCCGGAATGCAGCTGATTGCCAGTCATTTAGACGAAAAGCTGCTGCTGCAGGCAGGATACGCATGGGAGCAGACAGGACCGCTGGGCTGGAAGAATTAAAAGGATCTGTGCTTATTTTTATAGACCATAACAGAAGAGGCTGCAGCAAGGATGGGCAGCTCAAGAAGAGGGCCGATTACCAATACAAGAGGAATCAGCGGCTGATCAGGAAAGGCGGCAAGTGCCAGTGCAAGAGCAACAGGAGAATTTCTGGCCATAATGGTTAAGCTCAAGCTGGCAGTTTCCCGGTTAGAGAAGCCAAAAATCCTCCCCGCTGTTTGCCCTATAAAGAAATTGCTGAGGAAAAACAAAGCGATTGGCGGAAGCATCATCAGGATAAGATGTACGTTGTTCAACAGCATTTCCCCTTGTGCCGCAAACATGGCAAAGATAGCAAGGCTGAGAAAAAGGATAGGCATCCCGTTCAGCTTGGAGAAAAAACGTTCCTGCGAACGGGATGAACGTTTAAAGAAATATCTGGTCAAAGCGGCCGCTGCTAAGGGAAGGAGAAGAATGAGAACTGTTCCTTCCAGCACTGCCATAACCTCAACCATCCCCGTACCCCCGCCAAAAATCAGCAGATATACCGGAAGAAGGAGGACCTGAAGCACAAGATTTAAAGGCAGAATTGCCGCTGACAGTGCAACATTTCCTTTTGCTATTCCTGTGAATATTAAATACCAGTCTGTGCACGGGGTCACCATAAGCAAAAAGAATCCAATGTATAATGCCGGTTGATCGCTGAAAAACAGAGCACCAAGAACCCAGGCAAAAAAAGGCGTCCACACGAAATTCAGCACCAAAGATGTCATTGTGAATGCAGCATTTTTAAAAGAATGTCCAATTTCTGATAACGGGATATGAAGAAACGTAAAATACAGCATACATACCATAAGCGGCAGGATGCTGTATTCCGCAGCTCTGCCTAATGCTGCAAATTGCCCCGCAGCCAGTCCGGCGATTACGGCAACAAAGATAATCAATGTATAGAGCTTTTCCAATATGTTCATAGAAAGGGCACCCTCTTGCAAAAAGTTTTCATTTCATTTTAGCATGCAACGAGAGTGTAAACATGTATGTTATCACTGTCATCTCTTATAGAAACCCTTTGATATGTGTGTCCCTCGTTAATTAGATGGAAGGGTGAGCCCGCTAACGCCGCAGCTACAAAAACAGCTTGCTCACGCCGCACACCGGGAAGCAAAGCGACTGGGATGGAAATCAACAACCTATCTTGCCATAAAACTAAAAAAGACTGTAAACACTCTTCATTTTCATGAAGAGTGTCTACAGTCTGATCAGACAGGTTTAAAATGTAAATAAATTTTTCAGCAGCTCCCAGAACCCTTTCTCTTTTTGAGGTGCTGCTTGTTTTGTTTCCTGCTCTTCAACTTCAATGCTTTGTGTCTTGATGACGAATTGAACGGAAGAAATCTGTTCATTTTGGTGAGATACGAAGGAAACCGGCTCAAAATCTGATTTATCGTATTGAGCAATTCTTTCATTTATTTCATTCTGCATTTGCTCAGGCAGATCTTTTGTTTCCTGATACAGCTCAGTTGTTCCGCCATGCAGCTCTGATACTCCGCCTTCCAAGTCAGAGGTGCCTCCTGTTAGTTCAGCAAGGCCATTATGAAGCTGGCCATAGGAAGCAGACAGCTGATCGACACCATTCGTATAGCTGGATAGTCCGGAATGAAATTCACCGTATTTTGCGGACAGTTCTGCAATGCCGCTTTGCAATTGACCCAGCCCGCTCATGTCCGTTTCTTCAAGAGATGAGGACAAACCGCCGGCAATCGCCGTCAGCTGGCTGCTCATTTCATTTAAAGAACCGTTGAGCTGCGCCAAGGATGGTTCCACTGCTGCAAAGGCTTCCTGTACCCCAAGATAGGTTGCTCTTACTTTTTGTCCGGCAGCATAAGAAGCAGCTAATTTGTCCACTACTGCAGCGTCTGCACCGCTCTCATACAATCCTGCGATCTCCTCTTCGGAAATTTGTTCAGCAGGTATTTCTCCCATTGCTCCGTCCAATGCAGCATATGCCGCTGCAAAACTTTCCTGCAGAACAGTCAGGTTCCTTCCAACTTCCGTTAGTCCGCCCGCCAGCTGAGTGAGGCCTGCAGGCAGTTCCGCCAAGCCGCTCATATCCATTTCAGCAGACTGATTGGACAGAGATTCATTGATTTGGCCCAAGGCATTCATGATGGAAGCAGAACCGTTGACGAGATCAGCTGAAGATCCGTTCAGCCTGCCCATTCCATCCTGGTATTCTGCCGAACCGTTACGCAGGCTGACCGTGCCATTGTTCAGTTCAGTAACGCCGCTTTCCAGCTTCGCAACACCGTCATTCAATTCACCAATTGCATCTGACAGCTGTGACATATCGTCGGTCATGCTGTCGATTTCAGATGTATCAATCGGCAATGTAGAAGGAACTGCTGCAATCTCGATTCCCTGAAATTCAAAATCCTCTACAGATGCAGTTACATTCAAGTCCTTTTCTTCACCAGGCATAACAGTGAACGTAATTTGCTTGTTCTTCCCCGCATTAGCGACCATCCCGTCAGAAGCTTCAATATTCTGGTAAGAATTCGGCAGCACAAGTGAAACCTGCAGCAGATAATTTTCGTAAAAAATTGAATTTCCTTCATTGTTTTGTGCTGTATTGATGTTTATTTGCAGGGAGCCTGTTTTTCCTGCAAGCTCCTCCGCACTTATGATCTTTCCATCAAGCAGATAAGAAACTGTCACATTCCAAGGCAGTTGTGTACTTTCGTCAAGGTTGCCCTGATAGTAGAATTTTCCTTCAGGAGCATCTATTGCAATATTCTGTCCTTCCTGCTGAATGTCTGTCAGGTTAGTCAGATTTTTCACACTGCTGTATGCTCCGTAATCGGAAATCTCTCCCGCACGTTCGACGTCAAGTGTATTGACGACATAAACGGAGTTCAGGCTGCCATTGGCATCCAGGGTTGCATAGACGACTTCATCCTTTGAAGTTACTCTGCCTTCACTTGCTGCCTTTGCAGAATCACTAAGAAATGAAGGCAAGATGATCATGGCTGCAAGAGCCGTATATTGTAATTGTTTTTTTCTCATCATCATTTCTCCTCATAAAAATTTGCTTTGTATGTTGTTTTCTTGATCAGTTTATCGAATACCAAAAGCAGTGCGGGCAGAACGAGCAGGACACTGATAAATGCGAGCAGCGCTCCCCTTCCAAGCAGCAGCCCGATGGAAGCTACTATCGGATTCGTTGAAGTAATCCATAAGATGAACCCTACACTTGATAAAATAGCTGCAGAAATCGAAATGGAGAATGTTTTTTCATCCAGCGTTTTGATCATTGCTTTTTTGGCAGGCATTTCTCTTCGATAATGATAGTAATTTTCCGTGAACAAAATTCCATAATCCACTGTCGCTGCGAGCTGCACAGTACTGATGATCAAGTAGCCGACAAATACAAGCGAGGTATTTGTAAAGTATGGAATAGACAGGTTGATCCAGACTGCAGCTTGAATGGTGATAAGCAGGACGATCGGAATAGATATCGACCGAAAGCTCAGCAGCAGAACAATCGCAATCGTTACAACCGTCAGCACATTCACCACGATGTTATCCACATTGACAATATTTTTGATATCGTAAAGTGTGACACTTTCACCAAGCGCAAGCGCATCAGCGCCATAATAGCTCTCAGCAGCAGCCTCCACGTTTTCTACTATTTGAAACGGAATATCCCCTTCTGTTGCCTGATTCGTATTAATGACAATCCGGCTGTAATGTTCTGAGTAAAATTGTTCCGTAATCGACTCCTCCAGGTATTCAGGGGGTATCTCGGCGCCGACCTGATTCACATATGCGATGACTCCGGTCACATAATCCAATTCTTCAAGATCGCTGACAAGCTCCGCCTCTTTCGCAGCATCGCCTTTAGGAACAAGGAGAACAATTGGCGTAGTCTCTCCAAAGCTCTCATTGATAATCTTTATGTCACTGCCGACACGAGTGCTCTCAGGCGGAGTTCCCGTTCCGTAAATGAACGATGTATTGCTTTGAGCCAAAAACGCAGGGACAATAATCAGCAGAACAAGAATCAAGCTTGGAAACTTCAGTTTAACAACCCTGTTTCCAATACCTGTGAAGCTCGGAACAAAGTTTTTATGCTGCGTTTTATCCATCCATTTATAAAAATAAAGAGTCAGGGCAGGCAGGAACACCATCACACTAATAAAGCTCAGCACAATCCCCTTTACAAGGTTTAAACCTAGATCAGACCCAATTTCAAATTGCATAAATGTAAGAGCGATAAAGCCGAAGAATGTGGTCGCGGCACTTGCCGTGATGGCTGGAAACGATTTCTTCATTGCCAGCTCCATTGCTTCTTCAGGACTTTTAGCCGTTTTCCGGTAATCTGCAAAACTATGAAGCAGGAACACTGCATAATCCAATGAAACTGCCAGCTGCAAAATGGGGGCAACCGACTGGGTAACAAATGAAACTTCCCCGATAAAAATGTTTGTACCAAGGTTAATTAACACTGAGACGCCAATGGCTGTCAGGAAAAACAGCGGCTCCACCCAGGAAGAGGTAGAGATGACCAGAATCAGAATGATAATCGGCACAAGCAGCATTGCGGCATACATCGATTCTGAACCGGCCATTGTCTGGGAGCTTGCTGTATTGCTAGCTTCGCCTGCAATAGCGCCATCTTCGCCGATCAGCTCATATACTTCTTCAATAATCCGGACTTCGTCGCCCGAACGTACACTGATTGAAAATAAGGCGTTGTTGTTTTTATAGTAATTCTCCACAGTTCCGGCATCAGCCATTTCCAACGGTGTTTTCAAGTCAATCATATCATCCAGCCAGAGCACTTCTGTAATACCGTCTATGCTCTCCAGGCTTTTCTTATAATTGACGGCTTCCTGCAAGGTGACATCGGTGACCATCACCCGGGTATTTGGAACGTCACCCTGAAACTCCCTTTCCATAATGTCCATTGCCTTCGTTGACTGAGCATCCTCCGGCAAATAATCAACCATATTGTAATTAACGGATACAAAAAACTGAGCAGCTGTTGAAAGGATCGTCACCAGGACAAATGCAATCAGCACGGCTTTTCTATGCTTTATAATACGTGATGCGATATTTATTTTGTTTCATCCTCTCTTGTAACTTTCCCATTAGCACTATATCATTATATTAGACACAGTGTTGGATATTCAACAAACAGTTGTTTATGGAATGTTCAATTTCCAACATAGAAATGGCTTTTGTTGGATAAAATTATGAAGATTTTGTGAAGGAAAGGATCGCTGAGGATGACTTCAAAAGTGGACAGAAGAAAACAATACAGCCGAATGGTCTTAAAGGAAAGCCTGATCGAATTGCTGCAAAAAAAATCAATCTCAAGCATTACCATCAAAGAACTCTGCGTAAAAGCAGATATCAACCGCTCAACTTTTTATGCTCACTTTTCCAATCAATACGAACTGTTAAGTACAATTGAAGATGAATTTATCGAGGATTTGGTGGAGACGCTTACTCAGTATCACTTTCCAAAGGAAGAGGATTCTCTGCTCATGACTGAAAAGTTTTTTGACTTTATTGCGGACAACAGCGAAGTGTGCCAAATATTGTTAAGCGAGAATACCGATATTCACTTTCAGAAAAAGGGCATGAACATCACTCAACAGTTTATCTTTAAAGACTGGATCAACGAAATGAAGATGGACAAGGATACCTATGAATATATCAACCTGTTCATCGTAAGCGGCAGCATTTATGTCACGAAAAACTGGCTTGAAAATCAACAAAACAAAACGCCGAAAGAAATGGCTGAAATTCTACACCGGTTTATCAATAAAGGATTATCGAATATGAGATAACAGCAAAGAAACTGTTGTGGACTAAGTACAGTTTCTTTGCTGTTTTTGCTTCTTCTCAGGCTCCTTGGTACTGACGCTGCTTTCCTGTTAAGCACAAAACAAGCCTTGGCAGAGCATGAGTAATAAAGCTTGTTACCCTTAAGGAGGTTAATTCAAGGTCGTTATTAAGGTAGCAGGCATGCAGTTATAAGCTTGTATTTCCCTCTATTTTCGCCAAAAGGTTGAACAGGTTGCTTTGTCCATCAGATTAAACTCAATCATCTTTTCAAGTAATGAGTAATCTACCGGTTCCTTCCAAGGAATTCGTATGAGCTCCTTTGTGTAATCATATCCAGCTTTCACAATATCACTCTCTACATGAGTGATGGTCACACTCTCAGGGGCGACAGCTAAATGCTTTTTAGACACACTAAAGCCAATAATAAATGTACCGTGATCCGTGAACATAGGTTGCTTCCATTTTATCTCCCTTTCCAAATTGGGATATTTGTTTGTTATCCAAGTTAGCACTTCTTCCGTTCTTTCCCTATGAAAACTGTCATCAATTCCCGCCAAAAATCCCGAAAAAATGTCCATGTTGTTCCCTCCTTACATATCATTTTATTTAAACCAATGATTCAGTACTTTTAAGCGTAGTGGCTACAATGTCTCTTCAATGTAAACATTATATAATCTCCCTGCTGATAGGACGAATTATGTTATCGAAAAAAACAGCTCAGCATAACCCGCTGAGCTGTCGTTCTATCTGAATGATTTATTTAGGCATTTCCTTAAATTCTGCATGTCTCGCCAGTATGTTTAACCTGCCAGAATTCAAATCGCTGTTAATCCAGTGGACAACCTGACTTGCAAACTTCATTGCAAGTATCCGGTCAAGAGCTGAAGGCTTTTGGCCCATACACATAGCTTCATCTATTTTGATCACTTTCCAGTCAACGTCTATCCCAGGGAGGATTGTTTCTGGAATGGAAGCCGAATTCAAACGCTCATCAAAAAAAAGAAATGAAAATGCTTTGCCGCCAGAAAAAACATCTCCAAAAGATTTCTCAAGATGAGTTGAATCCTTTTGACTATGGTAAGGAGGAATAAAAAACCCTTCAACTGCCAGAGAAAGCTCCTCTAACATTTCCAGCGGAACCTGCCCCGGAAGCTGAACACCGAATAATCTTGGTTTATCATATTTTAAAGACTGAATAGTATCTCTGACTTTTAACGTATTTTCAATGATTGCATTCATTGCAGTATCATAACCTAATGAGATTTCTGAACCCTCAATGTTGTTATAAATCGAAACAGGTACAAATAAGAAGCGGGTATCGCTGATTTGTCTGCTAATCTCTTTTGCAAACTGAAAAGACTCACCAGCACCAATCATGACTACAGCTTCAAACTCTGAAAGAACTTCCTGAAATGCTGTTATATTTCTTGACGGGGTTGGTTTCAGACTTTGAAAGTGAAAAGCTTTGCTCTCTTCTTTTAAGTCTCTTAATTGAAATTCATTTCGATAGCGGTCACTTTCTATACCGATCACTTGATACTGTTGAACTTCTGAAATAATGCTATGTACCATTTCGTTAAGACCTGCAGGAGAAACATCTAAATTTAATAATCCGATTTTAGTCATTCATTTTCCCTCAACCTATTATGATTTTTTTAAATTTTTCTACTGTATTCACACTTATGTTGTTTCATATTTGATGCTTTTCGCTTTCGCCTACTACTCTATCATATCATTAAAGGATTTACATTTGATACGCTTACAGCCCATTATATGTAAAATGAATTCCTCACCACTACAAGCAGCATAACAGGAAAGAATTTCATTTTCCTGTAGTATTTACATTAAGGTTCCCAATAGATACAAAGAGGAGTGGAAAAATGATTAAAGGATTATACGAAGCACACTTACCGGTTAGTCATTTGGAGAGATCCATAGAGTTTTATAAAAATTTAGGATTGAAGTTTGCCTGGCGTGATGAAAATACGGCATTTTTTTGGATAGAAGAAGAAAGAAGCTGGATAGGCTTGTGGGAAGGAAAAGAACATCAGACCCCCTATCACCCTTCAATGAGGCATATTGCGTTTGAAGTTTCATACGCAGATTTAAAAGTTTCCTTGGAATGGCTGCAATCTCTTGGGGTGGAGCCTGTTCCTTTTGGCCGGAGAACTTCACTAGAGCCTTTCGTAAGGCCGCAACAGGGAAATGCTTCCGTATATTTCAACGACCTCGATGGAAACAGCTTGGAATTAATGTGTTATGTTCATGTACCTGATGAGCTGAAACACCTTACCGACAAGCTGTCACTGGAAGAATGGGAGAACCTGATTCAGAAGAAAGAATGAAAGCCGGCACCCAGGGTACCCCTCTTATAGGAAGGGAACCCCGGGGCCAATATTGCTGGTACTAGTATCATGAAAACAGAAGCGTTCTTCATCATTATGCTTTTATTTGATGATACAGCTTCGTCATGTCTTTTTTTGACAGTATCATCGGCACTGGATAAAGCGGATTTGCTTCTCTTAATGCCCGCTCCACCATGATGGGGATATCTTCTTCTTCTATTTCGCTTATTTTATCGGGAATTCCCATAGCTGCGTTCAGCTTCTGAATACTTTTAATAAATAGCTTCGCCTTCACTTCTTCCGTTTCATGCCGATCACAAATTTCGGTTACATCAGCCAGTTCAGCTAATGATTTATGCACCGTCGCCCCATAATAGGTCAGCACATAAGGCAGAACAACCGCGTTTGCCAAACCATGCGGAACCGAATAAAAGCCTCCCAGTGTATGAGCGATGGCGTGTACATTTCCCACATATGCACGTGTAAACGCCTTCCCGGCTGTATAGGAGGCTTTTTGCATGTTGCTTCTTGCCTCTGTGTTAAGCCCATTTGTATAAGCCTCATAAAGATTTTCATAGATGAGTTGAACAGCCCCCCTGCTCCATTGGCGTGTTTCTTCTGTGTTACTTTTGCCAATATACGCCTCTACTGCATGAGTCAGCGCATCCATTCCGGTTGCCGCAGTAATAGGAGGAGGAAGTTTTACAGTCAGTAAATGGTCTAGTACCGCATAGTGAGGGATCAAAGCAGGATCCATGATGGCATA
The DNA here is from genome assembly GCF_009674805.1 of Metabacillus lacus. GTDB lineage: Bacteria > Bacillota > Bacilli > Bacillales > Bacillaceae > Metabacillus_C > Metabacillus_C lacus. The sequence continues at coordinate 7,142 of NZ_WKKI01000052.1, read as the reverse complement.
TTTTTCATGAGTATCACTGTTGGTTATGACGGCAGCGAGTGTAGCTTCACTGCCGGTACCTGCTGTTGTTGGTATGGCAAAGTTGGGAGGAAGCTTTTTCAAAATCTTAAAAAGACCTTTCATTTGAGGTATGCTTTTGATTGGCCTTGCTGCACGAGCACCGACACCTTTGGCACAATCCATTGGCGAACCGCCGCCAAAAGCAATTAAAGCCTGGCATTTACTATCCTTATACATCTGATATGCTTCTTCAATATTTGTAATGGTTGGATTAGGGACGGTTTTATCATAGATAGAGTAGGAGATGCCTTCCTTCTGTAAACTCTCAAGCAGGGGCTCCATCATTCCAGCGGAAATAATGCCCCTATCCGTTATAATTAAAACGCTTTCAATTTTAAGATTCCTAATGAGAGGAGCTAATTTCATCAAGCTGTTTTCTCCCTCAATCAGTTCAGGCTCTCTCCAAGGCAGAAGGGGCAGCCCGGCTCTCATCATTTTTTGATAAGTTCGGCAATAAAGTTTATACATGCGACTCCCTCACTTTATAGTTTATACCCACAACAAGAACACAGATGACTAGAAGCATAAACCTTAGGTGCGATTATCAAACTCTACCATCTTGGTTTTCTCCCGCTTGCTCGATGTTTTTATCAAACATTCCAGTTTTCCAAGACACTTTTAATAAAAGATCTAAAGTCTTCCAAGTGGCTCTCCAAAATTTTCTCCAATATCCTTAAATTGATTTCCTGATAATCATGCACAGCAATGTTTCGAAATCCTACCATGGCCTTCATTTTTTCAGCTAGCTCTAACGTAATGATTCCGGCCTCCTCCAGGATCTGAAAAGCCTCTCTGCTGTTTTGGGGAAGACCTAATTTTTTTTTGGGCTACAATATGCATGGCAGCATCAATGGAAGCTTCACAGGCTCTCTGAATGTTTAATACAATGGAATCCTGCTTCGTGAAATTTTTGAGATTTGCTGGATTGTTCTCGTATTCCTCCAAAATCCGTTTTATACATCGTTCTATGATTCCTGCTTTATTCAAAACCACATCATTTTTCATAAATAGACCCGCTTTCAAAGATTTCCTTTAGAATGGGAGCCCGTTCCTCATTCAATTTTGCATACATTTTTAAGGTATTCATTTCAAACAAATCCTTCTGATATCCATCCTTATAATGAATCACTCTTCCGTATGCAACCACCTGTGCCTTGAAAACCGTACTGGATCGGCTTAAATCCACTAAATCCACCTCTCTCTTAAGCTTGGAAGCAAGCTCCTGAGCTGCCATAAAAACCTCATACTCATCATGAGTTTGATTTTGGCTTAAAAAGGCGATATCAATATCGCTATCATCATGAAAACTTTCTGTGATGACAGATCCGAATATGGCTATGTAAATGGGGTCAAACTTCTTCTCCAGCAATTCTATGATAGACTCTTCCATTCCGGGTATCAAATTTATCCCCCTCCAAGCTCTTTTCTGTATTATAACAAAATGTGGTTGACTTAAAACAACTCATATTGGATGAAAATAACAAATAATTTTGCAGCACTTTTCCTTTATACCATTGTATTCTTTAGTTATCTTCATTTTTTCACCACCGTCTTTTTATAAAAAACTAACGTGGTCCGCTCGTTTAATTTCTTCCTGACTTCTGTTGTTACGTAGCCCATTTTTTCATAAAGATAGCAGTTCCGTTCTTCCTCTTGTATGGTCGCCAGTTCCCAGGTGACTGCTTGCTGGTATTCGTTTTCGACTAAGGTAATAGCCCTTTGACCTATGCCTTTTCCCTGGAATTCTGGAGAAATGAACATGGGGCTGATCCAAAACTGACACCCTTCTTTCCAATACACACAAATAGCGCCAGCGAGGGTTTCATCGGCTATTATTTTGTAGAATGCTCCGTTCGGGTTATGAATTCTTTTGAAAACTCTATCGATGCTCTCATTTCCCGGATTAGTGTCGTGATCCTGATATTTATCGAGGAGCGGTTTGAAGGCTTGGAGCTGTATTTGAAAAATAGCTTCAGCATCTCCTTCATTGGCTTTTTCTAATCTGATAGATTCCATCATCATTCTCCTGTTCTAATGATCAGCTATTTGATTGTCAACCGCTTAATAAATCACTTCTGAAACGTGACGCTGGGATCCAGGTTGCCAAAGCCGGATCCATTTTGCAGACAAGCAGTTCTTCCTTGCCGGGAGAAGCTGAATAGACCCTTTCTCCTGCAGGGGGAAATCAGGCTCGTTACCCTTCCCTTTTTTAGGGCATACTTGCAAAATAGATGATGTTTTTCCTGGCTCCGGCAGATCATGGCACTACTGAAGAATTCCGGTTTGGGAACCTTCCCTGAAAAAGGGGATGAAAAACAACTCTGGCCCCTCTTGCTGCTGCCCAACGGACTGTTTAAGGGTACCTCTATTCTTCCTGGCAAATGGCGATTCCGTATTTCACCCCGTCCACTTCAAACAAGCACTCTTCCTCTCCAGCCACATAGCCGAATTGATCTTCGCCTGGGTCAATTTGATTTTTAGTCTGATAGCATGGAATGTTAGGGAGTGCCTACTCCTATTTAGATTAAAACTCTTTTGGGAGGATTTACGATTCTCTTTAGAGCCCCCTGTGGGATAAAAAACCTCGAACCTATTAGTCCGAGGAGAAATAATAAAAAAGCGTTGAAATTCAGTCATACCAAACCTGCTGCATTGCTGATAAGCTAATCAGGAGGAAAACAGCTTCCAATTCCCTTCAGAGATTACCTCGACTGCTCCATCAATCACTTTGATGGCAGTTTCATCATCAATTGCGTATGCCGGCCCCTGTATGTCAGCTGCCCATTTTTCTGCATGAGCCATCGTATTATGCGGCAGCATTTCGTGATCGACATGCGGAAACATGGCAAAGTCAACCAGATTCAGTGTTTCATCACTATCATTGGGTGGATTCCAGCCAACAAAGTACTCCCCGATATGAGGGGCCATTACCATGCTCCCTGCACTCATTCCGACATAAACTGATCGCAGCGATGGCAAGAGGTCTGCAAGACCAGACTGCTGCATCCAATAACATAGGTAAAGGGGATCGCCCCCAGCCACCAATAAGACATCAGTCTCTTGGACAAGCGACACCCAGCGGTCCTTATTGATGCTTGGCAGTGCTGTAAGCTCCAATACACCGACGGATTTCCACCCCAGATTCACCATGGGATTTCTGGCATCTCCTTTAATAAACTCCCAAGCTTGGACACCGGGACCTACCCATGGGTGACCGTACATCGCCGTGGGGATGCAGAGGGCACTGGATTCTCCAATCGGTTTGTCCAGCATGTCTACCAGCGTGTCGTGTATGCTTTTGTTCATGATGCCTGCAGATGTAAGTAGAAGTTTCATCACTCTTCTCCTTTCAGTTGCATGCTGTTTAAATTTTTGAAAATTTTAGCAGTATCTGAATCAAATATAACATACACATGCCAAATAACTGTTATATTATTCCATAAATTTCTAATTTTTTTGGCGGATTCGCAACCAAACCTTATCCTATCTTTATTAGTAGGAATACCATGAACTACTTCTTGCCACTCACCATCTTGTAATACTTCATATTGTTCGAAAGCACAAGGCACTCCTCTTGCAATAGATATATCAGAACTATCCATCAACTGAAAATGCATATGTGGAGAAAAAGAATTGCTCTCCCATTATGAAACTTTCACAGCTTTCTTACTTTCTTAACTGCTCCAATATACTGGATCCTTAATTTTCCCATCCTCTGCAAGCATTATAACCTTTGTAAGAATTTCCGCTGTTTTTGGATCTTCATCAAGGAATGGTATAAAGATTTTCCCCCTATGCTGTGAGTGAACAGGGAGAATGTACAGGTTTCCGCTTGCTTGCTTGTAGGCGATGGCACTTCCCAGGATTAAGTGCATTTACGGATATCAACACAAAAAAGCCTTGGGAATACTGCCCTCGGCTTCTCTTTGGTAATTTATTCTTAAGGCAATCTATATAGCATTTATTATGATACATAAATAATTAAATCTTCTTCATCAATATTCGCTTTTTCAAAAAGAGTAATTAAATTTTTTCTTTTTTGTTCATTATTGATGTTTGTATTTAAATAAATATTTTCACTAATTTTTCTAGGTTGATTGTTAAAATCATTTTGGTTAAGTGAATGGAATCTTTTAGATAGTAATTCTTCCTGGTTTATCGCTTCAAGAAATGAATTTTTGTCTAACTCATATATTTTTATTATTACTTTATAATACAAGTCAGTAAAATCTCTAGCCTCGTATTTATCTGTTAAAAATACAAAGGAAGTAGGTTTCAAACTTGTCCAATCGTCATCTAAAGAAACAACTGGTCTATTATCATCGTTACTAATTACCAGTAAATCTAATTCAGGGAACTTCCAGGCTTCTTTGGCGTATTCAATCAAAATGTTGGCCCTTTTTATAATTTCGGTTTCATTCCAAGTATCTAAGTTGTGAAGCCCCTTATTTATTCTGATTAAGCTATCAGCAAATCCCCCTGGTGTATCCCTCTTGTCTGTGAAGAACTTATTACTCATATTTTTGTTATATCCTGATAAAGTAAGGTTCCCTATAGTGTGGACATAAGTATTGTGTACTTCTTTCCAATTAGACCCTAAAGCATCTATCCATTTGTCACTTAAATTTGGGGATTGTGGCATAATATGTTCAATTGTTATATCAGGGTCATTTTGCACTCTTTCTTTAGGGTTACAGTGGTATTCTAATTTATACAAAATATATTTTCTGTTTTTATTACTCAAATTATATATATCCTTTAGAAGGAAAGATTTTGTGAATTCATCGTTGTTCGGAAATCTGTGATTCCCTTTTTTGTTAGCTAGAATAGTTTCAAACGAAACAAGATGATTTTTTCTATCTAAGTCTTTAACGATACTAACAAATACTTTATTCAATCCTTGTGTAGGATATCCGCATATAACTCTCCGTATTAAATAACTCTCGATTAAACGCAGTATTGAAATGAAATCATCCTTGGACAAAAGTTGATTCTCATAGTCGTAATACAGTGGTAAGACAAGAGGATAAATTATTTTAATATCAATACTATCTAAGTCTTTCAGACAATCATTTATTTCCTTGTCCTTCTCGTTCTGTCTTAATATACGTTCATAGTAGCCCGCAAACTTTAATAACTCTTTTAATAAATTCTCTATCGCTTCAGGTTCTCTTGAATACTGTTTTTTAAAGTACTCTTTAAAATCCGAATACACACTTGTCTTCTTAGGGATTTTTTTCGTTATAAAAGTTAGGTAATCCCTTATAAAATTTGATAGTTCCCCTTTGTTTTCTTCTCTCAGTTTTGTTTCAATCGGATACCAATATTGGTTATATATTTTCTTTTGAAAACTAGCCGTTAAATCCATTAGCAAAAAATTTCTTATTAAATCCGCTTCCGTAAGCTTTTCTCCTGTTGAGTTTAAACTTTCAAAGATTAGTTGAGGGTCGTCGTGTTCACGTTCTAATGAAACCTCTACAATAATTAACTTTGCAATCCCTTCATATAGTGCTTCAATATCTCGCTGACCACTCTTAATTGAATTGTAGAACCACATATAGTTATTTAATATATTATGATATTCAATATCTTTTTCGGTTTTATTAATAAGAGAAAAATATATCTCTCTATCTTTTTTAGTTAATTGAAGTTTAATGTACTCATCATCTTTTTTATCAGAGTTGACTAAATACTGGTTTATTTCATTTGAAGTAATATTTGGATTAGGATGTTCATCTAAATAGTTTTTAATTGCTAATAATAACAAGGAGATAGTAGTTAACCTCTGTTGCCCGTCTATAATAGTTAAAGGCTTTACCTTAGTAACAGGTATATTTTGGTCAGAAATATGTACTATAGAACCAATAAAGTGATTTTTACTTTTACTACCACTTGCTTTTAAAATATCCGAAAATAATTGACCGCAGTGAAGATGAGTCCACTTATATGTACGTTGATAAACGGGTATAGCAAACTGCTGGTTAGGTATTCTAAGTAAATGAAGAACACTTGTCTGGGAAGCCTGCATTTACAAATCCCCCCCTTATTAGATTTATTTAAATTATATAGCAAATTTATCCTATATTGAATAAGCTTTTAGAAAAATATTCCTATTCTGTGAGAATTGAATTTTTTATGTGAAAGATTACATAGTGGGCTTCCTTCGGGAAGTCTTTTTATTATCAGCCTTATTATGCGGATCGTCTTCGACGATTCGACTGCTAATTTATTTTTAGACATAAAAAAGGAGAATCCCCGTTAAGGAATCCCCCCATATTAATCATCTCCCTTTGGATAGAATAAGTACGGATATACTTCCCCTTGTTGATTCTCCAAATAGACTTTTATACAATCATTGTCCGTTAAAATGTTAGTACCGATTCCAGTGTAATGATTCACCATGTACGGTATGCCCTCTATAACCATTTCAGGTTTAGTATCCAGTTTCTTAAAAACTGCATTAATTCTATCCCTTGGTACTTTTGAAACAGAATAATTCCCGTCAGGGAAAACGGTAAAGACTTCAATCATTCTTCTTCCCCCTCCACAAGATAGGAAATATCGGCTTCAATGATTTTACGTTTTCTACCCTCTTCCAGTTCCCCTCCACCGATAACAAAGACGGTCTTATTTTGGTCTATCGTGTGTCTGATATTAAAGTCACCGTCAATCTTACTCATTAACTCAATAGCTTTAATTTTATCACTGGCATTCACTGGGGCTTTAATGATTTCACCAGTCTTAAAGTTTGGATAATAATTGTAGTCTTCACCCTTTGCGATATTTGTTAGCAGTTCCATTTTCTTAGTCGTCTGTATCACCAGTGGCTTAATGTGTATATCCTGAATCTGTTGTATCTTGGCTTGCACCAGTGGATTGTTTAAATACTTGTATCCAGTGGTTCTACTCTTAATACCCACCTCTTCAAGTGCCTTCTGTAAGTTCTGACCATGTGCAATATAGGCATAACAAAATGCTTCCTGCTGTTCTGATAGATAATCAGGTTGATGCTAGACTAAAAAGTAGACACAGATTGTTATAATATATATATCAACTATAACGAGGTGTGTCGGTATGGCAAA
>NZ_WKKI01000051.1 GCF_009674805.1 Metabacillus lacus | reverse complement strand
ATCATTTCAGACATTGAAACAAGAGAAGGTTTTCCTAGAGGAAGTTATACAATCACTTTAAATGATAACAAAATAAACAAACACACTAGTGTAGGGAATAAAGATAATACCTTAAAAATTCGTGATATAGCAAGACAATAGGAGGCGACTCATGGATAATTTGGTTGTGCCAAAAATTAGTAAAGATAGTACTACTGATCAAGAGCTTGTTCAATTGGCTGGTCTTCATGCCTATTTGGAATATGAAAATGATCACAAAATAGACATTGAAGGCAAGGAATTTCTTGTTTATAACACCAACTACGACCACCCCACCGGCCTCGATGCTTTGACTCTGAAAAATGAAAACACAGGCGAGTTTATAATAGCTTTTGTTGGCACAGATGCACATGCCGAGTATGGGATGCAGGATTTGAAGACGAATGTAAAACTTTTAAATGGGGTGACACCTCCACAGCTGCAGGAGGCAAATGCTTATTTCCAAAGTATGCAGGCGGAGCTGGCGAAGAGCGGACATGAGATTTCTTATGTGTGTGGCAACTCGTTAGGCGGCGCGTTGGCCAATAGCGTGGCAGTACAGAATCCAAATGTGAAATCGGTTACGATAAATCCCGCATTGCTGCCGTCAGGTATGGTTGTGAATGGTGCGGATTATTCCAATATATCAAATTATATTAGTCAATATGACATCCTTAATTTAAGTACCGGTGCTGGAAAGCTCGATCACCGTGTTCCAGGTAATCAGTTTGAAATTCATCATGGAATTCCTTCTAATGATGCTCTTGTGCCCAATCATACAGGTTATGTGCGTAAAGACAGTCAACATGTTCCTTATTATGAGAGCGGTGAACCGGGTACTGTCGATTATGTGAAAATTTATATGGATGCCCATGAACATATAGTGACCAGTGTGTGGACTGGAGAACCGCTCTACGGTGGAAAATCTATACCGATTAAAATCGATCGTGAGCAATTACTCAGACTGGGAAGCGGTTTAGAAACGAGAGTCCTTGATAGGCTCAAGAGAACCCAAACTTATATAGATAGTTCAGCAGCAATTGTGAAAGCTGAAGGGTCAGAAATCGACCAGCGTTTAACCGCCCTGCGTAACATTTTTCAAGGAATGCTTCGCAAAGAGTCAAAGCAGCTTCTTAATGAGAATAATAGAAAGCTAAGAGAGATGGTCTCATCTCTTCATATTTTCTTGGATAAATTAGAAGTAAGATGCCGTTCTCTTAACACTATATTAAATTCACCGCCCATGGAATTGTTCGAATTTTTGACAAAGACAGATATTAGCGTAGAAAGCATTTGTCAGGAAATGCGTAACAAGCTTAGTGAACTTGAGGATGGAGTTGATCATCTTTCAAGTAAACTATTTGAGATTAGTATGAACCATATTGCGGAAGTCCTGAAAGGCGGACAGAGTACTTTATATGATTTTGTCGTTGGCGAATTGGAATCCCATTTGCTTATTGTTCAGCAAAATCAGGAGAAAGCCATGGGTCAGGTGACAGAATATCAATCTCAAGTTGTTGCTACAGGAGAGAAATTCCATGCTCTTGACGTGAGCCTAAGCCAGCAGAATCGAGGCATAGGTGCTTTACAAGTATCCGATGTTCAAAAAACAAATACAGTTAGCTTGGAAGAGTCCCCATACATGTTGTCTAATATGCGGATTAAGCAAATTGCAGCTGAAGCGGCAACCGAATGCTTTAAAACAGCAACGTATCCACTCATTATCGGGTTAACCAATATGATCAATTCAGCGATTATCATTATGGAAGCACTTGGCGAAACTGCCAGGTTTCAAATAAAGACAGCAACAAACTTAGGTTTGTACGGAAATATTCCTGGTTTAGCGCTAAGTTTATTTTCAGATTTTGACTCTCGTGTAAAACGAGCTGTGAATGATGCATTGCTGCCATTAGAAGACTTTTTGGAAACCATCAAAGGCATAAGAAAGGGAATGACTGCCCTGCAGGAGAACTATCCAGCATTAATAACAAATCTTGAACCCTACATTAATGATGCGCTCTTTAATAACAGCAGATTCAATAACGTTGCAATCTATAACACCGCGGCCCTTTCCATACTGAAAGATTTGCAATCCCTTTTTGATGACATCGTCTATCAACTAGCCCACAATCATGGAAAAGCCATTGAGGCACTTCAACTAACTGGATATGACATCCTGCAAAACATGGGAAAACTGGAAAGTCAGTTGGAACGTGGAACACTTAATGGGTAAGTTTTCATCCTTTATACAAGGCTGTCATATTTATAAAAAAGTAAGGCGTCTGCAATTAAGAATATATGATAGATAGGGAGATGTTCTGTTACCATTTCAGATACATCTTCTTTGCTCACTCCGCGTAACTCTCTTCATTTTGCACCCCGCATCACGTCCCGTAATTCAATTCGCTATATTAATTTTACAATATTTGGTATGATATGATTATCTAGAGAGATGCAGTGAGGGGAATCATTTTCGGTAACCTTATTAGTTTATGATTCAAGGGAAGCAAGGATGTGTACAGTTACAATCTTCATTGTATGCATGCAGTTTAGTATCTATTTGTTTAGGAGTAATATGACTACATAATTGACACATTCATATCGTCTTTTTTGAGGGGGGAATTAAAGTGAAACACGATAACGAGAACGAAGAAGCACTAACAGGAGGGAATGTCACGAGAGTATACCGTTCGGGGAATACCGTTCGCAGAGAATTAAAAAAAGATAGTAAAAGAATTCATAGATTGCTGCAGCATTTAGAGAGCAAGGGATTGAACTTTGTACCGAAGTTTTTAGGTATTGATGAGAACAATAGAGAGATATTAACATTTATTAAAGGGGAAGCGGGCAATTACCCTTTAAAGCAGTACATGTGGTCTAATGATTCTTTAGTAGAAATCGCGAACATGCTTCGACTCTATCATGATGCAACCCAGGATTTTTCTATAGAAGAAAACTGGCAACCTCTTGATCACACACCACTATCAACAGAGGTACTATGCCACAATGATTTTGCCATATATAACATTATTTTTCATCATGAAAAACCTGTAGGAATTATTGATTTTGACCTGGCTGCTCCCGGACCAAGACTCTGGGATATCGCATATACCCTTTATACCTGTGTTCCTTTAAGCAGAGTGCTTCATACTGAAACAGGAGAGGCAGTCTATTATAACTCTGTAAGGGATGCAGAATTAAGAAAGAGAAGAATTGAATTATTTTTTGAAACGTATAACCTTAAAGGGATTGAAAGTGGTTTTTTGGAGATGGTACTGCTTCGGATACAGGGGTTATGTAAAACGATGCAAAGAAAAGCAGATGAAGGAGAACTGGCATTTCAAAAAATGATTGACGAAGGGCACTATGAACACTACCAAAAGGATCTTCAATTTCTTCGGGAATACGGAAAAGACTGGATGTAGTTCAGTGAGAATGTCTAGCAGGTTGATAGATAGGTGTTTTGGCTCAATTCTAGATTAGGTAATAATTAGGATATTTTATAAAGTAATAGATATTCGTGCAAACTGTCGTAGTATAAATCTTGCTATCTCGTTTGTAACCGCATTGAAATACTTTGCATTTTCAAATCGGACAGCAATTCCTCCGGGGGGTGCAGCAGAAGTATGGTAAAGCAAGGGAGAACAGGAGGAAAACAGTGAACTATATTTTTAGTGTATTAACACAGGAACAAGCAGAAAAGATTGCCTACAGCTGGAGATATGAAGATGAATATTCATTTTACAATATGGATTCTGATTTAGAAGACTTAAAAGAGTTCCTGAATCCTGAATCTAGGGGTGATGCGGCATTTGCTGTATCAGCAGATCATGAACTGATTGCTTTTCTTACCCTAAATAAGACAGAGGACACTATTGTTGAGATTGGCTTAGGAATGGAACCTGATTCTACTGGAATAGGGAGAGGATTAGCGTTTGTGAATGCTGCTATAGAATTTGTAATAGCAGAATTGAAACCCCGTAAGATAACATTATCAGTAGCAACGTTTAACAGAAGAGCAATAAATGTTTATAGGAAAGCTGGATTTGAAAGTGTTCAGACATATATGCAAAATACCAACGGGAAAAGGTATGAATTTTTGAAAATGATATACATATGTTAGGAGCGACAGGCACGGAATGATTATTAAAATAGAATTTACTTATGAAACTGATACAGATTATATGATGTGTCCTGCAAAAATTGGAAGAAGACTTTGATAAATGGTTGTATAACAGAGAGAAATAATCATCCTTATTGGGAGTTAGCCCATATAGACGAAGAAGGTAACGAGTTTTATGGAGTTAGTTTTAGAGAAGATGCTTTTGTGTACTGGCTTAATCATGTATGGTTTACAAATGGTAAACATGTAGCAAGGTTGATAGAATTTCCAAATATATCACCAAAAAAGACCAGATACTAAAGAGCACAATCCACAACTTAAGAATCATGCTCTTCCATTAAGCGCTCTACGAATCTATTGATATGCCACTTTGATTATTTTCCCTTCCCGGGTCCCGCTCTGTGAGTGATGCTTGCTTTTAGGCTGGTATTCGTTTCAGAGACAGCCGTGAAAGTCAGTTCCGTCGGCTTTGGTCCTTCTTTACCGTTTGGAATTTTTATATAGACAGGTACGTCAACTGTTTTGCCGGCTTCCACTTCAATAACATTGTGTTCCAGCATAAGCTCCCAGCCTGCTTTTGTGTTTGCAGAGAGTCGGATCAGATCAGCTGCTTCTCCTGTATTGGTGACTGAAAAGTGATGAACTGCAACACGTCCAGGCTGGGCATGTTCTACATTTCCGCTTTTAGCTGACAGCCCCCGCTTATATGGACCTGCTCCATCCATATGTCTGATGCCTACACGGTAGCTGAGTGCACCATCTTTGGCAACTTTTTTCTTCAAAATATAAAAGTGAAGTCTGTTGTGCTCGTCGCGATATTCACTAATCACGCCGGAAGAGGTGCCAGCTTTGAACAGCGCGTCGGACAGCTGCTGATAATCCCCTTTAGATAATTTGGCAGTTGTTCCGTCAGGACGTTTAAAATCAATCTGGTTAATATCTTCCTTGTGTGCATCAACTACCCAGATATTAGGTGCGGATTCTGCATTTTTCGTCTTTGCAAGCAGGACACCTGAGTCAGGTGTGAAGGAGTCAAAGCCGACTCTGTCCACTACTTCAATGGTGTAATTGTTGTACCACTTCGCTCCTCGCTGCATGTCTGCCCGCCAGTCGTCTTGAAGAGAGTTGGCTGGAGTGAGATCTTCCATGCTGATGTTGATTCCATGTATTCCTTCCCGTCCGAATTCATCGCCGGCAGGCACGCCCCGTGCAAGAACATCAGCAAAGACAGGACCTGTTGCAGCAAGGTTCTTCGAATCCAGGCTCAAGTACTGATCTTCATCTAAAAATCCTTGTTTTATTTTATTTCTGAGCATATGGTGTGAAGGAGCAGACGCACCTAGCGGAGAAGGAACCATCCATCTGGTGTGCGGCCCGCCCGGACCGTTAAAACTGCCTCGGCTCATCAGCTCCCATGGACCGGAGAAGGAACGAGATACAGGCTGGGCATATGGGTTATTATAGTTATCGCCAAGATTCATAATATGTCCAAATTCATGTGCAAAGGTTCCCATGCCGTCATTTTCTCCCTGAATGGAAATGCCTCCTCCTGCACTGGACCAGATACTTTTTGCAGCATACCAGGAGGTCCACGGTACATACCGGGTGATGGCTGAGTTGGGCATATCATCTTGAGGAGGGCCAAACAGCTTTGGAACAGATTGAGGATTCCAGAACATCATTTCACCGAGTTCCTGCCAGACCCCTGACTCGTCGTATCCGGCATGAACGATAAAGGTAAAATCATATTTTTCCCCGGAAGCCTCAATGTCAGCTTTCGCTTTTACGGAAGCCTCTGAACGGAGATTTTTTCCTGTGAATCCTGCCGGCATATGTTACTGCTGATTGAATTCGTTCAGGCCGTACTGAAATTCATTATGATCCATTCTGTATGTACCAAATGCGTCAAGTTCAACCGCCCACTTGCCATAGGAATTTTCCCGCCAATATTCATCAATGGTCCGATAGTTATTCAGTGCCTGCGGTTTGTTGAGGAAATTCAGCCAAAACTCTCCTAGTGCATCTCTCGGAATATTGCCTGTACCGATTGGGTTGCCTGCAATTTCTGATCCCTCCGGCTGGCTTAGAATAAATTCTCTGTCAGGAAAGTCGACAATCACCAAAGCACCCTTTATAACGCGCTCAGGCTTGATGTCTGTGTTTCTCCAGTCAATTCCCGGGACTGGTTTATAATCGTTCCATGTCATATCTCTTGGAAGCGTTCATGATTTCTGATCTGCATGTTCCGGAAAAGTTGTCAGTCCCGGCGGTTGTGCGTAAGCGGTCGTGCCAAACCCCAGCAGCATAAAACTGATAGAACCTATCACTGCTTTTTTCTTAAACATAAGCACCCTCCTAAATATTAGATTATTCTCATAATTTAACATGGAAAATTTTGAAAGAACAGCTGTTATCAGGCTTTGTCGATCATTCAGGAATGCTTGCCTATTTAGGAACCCGAAATAATAACTAGATTAGCAGATAAGGGTATAGCTTTAATAGGGAATACTATCTGTTTTTGAAAAAATAAAAAGACAGTATTCTACAAATGCAAAATCCTGCTTATATTAAAATTAATATAGGATTGTAAACGCCAAGGAGGATTACTGATGAAAGATACGCTGCATACAGATGTACTTGTTGTAGGTGCTGGACCGGTGGGACTGGCGATTGCCAATGAATTGCACCACTTCGGTGTAAACTGCATGCTGATTGATAAAGAAAAGTCCATTTCGACAAAATCAAAAGCGCTTGGTGTGATGCCTAGAACACTTGAACTGCTGGAAAGACTGGGGCTTGACCGGGAATTTACAAAAAAGGGGCTTAAAGCGCAGACATTTCATGTATACTCAGGAGAAAAAGAGCTTGTAAAACTCGATCTTTCAGATAAACTCCACAGCAAATTTCCTTATGTGCTCATGATTCCGCAAAATGAAACCGAGGATATATTGTACCGGCACTTGAAAAGGCAGGGCGGAGAAGTTCTTTGGCAAACCACCCTGACAGAAATTGAGGAAATGAGCAGCCATATTTCTGTCAAGATCAAGAGAAACAGCGGTGCTTCTGGGATGATCGCGGCAAAGTATGTGATTGGCTGTGATGGCGTTCACTCTACAGTTCGAAAGAAGGCGGGGCTTACGTTTCAAGGGAAGGCCTTGGAACAGCAATTTTCCCTCGCAGATTTGAAGGTGGAATGGAACCTTCCCCGAGATGAAGTGTTTGCGTTTGTGAAAGATGGTGAGGCAGCGGCATTTTTTCCAATGAAGGACGGCCAGCACCGTGTTGTATTTACGTCAGATGAGGATGAACTCACTTCTATAACCTTGGAAGAGATACAGAGTGTCATTGAAAGAGTAGGGCCTTCTGGTGCAAGGGTTCACAGCCCTACATGGAAATCCAGGTTTCGCATTCATCAGAGAATGGTGGAAAGCGGAAAAGCAGGCCGAGTGTTTCTAGCCGGCGATGCTGCCCATGTTCATTCTCCATTGGGTGCACAGGGGATGAACATGGGCATACAGGATGGAGTAAACCTGGTTTGGAAATTAGCATTTGTGTTACATTATCATGCTCCCCAACAGTTGCTCAGCACATATTCAGAAGAACGAGTACCCGTTTGGGAGAATGTTTTGAAACGGACTGAACTTGGTACCAAAATGATCCTGTCAGACAACAGTATTTTTTCAGCGGTCAGAAATTATATGGCACCTAAAATCTCTTCTCTTCAGCTTGTTGAAGATTTTGCAGTAACGACTCTCTCACAGCTGAATGTGACGTATCAAAATAGTTCTCTTTCAAAAGGAAAGCGAAGGTTTATGGGTAGCAGAAAGCTGCAAGCCGGTGAACGTATTCCGAATGTTACATTAGGAGATGGAGAACAGTTAATTTCATATCTTTCTGGGAAAGGGCTCTTGCTGCTGCTATTTACAGATGGACATTCACAGGTGGAGCAGATAAAGCAAATGCTGAAGAGTTTCAGTACGCCTGTATCCATCATCACGCCCGGGAATTCAGGCGCCTCAACATCACTGGAGCAGCAGTTTGGCATAGCTAAAGAGGGCATGATTCTAATCCGTCCTGATGGCTATGCGGGGTTTGTCAGTGATGAAGCATCATCGGAGGACTTGGAAAAGTATCTTAGGCAGCATTTTTGGAAGTCTTAAGAGGGTAATTTATATTGTTAGAAATGCTCATTTTCTTGAACGTTTAAACACTATTTTAATACTGGCGAATCATGATAGAAATAAGAATGGAGCAGAGAATTGATGTCTTCTAATTACAGAATTCGAGAAGTTGCAATGGAAGATGCTGAGGCAGTTCTGCAATTGCAGGCTTCTGTCATTGCGGAGGAAAATTATCTTATTACAGTCAAGGAAGAGTTTGAAGTAACTGCCGAACAGCAAAGACAATGGATTCAAAAACTGCTGAAAAGTGACAGAGAAACACTTCTTGTTGCGGAAATTAATCATCATTTGATTGGCTGGGCTGTTCTTCAGGTGCAGCATAGAAAAAGGCTCTCCCACGTCGGTTCAGTTGGAATGATGATTGAAAAATCTTATAGAAACAAAGGAATCGGCAGAAAGCTGCTTTCAGAATTGCTGCGCTGGGCAGAGGAAAATCCATTCATTGAAAAAGTCACCCTCGGTGTGTTTTCAACAAATATCAATGCAATATCTCTATATAAGAAGCTCGGCTTTAAGGAAGAAGGCAGGAAAATAAGGGAAATTAAATTAGCTGATGGAGAATATGCTGACGACATCCTCATGTATAAGTTTGTTTCAGATCAGCCGGGTACTTAAACAGCTGTTAGGAGTGCTGTTTTAGAAGAGGAGGAAAGGACCGAAGCTGCTGAAAAAGTGTGGCAGAAAGGGGAGGGAAGTGAAAATGGACAATGTTATTATTATGCCCTATCATCCTAAGTACGCTGAACAAACGGTAGCAATGTGGAGGAAAAGCAAGGAGGAAGCCATTGGGCAGGAGGATATTCACAGTTTCGAAAATCACGTTCATTTTTTAAAAGAGATATTAGTTGAGAAGTATAAGATAGAACTTGCATTAATGAATGAAGAGGTAGTTGGAATAATTGTCTATCATGTAAGTGAAATAAATCAATTATATATTCACGTAGATTATCAGGGAATGGGTATTGGAAATAGGCTGCTTGCTATAGCGAAAGAAAGATCAAAGGGAAAATTATCACTGTATACATTCCAAAAAAATAAGAAGGCTCAGCGATTTTACGAAAAGCAGGGGTTTAAAATTGTAAGCAAAGGACACCAAAACGAAGAAAAATTACCAGATTTTAAATATGAGTGGATATCCCAAGATTAAAAAATTCGGTATATCACACCCAAGTGTTCACTCTGTAAAGCAGGATCCGGGGCAGTCCTCTTCCTATAACAACTAGAAGCAGGCATGCTAAGGGATAGATGGAGGAGGAAAGGTGAAATAGTGCCCAATTTTCTTTATTGTTCAATCTGGAATTAAGCATTGTGATAAGGAAAACTGCACCCCTGGCAATAGATGTGTCTATCTTTTAGGGTGCAGTTTATTTAGTAAGAGTATTTTTGGCTGATGCAGGTTACTTTTATCTTCATCGAGGAAAAGCTCTTTAATAAACAGGAGGATTTTCCTGATTTTGGGACGAGGGACCCGTCCCTATGTCCCTTTGGGACGAGGGACCCGTCCCTATGTCCCTCGCATTTCATCCGCCACAAATTGCACAGAGGGGCCGACAATGACCTGGATGCTGTTAGGGCCCACGATGTTGATACCCGGAACACCCGTTGCCTTGATTGCTTGCTGATTGACAGCTTTCATATCCTTTACTTCTATTCTCAGGCGGGTGACACAGTTGTCGATAGAGATGACATTCTCTTTGCCTCCGAGCCCTTCGTAAATGTTTTTTGCCATGAGGCTATGTTTGTTTTCTGATGATGCTTCAATGGTTGCTGCAGCTTCAGCAATTGCGCCTTCTTGTTCTGAAGCATCTTCCCGCCCAGGTGTTTTAAAGTTATATTTCGTAATGAGGAAGCGGAAGACAGTATAATAAATAACTGCAAATATCAGTCCTTGGACTAGAAGCATATAAGGATTGTTTGCCAGCGGCAGCCTTGAACTTAATGCAAAGTCAATTAAACCTGCGCTGAAGCCAAATCCTGCTGTCCAGTTGAACAGGGAGGCAATAGCAAGTGACAATCCTGTCAGTGCGGCATGAACGACATAAAGGGCAGGTGCAGCAAACATGAAAGCAAATTCAATTGGTTCCGTTACTCCTGTTAAAAATGCAGCGAAGCTTGCAGCCAGGAACAAGGATGCTACCTGCTTTTTGTTTTGGGATTTGGCGGTATGGTACATAGCAAGAGCTGCAGCCGGCAGACCAAACATCATGACCGGGAAGAAACCTGCCTGATACATTCCTGTTACGCCTTTCACTCCATCGCCCGACCAGAATCTCCCTATATCATTAATTCCTGCCACATCAAACCAAAATACAGAGTTTAATGCATGATGCAGGCCAAGTGGAATTAATAAGCGGTTAAAGAATCCGTACAAGCCCGCTCCAATAAAGCCCAGGCTGCTGATTCCCTCCCCAAAGGCTACAAGCCCTGAATATACAACAGGCCATACAAACAGCAGAACAAAGGAAGCCGCAATCATAGCCAGAGCGGACATGATCGGAACAAGTCGCCGTCCGCTGAAGAATGCCAGTGCATCAATCAGCTTTGTCTGGCTAAAACGGTTATACATAATAGAGGCAATAAGTCCGGAAAGGATCCCGATAAACGGGTTATCAATCTTTGAAAATGCGGCATTCACTTCTTCAGGCGGTATGCCCATAATCACAGCTACTGAATCTGGACCCAGCAGTGTTGTAACGACAAGAAATGCAACAAGTCCGCTGAGCGCCGCTGAACCGTCTCTGTCCTTTGACATGCCGAGTGCAATCCCCACCGCAAACAACACACCAAGATGGTCTAGAATGGATGAACCTGCTTTAATGAGAAAAGCGGCAAGCTGATTGCCCGACCCCCAGCCTTCGTGATCAATTCCATAGCCGATGCCTAGAAGTATAGCTGCAGCCGGAAGCACTGCAACCGGCAGCATTAAGGAACGGCCGATTCTTTGCAAATAGTTCATCATGTGAAAATCCCCCCAACAGAATTTTTTATGTAGCTTTCTTTATAACATACTTTCAATTTCTTATCTCTATGTTGTGTTATAAGTCCCACCCCCCCCATAAATGTAAGCGTATACATTTAGTTTAGCATATTGGTCCTAATCTGTATTTAGAATACATGAAAAAGTAAGCAGGAATCTTGACTAACTACTGTAAGTGTTTCTCCCTAGCTTTTAAGGGTAAAGAGTATGTTAGCAGCATAGGTATGAACTGCTATTTTAAAGGGGGAATGTGTATGAAGGGTTTAAGGCATTCAGTATTTTGGCCGCCATTTTTGCTGTTGATTGCAGCAGCGGCCGCAGGATTCTTTAAAAGAGACGCTTTTATTTCAATGGCAACAGGTGCAAATGACTGGCTTTTAGCACAAGCAGGGTGGATTTTCAGCGTTGGAGGGCTGCTTATGTTAATAACAGTAGCAGTAGTTTTTTTCTCACCGCTCGGGAATGTGAAAATCGGAGGTCAAAAGGCGAAACCGATGCTGAAAATGTATAACTGGATCGCGATCACATTGTGTACTACAATAGCTGCCGGAGTAACCTTCTGGGGTATTGTGGAACCGGTTTATCACTTGACGACACCTCCTGAATCTATGGGATTAACACCTAATAGTCCGGAGGCGGCTACCTTTGCTATGTCTACCATGTATCTGCACTGGACGATTACACCGTACGCAATATATTGTATTCCGGCATTAATGTTTGCTTTCGCTTACTATAATATGAGAAAGCCATTCAGTCTGAGCTCCACCCTTGCCCCGCTGTTTGGTGATAAAATCAGCCCAGGATGGGGAAAAACGATTGATGCGTTATGTCTATATACACTGGCGCTTGGAATGGCAGCAGCTATGGGTACAGCCATTCTGAATTTGGCAGGCGGCATCAATTATATGACTGCTATTCCTTCCAACCCACTTTTGTGGGCTGTCATTACCGGAATTTTGATGCTGGCATTTACCATTTCTGCTTCAACAGGCCTTATGAAAGGAATCTCCATCCTGTCTGATCTGAACTTAAGGTTATACATAGCAATCATTGCTTTTATTTTAATAGCTGGTCCGACAGCTTATATGATGAACTTAGGAACAGAATCATTTGGCGTTTTTCTGTCATCTTTTTTTGAAAAAAGCCTGTTTACCGGTGCTTCCTCTGGAGATATGTGGCCGCAGTGGTGGACAGTGTTTTATTGGGCAAACTGGTTTGCCTGGGCCAGCATTACAGCTTTATTTTTAGGCAGGATATCCTACGGTTACACTGTGAAAACCTTTATTATCGTTAATTTTCTCATTCCTTCCGTAGTAGGAGGGTTTTGGATGACCATTTTCGGCGGTTATTCCATACAGCAGACGCTTGCAAATGCTTCTCTTGGTGATATGCTGATCAACTCAGGTCCTGAGACCGTGCTGTATGCTGTGTTATCAGATCTTCCTCTGAGCAGCATTATTATTCCATTGTATATATTTATCGTCTTTATTTCATTTGTAACCGCTGCCGATTCTAATATATCAGCAATGGCGGGAATTAGTTCACATGGTATTACACCGGAAAGTCCGGAACCGAAATTTTCCATCAAACTGGTATGGGGTGCAGGAATTGGTGCAATCGCCTGGATTATGATCAGCTTTGCGCAAATTGACGGAATTAAAATGCTGTCCAATTTAGGGGGAGTCCCTGCACTTATCCTTGGATTTTTTATCATTTTTTCATTATTTAAAGTAGCAGGAAATCCAAAAAAGTATGATGTTACTTCGACGGAGGAGTACGTTAAAGTGAAGAGCAAGGGTGCATGAAAAGTGATTTTTTAAGAAGGCGGTGATAAGATTCACCGCCTTTTTACTATTGTCCAGAAATTGACTTTATACCTCTAAGGGTATAAAATAGTCCCTAATCAACGCAAAAATAACCAAGGACAATAAAAGGAGTTGAAAACATGGAATACAATGATTCCGTTAAAAATAGAGTGAAACGAATGGAAGGTCAGCTCAGAGGCATATTGAAAATGATGGAAGATGATAAAGATTGTAAAGAAGTCATCACACAGTTGTCAGCAGTCCGTTCTGCAGTTGATAGGACCGTAGGATTAATTGTCAGCGAAAACCTCGTGGAATGCGTACGGGAGGCAGAGAAAAACGGAGGCAGTTCTGATGAAATGATTAAAGAGGCTGTCAACTTGCTTGTAAAAAGCAGATAATGTTGACATCCTTTTTTTTAACTGTTAATATACCCATAGGGGTACTGGTATACTCGAAAATTAAATTGGAGGAATGAAAATGAATTCACATAGATTTCTTGATGCAAAAGGATTAGCATGTCCAATGCCAATAGTAAAAACAAAAAAGGCGATCACTCAGCTGGAGTCTCAGCAAATACTTGAAATTCACACTACTGACAAGGGAGCAAAAAGCGACCTGACTGCATGGAGCCAATCAGGAGGGCACGTGCTTTTGAAGCATGAAGAAGAAAATGGAGTTTATAAATTCTGGATTCAAAAAGGATAAAAAATTTTGAGTTTTTCATATACCCTAAGGGGTAACTAGGAGGAGAGCATCTAAATGACTGATAAAAAGAAAACAACAATTGTCCTGTTCAGCGGAGACTATGACAAAGCGATGGCTGCCTATATCATTGCAAACGGAGCAGCAGCTTATGATCATGAAGTAACCATTTTTCATACTTTCTGGGGGTTGAATGCACTTAGGAAAGATGAAAAAGTAAAATTGAAAAAAGGGCTGCTGGAAAAAATGTTCGGAAGCATGATGCCTAGAGGTGCCGATAAGATGGGTCTTTCAAAAATGAATTTCGGAGGATTTGGCCCGCAAATGATCAAAGGTGTCATGAAGAAGCATCAGGCTTTGCCTCTTCCTGAGCTGATCAGCATGGCTCAGGAGCAGGACGTAAAGCTTGTAGCATGTACGATGACAATGGATTTGCTGGGACTGCAGGAAGAAGAGCTTCTGAAAAACATTGAATATGCGGGAGTTGCTGCATACCTGGCTGATGCAGAAGACGGCAATGTTAACTTGTTTATTTAAATCACTATTCAGAGGAGGATACTGTTATGAATTCAATAAAAGTAAACCAGGTTCTTGATGCCAAAGGAATGGCGTGCCCCATGCCGATTGTGAAAACTAAAAAAGCAATAAGGGATATGGCTTCCGGAGAAATACTCGAAGTGCAGGCAACTGATAAAGGCTCAACTGCTGATTTGAAAGCGTGGGCTGCAAGCTCAGGGCATCAGTATATAGGAACACTGAATGAAGGTAGTGTATTCAAGCATTATCTCAGAAAGTCAGGGGGGGAAGAGTATGTTGAAAAAACATTATTTCCTTCTGTCAGCAATGAAGAACTGCACCAGAAGCTGCAGGCTTCTGAAGAGATAACACTTCTCGATGTGAGAGAGGAAGCAGAATTTGCTTTTGAGCATATACCAGGGGCTGTATCAATACCGCTTGGTGAATTGATTGAAAGAAAGAATGAGTTGAATGGGAGTCTTCCTATATATGTCGTGTGCAGAACCGGCAGCCGAAGTGAAATGGCTGCAAGAATGCTTGCCGATAAAGGCTTTTCACAAGTTATCAATGTGGTTCCCGGTATGAGCGGATGGAATGGGGAAAAAACGTCTTTGTGAACTTTCATGAATTAGCTTACCTTGAAGCAAGAGCTTTTCACTTTAAAGACGAGATGAAAACATAAAAAAATTTCAGCAAAATAATACCTATGGGGGTAATTTGATATGTCTGTAAAAGAGATGTCTTCACAGGAATTGACGAAAAGGGTGGTTGGCAATAAAGAGTTATTTGTTCTGGATGTAAGAAATGCGGATGCATTTAAAGACTGGAAAGTAGAAGGAAAGCACTTTGAGTATCTTAACGTACCGTATTTTGACCTGCTTGAAGGGGTAGAGGACATCTTAAAGTTTATACCTGGTGACAAGGAAATTTTGGTCGTATGCGCGAAAGAGGGATCTTCGATCATGGTGGCAGACATGCTTTCTGAAGAAGGACTGGACGTGTTCTACCTTCAGGGCGGCATGAAAGCTTGGAGCGAATATCTTGAGCCGGTCAAAGTCGGGGATTTAAACAACGGAGGTGAACTGTATCAGTTCGTCCGAATGGGAAAAGGGTGCCTGAGTTATATGCTGATTTCTGAAGGAGAAGCAGCCATTTTTGACTCAGCAAGAATGACGGAACAATATTTGAAGTATGCCGAAGAAGCAGGTGTGGTGATCAAGAATGTATTTGATACCCATCTTCATGCGGATCATATTTCAGGCGGAAGGAGTCTTGCAGCACAAACAGGTGCCACTTATTGGCTTCCGCCTCTGGATGCGGAAGAGGTCACTTTTGACTTTTCACCTTTGAAGGATAAAACCCTGATAAAGGTTGGAAATTCAGAGGTGAACATTGCTGCACTGTATTCACCGGGCCATACGATTGGTTCTACTTCATTTTTGATTGATGACGCCTATCTGTTGACTGGAGATATTTTATTTATAGACAGCATTGGAAGGCCGGATCTTGCGGGAAAAGCCCAGGACTGGGTGGGAGATTTAAGAGAAAGTCTTTACAGCCGTTACAAAGAGCTGTCAGGGGAGCTGATTGTGCTGCCCGCTCATTTTATGAGTGTTTCTGAGCTGAATGAAGATGGAAGTGCAGCTGAAAAGCTTGCAGTCCTTTTTGAGCTTAATCATGGACTAAAGGTTGCTGAAGAAGCTGAGTTCCGAAAGCTCGTAACAGAAAATCTGCCTCCTCAGCCACATGCCTATGAGGAGATTCGACAGGTAAACATGGGTAAAATACAGCCTCATCAGGAAGAGGAGCGGGAAATGGAGATCGGGCCCAATCGTTGTGCTGTTAGATAAGGAAGCAAAAGGGAGTCTGAGAGGCTCCCTTTCCGCTTTTACAAAAAGGGAGGATTGTGCTTAATGGATATATCTTTTATTGCAGTTATATTTTTAATCGGTTTTATTGGCTCTTATATTTCCGGTATGCTGGGCATAGGCGGTTCTATTATTAAATACCCTATGCTGCTTTATATTCCGCCATTATTCGGTTTTGCTGCCTTCAGTGCCCACGAAGTGTCCGGCATTAGTGCTGTTCAGGTGTTCTTTGCTGCCTTGGGTGGTGTTTGGGCTTATCGAAAAAGCGGCTACTTAAACAAATCACTCATATTGTATATGGGAATCAGTGTACTTGCTGGAAGCGCCTTAGGAGGATGGGGTTCTATTTATATGGCTGAGAATAGTATTCATCTTCTATACGGTGTCCTCGCTGTGACTGCAGCCGCAATGATGTTACTCCCTAAAAAGAATGCGGAGACCCTGCACAAAGACAAGGTGGTTTTTAATAAATGGCTGGCTTCCTTTCTCGCACTGGTGGTAGGTACAGGTTCAGGTATTGTCGGGGCGGCGGGTGCATTTCTGCTCGTACCAATTATGCTGGTTGTCCTTAAAATACCTACCAGAATTACGATTGCTTCTTCGCTGGCAATTACTCTGCTTTCTTCAATAGGATCCGCTGCCGGTAAAGTTGCTACTGGGCAGGTGGACTATCCGCCAGCTCTCATCATGATCGCCGCAAGCCTGATTGCTGCGCCGCTGGGAGCTTCTGCAGGAAGCAAGATGAACACAAAAATTCTTCAGGCCTTGCTGGCACTGTTGATTTTGGCAACAGCAGTGAAAATATGGATGGATTTACTTCTTTAAAAATACAGAGAAGAAGTACTACCTTTTATTTCTAAAGTATTTTATAATAAATTGTTGAAACTAAGTATACAAAGCAAAAGAATGAGGAGTTTGAGTGGATGAAGCAACAGGTACTAATAGATGACTTACTCCAAAGAGAGAATAAAGGTTATGGACATATTCTCTATCACTACACTGACAATGACATATATTTGTCAAATGTAAGTGCCTTTATTCTGAATGGGGTAAAAAAGGGTAGCCATGTGGTGTGGGTTGATAAAGATCCGAATATAAACAGACTGAAAAGAGACCTGCCGGGAAAGCTGTCTCCAGCTGAATTCGCAAAGGTTCATATATACAATAATTTTGATTTTTATTATTCCAATGGCAATTTTCACCCTGAGACAATACGTGCGCACTTAAAGAAGACGCTGGACCAGCTGCTTGATCAGGAAGCTGGAATTTATACTTGGGGAGCAGTTGAGTGGGGCGATGATGCAGAGATGTTTTCTTTAATTGAGGAGTACGAACACGATCTTAACTCATTCGTCGAAGAACATGAGTTGATATCGGTTTGTGCTTATCACGCTGAACGAACTCCTGAGACCCTGAAGGAGTCCTTAATGAAAACTCACGGTATATTAATGACAGACAAAGAAATTGTTCCATTAAATGTTTTGAAGTGATTTTTTTAGAAGTGCTCTAAAAAGCAACCAGCTTACTGTATCTCCTTTGGCGTTGCTGTATATTCAAAAAATGATTAATCTTTTCATGATAAGTAAAGAGCAGGAATTGTGCCCGATGTTTGCTTGCTTTTTAACATATGCCGTCCCACTAAAATCAAGGTTTCCTGTAACATGGGAATCTTTTTTTTAGTTTTTGAGCGCTGTAAGCCCTAGTGATTATTTGCTGGTACAGCTGGGAAGCAGGTGCAGAATGATATACGTAACAGCCAAACTGTTGCTGGCATGATATACAGCGCAGCGGATGGCTACGGAAAGAACA
This sequence comes from Metabacillus lacus, assembly GCF_009674805.1. Classification (GTDB taxonomy): domain Bacteria; phylum Bacillota; class Bacilli; order Bacillales; family Bacillaceae; genus Metabacillus_C; species Metabacillus_C lacus. Next base: position 4,208 of record NZ_WKKI01000051.1, on the reverse strand, counting down.
GCGTCGCTGCAAAAATCAGGGCAGGGGTCAGGATCTTCGAGAGACTGATAGCCGATGATTTCGTTGACGCAGGTTGATCCTGAACATGAAAAAATACGGGGTACTTTTTTTCCACAGTCCTCTTCACCACTATTAAAGAAGGTAAGAAGAGGAAAGTTAAAATAATAGTTGATGTATCCGGTTGCTCTAATCTCGTTCACCGAGCAGGCATTTTTTATGATGCCGCAAGGTGTTTCGGCATCTGCAAGTGTAGGTTCAATGCAGCAGCTGAGCCCAAACACATCATGTTGAACTGATACAAGAATGGGCGGGTTTTGATCGATAGAATTGCCGGGCAGTTCAAGTGTGCAGGTGTCTGTAGCAAAAGCCTGGCAATCAGCCTGCTGCAAAGTCAGTAACAGCTCCTGAAGATCATCAACCATCTTTTCTGAAACGCCTTCTTCATCTGCCTGTCTGATTCCTTCCCGAATGGCCTTCGTCAGATGTGAAACCGTGCTTTTATTTGTTCTGAAGGTGTTTTGCTCATACATTTCATTTTCTTCCATAGGGAGGACTCCTTTCTAAATCTGTTTTCCATTCAGCATATTCAAAAGGAAAGAAGTTGCCGGGGCAAAGGAACCAAGTCCACATAATAATCAATTTTTTTCACTTATGTAGTCCAGTACCTAGGCTGCCTTGGGGAGTTCAAAAAAAGCGAACATGGTGAAGGGTTTTTAACAGTTGATTGAAAAGGAAATCCTATCTGTCTAAAACAGCATCACCCGCAGCGGAATTTCAGCTGAAGTGCAGCCTCTTTTCTTTCAAACTGATTGTTCTGCTTATATCAGCTCTATCAAGTAATCATAGAGTAGAAGGAATGGATTGATAGAAGGGAGGGAGGTATACAGATGGAAGTTGTGGCAGTAGTGCTGATTCTTCTTCTTTTGGTAGCTTTGCTGGTAGCGGTTCTTCTTGGCAGTGATCAACAGCAGCAAATCATAAGAGACAGCATTTCAAGTCTATTGGAAGGCATAGGGTAATTTCAGCAGGAATACCCCTTTCATGGCAGAACCGCATGAAGGGGAAAGCTGATTAATTCAGAAAAAATTTCATCTATACAGCCAACCACAAAAAGCAAAGGGGCTGCAGTTCAGCTAGTGAACTGCAGCCCCTTTTGACGGGATGGAAGCTTACCTTTATTCTTTGTTAAACCAGAGGGGCTCGTTATCGTCTACTTCGCCATTGTAATTAATGAGAATTTCTTCCCCTGCCTCAATATCCTTGTATGCATAAAAATCAAATGTATGATTTTCAAAGTTGATGTCATATGTAGCGTTGGGCTCATAAGAATGGTTGAAAAGCATGCCGTAGCCAAGAAGAATGGCGGAATGATTGCTTCCGTATTCAAAAGCATAATCCTCCAGCGCGGTCTTTTCAATATGCACATGTTCACTGTTAGGATATGGAAGAACAGGGGCTTCATGAAACAGCGTTCCTTTTTTAATGGCAACAGTTGCAAAAACACCCCTGTTAAATTCCCCGTCACTTATGGTAGATTTTTTTACTTCTATCATGAATATATCACCTGCACGATCTTTGGATTGTTTGCTAGTTCTATATTGACGGTTATATTGTGAGAAAGCAACCTTTAGGGTGACAATTTTCTTAAGATGGTTGCAGCTAATTTCTGGAGGAACTACAGTGTATTTATAGAATATAGTTATATCTATATTATGTTGGAGGACTGTAATGATTTTTCCTGATTTAACTACTGAACGGCTCAGGCTCCGGGACATCGGAGCTGCTGATGCTAACGACATTTATCGTGTTTTTTCAGATAAGAGAGTAACGAGGTATTATGGCCAGGAACCTTTTCATGATCAACAACAGGCTGAAAAGCTTGTCCAGCAATTTCAATTGCTGTTGGAAGAGGAACGGGGAATACGCTGGGGCATTGAAAGAAGAGAGGACAATCAATTTCTTGGCACCATTGGCTTTCATGCATACAACAAAACACACAGGCGAGCTGAAATCGGCTATGAGCTTTGTGCTGAATCCTGGGGAAATGGCTATATGTCCGAAGCAGCCGGAACTGTCATATCATATGGCTATGAAAAACTTCTGCTGAACAGAATCAGTGCTGTTGTGTTTCTGCAAAATCAAGTTTCCGCAAGCTTGCTGAAAAAGCTGGGCTTTCAAGAAGAAGGCATACTCAGAGAGTATATGTATCAAGGGAATCTGCCGCAGGATGCCTATATGTTCTCTTTGTTAAGAAGTGGATGGGAGAATAAATAGAGATTGAACTACCCGCCACTTAACTGCTCTTGCGAGCTGTTTGAAGTGGGGGATTCGAAAAGGGAACAGAGCCCTTTAAGATCAGTCGCGTGAACCTAAGCAAAGCCTTATCCTCCGTAAAGATGCGCTGGTAATCGCTCGTCTTGTAAAGGATGGACGCTTTAGTTATCCGCGAATCCTAAAAGGGAGGGAAGCGGAACTTCGTGCTGGTTCAACATTCCGTAGTAGATTGACAGAGGAATTGGGATCTGTCAAAAACATGATGATTGTTGGTTGGATCGCTATTTTCCTGAATTTACTCAGGTGTTCCCATCATTCGGAAAAATGGCAATGGCTGTGCTTGAATGTACTCCATTTCCTAGTGATCTTCACCAAAAACAACCGGACGAAGTGTTATCACTTTATCGGAAGGTCGAGGGACTCAAATCTCCACAAAAACCAAAAGCAGTGCGCCTTATCGAAGTCGCATCTAGTTCTATCGGAGTAACAGAAGGACGTGAGATGGCCCGTATTGAAATCGCCACACTCGTTCGCCGTTATCACCAACTAGAACAAGATATCGAAAGTGTTACCCAACACTTAGTTGAACTTGTAACAACGTCTGCAGAATACGAATGGTTATCAACGGTTCAGGGGCTAGGAGATACCACGATTGTTGACCTATTAGCTGAGATTGGTAGCTTTTCACACTATGAAGATCCACGCCAACTAATCAAACTCGCGGGATTAACATTACGGGAAAGTTCCTCTGGGCAGCATAAAGGCCAAAAGCGAATCTCCAAACGAGGCAGAAGAAAGCTGCGTGCCCTCCTGTTCCGTGTAATGATGCCGATGATACGCCACAATGAAGTCTTTAGAAAGTTGCATGAGTATGATACAAACCGCAAGGTTAATCCTTTGCGCAAGAAGCAATCCATCGTGGTTCTATGCGGAAAATTATTAAAAGTATTACATGGAATCAGCACAAAGCACAGAGCGTTTGACGCTCAGCGAATGATGAGGGATATTCCTAGTCTCGGAGAGGCTGCATAGTACCCTACATCCCCTTAATGAGTTCTTGACAACAGGATGACACGGAGAAGCTGGCACTATTTTTTCCATTCGACCTCGAGTCCCTAAAGGAGCTTCGCTAGCCTCTGCCTTATGACTAGACCGAACGAAGGAATGTAGGCACGCAGATGCCCAGAGACATGGGAGGGTACGTCATCATAAGCTGCGCAGAGATCCATTGTGCATCGCATAAATTCCCATCACTACTTTCCACCATTATCCAGTAGTGACCGCGTAGCGTACCCATATGTTGGAATAGTTTCACATATTATAAAAATTTTGTTAGGAAGCGTGTCGAAAAATTTTTTTTGGCACCCCACCAACGGGTTAAACCGTTGATAAATCAACATTTATAGAGGGAGGAATATCCAATGGAATTATATATGATTATATTTGTTTTTTTTGTATGCTTTCTCATCAGTGCCATTTTAAATATTCTCTTAAAAATGACACAGAGAATTAATTGGATGATGTCCTTGTTATTAAGTCTCTTTCTGTCGATTGTCTTGGTTGCAATACTGGGTGTCAAGTAATTGTTAGTTGATCTTTTCCAATCTAGGATTAAAAGATTCTCACAAGTTAAAATGAAAAAAACGAGAAATAAAAAACCTCGCTACGCTTAAATAATTCAAGCATGGCGAGGTTTTTTAAGGACTGCACCTTGTTCTTTTTGCCCTTAAATTTAGGGGCTTTGTTTTGCTTTTTATAATACCGTTGGTACGAATCAGCCAGATTCTCAACGGAGCTTTGAAGGGAGATACTATCCACTTCTTTTAAGAAAGGATAATGTTTTTTCAACTGACGTACAGCCTTAACAGAGTCATATTTATTAAAAAACTCACCTTTCCAATTGTTTGAAGACAGTTGCCCGTTTTGTTTCATTT